>JAAUZB010000052.1 GCA_014804775.1 Roseburia sp. | reverse complement strand
CATTTGTAATATTTCCTCTGCCGCTCCATCTGTTCCAAGTCCTGTCATTATAAATAACCAGACTGTCCATTTCTTTTAAAATATAATGCCTTCCCCGGCGAACAGGTGTATATCCCATGCTTGCGGCCAGAGAAGTCAAACTGACTTCCATTGCACGATCTCGTTCTTCATTTGTATACACTATTATTTCTTTTCCATCATTTTTGTGATAACGCATAAGAACCTCCTTTCTTTAATACATAATAAAGGGGGAAAACTGCATTATTGTTATACTCAAAGCAATCAAATGATAAATTACTTTGATTTCAGTATATACAACAGGATTTTCTTTTTATTTGTATGAATATTAATAATTACGTTAGCAGCAAACGGATAATTGACATACTGTGTAACCATTTTAAGAATGAATTTTGGAAATCATTATTGATCAGTAGGTACTATATGTCACTATGGAAAATCTAGGAAACATTCATTTATAAAAGCAAATGTATATTTAATGGAGAAAAAATTAATTATTTTGCCCAAATATCCTTTCTTCCCTAGAAAACAAAGGACTTATGGCATTAATGCTGGCAAAGTTTTAGCCTTAAAAATTGAATATATTCTTGACTCATTCTCCCTATTACTTGAATAAGATTCTCATTTGCAATCCTTATTTATTGAATCTTAGAATATTTGCAATCCGTAAAACTTGAATAAAAGATATAAAAAAAGGACCCTTAAGTTACTTTTGGGGTCTTTTCTCATTATAGCTTCAAATTTTAGTCCTATTTTGTAAAAAATACTGTGCACAACAAGCCAGATAAATACTATCTGGCTTCACAATACTTCATTATGCTTCTATCATTTTTCCCAAGCAGCTATTTACGAGAGCTGCATTTAATACAGGTTTGTTCTTTTTTTCTTCCTTCTGCAGTCTGATACTGTCCTCAACGGCTTTCACAATTAAAAAAGCAAAATTTGTATGCTTCTCTGCTCTTTTGGTATCTGCCAGATTTCCGATGTCATTTAATACCTTATCCGGTTCCTTCTCCGGCAAATATTTTTTAAAATTACGCCGGATGGCTAATATAATATTTTGTATGTAGCTTTCCTTCTCCCTTTCAACCAGACCCTTTGTATGTAATACTGTGCTGCGTTTCATGGTCATTTCATACTTATATGTTTTATTGCGCTTCTTGCTTATGAATAATAACTTTTTCTTCTTCAGCTCATGTATGTATAATTGCAGGCTTTTTTTTGCAACATCAAATAGCTTACAAAATTCCTCATAGAAATTCTGGACCAGCATATGCTTTCCTTCGATGAATCTTTGTGTATATAAATACAATAATTTAGATCCGGCTTTTAACTCCCTCCATTCAGGATTCTTAAAATTTGTTTTTGCAACATTGAGGTATCCCAGTTTATTCTTTTTATAGTCCACCCCATAAAAACTATTTCCGATTAATGTAACTGTAACATCTGCCCTATGTAATTTTTCATAGATTATCATTCCTTTCTCTGATAAAGATTGCAAAATATCATAGAATTTTTGAAAAGAGATATCTATCGCACTGCATACATCTTTATAATAGACAGATTCTACCCGACCAAACTCATTCTGGCCGGTTGCAATATAAAGAAGAAAATCTATTTCTTTGCCACTTAACTTATTGTTGATCATTTTATCAATATAAGTGTTCTTTAATTTATGCAATGCCTCGCGTCCCTCCTTCCTATATTATTTTAATTTCTTCTTAATCAAGCATTTTTACAGATTATATTCGTCTAATGTCATCTGCCTTGCCATTTCATAATTCATGTATATTGTCTCGATTCTTGATCCAGCATGTTCTGCACAGCTTGACATTTTTACTTTAGTCCACCCTTTTAGATATGCATTATATAAATCAGACTCATAGCTTGATATCATAATCTTTGCTTCACTTTTCAAAACTATCTCTAGCAGTTCTTCATGGTCTTTCTCTTCTCCCATTTCAAATTTATACTGCTTTCTTCCTCGTACCTGAAATGGATATGGCGGATCTAGGTACATAAACACGTTGGGATAGTTAAATCGCTGTATCACTTCCACCGCAGGACGATTTTCTATTTGTACCTTTCGCAAACGTTCTGCAATTTCTACAATCCATTCTGGCAGGCGGTACCAGTTCCAAAGTGCATACATTTTCTCCCGTCCTTGTACATCATTTTTCCATCCGACTTTAGAATTTGTCCGGAAGCCGTGCCCCTGCCAGCATTTTATTAAAAATCCTGCTGCTCTCTGATACTGGCAATCATGCTCATCATAATCCATTGCAAACTGTTTGTCATATTCCTCCCTTGCATAAGGAGTAGTCATTACCAATCTTGCCAGCTTTTCGGGATCATGTTGTATGCACCAAAAAAGGTTTGTAACATCTGAATCAAGATCATTTATTGTCTCAATATCAGATGGCGGCTTATTAAATAACACTGCACCACTGCCGAAGTACGGCTCCACGTAGCTGTGGTGCAGTGGCATCAGCTTGACAATTTGTCTTGCTATATTCCATTTTGATCCCGGATATTTCAATACTTTTACTGGTTCCATCTTATTTGCAATTTTTCTCTCGTAGTGAGGATCTTTACCTTGTTGTTATGTTGTCAATATCATTATCTCAACCTATGTGGACGTCGGACTGTACCGTGCTCTGTGGCACCGTCCTCATTAGGTGATGTATGGGATTCCTGCGATTTCATATCACGGGAGGGACTCTCTAGCTGTTCCGGCATCTCCTGTCGCAGTTCCTCCATGGAATAATCGTCTTTCGGCGGTTTATCCTCTCCATTCCTCATACACTCTTCAAAGTTCTGTCGGATCAGAGGCTCCATCTGCTTCGCATGTTCCAGTTCCTTATCATTCAGTTTGTATGTTTGTCCCCTCGTAATAAGGTCAATTTCCACAGCCTGATTAATATTGAAGCATAATCCGGAATCCTTGCCATTCGGATCGTCAAGGTTCTCACCCTCAAATTGATGAAAATATGGGCTGTTGACATTAATCTTATTTCCCCAATATACCTTTATCCGGTCGCCATCTTGCAAGTGCACGATATCTCCCTCATGCAGCATGCCTATTTCCTCCAAGCTATGATATGGTGTATCAAAACTTATATCTATTTTAGCCTTGGCAAACTCTCCATGCTTGAGGGTCACTTCTTTTCCGAGGTTGCTAAGTCCAGATCTAAAACTAAGAACATCTTCCAACTCATCTGCCGGAAAATCCAAAAGGCTGCCATCCTCCAATGTCAGCAGATATTTGCCTGTATCTGTAAGAAATACCTCTCCGACATAGGAACTCCCCGGAATTGGAACATATGTTTTTTCTACACTTTTTGTAACCGGAATTATAGTGACATCTTTGTAGTAATTATTCTCTGTA
Source organism: Roseburia sp. (assembly GCA_014804775.1). Classification (GTDB taxonomy): domain Bacteria; phylum Bacillota; class Clostridia; order Lachnospirales; family Lachnospiraceae; genus Roseburia. The sequence goes on along the minus strand of JAAUZB010000052.1, from coordinate 109,764 downwards.
CGACATCCGTAAAATGCATTTTCCTGAATAGAGGCACTGGAGAAATCACACTCTTCCACATGGGAATAACGATATTTTGCCCCTGCCATATTGCATCCTGCAAAATTTACATCTTTTAAGTATCCAAATTCAAATCTTACATCCCGCAGATCCGTCCCTGACAGATCCGCGCCGACAAGCTTTATATCATCAAAAATACTCTCATCCATCCTTGCATTCGACAAATCAACGTTTTTCAGATCCCCGGAAAACCTTAGACCAAAATATGCTTTCCCCGAAAGATTTAATCTTGTCTCCCAATCCCAATTCTGCAGAATATAGTCTATTGTTGACTGCTCAATTCCAATAAACGCATACCCCTCAAGCAGGTCTTCCACCCGCTGCTGATCTATATTCCCAACACGTCCTTTTTCTAAATCCTTTTTGATAATCTGCTCTGCATTCTCTGCGTATTTGCGCCATTCGGACTCAAAGGGTATCTGATTATATTTAATATACACTTTCCCGTTCGGCGCCATAAGTTCTCCTGTTCCACCCTCATGACAGTGCCACTCCCAGCCATCCGGCAACTGCTCCGCTGCAATAATTTTTTCTTCCATCACAAAATCATCCATATTATCTTTCCTCCCTATGCTTAATCGCTGCACTCAGCTTTTATCAAAGCCAAACCTATTCCCTGCTCCTCTGCCCCGAATCTTAATAAATCCAGCGCAAACTGTTTAGTATCGCCTTTAATTTCATCCGAATCCAGTCCAGAGCTCTTGGGATCAATATCAACTTCTATTACAAGTTTCATTCCTATCCGCCTTTCACTGTCGCATTCTGATACTTTCCCAGTCAATAAACTCCAAACCATCATATATCCGCTTCGGATAGAAAATGCCAATCCAAAAGTTGTGAGAATATGACTGGCATTTCGCCAATTCCTGATTCCATGTCTGTATTTCATCAATATATTCTTTATTGATGATTCCAAATTCATCTCTGATGCTTTCTGTCTGCGCTTTATACACAAGTGCTTGATACTGCTGTTCTTTAGCTGCTCTCTCTGCATTTGCTGATATTTGCAAAATAATAATTGCACACAGCATGAGAACAGCAACAAATCCACTGATAAGTGCAGTCACACCACTTACAATTTGAAGTACATCCTCATTCAGCCAAACAAACTGAGCAAACTTTGTATTCTTATATTTATTTTTTTCATCATACGTTTCCTCAATTTTATTAAATATCACAAGGAAAATAATCGCTAACACTGTTAAAATTGCGAAAATCCAAAATACCATTTCCCAAATCCCATCCCTTCTGTCTTATAGACCGTATTGCTTTAATGTTATCTGTTCCGGTTCTATATCATAGTTCATCCATAATGTTTCCACCTTATTCTTTCATTCTGACACTTTCCCAGTCAATGAACTCCAAACCATCATATATCTGCTTCGGATAGAAAATGCCAATCCAAAAGTTGTGAGAATATGACTGGTATTTCGCCAATTCTTGATTCCATGTCTGTATTTCATCGATATATTCTTTATTGATGATTCCAAATTCGTCCCTGATGCTTTCCGTTTGTGCTTTATAGACAAGTGCTTGATATTGCTGTTCTTTAGCCGCCCTCTCCGCATCTGCTAATACATATGCATTAATAATAGCTATCAACATGAGAACAAAAATAAATAGGATTATCATTGTAAATATGCAGATTGGAAACCAAAAATCCTCTTCCCAATAAAAAAATTCAACAAACTTTGGATACTTTTTTTCCTCATCATATAAATTATTCACTATCGCACGTATCACCAATAAGGCAGTCCCTAACACTGATAAAATTGCGAAAATCCAAAATACCATTTCCCAAATCCCATCCCTTCTGTCTTATAGACCGTATTGCTTCAATGTTATCTGTTCCGGTTCTATATCATAGTTCATCCATAATGTTTCTGTTCTTCGTATACCGTTTTCTGCCGTTGTGGATTTGTGTACTTTTCTCCACCCCGAAAGATAGTCATTATACATTTCGTTATCGTATCCTGACAGAAGAATTTTTCCCGGATGTTTTACAAGCACTGGCAAAAGCTTTTCGTGTTCATAATCTTCCATCTCGTATTTGTACAGATAATTCTTCCGGGTTCCGTGTACATATGGAGGATCTAGGTACATAAACACATCCTCTGTATCATATCTTAATATCAATTCCAGTGCCGGTAAGCATTCTATCTGTACACCTTTCAAACGTTTTGCCGCTTTTTTCATAGTTTCCGGAAGTTCCGCCCATGCCTTTGCCGGATTAGGGGATCTTGTCTGCTGTCCACTTTTAAATCCATTTTTATATAGATTGGCAGCTCCGAACCCCATCCAGCATCGGACGCAAAACCTTCTCGCCCGTTCTACGTCATTTTCACTTTTTTCGTATGCCCTGTCGTATTCCGTCCGGGAATACGGGGTTAATTCGATCAAACTTTGCAGTTCATCTGCATGATCACGCAGTACCCGAAAAAAATTGACCACTTCATCATGCAAATCATTGACCGTTTCTATGTGACAGGGTTCTTTGTTGAACAATACTGCAAGGCTTCCAGCATAAGGCTCAACATAAACATTATGTTTGGGTATGTAACTACATATCCATTTTGCAATTCTGTTTTTTGCTTCTGGATATTTCAAGACTGCTTTCATTTTGTTAAATCAACGTCCTCGCTTTCTGGGTCTTGCAAGATTGTCTCCTGTTCCCCGCTCTTCTGGCGTTTTCCCTGCTTCTTTCTCTTTATTTGCATTTACCTGCTTCTGCAGTTCTGTGGGACGCTCCCCCGTAAGCGGCTGTATGCATTCAATATAATCTGCGGCATAGAATGCGTTATTGTTCAGCTGTCTCTGCCATGCTCCTGCTTTGGGCGACCAGCGGAAACCACGCCCCTTAAGCTCACTCCGTGTTTTTTCGTCCGGTTTTTCATCAAAGAAAATCTGCAGTCGGTTGTCCTCCTTGTTGGCATCCACTCTGCCACCGTCAAATTCCCATCCAACATAAGATGTTTCTCTCCTCCGTGTCAGTTCTGCGATACGCTCCTTTATTCTGCGTATTTCTGCGTTGTTGTTCGATAATTCCCATGATGCATATGGTTTATCTTCCGTGTGCCACTGTGACGCCATTTCAGCTTTCAGCTCTTTGATTTTTTCATCTGAAAGATCCGGACATCCGTCAAGAGTCTTATGTATCCGGTAATACGAATTGACCGCCTTCATGGTATCCTGAACTTCCTGCAGGCTCTCCAGTTTTGCTTCCAATTTATGTACAGCCTGCGGATCGTCTGCACTGATCCCGCCCATTCCTGTGCTGCGGATTTTATCAAGCAACCCTTGTATTTCCTTCCATTCGTTCCAGTTCTTTTCCCTCGCTGCGTTCTGCTTTTCTTTTCTGCTTACTGGGAAATTTCCGCCACCTGTAATAAGAAAAGATGGCACTCTGGCTTCAATTTCATAGCGGGCGTTTATGTTCTCTGCAGCCTTTCTGGCATAAGTGTCTAACAGACCGTCAATTTTCTCGTGGTACATAGGATCTACCCGTTTTTTCTGGCGTTCTGCAATCTCGGAGGCTTCATCTACTATTCTGCGATATTCTTCTGTTGCGCTTCCTGGTACATAGTCATCATAACTGTTCGCTTCCTTTGCCCTGCGGGCAGCTTCCTCATTAATTGCATAATAGGAGACTTTTGTTTCTGTAACTGCCAGTTCCTGTGTATTTTCGCTCTGCTCAACAGACTGTCCAGCAGTTCTTGACGTGTCTTCTTTCAGGAAATCCTTTGTTATATCCGCAAAACCGATACTATCAACATAATGAGCGGTATCCGCGCCATTCTGATGAAGCACCACTACATCAGAAACAGACAGAGAATGTCCCTTGAATTTCTCAAATATGTCTTCCAAACTCATACCCGGTGTCAGTATGCCGCCATAAACTTCTTCATAATTAGCAGACGTGGCAATAAGTCCTTTTCTCTGTAATTCCTCCATGGGTCTGAAATGATAATCTACAGGTGCATCATCCTTTAACTGATAAATAGAAAAGGTGCCCCATGGTTCATACCCGTTAGCTGCGTATTCCTCCACGGTCATTCCTGCAGCCGCTGCTTCCTGCGCAATTTCATTCTCCACATGTTCTTTATAAGCTTCTATTTCTTCATATGCCTGCAGTTTAGGATCAAAATCTGCCAATCTTGGAACTGGCGGCAAATCATAATCTCCACTGTTGATCATTTGCCGGCAGTTGGCTACATACTCCTGCACTGCAGCATAGTAAGTTGTTTCCAGAGATGATACATTTTCCTTATCCAGATCCTCACCTGCTATCCGTTCCATTTCCGAAAGATTACAATGCATCTTCAGATAAGGAACAAATTCGTTTAGCATCCAACGCCGTTGCTCCTGATCTTCTTCCAGTGCTTCCGTCCCTCCATGACGCAATAACCAATTGTTCCAGGTCTCGTTATTGGCATAATCTGCGTGAAACTGTTCTATGTGATCTATTAAGGTGCCTTCCCCATCACCTAAGTCCTGCCGTCCCTCGTAGTCACCGGGTTCCCCAGCAAATACATAATTAATGCGGAACTTTGTTTTACAATAAAAGGGGTTTTCAAGCATTTCTTCATCCAGCGTCTTCATGAGAGCGTTTGCCTGTGATAGAGGCATTGTTTCACCCTCATGAAAGCGGCTATGTTCGCTCCATATGATAGTCACAGTCGGCTCTGCCGCAGGATCAAAAACCTCCTCTCCTGATATAGGCGCATCTGTACCCAGATTCTCTTTGACTTCCTGTGTCTTTCCCTCCTCACGCTGCTCCTGTTTTTCCTGCTGTTCCCGCTCCAACTCGGCGCGGTAATTTTCCATCAGATATTCCGTGATCTCCTCCGCCGTAGCACATGCCCGGAACAACTCGTTTGGATCATCTTTGAGTGCCGCAATCCAGCTCTTTATGTAATTGGCATGGTCTTTTATCATCTCACTGTCAGGCTCAAGTGATATTCCAAGCTCGTCCTCTAAAAATGCAGCACTAAGCTCTGCATTCAGCTCTTCTCTGGCATACATTTCAGTTCCAAATGCATTATCAAGTTTTCTGTCCAGACAGTCAGGATGCCCCGTTGAGTGCGACATTTCATGAAGCAGCACAGATAATCTCGCTTCGTTATTTTTAAATGCATCTTTGGGCGGCAGATATATGGTATCCATGGGTAAAGAATAAAAAGCTCTGTCCTGATTTTCGTAAATCACCGGGCATCTACTCGATTTCTCAAAAGTATCCGCCATATCTGTATATGAGTCTTCTGTCACTTCGGCTCGCATCAACTCCGGCAGACCGACAACCTGCTCACCATTAAAAACACGGAAAAAGTTCACTATAGGCTTTTTTAACTTGACCCGCTCAAATTGTGGTTTCCCGTCCATATCCAATACCGGATTCCCACTTTGATCCTCCTTCATGACGTCTTTGAAAAAAATCCATTTCTCCAGCAACATCCCCGTTGCCCCCGGTGCAATTTTATAACCGTGCTCCTTTGCCTGCTTAAATGTCATCCAGCGAGGATCTGAAAATCCATATGCCTCTGCAGCAATCATCAGCCGGAACCGATTTCCGCCCTTATATACCGCATCAGATACCGGATTATACGGTCTTCCCGTGGCACTTTTGCGCCATGCTTCGCGTGTCGCAGCGTATCCCTTTTCCATCTGTGCAATCAGCCGGTCAACAATCTCCTGCCGGCTCTGCATAACAATGTCATATGCATTGCTCATTTCTACCACCCCCAATCATCCAGTCGCTCAGAACGCTCATAATCGCTATCTGATACAATCTGTCCTTCATCGACGATTCCAAATATCTTTCTTAACTGCTCCAACGGTTCTTCCATATCCTTATTTGGCATTACAGTCACCTCCCTTCTTTTTATTTTCTATCCCCCCAAAACCATAGGCATATGCGTAAAACCACATCTACAATCCATGGAATAGCACAAATAAGTAATCCTACCCGTAACAGAAAATATCCGCGATCTATTTTTTTTGCCGTAGTTATGAAAAACATAAATCCAACAGTATCTATAACAATGTTGAATATCAACCTTTCTAACTCATATGCATTGCTCATTTCTACCACCCCTCCCTTCCTTCCTTTATTTTCTTCTTCCAAAAATATGCCATAGGCACGACCGGTCAGCTCCGCTATTTCGAACCGCTTCAACATTTCTTTGAGTAATCACTCTTATTTCGCCATCAACTTGCTATTGATTCTTTCTATTTTCATGTATTCATCCTTTTTATGACGGTTCTGAGCGATTCCAATCAAAGCAACTAGCATAAAAATAGGACCAACAAGATTAAAAAATTTCATATATCTCCCCCATCTCTATTCATCGTCTACGTTTTTTTTGCCGCGGAACATTGCCTCTTGCATTCGATTCCTCTGGCTCCGTTGTTTTGTCAGTCTTTGGTTGATCTGATTCAGGACTCTTCTCCTTAACCGCTGCTTCTGCAAGCTGCTTTTGCAACCGCACTATCTCCGCGTCACGGTTTGCAATTGCCTCTGCCTGCTGATCCACTCTCGCTTCAAGCCCAAATATTTTCTCCCGCAATTCCATATATTCTTTTGCGTCATGCCGGTTTTCGACGATGCCAACGAAATATTCCATATCGGCATTTTTTGATGTCAACTGCCTGTTGTCTTCATAAATCTGTTTCACCTTGTCGTCCAAAACCAAGGTCTTTTTCTTCTGCTCTGCCAGAAGTCGTTCATTAAGATTGCTGAGATTCTTAAAAAAATCTCGTTCTGATTGCATTTGAAGATAGGTAGGACTATGTACAAACGTTCCCTCTTCTGCTTCTACCAGTTCTTGATTCCGCTTCGATAATTGATCAATACATTCCAGCAACCTCTTGTTTGTCTCCTCTAGCTCCCTGATCTTGTCTTCCTTCGTCTGTCTGGGCATGAAATTCCTCCTTTCCTACCGGCAATCATCACGTATATTCCAAACCCACAATAAATATATACTCCAGAAAATCAATTCAACTACAAAAACATATTTCTTCACTTCTTTATCACCATTCCTTTCACTTCGCTTGATGGTTGTCTGCCTCTGAATATAACGATCATATTCGGAAACGGTGCCCTTCCACTTTCCTCTCCGCGTGATCTAAAACTTATTCTTCCTTTTATAAATCTAATTTCAGCCTGTCCCAAAATATAGTCATGAAATATTTTTGTATCTGTTCTTGCCGGTAATAGTGCAACTACTGTTATGTCCTTTTCTCTTGCTTCCGTATAACATTTTTCTACCCACTTTCTTTGCCCGCCATGCTTACTATATGGAGGATTACAAAATACAATTTCATCTGCCCACGATTGTGATAAACCATCCTGTTCCACTGTATAATACTTGGCACATTTGTGATTGCTATCACTGGCACATGGATCTAAAGTGAAACCAAATTCTTTGTTCAGTTCATCGAAAAGATTCTGCGGTGTTTCCCAATCATCATTACCGGTGCTAAAATGTACCTTATGCATCTTGCTCCTCTTTTTCCTTCATTAGCCGTTTCGCTGCATCTTCCGATTTAAAGACTGATTTTCCAAAATCAGACAGTGCCGGCTGATACATCTTAGGAAGCTCTTTGCCCTGTCCTTTTTTCGGCCGTAGGTTCGCAACATTACCGAGTACACCGATTGAGAACCCCTGACATTCCATTTCAATTATGTCTGAAAAACCGTTTTCCTTTGTGGGTAAGACATATACTGTATCCCCACATTTACAGGGCAGTTTTAACCAGCTTTCGTACCCTTCTGTCTCCTCCTCCCGTTCCAAGTCACAGATCATTGCTGCCAGAGCAGCCACAATTGTTTTTTGTTTAAAAACGTATGCTTTGGGCAATGACTCCACCTTATCCACTAAAAGCATATCGTCAAGAAGTTTTTTCTGCTCCTCCAGAATGCACTTTACGCCTTCAATGTCGGACGGAATCTCCTTTTCGTCCTGTGCGTCTGCATTTTCGTTCGGAGGAATTGTTGTTTTCTTCGTCCTTTCCTCCTCCCTTTTTTCCGCAGCTCTCTTGCATTGATATCTGCAAGGATTCATACAGTCTTTACAACACGGACTCGGTTCATCATCTCCGCTCCTGTGATATGCTAAATCCTGGTCTACAAATTGGCACTGTGTTCCAATCTCACTCCTAAGATTCGCAATTATATTCATTGTGTCACATGCAAACGGGTTTCCTAACGGAGCTTCCCCGCAGTAACGTTCCTTTTGCCGTATACTGCATTCCATGCTGCAGGAGAAGCAATTATATTTGTGCCCACAGCCTTCCGTACTAATTAAGCTGTCTGGGGGATATTCAGTAATAGGCAACCCATGTACAGATAGCGGTTGCGACGTCGCAATTTCCTTCGAAGTCACCGGCTCATCTATCTCACGAAATTCCGCATCAATAACCTCCTCTTTTTCCGGCTCTTCTGGCAGATATTCTGGAAAGTTCGTCTCAAGATCAAGCTGTCCTGGTAGTGGCATATCTACTGGCACAGGTTGCGACGTCGCAACTTCCTCTGGCTCCACCGTCTCCGCTACTTCCTGCCGGTCTGCCCTGTCCTGCTTTTTGATCTCCCGCGCCCGCTTGACGGTCATATCTGGTGTAACCTTTGCCTCCTGCTCCGGCGTCATGTTAAGCATCTCGATCAGCAGACCTCGAGAATATCCTTCATATTGCTCCGCTATTTCCATGCCCTCACTTGATTTTGCATATTTTTGGTTGATCCGGATAAAGCGTGTTGCCATCGTATAGTCGATATTCAATTCCTCCGCCAGATAGCTATCAAAGTCATCGTATGTATCCGCATACATACGTCCCACTTTCACCCTGTTCAGCATATATCCCAACCGGACCACATCTTTTGCAGACATGTACAGGGTGCGCTTGATTTCGTGTGTCAGATCCTTAAACTGCATACTATCAATCGCTGCTGTCAAACTTGGCATACTTTCTTTTCCTTTCTATTTCTTCCGATGCCTTGCACCGCTTATAATCGCCTTCTCTAAATAAACATTCCAAGCCGTTCAAATACCTGTTGCATATCATAAAGATGTTTTGTTATTTCAGAGGACAGCTTTTCCTTTTCTATCAGATTTTTCATATCTTGTTCTGACAATTCGGTATATTCAAGTAATCGTCTTATCCAATCTTCCTGCTGTGAAATGATAATTATCTTTTCTTCCACAAATTTGTTCAATTCATCAATCTGTTTTTGCTTTTCGTTCAAACAATTCGTTAACCGTTTTATTTCCCTTCGAAATTTTGTCCTTTCCTTTTCAAAGGCAATATCTTTTGCCGATTTCTCATTGCTCTTCAAATTTCATCTCTCACTTTCTGGCTTCTCACACCGTTCAAACTCTACTACCCATACCCATGGATTTGCATCCCAACCGTAAACATAAATCTGATCTTTCCTTATTGTGGAGTCCCACAGCTGCTTAAACATTCTCCTTGCCTGCATATATGCCGTCTCGGGATCATTAAATGCTTCAGGTCGGACAGTTATTCCCTCCTTTAGAAAATCATCCAAGGTCATGTTCTGCAGCCGCTCCACCCTGACATCCGTGACTTTAAGCCAGATGCGGGCTGCCTTTTTCGGCATATGGATAGATGGTTTCCATTTTAAACCATACGGCGCAGGTGTTCCTATTCTCCTATCAGCGCGGTAATAAAACTCTTTATAGTTCGGATTCACACACCAGGTTTCCCGGATATACAATATATCTCCTGGACAAATTGGACACGCTCGTTCCGCAAGGCTTATTTGATCAGTGTGAAATATATCTGCGTAATTATGTACTGCAAAGGTCCGTTTGTCCGCATTATAAAAACTCATGTCAGGAACACATCTCTCGCCTGTATCCTTACAAATCCGTCTTGTCACCATCTTTCTTTCGTCCAGAGTTGCCTGAACCATATCTGTATTAAATAAAATAGATTTTATCCTATTCAAAAAATCCTCTTTTCCGGTAACAAGATAGTTACCCTTATTTATTACGCAAATTTAAACTGACCAAGCTCATCCTCTTGAACCCTGCAGTTCGGTGTTCGCTTCGCAATGCATAACTCTGGCAGATTTGCTTTTACTAATGCTGCCGGTATCGGAGGACATACCGCATTTCCGCATCTTTTGACCTGCTCGCTGCGTGGATACGTTTTGCCTGTATAGTCGCGATTTATGATATAGTCATCCGGAAATCCCTGACATCCATACAATTCCTTTGGCTCCAACATCCGCAAGCCGATGTCTACAATCTGGTAATCCACCCCAGCAATAGTCACAAGACCGAATCTGTCACGCGCTGTAACCGTATCCAACGGTTCTTTGATATCTTGACCGGTTCCCTGCCCATAATATTTAATCAGAAAAGCTCTGACTTCCCCGAAATGTCCGTCTCCTGCTGTTATTGTGGGAATCGGCTCCGTGATATCTCTGCCGTCACAATGATTATTCATTTGTATCAGCGTGGCAGCACATATACTGTTGTGATCCACTGCTGTCACTGTCGGCAGCGGATTCTTCAGTTCCTCTCCCGCGCCTTTATATCCGCCATCATAGTATTTATGTAAAAAAGATGTGACCAGACCGTATCTGTTGGAGCTGTCCACTGTCATGATCGGTTGCTCAATGTTCTGCCCCCGAACTTCTCTATCCGCTGTTTCGGAATGATACTGTATAAGAATAGGACTTATCAGGCAATGCTCATTTTTGCTTACCACTGTTGTTAATGGATCTGTCACATCTTTGCTCCGGTCGACAGTAAATCCTGTCTGACCGATCTGCGCAATATACGGTCTGCAGAGATAATGTTTACCGCTTGCAACCACAGTCGGAAGCGGTTCCTGAATATCATGCACCCTTGGCTTCTGCCCTTTCTTCTCTCCATATCCGATAGGAATAATGAACGGACTGCTATTTTCAATCACAAACTTTTTCAATCCCCGTGCAATCCGCTCCATGGTCTTCGGTGCAAGTGGTCTTACTGCCCTGATACCGTATTTATCCTTTATCTGTTCCGATGTATCAAAAATTGAAGGACAGGGTAAGGAAAAATCTATCTGCGTATAGGCGCCAACATACGGCTTCTTGATACCTTCCGCCACAAGTTCACTGTCTGCCTTGGCATGTGTCGGTTCCGGCCATATAATCGGTCTGCCGTCACAGCGGGCGATTAAGAAGAATCTCTTACGCATAGTGGGTGCTCCATAATCAGCAGCAACAAGCTCTCGATAGTCCACGCTGTACCCTAAATCCGTCAGCTGACTGATAAACTTGCGGAATGTCTGCCCTTGCTTTGATTTGATGGGATAATGTTTCCTGTTTAACGGTCCCCATGTTTTAAATTCTTCAACATTTTCGAGCATGATCACATCTGGTCTGACAAGTCCTGCCCACCGGCAGGCTACCCATGCAAGTCCTCTGATGTTCTTATCTTTTGGCTTACCGCCCTTCGCTTTGCTAAAATGCTTGCAGTCTGGCGAAAACCAAGCAAGTGCCACAGGATGTCCATTACACACTTTTACAGGATCTACATCCCAGACGCTTTCGCAGTAATGCTTTGTGTTTGGATGATTGGTCTTATGCATCCGGATGGCTTCCGGATCGTGATTGATAGCTATGTCTACACTGATTCCAGTCGCCATCTCCATTCCAGTGCTTGCTCCGCCTCCACCAGCGAAATTGTCTACAAATAATTTCCCGTTTATCATGATGACACTCCCTCATTTCACTTAGTGAGATACTCAAACGCGAGCAAAATAAGTGCACATAAAAGAAGAATAATAATTGCCATCATCAAAATTTCATTCGGAGTTCTATCATTCGGAGTCCTATCATTATTTCTCATATTTACCTATACCCCCTCTACATTCCTTATCTTCCGAAGCTCACTTAAGTAATTCTTGTATCTCTTTACTGCGCATACAAAGTGTGCAAGCTTTTCCGTATCTCCTGCAAAATACAAGTCTGCTATGCGTGTAATCTCTGCGGCACAGTACTCATCCTTTTTCACCACTGGCTCATAATAGACATATCTGCCCTTACGGTAGGATGTCAAAAATCCTTTCTGCACCAATCTGGTCAAAAAGGTGGAAACGGTCTGGGGTTTCCATGTCTTACCGAATTTTGCGTTTACACGTTTCATTGTTTCCGCCAAATCAGCCGCCAGATCAGGAGCCGAATCCAAATCCCACACAATAGTCATAATCATTTCTTCACATTCCGACAGTACTCTTGTTTTTGCTTCCATAATTCACATTCTCCTATCATTATCTTTTTTTGTTTTATTAATATCTACTTTTTATAATCTGAAATAAACCGACCAACAAAATATGATGCGGCTACTACAATTACTGCTATTAGAAAAAAAGCCATTGTTAATCTCATATTTTTGCCTAAATCTTCTTCTTCCTCTTCAGCTGCTTCCGTTTCCTCAATTATTCTTCCTGTGCCATATTCCTTTACCACAGTATCAATCTCGCTTGATATAGGTATCAATAATTCGCTTATAACCGATTTGGTATATAAATGATCCGACTCCGGTCTCTTAATTGAAATATCATAAACCACTGTCAATTTCTCTGCGTAGGTTCCTGCCTGAATAAGGCTTCCTTCCGTCAGCCTCGATGATGTACCTTGCACACTTCCGTAGTTTCCAATTGCATATCCCCACATTTTAAAGAAATACTCTGTATAACCTTCAATTGCGAAAATGTTATAATATTCTGTCGTATCATCAATATAGAAGCCATCCTGGCTATATCCATGAAACGTATCATCCATCGAATCCTGCATGATTCCATTGATCTGTGGCTCTGTCGATTTCAGCGAAATATCTGCATGTACATGATCTATATACACCTCATATCCCTCCGGCAAATTATTAGTTACCGCCATCATTGTAATGTTTTTCGTATCTGTTACATGCCAGTTCGATAAATCGTAACTGCCTGTATCATATTTACAGATAAGAGTAAACTCTTCTCCTATAATCTCCAGTTCCTGCTCCAACGACGGAATCTCCATGTTTTCATCCAGTCTATCCGTAACGATGTCTTCCTTGATATATTCCGTTTCATATTCATAAGTGCATCCGCCTATAAACAAGCAGCTCACACATGTACATGCCAAAATGAGTTTTTTCATCACCTGCCTCCTCCAGATTTATTTATCCTTTCTTCCCATTATTTCATCGAAATCTCCGTTACGGTATCTCGACAGCAGCTGCAAAATCGTACTTGACATTGTTTCTGCAGATGTTCCTGCATCAAAATACTCTGTCAGCTCCTTCGTTTTAAAAGAAACCTTGTTGGCTGTCTTTGCTTTTGGCACCTCTGTCAGTTCTGCAATAATTCGTTCATAGGATAAAGATTCCTTATTTTCTGCATAAATTTTGCGAAGCCGTGATGCCTGTTCTGCAGACGGATATTTCCCAAAGCTATCAATATATGTAAGAACCTCCCTCTGAGTGTCCAGATTCAAATAGGCAAGTTCTATGCCGGTATTCATTGGTATTGCACCTGCATCAACCATGGACAGCAGATCATCTAACAAATAAGATAAACGGATATAGCGATAAACCTGCCGTTTGGAATCATGCTCCTTACCGATCATTGCTGCAGTATCTATGCCTTTCTTTCCCTGGTGCTTCTCCGCTTCCATGCACATCCGGTACGCTTTCGCTTTTTCACTAGGCAGTATTGTCTCCCGTTGAAAGTTTGAATGAACCATGATAATAGTTGCTTCATAGTCACTCATTGGTTTGATAATAACCGGGATATCCTTAAGACCTGCTGCTTCTCCAGCTGCCGTTCTCCGATGACCTGCTATGATTTCGTATTCGTCTCCTCTTGGGCGTACCAGTACCGGATAAATAATCCCATTGTCCTTAATGCTTTCAACTAGCTGGAAAAAATCATCTGCCTCTCTATCTACCCGGAAAGGATGATTTTTAAAAGCATGCAGTTTCCCAAGCGGAACATCGGTCATTTCCTTTCCATCAAATGCAGGCACAGCATCTTGTCCCTCATCCAGCGACGGATCTAACAGATATGACAGATCTCCTGCTGCCAGATTATCCAAAAGCTTTTTATTATTCCCAGCCATACTAATTCCTCCTTTGCTCCTCATCCATGAATTCTTTCACAAAGTCTGAATAAATCATTGCCGCGGTAGATTTCGAAGCATATTTATAAATGCTCTGTCCTACTCCGTCCGATTCGCTAAATTTAACCGTTGTTGGGATATATGTATCAAAAACCTTAATTTTGGCTTCATAGCTTTGGCGGAAAAATGTCATGATTTCTTTGTCATTGATTGTATTGACACGAACCATTGTAAATACAATCCCCAGTATCTCCGGCTTTGATTTTGTGCCATTCATTTTGCGTACCCTGGCAATATATTCAAATACAACCTGCATTGCATCTGCCCCTAAGAATTGTGGCTGCACGGGGATGATTACTGCGTCTGCACTAAATAGTGCATTTACAGTAAAAATTCCCAATCCGGCAGGACAATCAACAAAAATATAGTCATACTGGTCTTTCACATCATTTAAAAATCGCCGTAACACAACTTCTTTTTGAAAGGCTGCATTTAATTCACTTTCAAAATCATGAAGTGCTTTTCTGCTTGTGATAAGGTCAATCCCCTCATCATGGTGGATTATTCCATAGTTTTCAGGAATATCATCACATTCTTTGGATAATTTCAAGATATCAAGAATAGTAATCGCATCTTCTCTAGGACGAATCCCTAAACTGGATGTCAGATTTGCTGATGGATCTAAGTCAATGGCAAGTACTTTTTTCCCATTCTGTGCGAGTTTCACAGATAGGTTTTTAACTGTAGTGGTCTTTCCACTTCCTCCCTTTTCGTTCATACATGCAATAATTCTGCTCATTCTTCTCTCCTATCTATCAAATTTCAATTGATATTTTTATGATTTTATGCTAATATACTTTAAACGCACGGGATATTTAAGCATAAGTACTCCCCCTCGTGGAGCTGATCGTTGACGCGATACTCTTTATACTTGATATCCTTTGGAGGTCTTGTTCCCACAAACAAGACCTTTTTACTTGCTTTTTAGAAGCTGTTCTTTACAAACATATTTTTGTGATATATTAATTTCCTCATGGCTAAAGGAGTTTGCGATAATGGAGAACAACGATTTATTCTTTCAAAATTTATCCACTGATGATTATTCCGGCATTGCGGCCAGAGTTGTCTATCTGCGAACTGAAATTCTCCATATGTCGCAATCGCAATTTGCATCTTTACTAAAAATCAGTCAGACATACTTGTCCATGGTTGAAAATGGCAAGAGGCAGATTTCCGGTCCGATAATACAAAGGATTATTACCACTCTTTCAGTCAATTTCGAATGGCTTGTTTACGGTGTGGGTAATGATGATGAAATTTTTTTATCAAATACCATTACAAAAGAGTATCTGAAATCGTCCAGCAAATCCTCTTCCCTGTCCGCTTTACAAGCTGCGTATTCCTTAAATGCTTCCGAGATGGACTATATTTCTTGGTATCTTTCCCTCTCACGGGAGGAACGCAAACAATATGTAAATGCCATGAAAACCATTTCAAGTATGACGAAACTGACTATCCGCCAGGATCATCCATGATGCTGTCATCCTTTATCTTGTACATCTTTTTTTCACCTCTTGTTCTGTGTTCCTGCATCCAGAGAATCTGTGCTGTCTGTGCAAGAATCTTCAAATTATTGGTGTCTCTCATATTTGAAGCAAAATACATGACTGTATTTTTGTGAACATCTGCAGTATTCTTTTCCTCCATCCCCTTCTTTACTCCCCATTTTCGTCTTTGCTTCTATTTGCAAAATGTAATTCCATCAAGTCCGCTATCATAAGATACTCCTTTGCAAACTTTGTATCTCCATACACCTTTTTCACCCGCTTACGAAATTCCATGAGATTTCCGTTAAAACATCCACACTGTACCCCTATAGTCCTTCTTTTCTGTCTGTAAAATGTGATAGTCCAATGTTTTGATCCAAATCCGCCCATGATTGCATAATCTGCACTTTGACTTACCTGAGCATCTCCGCTCACCACCGCATTTCCGCTCACACACGCATTCCCTCTCACACACGCTCCTCCACATACCACAGCATCTCCGCTCACACGCGCTTCTCCGTATATCACAGCATTTCCTCTCACACACGCTTCTCCGCATACCACGGCATTTCCACTCACATACGCTCCTCCGCATACCACAGCATTTCCGCTCACCGTCGCAGTCCCTTCCACACATGCAATTTCATATACCATAGCAGTTCCACCCACACATGCATTTCCTCTCACACGCGCTTCTCCACCCACACATGCATTTCCTCTCACACGCGCTTCTCCCTCCACACATGCATTTCCGCCCACTATGCCCGTTCCACTCACCTCAGCATTTCCGCTTACACGCGCTCTTCCATGTATCTGGAACTTTCTGCACACATATGCATTTTCGCTCACACGTGCTTCCTCACTTACTTTTGCCTCTCCGCCAACCCAACAATCTTCGTCCTGGCTTAAGTTCTCTTCCTTTTCTATGTAGCCTCCCAGATCCCCTGCTTTCACATCTGCAAAATCGCGCAATGCTCTGATCCGAAACAACTTCCTTCCATTAGCTTCTATAACATCTGAGGTCAACTCATATTTTTTCATTATCTTCCTCTTGGCTTTCTTTTCACCGCAGGCACCGCTTCATTCTGCTGCTCCTGTGTTGCAGCTTCTTCGCCCTCTTGATTGCTTCCGTTCAGGTGCATCTTTCCATCTACCACGGTATCTCCATCCACCTTAGCAGTCCCGTCTACTGTTGCATGTCCATACACTCTGGCTCGCCCAGATACTATTGCATGTCCGCTTATGTTTGCGTCTTCGCACACCAGCGCATTCTCTGTCACCAGCGCATCATCATCCACCACAGCGTGATCGCTCATCTGCGCGTTTCCACTCACCACGGCATTTCCACTCACCAAAGCATGTCCGCTCACATGCGCATCTCCGCTCACCTCGGCATGTCCCCTCACGTTGGCATGATCGCTTATCTTGGCATTTCCTTCCACCACGACATTTCCACTCACTGTCGCATCTCCGTACACACTGGCATATCCGTACACACTGGCATAACCATATACATGGGCATCTCCGTTCACATCAGCATGACCACACACTGTAGCATTCTCATGCACTGTGACATCTCCACTCACATGGGCATTTTCGCTCACATCAGCATATCCGTACACACTGGCATAACCATATACCCTGGCATCTCCGCTCACCACAGCATTTCCACTCACATGGGCATCTCCGCTCACACACGCATTTCCAAACACTTCGGCATCCTCGTATACCCTGGCATCTTCATATGCCTTGGCTTCCTCATATATCCAGCAATCTTCATACTGGCTTAAGTTCTCTTCTTTTTCTATGTAACCTCCCAGATCCCCTGCCTTCACATCTGCAAAATCGCGCAGAGCTTTAATTCGGAACAGCTTCTTTCCAATAAACTCTAACTCTATAGCATCTGATGTTAACTCATATTTTTTCTCTACTTCTCCCATCTGTACGTCTCCTATCTTCCCCTTGGTTTTCTTTTCACCGCAGTCACAGCTTCATTCTGCTGCTCCTGTGCCAGCTTCCTTTCCTGTAACTCCGCTATATCTTTCGTTTCTCTCCGTTTTTCTATCATCAGCTCGAGATCAATCCAAAACATTTTTGTGAACAGATAACCAAAAACACCAAACGCTACACACGGAACTATACAAACCATTTCTCTCGTTTTGAAAAATTCGTATAAAAGCCTTCCTGCTACAATCCATGCAACAATTGCATCTAATAATGCGAAAAACATCTCTTTCTCCTTATAAACAGAATACTGTATAAAAAACCTTGCTCTTACCTATAGCCTGTCCCTCAGCCGCATCCGCGGCTATTTCCCTTTTTGTTGCTTCGCCGGCTCGTATCCCAGACCTTCAAGAAGTTTCCGATACGCCCATACCCCGACTTCCCTTCGCTCTTCTTCTGACAAGGTATCAATATTCACCGAATTTCCGTCTTTATCTTTAATAAAATACCGGAATGTCGGCTGCTTATTTGCCATGACGACACCTCCTTTATTGACTATATGAATCACAGTTTGTCTAAAATCCCCGATTACAATATTTCAAAAATCCTATTATTAAGAAATGGCAGAACATTTCTGCTCCTCGTCTTCGCATCTCATCAACTTGTCACGCGCCAACAGAACATCTGCGTTACTTTGCAATATAATTAATCCGGTCTGATCCAGTTGGGACGCTATTTTAATTAATTCAGTCAGTTCTACAGTCAGTTCGTTTTTCATCACTATTCCTCCTTTATTGTTTTTATATAAAACATTATGATATTAATTCAAAACTTTGTCAAGCAATTTGTTTTAAATTAAAACTTTTACATTGACTTTGGACATAATATTGTTATAATTGTTTATAGAAAAGCAAAGGGGGATAGGAATGACTTCAATTAACGAACGCGTAAAAGAACTAAGAATAGCACTTAATTTAACACTTGAAAAATTTGGCGAAAGACTCGGTGTAAAAAAATCTACATTAAGCAATATAGAACATGGCAGATCACCTGTAACTGAACAAATGCTTCTCGCCATCTGCCGTGAGTATAATGCAAATGAAGATTTCCTCCGCTTTGGTCGTGGAGACATGTTTGTTCTTCCAGAGGATGAAGACGTTGCTCTTATTTCCGAACTAATAGAAGAGCCTGATAACGAATTTTATCAAGCGGTTCTTCTATTAGTTCGTACCTATAAGCAGCTTTCAAATGACTCCCAAAAAGCTCTTTTGCAGTTCGGGCAACTATACCTGGAAAACATAAAAAACCGGAAAGATCAATAAATCTTTCCGGTTTTTTTATTCGAATCTTTTTCGAACTACAATCTAATCCGTAATCAAAGTCGTCCGCTTCTTTTTAAATGCATTTCGATCAGCATTAAAATCCGTTGCAGAAACCCAATATCAGACTCATCCATTTTAGTGATATACTCTATCACCCTTTTTTGTAAATAATTCAATGTCCCTGCCCTCCAACTTCTCTTTTGTATACTGAAGGGTTGCGCGCTTCCTTCTGGTAATTTTATTTTATCATCTGATTTTCATATTTCAATAGTTTGGCTGCATTTTTGCCAAAATTGGCAAGATTTTGTAGTTCAATTTATCACATTCTTTGTGTCAAACATTATTTGTGTACTATGTACAATATTTTTGTGGCTTTTTCCTTTTTTGTGTTGTACAATGATTCTAATGGAGGTATACAGGGTGAAAGATAGAATAAAGAAAATAAGAAAATCTTTTCCAAAGGAAGGAAAAACGCAAGCATCATTCGCGTTTTTTTTGGGCATATCAAAACAAAACCTTTCGAGCTACGAAATAGGACGTAGAACTCCAACAGATGCCGTTATTCAATTAATTTGTGGAAAGTGTAATATTAATGAAGACTGGTTAAGAACCGGCAAGGGCGATATGTTCAAAAAAATCCCAAACAAACTTTCTTTTTATCTCGAACAGATAGCGGCTGGCGATGATGAATTTATTCAAGATTTGATTGAGGTCTACATGGAACTAGACCCCGATAGCAAAAAAGCCTTGAAAATTTTTTCAGAAAAAATGGCAGAAAAATACTTAGGAAAAGAGTGATTAACTATATGACAACCGGAGATAGAATACGAAATAAAAGAGAAGAATTAGGCATATCTCAAGCAGAACTTGCACGGATGACAGAATGTTCCAAACAAACAATATATAAATACGAACATAATATCGTAACAAATATTCCTTTTGATAAAGTGGAGCGAATTGCAAAAGCTATCAATATGCCACCCTCATATCTTATGGGATGGAATAATAGTTTATCAAAAAAATATCCTTATTGGGTATCTGATATATTGTCTGACGATGATTTAGTATCACATCTAAAGAAACTTAAACATTTAAACGAAGAATATAGAAATATAATTTATGATTTTATAGACTATCTTTTTAATAAAGAAGGGAATTAAATATCTCACTTCATTTCCTGATGGATATTTTGAAAAATTTGCGCTTGGGAAAACCTGCAATATATTGTCGTTCGAACTAATTTTATAATTATTCTTTGCTTATCTCTCCCTCTTCTTCCCTATCGATCGTAAAAAGCTCCTCAAAAGGAACCTTCAGTGCATAGGAAAAATACTGTAAATCCACCAAAGTAGGACATCTCTCCGCGCGAATCGTCCGATATATAGACCTTTCACTCATATTCATCATCGGTACAATATCCTTTGGTGTCACCTTCTTGTCGTCCATTATCTTCTGTAAGTGCAAGTGAATCATACTTTTATTTTACCACTAACAATCATACTTTTTGCTGAAAATTTCTTCCTTTTTATACTTGCATCTTGTATAAGTATTGTTTTCTACGATTTTAGATGATAATATAATCTAAGGTCACTCAAAAAAGGAGCATGCATATGTCAGAAACCGATAAAAGAATTGGTGCACTCTATATCCGTGTCTCAACAGATAAACAAGAAGAACTGTCTCCCGACGCACAGATCCGTCTGGGGTATATTTATGCTGAGCAGCACAATATCCATATTCCTGAACAATATATATTCCGTGATGACGGCATATCCGGCAAAAAAGCTGACAAGCGTCCTGCATTCAAAAAGCTGATTGCATTTGCCCAGTCAAAGGAGCATCCAATCGACTGCATACTGGTCTGGAAATTCAGCCGTTTTGCCCGGAATCAGGAAGAAAGCATTGTATATAAATCTATGCTTGCCAAAGACAAGATTGAAGTCATCAGCACGTCAGAGACCATTCCTGACGGACCGTTCGGATCTCTCAACGAGAGAATCATTGAGTGGATGGACGAATATTACCTCATCAACTTATCCTCAGAGGTTGTCCGTGGTATGACCGAGAATGCGATGCGTGGGAATTATCAGGCACCACCGCCGATCGGATACCGTTCGACAGGTCCCAAACAGCCCCCCGAAAAAGATCCAGATACCTTCCCCATATTAGAATACTGTGATAAATGGTTAATGGAAGAACGTATGTCTTTGAGACAGATCGCATTACACCTGAACGATATGGGTTATCGCACTAAGCATGGCAATCTTTTTGATGCCCGAGGAATTGAGTATCTGTTACGCAATCCATTTTATGCTGGAAAGATACGTTGGAATTACACAGAACGCGGCAGAAAACTTAAGCCTGCAGAAGACGTTATAATGGTTGATGGGAAACACGAACCCACATGGAGCTGGGATCACTTTTTAGCAATCCAAGCACGGCTTGATGACATGGCAGCGGCAAATGCCGGTCGTGGACGAAGAAAAAGAGACGTCTCCTCCTGCCGACATTGGCTCTCTGGTATTTTGACCTGCTCTGCCTGTGGTAAATCCCTCTCCTATTGTGGTCCCTCAAATGCAAAATCATTTCAATGTTGGTCCTACGCAAAAGGGATGTGCCGTGAGTCACACTATATTAGTGTTGCAAAAGCGGAAGAAAACATAATCATGGGTTTGGAACAGATGCTTGCAGATGACAACCTATCGTACACTGTTGTGCACAAATCTTCAAACTCTTCTGGCAAGGAATCAGAACTGCTTCGTATTCTATCCCGTCTTGATGAACGGGAGAAACGTGCCAAAGATGCATATTTGAATGGAATTGACTCTATGGAAGAATACAAAGAAACTCGCACACAGATACGTTTCGAACGTGACCGAATTCAATCAGAGCTTAATAGTCTTCCAGCAGCATCTTCTGCGGCAGAGGATGATCAAAGGATGATTCAAAACGTGTGTGAGGTTTTGGATATACTAAAGAATCCCGAAGCAGACTATCCTCAAAAGGGGAATGCTCTTCGCAAAATAGTTGATCAAATCATTTTCGATCGCAAAAATATGAATTTTGACTTTCATTTAAAGCTTGTAAAGTAATCAGAAACCCGCTATTTTAGCGGGTTCACTCTCTTTATAGGTTAATGCAATACGGACCTCCGTACTGCGTCATGATAATCTTCGCAATCTTTGCATTCGGTCTTGTAATATTCACCGGATACTGCAACCGTTTTTCATAATTCCACATTAACAGTTCCCTCCTTCCCATGGCCAGGGCTGCTCAGCCCAAGCCCAGAACTCATCCGGATTGGCAGTATCGATCGTCAGCGGTCCGTATTTCTCCGAATATGCTTTCAATGCCGTTCTCCGCAAATCCGCATACTGGTTAAAATACTGTATCGCCTTCTCATCTCTCGGATGGCTGTCGAGATATTCTGTAATATCTACCACGGCAAAGCTCACCATATCTATCCAGTGAAGCAATTGATCCCGATTCATCTGGCTCATCATCATCGACGTCCCATCCTCCTTCCCGGCATAAACGGTTTATCCAGCTCCGGAAAAATCGTTCCTACCTCTAATGCCCTGTCTGTATCATAAACGGTCCCGAATTTCTGCCATGGAACATATGCCATTGCAACTACGAACTCATCTCTCATACTGGGAATTTCCGACGTACATCCGCAGGAACGCTGCTGCATCTGTCCCGCCATATTGCAGTTTCTCATAGAAATTTCCTTTCATACATTTATTCATAATAATTTATGTTCTAAAAATGAAAGTGGTGCATAGTTACAAAAGAAAAGGGATGACCGTAAAGTCATCCCCTTCTCTTTCTATATTACTTTATACTGTTCCTCACAAACTAAGCTGCTTTAGCCTAATTTGCGTTTTTTGCCGACAGCCCCTGCCACAGCAACAGCTCCTGCCATCAAAAGCATGATCACCATTGCGATCGGTGCATTGTCATTTGTCTTTGGTGCAGTAACCGCAGCATTCTGTGCAAGAGACTCCTGCATCAATTTTGCTTTCTGCTCTGCACTGACACCTGCCCAGCCGTCATACTGCAGATTTCCTGTAACAACAGAGACATCAGGATCTTTGACTGGATCCTTAACATCTGTATTCACAGTATCCTGCACAAGTACCATTGCTGAAATCGGTGCTACCGTTGCGTGACCGTCTGTGATCGTGTCAAGAACCTCGGTTCCTGCCTTCTCGTCGTTAATGTAAACCTTCCATGTTCCGCTCAAGCCGTAATCAGCCAGATTGATATCCTGCTCTGCCTTGTTAGAGTTGAAGATCACAACAATTAACTCACCAGCTTTTCTTGCAGTACTTGGTTCTTTGATGGTAAACATCACTACATTATTTGCAACTTTATCTGATTTGATATTTGCTGCGATCTCCTCCGCCGTAGTCATACGCAGTGCAGCGTGCTCCTTGCGGAATGCGATCAATCCCTTGTAGTAGTCTCTGGTATTCTGATATTTCTCTTCGTTTAAGGTTGCCCACTTAATGCTGTTTACAGAATCCGGTTTGTTGTAGCTGTTATGCTCTAACTGTGTCTCCCCGTCTTCATCTACATACGGTTTCGTTCTCAGAATCTCCTCACCTGCATGGATCAACGGAATACCTTCCGCAGTCATATAGATTGCAGCTGCAAGGTTGTTCATCTTGATAAGTTCTTCCTCAGTTGCACCCGTTGCAGACAGTGTCAGCTTATCAAATAACGTATAGTTATCGTGGCAGGATGCATAGTTGATCGCCTGCGTCGGATTGCTGCTCCAATTGGTATTTGCGGTAAAGCACGCAATAAGCTGATTCTCCTGATTCTGTGCTCCCGATACATATCCCGTACCTTCTGCTTCAAAAACGCTTCCCTTGATCATATCGCGCATCGTATCACTGAAGTAAGCAAAATCCGGTGTCTGGGCGGAATTTGTCTGTGTTGCCAATGTGTATCCTTCTTTTGTCACGTTGGTAGGCAAAGTCCATCCTTCTCCGTAGAATATAACGTTCGGATGATTTTCATGAACCGTAGTTACAATTTCATTGATCGTTTCCGTATCCAGTAAGCCTACCAGGTCGAAACGGAATCCGTCAATATGATACTCGTCTGCCCAGTAATTTACGGAATCAACAATGTATTTTTTAACCATAGAGCGCTCTGAAGCAGTATCATTTCCACATCCCGAACCGTTTGAACCCGGTCTCGAGAAATACTGCGGTACTAACTGGTTAAATGCAAATGTATTAGCATCCTGTACATGATTGTATACAACATCCATAATGACATTGATATTATTCTCGTGCAGAGCCTTTACCATCTGCTTCGTCTCGTTTACTCTCACCTCTCCATGATACGGATCTGTTGAGTATGAGCCTTCCGGCACATTGTAGTTCACCGGATCATATCCCCAGTTAAACTGCGGCTCGTTCAGTCTGGTCTCGTCTACTGAGCCGTAATCGTAGAACGGCAGAAGATGAATATGTGTTACACCAAGATCTTTCAGATAATCCAATCCTGTTGCCTGTCCGGTCGCGTTTGTCGTGCCGGTTTCTGTCAGTCCCAGGAATTTTCCCTTGTGCGTAGCACTGATTCCGGAAGAATCATCAATGGAGAAGTCTCTCACATGCAGCTCATAGATCACTGCGTCGGTATATGACATTCCCGCATTCGGGCTGACATCGTTATCCCATCCTGCCGGATCGGTGGAATCCAGATCAATGACCATTGCACGGTTTCCGTTTACACCGGTCGTTCTCGCGTACGGATCGCAAACCTCTACCGTCTCTCCGTCTACCGTAGCTTCATAGGTATAATAGGTTCCGTTCAGATCTCCTGAAACGGTTGCTGTCCAGACACCTTTCTCGCCTTTTGTCATCGCTACTGTGTCTTTCAGGTCGGCTGTGTCCTTCGTTCCTGACTCATACAGTTTTACATTTACAGCAGTTGCCGTAGGAGCCCATACTTTGAAAGTTGTTCCGCTCTGCGACCATGTCGCTCCAAGATCATTTCCTTCGTATGTATACAGTTCCTCAAATTCTTCGGAAGAAAACAGACTCGCAACGGAAATCTCATACTCAAATCCCTCATAAACGAGGAAATATTTCTTCTGTGTTCCGTCCAGTCCCGACATATCGACAT
The DNA here is from genome assembly GCA_014804775.1 of Roseburia sp. Lineage (GTDB taxonomy): Bacteria > Bacillota > Clostridia > Lachnospirales > Lachnospiraceae > Roseburia. Next base: position 84,631 of record JAAUZB010000052.1, on the reverse strand, counting down.
CTACTGACAGGGTAAACTGTTTGCCGCTTGCCTCTGTGCTCGTGATCGCAACAGGATTGCCTTCCTCATCTTTGATGGAGAAGATAGCCGCCGGATCTCCTACCACTTCTGCAGTATCCACTCCAACGGTAACAATGACCTTTCCGCTCTTATATTCGGCCGAACCAATCTTGACGCCTCTCACAACGTCCTGCCCATATTCATATCTTCCGCCTGCCACGCCTGATGTTATATAATAATCAACCGTACCGCTGAGGATATCCGAAAGATCGATCTGCTGATCCGCATCAACATCTTTTGCTGTCCATGAATCACCGCCTTTGCGGATAATATAATTGAATCCCATATACAGGCGTCCTTCGATCTGGAATTCAGCAACTCCCTCATCGCCTACTACCGTGAAAACCTTCGATTCTGCACCCGATTCCCATGTATAACAATCCCAACCAGTATAATTTTTATCGGTCCTGATATAGTGCACTCTCAGGGTGATCGGCTCATCGATAACCGCAACCTTAAGTGCAACAGACTGACCCTCAACAGTTGCCGTCAGTGTAAGCTCATCCACATCACAGCTGCCGTCTACCTTTAAGGTCTTAGCGGCAGAGTCAAACGTAACTCCTGCAACCGGATCCATCGAATAGGAAGTCACCGGCACCTGCGCCGGATCATCCTGTCCGGTTACATATTTCGGAAATGTAGCTGGCAAGGTATATGTATTGCCGCCTCTGACCACCTTGCAGCTGGTCGGGGCACTGATCCCTTCTATCCAGAATGTCCTGTTTTCGCCCGAATCCCAACTTCCGTCTCTGTGAAACTTATAACCGTATTTGCCCGGCGCCAAGTTATTCACAGTGTAAGTAAACGTGTTATCGGCTCCTTTTTCCATGATGGAATTTTCTGTATCCCATCCGTTGAAATCTCCCGGCACAGTAATTTTAGTCGCATTCTCATCCACCACAGTAAACGTGACTGAAGTTCCACTCACNACCGCAGGATCAATAACTACTCCCACCGTAAATGTCTGATTAGGATCCGGATCCCACGCGTCATCCCTGATGAACTTAAACGAGTATTGACCATCAGCAAGTTCTCCGGTTGTGTAGGTGAAAGTAGTGCCATTCTTGGTCATGAGAACTTTACCATCACCCCATGTAGGATCAGTAAAATCTCCTGCAACCTCAATCTTAGTCGCACTCTCATCCACTACCGTAAATGTGGCCCTCTTACCTTCTACTGTCACCGCCGGTGAGTCAGCCAGCGTTACCGGCTCCCCCTCTGTCTCCAGCGCATCCTCCGTGTCATCCATTACCACAGACTCATCCCCGTCCGTCAGCAATGTGGTCTCCACTGCGTCATCTTCGGCTGCCCATACTGTCTGCAGCCCCGGCATCGTCTGTATCAGCGCAGCGATCATGGCAAATACTAATACCAGACTAAATGCGCGTTTTGCGATACCGTGTTTCCAGTGAAAGAAAAGCTTATTTCTTNCCATTCTTCTCATTCCCCTTTCTTANTCTTTCTATGGAAACTGACATTATAAAAAGTCAATTTCGCATATTTTCGTAGTTATAATGATATATCAATTTCTTCTTTCTTTCAATTGGTAAGAACCTCTAAAAAAANACCTTCTTTTTTGTACAAGTTTTTCATGAAATAGAATCTCGCTTTGAGAGATTCTCCGCCTGCGGCGGGTCGCTTTAGCGACATGACTCCTCTCCGCCGCAGTGCGATCCTGCCCGGAGGGTTTTTATCTTATAGGAAAGTTCCAAGAACTTTCCTATAAATAAAAAGAGACGCTGAATCAGCGTCCCTCGTATCAGCGTCCCTCCAACAGTCTGTCGACCGAAGCTAAGATTTCCTCCACCTGCGTCTGCATATCGCCGACTCTGGTCACAAATCTGCCGACGTCATTCCGCAGCCCACGTATTGCTTTCAGATTATATTCCATGTGTTCGCGCAGTTTTTGCCTCCGGTTTACAAGTACATGCTTGATCTCCACCATCTCTTTGGGGTCCACCAGAGCATTCGCCTGCGTCAGCCACACCTTGGAATCATGCAGTTCATAATTGGAAAGCTGGCGGATGAGTCTCCCGTTNAANTATTCNAGATCCTCGTTCGCACGTTGAAATTTTTCTCTCTCCTTGACNGCCTCCATGTAATATTCCCANTACCGATTCAATTCCTCTGCATTTTGCACATGATACTTTTCACANGCATAATCGACGGCATTNACAATATTGACATACCGTATCTTGACCTTNTTCATAAGNACAATGGANCGGTTCAGATTCCTCTCNGCAGCCGTGATCTCCATCCCGTCATCCTGAATCCTGATATAGACGATACACACCACGACGGCAGTCACAAATACAAGGATCATCCATGCATAATAGCAGTCCACCTTCANTGCAAACTGNAAAATANCGAGAATGATCGCTGTTGTCACTGCGATCCCAATAAGAATNTAAAGCAGATTCTTGAGCCTGATCTGCTGATGCCCAAGATATTCCTTGCGNAGCACCCATTCTGATTTTTCCCGCTCTACATATTTCATGTCCTTTTCTACCGTATCCCGNTACATCTCATTGGANTGCAGCCGNTTGATAGCCGCCGGAATCTCNCTTTCCTCCTGCTCAAACTGNGCAAACCGCGCATCNGANAGNTTNTTTGATGCGTTTAAAAANTCCGTGCGCGCCGTGTTAAGCTGCATAACNCTGGCAGCNGTCTCCTGGATCTTTTTCTTCTCNTCCTCCGGCAGCCCCTCAAGNACTTTTATGTCATTCAGGTAAGAGGTGACCTTTCGGTACTCGGCCTTTGTCTCCTCGATATCTCTGGTGATCTCAATNATCTGCTCCAGCCGCTCTACCACATACTGATCCACTCTTTTGACATTCTTGCGTTTTTTCCCGGATGAACCCGCNGCGTTCTGCTGCTCCTGCTCCTCCGTCTCTACTTCCTTTGCTCTTCTCTTAAAAAACGAAAACATATTCCACTTCCTTTATATTCTGCAATTTTTGCGGTATTGTCCAATCCATTGGTCAAGNNTTTCGGATATCTTACCGTCTTCTCCTGCCCCGAACCANNCCTCCAGTTCCTTTCCCGAATTNANAACCGTCTCGCTTTTGACCGCCTCACCAACNCTNCTTGCTATCTCCAGAGCCTTCTCCTCATCCANCCGGTATTCCCCTGCTGCCTTCGNAAATCCNCTNTCATCANGAGAGCACCGGTAAGCGTAAAGGCACTCCCNCAGNGACTCCGGATTTCGGTTTTTCTCATANGCTCTCTGAAAACATGCCGCCGCTTCCTCAAACAGGAACAGCCTCGCATAAGCGCTCCCCATATTNTGCCAGACATCCCCCACAAGAATGGTATTTTCCTCTTCCGCCTCCAAAAGTCTGCGGTATTCCATGATGCTGCCGAGATATTTTCCGTTTTCCTGNTAACGGTCNGCCCGCAGCTTGCCNCGTTCAAAGTCNGACTTGTGTTCNATTTCCCGCAAAGNCTGCGCAATCTGTTTCTGACTTGTGACACTGCAGTACCCCGATTCGGCAAGAATCGCAAGAACNAACTCNGACAGTGTGCCGCGGTCCCTGCATATTTTCTGCATANGCCCGGCAAGNTCNCCAAGTCCNAATTCCTTGTCNANCCACGTGCACAGTTCCTCACTCATAAANTCCGGCTCCAGCAGATACAGGTTGTTCTCTATATAATAACTCAATTCCTCCAAAGAATAAANATTAAGCGATGCATTNTCCAGATAANACGGAATTGCTGCAAGNGTCTGACCGCATAAAATCAACTCTCCCATGTTTTNCCTCNCTTCNTTTACAGCGACAGGACATACGTCCATGTCTTGTCNGAGCTGNNAAACAGCTCNCCAAANCCTAANTCACGGATCTGCACCCNNACCTCATGATCNGACTGAGGTTTTGCNNAAATACGGAGCCNCGTCGCCCTNTCCGGGCGTTCGGGCAGATCTGCAAGTGTCAGCTTTTCNATCTTNGCCTCCCTGCTGTTNGGNAGNTGAAGCCAAAANCTGATCTCCGGNGTGCCNGCNAGGATCACCTCGCATTCTCCTGCCGCCTCATACCAATTGTCGCCNGCNCGGATCANNGTAANAAATTCCTGCTCNCCTCTCCGAAGNACCTTCAGACANACNTTCACNTTCATCTCATTGTCGCCCATATATACATAGGGCCATGTCTCCGGNTGAGCNCGAACAGCGGCNGCATAGCATGCNCCCTTAGANTACAGNTTCTTTCCGATAAANGCACGNCTTCCCCTGCACAGAAAGGAAACGGACTGTTTCATCCAGCCTCCCTCAAATCCNTCNCCNATCAGATAAGCGGCGGAAACCACATGTCCCCGAAANCATTCNGTCAGAATTTTAAGNAANGCCTCNTCNGCATGTTCTCNGTCCATANGCCGNANNTCTTCCGTCATCGTGATCANCTGCGGNTTTGTNCTCAGATTGCGCTCCAGACGGCAGCANCTGATCTCTTCTCCCCGATAATCAAACAGATANACATCGTGGAGCATCAGTTCCTCNGTCTGATGACAGGCAAAATAGTAAAAGCTCTCCTTCCGGTCAATCAGCATGATCTGCTCCGGTTCCAGTCCGAGTTTGGGCGCAAGCTCTGAAAACAGGGATGTGCTCTCTCTTGACAGCTGATCAAGTGTGATCACCAGCCTATCCGGCACTGCCGGTTTGCCNAGACTTCCCGCCAGAAGCATCAGTTTCCTTAAATAAAGCGCTAAAAGATCCGATGCGGGATACTCCTCTCCCTCCACGAAAATCCGCTCTCCCTTGATCGCTTTTGACAGGAACCTCTCCGTCCCCTGATAACGGTCTGCCCCAGGCTCTCCCTGCTCTGACGCAAGTCTTCTCGCCTCTTCTCCGATAAACCACTGCCCAATTCCTTTTTTCTTAGTCAGCCACAGAGGTATCTGAAACACTTCGCTGCCTGCAACGGTGCTGACCGTCTCCGGTTCTTTCATATTCTGTTGGAAAAAGCTGATTATGGCATTCTCATCATCCAGATCAATGCCNACATAAAATTGCTGTTCCATCCATTCTCCNTCTGTTTCTATAACAGCCGAAACAGTTCCTCCGTCACCCGCTGCATTCTGTCATACTCCTTCATATGACNTTTCAGTTTTTCCCTCTCCTCCAGTGTCACNTCAACNAGCATTTCATTTAAACGGACATATCTNCCCTGTCTGTCCTGNTCAAGCACGTCCTGATTNCTGATACATGCGCTCTCCGTCACTTTCGCCAGCGTNCCCTCCGTCTCCGTGATATAATACTGCACNGACTCTCCAAAAAAAAGAATAAACTCCTTGACATATATTCCGTCATACATCTCCGCAAGGTCTTCCCCCTGATACGNTCCGTCTCCCNTTCGATAATGTATCACGATCCTCTTCCCCGGAGCCGCATGATACTCCACAAAAAATTTNTCAAAAAGCTGATATTTCCAGATCAGANCCTTCTCCAGCCTCCTGTAAAATTCAAAACAGATTCCTCTGCAGGTATACCGTTTCAACAGTTCGTCGATCACCTCGCGTCTTTCCCNCTGCCATTCACTGTGATTTGCCAGAAACTTAAGCAGCCCCAGAAGACAGGCATCATTCAGTTCCCTGTTCTGCCGATATCTCTCCTCAATCTGAACAAATACATGCTCCGGCACCAGCACATCGCGCACAAGATAACCGTTGGCAAAATAAGAGAGATATGCCATACAAACCTGCTCCCTGCCTCCCCCGGCNCAATAGCTCTCATAAATTTCCTCGATATACGGCGTATATTCCGTGGTAAAAAGCATCTGGGTGAGTATCCTTTCCTCCAGATCAAACGTGTCAATTCCAAACTCTCCCGCCGCACGCCAGAGCTCTGCCATATTTTTTGTCGCACCGTCATAGTATTTGCAGAGAAAGATAAGCATGACATCACTGTATTTACCCTGAAGAAAAGTATTTGCCGTAAATCCCAGCAGAAAATCATCATCCTCAAATTCTCCCGCCGTGATCGCATAGCTGCAGAGTGATGCACTCGCCGCGCTGCTCAGGCCTTCATAGCCATAATCGAGGACCGCCCGATAGGCTTTTTCGTACATATGAAGCTCCGTCATGAGCTCTACCAAACCGCGGCGCACCTCTGGCTCGAGGATTTCATAATTGATCTGCATCAGATACTGTTCCTGTATCTTGGCTCCCTGTACCGTATCGTACGATTTTTTCTGATAAAAACGCACAATCTCCGGCATAAGCGCCGCCTTATAGCTCTCACTTACCTCCTTCGCCTGTAAAAGAGCCGGGAAATATTCGCTGTCATGTATAGAAAAATCCCTCCACTCCCTTTTATTGCGAAAAAGATACAAGATATAGGGCAGCTCGTCCGGTGCGAGCTTAATGCACTCCTCAAGATAATCGTCCGGATGCATGAGTGCCTCATCCTGATAGGGAATACTCTCCGCAAAGCTGCTTCCCCTGTTATCCAACAGGATCACACAGTAATCATCCGAATATGCCTGAAAATAGGCGACTCCGCCCACCACTGCCACTTTCTGCGGCTGCGCAATCTGTCTCTGCCAGATCACTGCCTCTGCCACTCCCTTGTGCAGACACGTCAGCCGATGTGTGAACAGGATATGCGCCAGATGCTGTGCCAGTTCACGGCTGATCACGCCTGCCCTCAGCATTTCCCCATAGATCACTGTCAGATTATCGCTGATATGCCCCGCCTCCATCTGCTCCATCGCGAACTGTTCCATCGCCCTCTTATATTTGACATAGACGTCCGGCTGGGCGGCTTTCCCTGCAATAATATTGACCAGAAGTACCGCCTTCTGCTGATAGGGAAGGTTGCTGTTGTACTGAAAATACATCTGGATCACTTTGGGCACATNCTCTACCTGCCGCCCGTCCATAGACATCATGTATGCCTCATACAGACTTGTAATGCGAAGCTCATGTTCTATTCCCATTTCAAACCATCTGTGGTATTCCGTTCCGAACTGTTGTCCTTTGATCAGATAGCTGCAGATGACCGCCAGCATATCCTCATCCGGGTATAAAGCATAACACGATTCTAAAATCCGGTAAACCGGACGGCTGAACTCTCTCTTTTCCGATACAAGATTCATGATCTGATGCGCGATATCTCTGGAAATAACGTTCTGCTTTCTCGCCCAGGTCAGCACTTCAACTTCAAAACGGTTTAAATGCACCAGCAGATAAGGGTCCTCCCAGATCAGATGGTACGCTTCCAGATAAAAGAACGGACTGTGATTTCCCTTTTCCACCCAGCGCTCAATCGCCTTCCACCTTTTGGAGTGGTCACGGTAATATTCGTCCCTGACAAATAAAAGAACCCAGAACAGCANAGAACTTTTCGGATTTTTTACAAAAAGATGCTCTATCTCCTCCGTTATCCGGTCCACATAGGAAGGTTCGCGCTCCATCAGGGTACACAAATAACGGTAATATCCCCAAATCGGCTCCTCCCGGCGCTTCCAGTTCCGTTTAAAATCATCCAGAATCCAGGATGCCTCCTGCCGCTGCCGGTTGATAATGAGTGCCTGTGCCTTCATCAGCTCATACAGATCATTATCCTCTTCCATCGCCATCAGGTGTTCCAAAATCTTGACTGTCTGGCTTGCCCACATTCCGGTAACCGTCTTTTTAAGGCGGTAGTCTGTATATATTGAAACCAGATTTAATTTTTGTTTCTTTATTTCACGGTGTATGGATGTCNTTGCCGTCTCCGTTTTTACCTCTCGNGAAGCACAGATCGAGAGGCGAAATTCTCCCTGCGGAAACAGAAAACGGATCGATCCGAAATTTTTTCCCGCATGCATTTCTTCAATCCTGATATAATAATTAAAGGTACATATACTGCCAATGAAGTCATCCTCCGTCAGATGCTGCTTCTCTAACTGCAGGAAAGGACTGTCCGCTTCTGCCGCAATGTCCACATACCCCCACTGATTCCTCTGCAGTGTTATGCTCTCCCGAACAGACTCCGTAAGCCCATAGTATTCTCTCTCACAGTCAGAAATCGTGATCCGCACCGCCTTTTTGTGATGTGTACTTACCAGAAATTCTTCCACTTTCTGACCGAAAACTGCTCCTTGGCTTAACCCCTGATACAGCAGCCTCTCCCGAAACGGCTCCTTTTTCANGATCGTTTTAAAATTTGTNGAAAAGAACAGACGGCTGGCTTCTGCGAATTCTTCCTTNGCCAGCCTTGTGAAATCTCCCAGTGTCTTNATCTTCCCCACGGAGGAATCCGCNTAAAGNCCGGAAATGACNGCAACAAAAGAAAGGTTATACTCACCCTGATTGCAGAGAATGAANAAATCTCCCTTATGAATATCCCCTTCGTTCAGTCCGTTGCTATGAAATTGATACCGAATCCGTACTTCTTCACCCTCAAACTGTGGCGTAAGACATTCTATCCTCGGATCAGAAGTATAGATGACTCCCTTCATAGGGACACGATTTNCGCTTGTGATAACGAAATCCCCTGTGTAGTCTTTTCCTTCTAATACCTCAACCGTAACCTTATCCGTCGAAAATTGAAGAAGCGGTCTGGCGTATTCGAATTTCCCTTTAGCCAACTGCTGTATCCGTTTACGCAAATCCACACCTGCTTTTCTATTGCTTTTTTTAATGCAATGCTTATAATAGATTATAAACTAATTCTAAGGAGTAATCAATGATAAAACATAAGGACCATTTTCACGGAAGTGATTTAGAAAAAATTGAAGAAATCTACGGCATCCGAAAAGAGGAGATCCTCAGCTTTTCCGCCAATGTAAATCCGCTTGGCGTNTCTCCNCTGNTGCGCCATGCNCTGGCGGAAAANATCGACGCCATAACGACCTATCCGGACNGAGAATATACNTCCCTGCGAAAATGCATTGCCGCATACTGNGGGACAGACTGCGGCAATGTCATCGTCGGAAACGGATCGACCGAGNTNATNTCCCTTTTCATNCAGATNGAGCNCCCCAGAAAAGCAATGATCATCGGNCCCACNTATTCNGAATACGAGCGCGAAATTTCGCTTGGCGGCGGCACTACNCTCTATTANCCGCTGCGCGAAGCAGACGATTTCAAGCTCGATGTGGANCAGTTTCTCTCTCATTTNAACGAGAGCATCGATCTGCTTGTCGTCTGCAATCCGAACAATCCCACTTCCTCCTGCATCACNCGAAAGGAAATGCGTCACATTNTAGATGCCTGCAAACAGCATGATATCTATGTGATGGTAGANGAAACCTATGTGGAGTTTGCGGACAATATGGATGANATTTCCGCCGTTCCTCTGGCAAATTATTATAACAACATTATAATTCTTCGNGGAACGTCTAAATTCTTNGCNGCTCCGGGNCTGCGCCTCGGNTATGCNATNACNGGAAATCGNGATTTAATAAAATCCATCAACACNAGAAAGAACCCATGGACNATCAATTCTCTCGCTGTCACGGCAGGNGAAATTATGTTCACGGACGAAGACTACATCAATGCAACCAAACGTCTGATNTCCTCTGAGCGTGCNCGNATCTTCCGTATCTTTGCGGATCATCCGGANTTNAAAGTGTACGAGCCCAGCGGAAACTTTATGCTGGTCCGGATCTTAAGGGACGATCTNTCCTCTCAGGATNTGTTTGACNGGGCGATCCGCCAGAAAATGATGATCCGGGACTGCTCCACGTTCCCGTTTCTCGACAATAAATACATCCGCTTCTGNTTTATGAAGCCGGAGGANAATGACCGTCTTGCTACATGTCTTCTAGCAGACGGTATGCNNTATAGTGGGACACATTAAAACTCCGCAGNGTCATGTTGCTGNATTCCGCTTTCGCACGCNTGCGGTATGTCACCACCCAGTTTAAGNCTCCNTCNGCCTCCTCATATCCTGCTTTNGGGTGCTCCTGCACATATGCTGCGATCGCAGGAGCCGCATCNGTTGACAGGCGGCTGATGTATCGGTAATCTCTTGCTGTTCCGTCACTCTGCACCTGCGNCAGATTATAATCTGCAATAAANTAATCTACATGGGAGAATGAGAACATCAGATATATCGCGCCAACNACCACAAATCCGTACCGAAGCAGCGGAAATGCAGGNCGCACAATGGAAACCATGACGCCNGCCATCAAAAGAGCGATCGCTGTCAGCGCNACCAGCACTGCAATTCTCAAAAACGTCAAATGATATACCTGGATATACAGCAGCATCCGCCTTGCACTGGAGGCAGTCATGANCAATGTNCACAAAGANATCACCATCAGAATGATATCCAGATATCTGCTCTGCTTAAAATATCTCTTGACTCCCAACACCAGCANCAGATTNAGTATNCTGACAAAAAGAAGCTGGAAAAAACCTGTTCTTGCATATTCNGCATANGTGATNCCNNCCGGCAGCTGCATCTTTCCNACAAACAGATACAGNATCTGGATGGCACAGAATACAAGATACANCAGNGCGACTGCAAGCGTCACCGTGATCGCAACGACAGGNTCCCCCTTATTTTCCCTGTCCCGAAGCACATTTTGCGGATGNNCCGCCACATAGAGAATACCGCAATAGGCAGANAAAAATCCAAANCACAGCATGAACAGAACTCTAAACACATGCACNGGAATCAGGAGATTCTCNAACAANGTCGCGATNATNTCTGCNAATACCATATCTGCNGTNACCANNATCACGCCCAAAAACAAAATGAGAGGAACNGCGAGACAGATNCCCAANGCCACNTATCGTCCTTTCCCATTCTCATTTTTCTGTCTTGTCTGGAAATACGCNCTTGCATCCACAAACGGTTTTGCAATGTTTCCTATGGCTCCAATGACTGCCACAACAGNCTCTGCCGCATACGCGGTAANATCCCAGNTTTTATCCTCTTTCAGGTTGTGCAGTAANAAACAGACCAGCAAAAGGAAAAANGCNNCATAATTCAGCCAGATAATATANATGTTCCCTGTTGTAAANGTNCTGATTCCAAGCAATATCATCATCACAGCATTNGCCNCNCTGTCTTTTTTCANCTTTTTNCCCAGTCTTGCNNCCACATAACAGANATATCCNATNGTTGCCGCAATCCAGACCGGCACCGNGATCCCGCTGATATTTTTATAGACNCAGAATGNATANATCACGGCATACACNAGACTGGCAGGCGCCAGTTTTCGNAACATGNCCGCNTTCNTTTCCTTTTGCTGCTGCANAANCNCNGTCTGNTCCTGCNTTNTTCTCTGNTGNTCNTCAAAACTCATCNTCATATTTGGATCCATNTNNNTCCTNCCTCCTTCATTNATCTTTTCCNNGACTATTCCTCCGGTAAAAATTCCAATATNTCACCCGGCTGNCAGTCCAGCGCCATACAGATTTTATTTAACGTATCCANCTTTATNGCTTTTGCNTTTCCGTTTTTTAAGATGGAAATATTNGCCATCGTGATCCCCACCTTCTCNGATAACTCCGTNACGCTCATCTTCCGCTTTGCCAGCATGACATCCACATTAATTCGAATCGCCATTCACCCATCCTCCACATGCTTTTTTGCGTCTGTTTTTTGTCAGATCGTCAGGTCATTCTCCTGCCGCATCTCGTATGCTTTGTATATCAGATGGGACAACGCCGCTGATAGAACGGCTGCCACAATACAGATAAACGCGACCAATATCATAAAGATTCCGATCGCCGGTCCAAGATACTTCACGGCAGCAAGAAATACGACTCCTGCAAACCATATCACTGCCATCAAAACGGCCAGCCTGCTGATGTGTGCGAACGATCTCGAATTTTCTTCCGAAAAAGAATTATCTCGTCCGATCTGTACGCAGACTCTCCAAAATTGATATAAGATCGCATAGCAGATCACTCCGATCACCCATCCGTAAATGATCCCCGGCCATTTCAAATGAGCCGTTTTGGGATAAGCCTCCACAATGCTCTCTGCCATAACAGGCATCACCCACAGAAAAAACAAAAGACCTGCAATTCCCGTCAATACTGTGATTCCTTTTAACCATTTTGCCACCTGTCCCTGCTGCATACCCTGCTTCCTCCTTTTTCCTCTTCTCTTTATATCATAACCATTATTTTTTGTTTTGCAATACTTTTTTATCGAATTACGATAAAATTATATTGTTTTTAAATAATTCTTAAGAAAATAGAAGGCTGTGCATCCCTAATTTGCACAGCCNTCTGTCTCATATACTTTTCTATTTTATTCTCTCTGTGTGATCAGCAATTCCNCACAGCCNGAAATCCGATAAAGNCGGAAATTNTTTATAAAGTCCACCGCCCCNGCNTANTCCNNTCTCTCNNCGTCGTTCATCCGGTCNGGAAGAAAACTCATTCCGTTATGATATTCNCTGCTNTCCGGAATACAGACANTTTGGCAGAACGGCTCATCNCCCGGCCACTCCTGCGTCCGNCNTCCNACCGTATGTAACAGTCCGCATATNCCTTTNTCTTCTGCCNCACTGTAACCGTTCCGGTAGAGATANATCAGNTTTTGGGGCGGTCTTTTCTTTTTGTCTTTCAATCCATACTGTTCAGACGGGAAATTATTCTGCCGCTGTATCCACTCAAANACTCCGTGAAAATCGAGTCCTCCGTCCANCCGGAATCTGGATTTTTTCTCTATCTCTGTGGGATTNGGCTGCGTCATNCCATATTCNTCCGCAACCNTGGCACAGAGCTGCTGCAACAGNTTCTGCACCTTTTCCCACNTAAAATAATAGTCCGCATTGTAATAGGTGGTTCCCGCCCATGCGAGTCCGCANGCTTCCACNTGCATTCTTCCCTCATTCTGGTTCGCCTGCACAGATTTTCTCGCGTTGGCNCTGGCAAAANANTCATACAGNTCACCNANCTCTGTACCGCTCCCAANATGCGCNTAACAGTACTGNAGAAACANAACCTTTAACATTCGGTCTCCNATGTTTCCCGCATAGTACTCTCCCATCATATTTCCCGCATCCACAAGCANCTGACTGCCTGCCAGATTACAGGTGCGCCGCACNCAGCTTACCAGAAAAGCATAATTGCCGCAGGCAATCAGATCTTCCAGATAATTCAGCGTCAATTCGAGCGAATCNCTTCCCATTCCGTGAAAGGGCGCTTCTGTCGCCTCNCCCNGCAATTTCGCAGAAACCGCAATCTTACGGCTATTCTCTCCCCGCGCAGGAAATTCCGCAAAAGTCTCTTCGCTCTCTTCTTTTTCCTGCAGTTTGATCAGCAGAAATTCCAAAAAGAAAAGCTGCCACAAATGCCTTCTATACCTCTGCTTTTCCAGAAGTTTATCCTTTTCCTCTGAAATTTCCGCTATTTCTCTAATTCTTTCCGTTTCTACCATAATCTTTGCCCGATATCACTTCTGTCCGTTTTCCAACTATCCTGTAATATATATCGGGTAAAGGGGGCAATCGGTTTACTTTTTGCTGAGGTACTCATCAATTCCCTTCGCTGCCGCTTTTCCCGCGCCCATGGCAAGGATCACGGTAGCAGCACCTGTCACGGCATCTCCGCCTGCAAATACGCCCGCCTTGGAGGTAGCTCCGTTTGCTTCCTCTGCAACGATGCATTTCCTGCGGTTCGTATCAAGTCCCTTTGTCGTCGAGGAGATCAGCGGATTCGGCGAAGTTCCAAGAGACATGATCACGACATCCGCCTCAATCTCATATTCAGAACCCGGGATCTCTACNGGACTTCTCCTTCCGGAATCATCCGGCTCTCCAAGCTCCATCTTAATGATTCTGGCACCCTTAACTGCTCCGTTCTCATCCACAAGGATTTCGGTGGGATTCTGCAGCAGATCAAAAATAATGCCTTCCTCTTTTGCATGATGAACCTCCTCCACTCTGGCAGGAAGCTCCTCCTCGCCGCGGCGGTATACAATATGCACCTCTGCGCCGAGACGTTTTGCGGTTCTCGCGGCATCCATAGCCACATTTCCGCCGCCGACCACGATCACTTTCTTTCCTGCCGTGATTGGCGTATCATATCCGTCTTTGAATGCTTTCATCAGGTTATTTCTCGTCAGGAATTCATTTGCCGAAAATACACCCAATGCCTGCTCTCCCGGAATGCCCATAAATCTCGGCAGTCCTGCGCCGGAGCCGATAAATACAGCCTCAAATCCTTCGTTTTCCATCAACTCGTCAATCGTAACAGACTTTCCGATGACAACGTTCGTCTCAATCTTGACGCCCAACGCCTTGACATTCTCCACCTCTGCTGCCACAACATCCTGCTTNGGAAGCCTGAATTCCGGAATTCCGTATACCAGNACACCGCCNGCCTCNTGCAGTGCCTCAAATATCGTCACATCATATCCCATCTTTGCAAGATCTCCCGCGCAGGTCAGTCCTGCGGGGCCGGAACCGATGACTGCCACCTTGTGTCCGTTCATTTTCTCNGCTTTTTTCGGCTTGATCTCATTCCGTCTCGCCCAGTCGGATACGAACCGCTCCAGCTTACCGATGGAAACCGGCTCTCCTTTGATCCCGCGGATACATTTCCCCTCACACTGGGTTTCCTGTGGGCAGACACGTCCGCAGACTGCCGGAAGCGCGGAAGACTTGCTGATCACCTGATAAGCCTCCTCAAACTTTCCGTTCTTTGCCTGCTCAATAAAAGCCGGAATATCAATTGCGACCGGACAACCTTTCACACACTGTGCATTTTTACAGTTCAGACAGCGCGAAGCCTCCGCCATCGCCTCTTCTTCATTATATCCCAGACATACCTCTTCAAAATTTGCTGCGCGTACCTCCGGCTCCTGCTCGCGAACCGGTACTCTCTTTAATACGTCCATATGATTTCCTCCACACTCTATTGGCACTGTCCGCATCCGCCGTGATGCGTATTGCCTTCCTGTAATTTAAGCATCGCTCTGCCCTCTTCCGTCTTATACTGAAGCTGNCGTTTCATCGCCTGATCNAAATCGACCAGATGTCCGTCGAACTCCGGTCCGTCTACGCAGGCAAATTTCACCTCNTCCCCTACGACCAGACGGCAGGCGCCGCACATACCNGTTCCGTCTACCATGATCGGATTCATTGATACGATCGTCGGAATGCCAAGCTCCTTGGTGAGCTTGCAGACNAACTTCATCATTATCATCGGTCCGATGGCAACACAGTGATCGTAACGGACNCCCTGATCCCAGAGTGCCTGNAGCTGNGCCGTTCCGGTTCCGTGAAAACCGTAGGAACCGTCATCTGTTGTCACATAAAGATTNTTCGCGACCTTTTTCATCTCTTCTTCCAGGATCAGCAGATCTTTGCTTCTGGAACCCATGATCACGTCNCAGTCCACTCCATGGTCATNCAGCCATTTGACCTGNGGATATACCGGTGCGGTNCCCACNCCTCCCGCGATAAATACAATTTTCTTTTTCTTTAATTCCTCAATGTCCTCNCCGATCAGATCGGACGNNCATCCCAGCGGTCCCACAAAATCCTGAAAGGCATCTCCCTCCTGCANAGCTGCCATGCGCTCGGTAGAAGCGCCTACCGTNTGAAGTACGATCGTGATNGTCCCNGCTTCCCTATCATAATCNCANATCGTCAGAGGAATGCGTTCGCCCTCCTCATCAATCTTTACAATCACAAACTGTCCCGGCTCACAGTACTGCGCAACACGGGGTGCTTTGACATCCATAAGATAAATCTTGTCTGCCAGCTTTTCTCTTTTTACGATTGGATACATATCCTGCCTCCTTTATTTTTCTCATGTATCATATATATCTTTTTNGTATTCTGCCTTTGATCCTGCCAAATCAGGAGAAATATACCAGTTCATCGTCNGGNTTTTCCGCCTTTTCTATGGAAACCGGATAAAGGACGGGNCCTTTCCCCTTATATTCTTTCGCAAATTCCACGCGGACCTCCGCCGTAATATTGATCCATGACCTGTGCGGGATCTGGTCCTCATTGGCATATTTGCANTTAAANCCGATGAACGTCACATCNTCCACGCAGCANGTCATAGCAAACCGNCCCGGGACAAATACTCCTTTTTTCAATTTCTCCGGATTGTAGACAAGCGCAAGAAACTTCACTTTCTTNCCNTCATATCTTTTGGGATGTTCCATGCAGTCCATATACCAGATGGCGTAATCNGCGTCCGTGACATCGATCTCATCACCGGAAAGATCAAACGGCAGTTCTTCCTCCCGCTCGTCCACCGTGCCGTCCGCACGGAGATAAACCAATTGTGCCTTGCGGTTTAGCGCCTTTACATTGCGCCGGTATTTTCCTTTGTCNGTCTCGTCGTCGCAGCGGTTGAAAATAATGACATCAGCGTCAAACAGCTGTTCCATNATCATAGTTCTCATATTCGCAAGATACATATCAAAGGTTGTGGCATCCACNGTCGCAAGCGCCTGCACGATGACCCATCCCNCCGGCAGCCTCATATCTGTCAGAGTATCCATGCCCCATGTCCCGTTATATTCCAGAAAAACCTGTTCGGGGAGATACTTCCGATTCACACTTTCCAGAAAATCCTGTGTAAAATCCTCCTCTTTCTCCACCATAACCAACGTGGCATTTACTTTTTTCAGTTCCTCATCGTCATATTCGACCTCACCGTCCTCACAGCAGATGATCACNCTCTTTCCNTGCCGCGCAAAATCATTTTCAATCAAGCTCTCCTTGATCAGTGAGGTCTTTCCGCTGTCCATGAAGCCTGTAAATAAATATACCGGTATTTCTTCCATCAATCTTTTCCTTTCTAATCCTCCATGTCAGGCTATGCGATTCCAAACAGCTGCTCGAGTCTGTGCTCATCNATATCTGTTCCAATGACGCAGAGACGTCCGGTATAGTCCGGCTCACCCTCCCGCAGCTCATACTCACCCGGCACCATATCAAAATAGATCCAGGATCCGTTCACATCCTCCACCATTCCCTTTGCACGGAGGACCGTACCGTAATCGTCCGTGTCACACAGGGTCTTCAAGACACTCTCAAGCTGCTCCCTGGTAAACTTATGCGGAGTCTCTCTTCCCCANCTGGTAAAGATGTCATCTGCATGATGATGGTGGTGATGCTCATGATCATGATCGTGGTCATGACAACCGCAGGTGCAGTTCTCTCCGTGGTCATGATCGTGATGATGTTCGTGGTCATGGTCTTCATGGTCGTGATGGTGTTCGTGGTCATGCTCCTCATGATCGTGATGGTGCTCATGGTCATGATCGTGGTGATGTTCGTGTTCATGATGATGCTCGTGATCGTGGTGATGTTCATGCTCATGTGCCTCGGCTTCTTCTTTCGCGTGCTGCTCCGCCATCAGCCTGATCTCAAGAGAATCTCTTCCCTCCACCACTTCTAAAATCTGTGCTCCGGTGATATTCTCCCACGGTGTAGTGATGACTGCCGCTTTTGGATTCAGATTCTGGATCTGCTTCACGCAAAGTTCCAGCTGCTCCGGAGCCGCCTTCTGCGTACGGCTCAGCACAACTGTGGTCGCATATTCAATCTGATTATTGAAAAACTCCCCGAACGCTTTCATCTGTTTTCCAGCCTTCAATGCATTTACCACGGTGATCAGTCCGTTCAGCTTGACATCTTCCTCTTTCTCAATATCCATAACAGATTTCATGACATCGGAAAGCTTCCCCACACCGGACGGCTCGATCAGGATACGGTCCGGATGAAATTTGTCAATAACTTCATGCAGATTCCTGCCAAAATCTCCCACCAGCGAACAGCAGATACAGCCGGAATTCATCTCTGTAATCTCAATGCCTGCATCCTTTAAGAAGCCGCCGTCAATGCCGACCTCGCCAAATTCATTTTCGATCAGAACAATTTTTTCTCCTGCGAAAACCTCATCAAGCATTTTTTTAATAAATGTCGTCTTTCCTGCGCCCAGGAATCCGGAAATAATATCAACCTTTGTCATATTCGTATGCACTTCCTTCCTTACATTTTTACACTCCTGCATAGTTACAACATTTGTATTTTACTCGCTTTTTTATCATTTTGCAAATTATCCGATGCAATTCATACATTTTTTATAATTAAGATTGCAAATTCGAAGCTAATCATATAATGCTTCCCAAACTTCTGCGTTCATTGCCTTAAAGCACATCTCTATCTGTTCTTTATTATTTTTTTCTTCTGCAAGACAAGGTAAATTGTCAATTCCAAAGTAATCAGAGCCTGTAGTTTCAATATTAGAAATAAACTCACCGCCTATTACTTCACATTGCATAAATATTTTACATACCTTGTATGCATAAATAGGCAGATTATGTTTTTCCCTATCTTGAACGGCGATAATTCGTTTGACCTTAATATCAAGTCCTGCTTCTTCTTTAACCTCTTTTATCATATTTTCTTCAACAGAAACATTCACATCTACCCAACCGCCCGGCAATGCCCATGTCCCATTTACTTCATGTACAAGCAATATTTTTCCCTCTTTAAATATTGCCGCCCGTGTATCTATTTTAGGGGTTTGATATCCCACATCACTGCAAAACAAATCTTTTACCTTTTCAAATGGTAAATCTGACTGATAGCTGACCATTTCTGCTGATATTTCTCTAATACGCTCATATCTTTCAAGTTCATATTTATCCTTACTGTAAAATAATCCCGCCTGTGCCAGACTTTGAAGTTCAACTGCCCATTGTAACCATTTATCGTTTTTCTCCATAACATTATCCTTTTTGAAGTTGCTTATAACTCGTATTCCTCTAATTTACCATTTTCTAAAGTATAATTAAAAAATTCATCATTTGTCATATCCTGAAAATAAGTTCTGATTATGCGGCATACTCCTCCATGACTAATTATTAAAATATTTTTATCCTGATATTGCTCTTTTAGTTTATCAATCAGCCCATATATCCTATATGCTACCTGCAACATAGATTCTCCTTTGGGGTATCTATAAGCAAAATTTCTTTTGTTGGCCAAAAAACTATCATTTTTTCTATCTACCCCCTCATATATTCCATAATTCTGCTCAATAAGCAGTTCCTCTATTTGGAATGGAATATTATTTTTATCTGCAACAATTTCACTTGTCTCTATGGCTCTTTTTAGTGGGGAAGATATGACCATATCAATATTGTAATTTTGTACTACATCGGACAATTCCTTTGCCTGTTCTATCCCTTTTTCTGTTAATTTTACATCCGAAACACCACATACTCTGTTTTGAGCATTCCAAACTGTTTGACCATGACGGGCAACAAATAGTTTCATAAATACCTCACTCCAAACTCTCGATTTATCAGTACAATTATAATCTATTTTCAGCAAGTACTCAATTCCGGCAAGGGAGTTTTATNATTAANATNNGGTGTCAAAGGCTCTNACTGTATACNTTGTATACGGATTTACATACAATGAGCCNTGCCCACTCGAGAGCTTCGGCTCTCTCGTTCCGGGCGTTCGCCCTATCAAAATGAGGTGCCTCGGCTTCCCTTTCGGGGCTACGCAATGTGCCGTGCCCACTCGAGAGCTTCGNNTCATTGCTTGTGAAACTGCATCATATAAAGNTTCTCATAGATGCCTTTTTTCGCCAGCAGNTCCTCGTGCGTTCCCTCCTCTTCGATGCCGTCCTCGGTCAANACCAGTATNNNCTCTGCGTTCTTAATGGTAGAAAGACGGTGTGCGATCACAAAAGTCGTCCTGTTCTTTGCAAGCTTTTCCAGAGAATCCTGTACCACTTTTTCACTCTCATTGTCAAGTGCAGAGGTCGCCTCGTCAAAAATCAGGATTGGCGGGTTTTTGAGAAACACACGCGCAATGGAAAGCCTTTGCTTCTGTCCGCCGGAAAGCTTGATGCCCCGCTGCCCGATATCCGTTTCATATCCNTTTGGCAGGGACATGATAAATTCGTGAGCGTTAGCGTCTTTCGCCGCCTGGATCACTTCTTCNCTTGAAGCATCCGGTCTCCCGTANCGGATATTGTCATAGACCGTTCCGGCAAATAGATAGACATCCTGCTGTACGATACCGATCTGATCGCGAAGACTCTTCAGNTTGACCTTCCGCACATCCTTTCCGTCCACGCATACCGTACCTCCGCTCACGTCATAAAAACGCGGNATCAGCGAGCATAATGTGGTTTTCCCTGCNCCGGAAGAACCNACCANNGCCATGTAAGCGCCTGCCGGNACATTCAGGTTGATNTGATTTAAGACCTTCTCCGTATTCTCTTCATACTGGAAAGATACATTCTCAAAACGAATATTTCCCTTCACATCTTTCAGTTCNACGGCATCTTCTCCGTCTTTGATATCCGGCTCAATATCCATAATTTCACGGAAACGTTCAAAACCGGTGAAGCCGTTCTGGAACTGCTCTGTAAAATCAATCAGCGTACGCACCGGTTCCGTGAAGACACTGATATACAGCAAAAATGTCACCAGATCGCTCACATTCAGACTGTTTTTTGCAATCAGCACNACGCCCGCAAGNATNACGTTGACCTGGATCANCGTTGTAAAGGCACCNAGTCCNGCGGAAAAACTTCCCATATAGTGATANCTGTTNTTTTTNGCACAGAGGAACCCTTCATTTCCCTGCCGGAATTTATGATTTTCAATNTCTTCATTTGCAAACGATTTCACCACCCGGATGCCGGAAAGGTTGTCCTCNATCTGCGCNTTGATCTCTGCAATCTTGANNCGGTTCTGCCGGAACGCNTNCCGCATNTTCTTATTCATATAATATGCAAAGCCAAACATGACCGGAAGCACCGCAAAAGCAGCAAGCGCAAGCTTAGGACTGATTCCAAACAGNATAACAAAAGCACCGATGATCTTAATGACCGACAGNATGATATTCTCCGGTCCATGGTGCATTAGCTCCGTAATGTCAAACAAATCCGTAGTGATGCGGGACATCANCTGCCCGACCTTCTGATTGTCATAATAAGAAAACGACAGCTTCTGCAGATGGTCAAATATCTCTGCCCGCATATCATACTCGATCTTTGCTCCCATGACATGCCCGTAGTTGGAAATAAAAAATTTGCTGTAACAGTCTAATGCGACAAGTGCAAACAGCAGCACCGCTATGATTTTCACCTGATACATGATTTCTGCGGGTTCCAGATAGATCAGCGTTGACGTCACATAGCGGATGACCAGAGGCAAAAGCAACGCGATTCCCGCCGATACCGTGGCAAAAAACATATCCGCCCAGAAGATTCCCTGATACGATTTATAATACGATAACATTTTTCTGAAATTTTTACTCATCTGTATCCTCCTGTGTTGTACCAATTCCTCCCCCAATACAAAAGGTCAGTCTTTCAGCACGCGAAGAGCTCCCGGCAGACACCGGAACTGCAATTCCGTCACATCCCCGCAGTATTCGCCGTCCGCATGGAGCACCATCGGTCTTTTCAGCTTTATCTCACATGCACCGCAATCCGTCACGTCAAATCCGCGGATCCACTGATGCTTTGCCGCGACAAGAAACGGCAGGCATAAAAAAGTTCTCCACTTCGGGATTCCCCATGCAGAACACACGGAAAGCCTTCCATCCTGCGCGTCGGCGTCTGGCGCCATCGGCACGCCTCCTCCCTCCGCACGGAAATTCATTGCTGCAATAAAAATAATTTTTCCAAGGTTTTTCTGTCCCTTCCCGTCATATCGGACCGCGCCGGCTGTCGTCTCCATCGAAAAAAGAGACTGCACCGTCAGCACAAGATAGGTAAGCTTTCCCAGATGAATTTTGTTGAGTGCATCCTTAATGCGGGACTTCAGTGCTTTTTTGCACACAAGTGCATCCAGTCCGATACCGGCACTGATGGCAAAAAGTCTCGGTGTCTTTCCGCCCGTCCAACTCACCTCACCGAGATCCATCTGCCATGCGGCATCCCTTCCCGCCTCCATGCAGTCTATGATCCGTTCCATATGCTCTCTCGGGCTCCCCTTCAGACCAAGTCCTCTGGCAAAGTCGTTTCCGGAACCGGTCGGCACCACACCGAAACGCACCTTGTCAAAATGCGTCATGCCGTTGATGACCTCATTCACCGTACCGTCGCCGCCCACCGTCACAAGACAGATATCATCATCATCCGTCTCACAGATTTCTTTTGCAAGGGAAAAGGCATGGCCCTCAAACCCGGTGTGCCATGCCTTATACTCTATGCTGCGTTCCTTAAGCACAGTCTGAAGTTCTCCCCAGACTCCTGCCCCTTTTCCGCTTCTCGCTTTTTCGTTTATGATAAAATATAGCATATCTGCGCCTCCCCGTTCATCCTGATGAACTGTGTCATGCTATTTTATCACATCTTTCTCTTTCTTTTCAACTTTTTCGTCCGTCTTTTTTTCTTCTCTCAAACGACCGTACATTTTCATATATTTATAGAGCTTCTTTGCGAGCTGATTCGTAATCTGCTCTTCCGTTGCTCTCCACTCCCAGTTTCCGCCGACTGTGGAAGGTATGTTCATTCGTGCATCCGCTCCCAAACCGATCAGATCCTGCATCGGCACAATAGCCAGATCGCCGACAGACGCCCACGCGCCACGCATCATGCCCCAGTTATACCCTTCCTCTTTGGTCAGGTTCAAATACTCCTTCGCAAACTTCACACTTTCTTTCGGCGCCGTCTTCACCCAGCCAAGAATCGTATCATTGTCATGTGTTCCTGTGTAAACCACACAGTGATTCTGATATGTATGCGGCAGATAATCGCTTCCCTCTCTTGAATCAAAGGCAAACTGGATGACCTTCATGCCCGGGAAACCAGAATCTTTCACCAGCTTTAACACGGACGGAGTGAGGAAACCGAGATCTTCCACAATAATATTGAGCTTTCCGAGCTTCTTTTCAAGCGTTTCAAACAAGTCCATGCCAGGTCCCTTGCGCCACTCGCCGTTCTTTGCATTTTTATCCGCAGCCGGAATCGCATAGTAGGAATCAAATCCCCTGAAATGGTCAATACGAACAACGTCATACAGCTTTGACATTGCAGCAACGCGCTTGGTCCACCAACTGTATCCATCCTTCTTCATGACATCCCAGCGGAACAGCGGGTTGCCCCACAGCTGACCATCCTCGGAGAATGCATCCGGCGGGCAGCCTGCCACATCGATCGGATTCAAATCCTTATCCAGATAGAACTGTCCCGGATTAGACCAGACATCGGCACTGTCTCCCGCTACATAAATCGGCACATCACCGATGATCTCGATATCTTTTTCATTGACATATTCCTTTAAGTCCCACCACTGCTGATAGAATAAGTACTGCAGCATCTGATAAAAACGGATATCCTCTGCATACTCTTCCCTTGCAGCCGCAAGCGCTTTCGGTTTTCTCTTCTTAAGATCCTCATCCCACTCAAACCATGCCACGCCGCCGTTGGCATCCTTCAGTGCCATAAACAGCGCATAGTCTTCCAGCCAATCTGCCTCCTGCTCGCAGAAGTCCGCAAACTCCTTCGGCTCATTCTTGCAGAAACGTGCATATGCCTTTTTCAGAAGTGCATAGCGTGACTGATACATCACACCGTAATCCACATGGCGCGGATTCGTTCCCCACGGAAAAGCTTCACACTCTTTTTTGGTGAGCAGTTTTTCTTTGCACAGATATCCCAAGTCAATGAAATACGGATTTCCGGCAAAGCTGGAAAACGACTGGTACGGGGAGTCTCCATAGCTGGTTGGACAGATCGGCAGAATCTGCCAATACTTTTGCCCTGATCTTACCAGAAAGTCTACAAACTTTCTTGCTTCTTTTCCCATTGTACCAATCCCATACGGCGATGGCAGGGAAGAAATAGGCATCAACACACCACTGCTTCTCATAACTGTTTTTCCTCCTAAAGTCTCCGTTTTTTGAAACCCTGTTATATTTTTCGAATACTCTCTCCATTTACGAGTTCAAATGGAACAATTTCATGCACCGGATCTCTCTTCAATTCAATCTGACCGAAAAGAATCTCCACACTTCTGGCGGCAAGAGTCCGATACTGCTGTCTGATCGTGGTAAGTTTCGGATTGTAGTATTCCGCCGGCTCAATTCCGTCAAACCCAATGATNGAAATGTCCTCCGGTANCCGATAATTCATATCCCGCAATGCACGGATGGCTCCGATCGCCATCACATCCGACATGGCAAAGACCGCCGTCAGATCGGGATATTTTGCGATCAGCCGCTTCATGCCGCGATAACCGCTGTCATAAGAAAAATGTGCCTTCTCATAACACTTCTCCTCGTCAAACTGCCTGCCGTGATCCAGAAAACTCATCATACAGCCGGCAAACCGCTGATAACTTGTATGCGATTTTTTCATATCNCCGCCCAGAATACCGATCTTCTCATGTCCGGCATTGATCAGGGCATCTACCGCGCAGCGACCGCCTTCCACATCATCCGTGGCAACACTCGATAGATTGCCAAACTGCATCCGGTTGGCGCGGTTCGTCACCAGTACGCAAGGCACTTCCACCTCTGCAAATTTCTCTCTGAAAAACTCCGGATTTCCGCCTAAAAACAACAATCCGAGCGGCTTACGCTCTCTGGTCAGCATAATGGCCCGCTCCACCTCATCGTCATCCTCTTCCAGATATGAGATCACAACNTTCATCTCCGTCTTTGCGACAATCCGCTGNATCTCCTCCAAAATACTGGCAAAAAGCATGTTGGAAATACCCTTGACAAGCACACCTATAGATTTGGAATAATTCTGCTTTAAGTGCTTCGCATTGTTGTTCGGTACAAAGTTGTATTTCGCCACCACTTTTTGAATTTTTTCTCTCGCATCCGGGCTGACATCATTTCTGTGATTCACCACGCGGGAAACCGTGCTGACAGAATATCCTGACTCCCTAGCTATATCCTTTATCGTAACCATTTTTTTCTTTCCTGTCCACTGTTTTTTGTATAAATAACGATCCAGCCGGTTTCTTTTCTTGCGGTTCACCAAAATTTTCAAAATACAGCATTTCCGGTAACGTTTTCAGAAACGTTTCCAGTCAATATATTGATTATATGACCGATTCAAAAAAATTTCAAGGCAGTATTGTGAATTTATGGGTAAAATGTTAAAATTTTAGTAATTACTCTGTATGTATTCAGAAAGGAATTTTCATAGAATATTATGAAAGAAGTCGTGAAGCATAAAATCCTCCACAATTTGAACAGACTGAAAACATCCGTCAAGTGGGTTATTTTTGCCCTTCTCTCCGGTCTCATTGTCGGCAGTGTCGGCACGCTTTTTTATTTTNCGATGCAGATNGTGACACTGATCCGGNCAAAAAATCCGTGGCTGATCTTTCTGCTCCCTGTGAGCGGTCTTATNATNGTCGGGGCATACCGNCTCCTGCACGACGAAAAAGATACCGGTACGAATCTGGTGCTCTCCGCCATCCACTCCGGCGATGAGNTGCCGCTTCGCATGGCACCCNTGATTTTTATTTCCACTCTGATCACCCATCTGTTCGGCGGTTCTGCCGGACGGGAAGGCGCTGCGCTGCAGCTTGGCGGAAGTATCGGAAACGGAATCGGAAAACTGTTCCGCTTTGACGAAAAGGACAAGCACATCATGATCATGTGCGGGATGAGCGCTGCATTTTCTGCACTGTTCGGCACACCGATGGCGGCTGCAATTTTCTCCATGGAGGTTGTCAGTGTGGGGATCATGTACTATGTTGCACTTGTTCCGTGTGTCATTTCCTCACTGGTCGCATATTCCGTTGCCTCTTCTTTCGGTGTGACGCCGGAACTGTTTCCGCTCGGTTCTATCCCGGCATTTTCAGTTCAATCCTCCATATGGGTATCAATTCTTGCAATTTTATGCGCTTTGGTGAGCATTTTGTTCTGTGTCATGCTGCATCAATCCGAACTTTTNTACAAAAAATGCATTGANAATCCGTATCTGCGCATTTTTGCAGGCGGCTGTCTGGTCTTGCTGATGACACTTCTTGTCGGCAATCAGAACTACAACGGCACCGGTATACCTCTCATCTCACAGTGCATCGACGGCACGGTGCGCCCGGAAGCGTTCTTCTTGAAAATGCTGTTTACGGCATTGACACTCGGTGCGGGCTACAAAGGAGGCGAGATTGTTCCGTCTCTTTTTACAGGAGCCGCTTTTGGCTGTCTGTTCGGCAGTCTGACCGGCTTCTCTCCATCCCTTTGCACCGCTGTCGGCATGACTGCGGTATTCTGTGGCGTCACAAACTGTCCGATCACCTCGCTGCTCATCAGCTTCGAGCTGTTCGGGTATGACGGAATGCCGTATTTTCTGCTTGCCATCGCCTTCAGTTATATGCTGTCGGGATATTTCGGTCTGTACCACAGCCAGAAGATCATCTATTCAAAGTACAAAGCAAATTATATCAACAAAAAGACTCTGTAGACATCCTCAATGCTCTGCNGACCGGAAGCGCCACNAAACATGCTGCCAGAACGGAAATCNCNTCCTTTATCAGATACGGTACAGACACTGTCAGAAAGGATGCCGGCAGCGGAACAGACGCTACGACCATATACTGTAGTGCACCGAGGATATGACAGATCGCAANTCCTGACAGTCCAATGATGATGCGGCACGGAANATTGCTCTNCATTGCTGCCAGACCGCAGANCAGCGTAAGAAAAATAAATCCCCAGATAAATCCNCCGGTAGGTCCGACGAGCCGGNTCGGTCCTCCTGTCATNCCCGCAAATACCGGTATTCCTACAGTTCCCACCAGAATATAGAGCAGCGTAGCTGCCGTACCTCTCTTCCATCCAAGCACATAACCGCAAATCGCCATCGCAAATGTCTGCAGCGTGACAGGCACGCCACTCGGCATTGGGANCGCAAGAATGGATAATACGGACAGGATTGCGGTGAACATCCCCACCGTTACAATTGTTTTNGTTGACAGTTTCATTTGTCTCCTCACTTTCACACTTGTATAGAGACAGGATAATTCTTCCTTTTTNAATTGTCAACNTATTTTTTNCACTAGTTAACATTTCTGTTTTTGCCNAATATCACATCGAAATTGATGTTTCGGTAAAAAATATCTTCCGCATCCGCTCTGGTCAGGTCAAAATTTCCGCGCATCCACATCGCTTTTGCAATGACCGACTCCAGCGTCATATCATAGGATTCCAGGAAACGNCAGTTTTCCTTCATATCATGCCCCACTTCGTACACCGTCATATCGCTGCCCTCATGAGCCACCTGCGTCGCCATGATCACCAGCCTGTCCGGATATTCCCGGCACAGACAGTAGAATTCAGTCGAAATTGATGCGGGAATGCCGCCCACTCCAAANCTCTCAACGATAATGCAGCCATAATTCTCAAAAATACTCCGCAGCATTTTCGGGCGTATCCCCGGTATCAGCTTTAGCACAAACACGCTCTCGTCAAGCTTTTNGTAAAAGCAAACCTCATCTTCATAGGGAAGCATGGGGATATAGCGTATGATATTTCCCTCCTGTATCATGGCAAGGCAGGGATANTCAATGCTCGNAAACGCATTATAACTCTTCGAGCGCATCTTTTTGGCGCGTGTCCCGGCTATTACTTTTCCGTCAAATACGATTTGCACTCCCTGTGATCTCTCATCTGCCGCATAGAGAAAGCTGTCTGCAAGGTTTGACTTTGCATCGGTGATCTCCAGATCGATCGGTTTCTGCGATCCGGTGATGACGATCGGTTTTTGCGTATTCTGNATCATNTAAGAGAGCGCCGCGGCGGTATATGCCATCGTATCTGTCCCATGTGCAATGACGAAACCGTCATATTCTGCATAGTGTTCCCTTATGGAATGTACCATCTGTTTCCAGTGCTGCGGTTCCATATTAGAACTGTCCAGATTCAGCAGAGAAATGGCNNTNACCTCACAGATATCCCGNATCTGCGGAATATAACTCAATAGTTCGTCCGATGAGATCTGCGGCTTCAGCCCATTTCCCGACCGTTTGGATGCGATCGTCCCTCCGGTGGCAATCAAAAGTATCTTTCTCTTTTCTGTCATATTATCNCCGTCCTTTCTACTATTAATTTTACACCTTATCATTTTTATTTTGCAATCCGTCAGTGTCTTTTGTATAATAAAAGAAAATAGGATCACTACGGAGATTTCACATGGAAAATTTACATATCAAACAGATCTTAGATGAGATTGAGAACGGAACACTCTCTGCCGGCGAAGGCTATGCCAGACTAAAGCTTGTCCCCTTCGAGGATTTGGGGTATGCCAAGGTNGATCATCACAGAGAAGTCAGACANGGCGCTCCGGAAGTCATCTACGGCGCCGGAAAGACNAAGGAACAGATGGAAGGCATTATCCGAAGCCTGCTGGAGCACTGCAGCGAAAATATTCTTATCACGAGACTCTGCAGCGAATCCGCCGCCTATCTTGCCACGCATTTTGAGCTTTTTTANGATGAGCTTTCCCGCATTGGCATTGTGAACCGAAGAGAACACATTACAGCGAAGGGAACCGTCGTCGTCGCAACCGGCGGTACAAGTGATATCCCAGTCGCAGAGGAAGCCGCACTGACTGCGGAGGTTTTGGGAAACCGTGTCGTACGGCTCTATGACGTAGGCGTCGCGGGACTGCACCGGCTTCTCTCCAGTATGGACGTACTCTCCGAGGCGACGGCAGTCATCGCTGTCGCAGGCATGGAAGGCGCTCTGGCGAGCGTCATCGGCGGACTGACTGACTGTCCGGTCATCGGCGTTCCCACCAGCGTGGGGTACGGTGCAAGCTTTCACGGGGTTTCCGCGCTTCTTTCCATGCTCAATTCCTGTGCAAGCGGTGTCTCAGTCGTGAATATTGACAACGGATTCGGTGCCGGCTATCTTGCCAGCATGATCAATCATATCGGTGGATAAAATAAACGGAGGTGAACAAATGAAAACAATTTATCTGGAATGTAATATGGGTGCTGCAGGGGACATGCTGATGGGCGCACTCTATGAGATATGTGAGGAAAAAGAGCTGTTTCTTCAGATTATGACAGACGCTCTTGCCCCCTATGAGGTGACAGTCTCGGCAGATAAAGTCACCAAATGCGGCATTTCCGGAACTCACATGACCGTTCTGGTACATGGCGAGTCAGAACAGCCGTCATCGGACACTCCTGCTGCGGAGCCTGCATCGGAGAATACACATCACCACAAAGAATCCCACGGCGCAAGCTATTCTTCCGTGTTAGGACAGATACGGAGTCTTGCCATACCCGATGAGGTCAAAAATGACGCCGTCGCCATCTATCAGCTGATCGGTGAAGCGGAGGCAAAAGTACATGGCACTACACTGGATCAGATTCATTTTCATGAGATAGGCACTCTGGATGCGCTTGCTGACGTAGTCGGCTGTGCACTTCTGATCCATCTGATCGCACCGGGACAGATCCTCGCCTCCCCGATCCATGTCGGCAACGGATTTGTGCGCTGCGCACACGGCGTTCTCCCTGTTCCCACGCCAGCAACAGCGGAACTGTTAAAGGGGATTCCTTCCTACACCGGAGCAATCACCGGCGAACTTTGTACTCCGACCGGAGCTGCCATACTGAAGCATTATGTCACCCGCTTCTTCTCCATGCCGCCCATCTCTACCGAGAGCATCGGTTACGGTATGGGACAGAAGGATTTTGAGATCGCAAACTGCGTCCGCGCCTTTTGGGGCGAAACTGCGTCACAAAAACCGCAGGATTCTGACGATGACTACTCAGGTGATGACTGCGTTCTCTCCATCTCCTGCAATATAGATGATATGACCGGTGAAGCGATCGGACTTGCAACCGAGATCATGATCGCTGCGGGGGCATTAGACGTGTATACCACGCCCATCCAAATGAAAAAAAACCGGCCAGGCATCCTGCTCACCTGTCTCTGTGAACTGCCTGACCGTGAAAAATTTACCGGTCTTTTCTTCCTTCATACCTCCACGCGTGGGCTACGCTATCAGGTATTTGAACGTGCGAAGCTGGAATCCACCTTCGAGACACGGTCCACCGCCTATGGCAACATCCGCTTCAAAAAAAGTGCGGGATACGGTATCAAAAAAGAAAAGCCGGAATTTGAAGATTTAAAATCAGTCGTATTAAAAAACGGATGCTCACTCTCCCTTGACGAGGTGACGAAAGCACTGTTAAAAAAGAATATTTAGTCGTCGATGGAGAGCTGTCTCTCCTCAACTTTCATCTCCACACGCTCCGGATNCTGTCTGCGCAACTCTGTCAAAAGCTGCCACAGTTGATGGATCTGAGCCAGCAGCACAGCAGATGTCTCTACACTGTAAGGCATCAATGTGTGCAGATCGAAGAAGCGCATACCGAGCGGCGGACAAAACACCAGATTGCTGGTCGTCTGCCGCTCTCCTGCTGTTTTTATCATTTCGTAAGTGATGATGCAGAACTCTTTTCCCTTATTGTTACAGTAAAAAGATGTATAGCACTCATCCACGGTCCACATGATCCCATTTTCCTGCTCCACGGGTTTTTCCGACGGTTCATTTCCCTCTGTTGTCTGCACATGAAGCGACCATGAAACCTTCCCCTCTTTTGTTGCCGCNGTCAGCTCTGTCAGTTCCCGAAGCAATTCCTCCTGCTTTTTCATCGCTGTTTCNTCCTTTCCCCGCTCTATTCCAATCCNTTTCTCACAAAAATTTCAGACAAATTTTNAAAAATAGCGCCCGCNACATCCGGTTTGTTCATCGTATAGATATGTATATGATTCACCCCGTTGGCGATCAGATCTATAATCTGCTCCGTAGCGTATGCAATTCCTGCCTGCNTCGTAGCTGCGGGACTGTCACCGAACCGNTCCACGATTGCCTGAAAGCGTGCCGGCACCAGATTTCCGGACAGCGAAACAATTCTCTTGATCTGCGCTGCGTTTGTCACAGGCATGATCCCCGCNACGATCGGCACATGGATCCCTTTCTTCAACGCTTTANACATAAAATTATAGAAGATATTGTTATCAAAGAACATCTGTGTCGTCAAAAACTCGCAGCCTGCCTCTACCTTTTCCTTTAAATGGTCCAGATCCTCCCATATCGTATCCGCCTCCGGATGTCCTTCCGGATAGCATGCTCCACCGATGCAGAAATCTCCCTGCGCTCTGATATCGGCAATCAGCTCACTGGCATGATGATACTGATCCGGAAGCGGAAAATCCGCATGCTCCGGGATATCTCCTCGCAGCGCCAAAACATTTTCAATACGCTTTTCCTTCAATTCCNCAATCACCTGTGCCACTTTCTCCTTTGTGGAGGACGCGCAGGTCAGGTGCGCCAATGCCGGAACATGATTTACATTGCATATCTCATTTGCCAGTTCCACTGTATAATCCGAAGTTCCNCCGGTAGCTCCATAAGTTACACTGATAAATGACGGCTTTAAATCTGCCACTTCTTTTACAATCTTNTTGTAATTNTCCAGCTGTGTTCCCTGTTTTGGCGGAAACAGCTCGCAGGAAANCGTCACCTGATCCTGTCTCAAAAGTTCTGCTATTCTCATCTTCTATCCCTCTCTTTCTGTTTCTGTTNCTNTTAAAAACTGCGCAGCTGATCTGTCTCATCCTCTGCCGTNTTTTCAATCTTNCGNATTTCCACAAAATAGGAAAAGCCGTCATTCACGNGGACCTCCACCCGGTCTCCAACTTTNTGTCCCANCANCGCTTTTCCCAGCGGCGACTCATTGCTGATCCGGTTCTTTAAGGAATTTCCCCGCACCGTGGTCACGATCTTATAGGTTTCCTCCTCGTCATCCTCCTCAAAATATACGGTGACGGTATTGTTGATTCCCACCTCGTCATCTGCAGATTCNGTAGATATGATCCGCGCCGTCTTGATCATTTTCTCCAGATACCGTATCCGGCTTTCATTCTGATTCTTGTCCTTCTTGGCGGCATGATATTCNAAATTCTCACTGAGATCCCCGTGNGCNCTCGCCTCNTTTACCGCCTCCAAAGCCTGCTTGCGCACAACCAGCTTGCGATACTCGATCTCCTCCTCCATCTTCTTTATATCCTGTTTCGTCAANTCATCATACATAACGGTAACAATCCTCCCATTTACTATTTGCCATTTCACTGATCANANNTNTCTCAGCCGTCACTGATTTTCTTTAGTGCCCTCTTAAACTGGAAATAAAACAAAGTCACTGTAAAACTGACTGCGATCACATCTGCAACCGGTTCCGCCAGATAGACTCCCATCGTCTGATCCTCNACCAGATGCGGCAGAATATAGATCANTGGAAGCAGCAGAATAAATTTACGCATGACCGCTACNATGATCGACGCAGGNGCATTTCCCATAGAAATAAAGGTCATCTGACATGCGATCTGNGCACCGAATANCCCCATTGCAGCGCAGTAAATNCGCAGCGCCCATTTTGTATACGCGATCAGCTCCGCATCTGTGGAAAANATCATTGCAAAAGNCTCCGGAAACAGCATNAGCATCAGCCACATAAGCACGGAATAACAAAGACTGACGATCAAAAGCAGCCAGAATGTCTTTTTTACACGTTCCACATTCTTCGCCCCGTAATTATAGCTGGAGATCGGCTGTGCCCCCTGCCCCAGTCCCTGCAGCGGAAGCATCGAAAACTGTATCGCACTCGAGAGAATNGTCATTGCTCCCACTGCGACATCCCCGCCGTATTTGAGCAAAGAAGAATTAAAGCAGACAATAATAACGCTTTCGCTCGCCTGCATGATAAAAGGNGCAAGTCCCAGTGCCATACACGGCANNANNATGCCNGNCTCCGGTCTCATATATTTCCTTTGTATTTTAAGGATCGTCTTATTTCCCGTCAGAAAGCGCAGNACCCAGACTGCNGATACNGCCTGCGAACAGATCGTAGCNATCGCCGCCCCGCGCACNCCCAGCCGCAGACCGTAAATCAGGATCGGGTCCAGAATTATGTTGCATACCGCTCCGATCAAAACGCTAAACATTCCTGTCTTGGCAAATCCCTGTGCCGTGATAAATGCATTCATNCCGAGCGTCAACTGCACAAACAGGGTNCCCATGGCATAGATACTCATATANNCNGTCGCATATGAGATNGTATTCTCACTCGCCCCAAACATNAGCAAAAAGTATCTGTTGCCAANCAGCAATACGACGGTCAGAATGACCGAGATCACGATCTGCAGCACAAAGCTGTTNCCCAGAATCTTCTCCGCCGTCTNGCGGTCACCTCTTCCCATCGCCATAGAAGCTCTCGGTGCGCCTCCGTTACTGACCAGTGCCGCAAAAGCTGTCACGATCATAATGACCGGCATACACACGCCGACACCGGTCAATGCCAATGCGCCTTNCTCCGGTATNTGTCCGATATAAANGCGGTCAACCAGATTATATAAAAGATTGATCAACTGCGCTGCGATCGCAGGTATCGACAGTCTCCACAGCAATTTCCCAATGGGGTCCTTNCCCAAAAATTCACTATNTTNATCCATCTTCAGCGCCCTCCCGACGCGTCTCAAAAATGCATNTATTTCATGTAAAGCTCGCCAAAGTCCGGCTGCATGGCGAGATTGATCTCTCTCGCATGAGCTGCAATCCACTGNACCTCTTCTTCGGCCCGCTTTTCATCCTCCAAAAGAAACCNNTTTGCCCCTGCAAGGGANCTGTTGCCCAACGGCTCTGCCCTGTTGCGGAATTCCACAGGGAAAAGNCCGATATCGACCGCCTTCCCGACATCCATAAAAAATCCGAATCCCCCTGCCAGATAAANATGGGACATGGTCTGCTGNTCCCGTGCAAGCTTTCTATATTCCCAAAGCAGCATCTCCGCTCCCGCACGGATTGCCGCCTTTCCCATCTGCACTTCTCTGATATCGGACTGAGTAAANAAAATCTTTCCGTCNGTCACCGGAAATCCTCTCTCAAACCACTGTTCNGCAAGCATACCNTTTCCGTCCACCAGACCGGNGCGTATCAGTTCCGCCGTCANNTCAATGATTCCGGTGCCGCAGAGACCGATGGGCGCTNTGCCNTCCACCGTATCACANATCACTTTCTGTGCTCCGTTNTCCTNCCNCANCACAANATGCGTCACTGCCCCCGGAATCCCCGGTACACCGCAGGAGATATTTCCGCCCTCGAATACCGGTCCCGCCGCGGCCGAGGTGACGAGAAATCCTTCCTGACTGCCGATCACCATCTCACCGTTTGTACCGATATCCAATAAAACACATGGTCTCTTCTCTTCTGCCATACGGCAGCTATAAATACCCGACACGATATCTGCTCCCACAAAAGCGGATATGCCCGGCAAAAATACAACCTCCGCATCATACTCTGCGGTACCGAATACTTCACGGTATGTTTTTTTTATCAGGGAAATATCCACCGGAATAAACGGCGCAGCGCCTAGCGTCTCACAGGAAAACCCGAGCAAAAGATGGCACATGGCAGTATTTCCCGCGATCACGATTTTTTTCACCTGATGTGGAAGGATATCCCGCTCTCTCCTAAGCCGTTTCATCAGTCCGCGCAGGTCAGCGCGAACCGTCTCCTGCAGAAGCGCACCCTTTCCCGTGTTTGCAGCCTGCATGCGCGAGATCACATCTGCGCCATAGGCTCTCTGATGGTTCACGGAGACAGCAGCGGCCTCTTCGGAACCGGCATCCATACAGACAAGAACCGCCGCAAGCGTGGTCGTTCCAATGTCGATCGCAATCCCATAGTCTGCATTCTCCCGTATTGCAGACTTTACGGCAGCAGCCTCTCTGTCCTGGCTGCTGCCGCACTCTGATCCGCTCATCCCTGCAAGCGCCGTTATACGCTCCAGTCCGCCATCTAATATCTGTACTCTGCAGTCAGAATCCGGATGCACACAGCATGCCAGACGTATCCCGTCTGTCAGTTCCTGCTCCGTCAGAATGTTTCTCTCCTGTTCCGTCGGCTCAGGAGGATTTTCCTCAAACCTCACACGGCATCTGCCACACGTTCCCTTTCCGTTACAGGGCGCATCCACATAGATTTTTTCTTCCTGCAAAACGGCAAGCAATGACTTGCCTGATGTTCCTCTCATTTATTTTCCTCAAGCAAAGAAGTACAATGCGGGCAGCGCGTCGCCTCAATTGCGATCTCACTCCTGCAATACGGACAGGTCTTTGTCGTAGGAGCTTTCGGCTCCTCTTCTTTTTTCATAAATTTATCGTTCAACCCATTCAATGCCTTTACCAGGATAAAGATAACAAATGCTGTGATCAGAAAATTAATTACTGCCGTAATAAAATTTCCGTAACTGAGCACAGGCGCATTCTCCCCCGTCCCCAGCACCAGCTTCAAATTTGAAAAATCGGTTCCTCCAAAAATTCCAAGGATCGGTGTGAGAATATCCTGATTCAAAGAGGTTGCAATTGCAGTAAACGCACCACCCATGATCACACCGACAGCCATATCCATCACATTGCCTCTTGTTATAAATTTTTTAAATTCTGCGATAAAACCCTTGTCCTTGTTTTTCATCGTTTGTCTCTCCTCTTTCTTTTTCTATTGTACCACTGTTATTCCGCCGGCGGTTCGGAACCTCCTCCTTCGCCGCCTTCATTGCCGCCCTGATTTCCGCCGCCTTCATTGCCGCCCTGATTTCCGCCGTCTCCGCCTTCGCCGCCTTCATTGCCGCCCTGATTTCCGCCGCCTTCATTGCCGCCCTGGTTTCCGCCGTCTCCGCCTTCGCCGCCTTCATTGCCGCCCTGGTTTCCGCCGTCTCCGCCTTCGCCGCCTTCATTGCCGCCCTGATTTTCGCCGCCCGGATTCTGGGCATCTCCGTTCTGGTCGTTGTTATTATTATCGTTGTTGTTATCGTTATTATTATTGTTATCGTTATTATTATTGTTATTGCTATTATTATCGTTATTATTTCCGCCACCCGGATTTGGATTTGAAGGAACCCTTGTACCTGTATTATTATTGCGGTTATTTGACGGACGGTTTTGATTCGACGGTGTCTGGTCATTTTCATCCGGCTCCTCGTTGTCATCATCCGTCGGTTCCGGCTCCTCACTCTCAGTCTCCGTATCCTCCTGTGTCCCGTCCGTTCCGTCCAGCACGCCGATCGATACAGTCTCAGAACTCATCACCTGCTCCATGACATCTCCGACGTTCCCCGACGTCTCCGTTTTGGCTGCCGGAATCAGCTGCACAACGATAAGGACCACAACCAGAATGCCTGCTGCCGCCGCACCCATCAGGAACGCCGGATTAGACAGTCTGCGGTATGCAACCACAAGCCCTGCCACTGCGATCAGCAGGATCACAGCAAATATGACCAACACCGGACCTTTCTTCTGATCTTCTCCGTCGCTTTCCGCATGTTCTGTATTTTCTTCCTGTCGGTCACCCAAACGGTATTCCGCAAACTCTCCGTCCCGATTCATCTCGTATAATCCGATATTGCCTCCTGCATCCAGCCCTGCAAAAATCCCCTGAGACGCCAGAATAGACGCACTGTACCCGGACGGAAGGGCTACCAGCGCACTGACCGGAATTTTATAGTAGGTCTGCCTGTCGGTCGTCACCGTATCACATTGATAGTAGGTGCTGTCATTCAGATTATATGCAAACAGGGATGCCGTTTGATCAGGCGATGCCGCAAAGACCAAAAACACCTCACGGTTCTCGTTACAGATAAAATCTACGCCCACACCGTCAATACCATAGGTAGCCATTGCATACGGCATCGACATATAAGCCTCTGCATACATTGTGGAATCGAGGATCTGCCACTCCTGTCCTTCATAGGAAAACATCGGAAGCGCTATGCTTTTCTCCTCTATATCTACAAGCAGATAGTAACGCCCGGTACTGCCATTCCCGTCCTCCAGACGCACCGTCAGGATATTCTTTCCCACTTTCAGTTCCGCAGTATCAGGCACTGTAACCTGTATCCCGTCCGCTGCCTGTGCTTCCACCGACTGCAGTTCCCCTGTCTTTGAAAGCTGCATTGTATAGACACGCTGTCCGGGTTGAAACGGATCGATGACCGCCGGGGCAGTCGTCAGAGACAAAAGTTCCAGACTGTCGTCTGCTCCTGCTGCCAGAACAGGCGCCCAGACCGGCTCAGCCTCCGCGTCCTCCTGTCTTATACAAAGATAAGAGCTTTCGTCCGTACGCAGACGAAACCGCAGCATACGCCGCATCTGTCCGGTCTCTGTCTCACCCGAAATCGTCAGCTGCCCCTCTGCACTCTCGTCCGCTCCCGATACATATTCCAGCACATTGGCGTCATATTCCAAAGATAGGCGGTATGCCCCGATCTCTTCCTCCGAATTCAGGTAAACACCCACATCAAATTCTTCTCCCTGCATGGTGCTGTAGCTGTCCGAACCGAAGCTTGCCTGTGCCTGCGCACCGTACACAGTCACCGTGCCAACCCCGCTTCCTGTTACCGCACCAAACACACAGCAGGCTGCGATGTATATTGTAATACATATTATAATTCGTATTTTATTCATTTCTCTGACGCTCCCTCTGTAATAGTAACGACTTTTTTTATTATATCAAAAGTCGTTTGTCGTGGCAACTTTTTACTGAAAAATTGGAAACTCACTTTTTTCACAAACTTTTAACCCTTTTTTTCTTATGCAAAATTTACAATTTTGTTTCAAATGAAAAGGTCGAAATTTCATTTTTTTGGAAACTTTTTTTGTATTTTTTACAAAGTTGTTTTTTGCGCCGGGAAACTTTTTTGCCTCTATTTACAGCCTTTTTCAAAGGTGTTACCATAAACACAAGTCAAACAGCTGTTTATCAAACACCACGCCAAAGGAAGGAAAAACTACTATGAGAAAAAAAATATCTTTACTGCTTACCGTAGCAACTTTGTTCACTATGATACTGGGCACAACAGTGTCTGCTGCGGACTCTGTCACCTATACACAGGCAAACGAAATTGCAGAATACTGCTATCAGGGTTACAACAGCGGTGCAAAAGGTCCTATCATCATTACCAAAGGAACCTTGACCTCCTCCCGTCAGAGCAAAACGGTCTATCTTGTTACACTGTCCGGCACTGAGTTCGTGGATAATCAGTCTACCGGTGTATGTACCGATCTTTTGGCAGGCTTTAATCAGGACAATCCTTACCTCAGAAACACGGTAAATGCAATCCTGAACAATATTCCTAAAAATTCTAATCTGGTGCTTGCCGGACACAGCCTTGGAGGCATGATCGCACAGCAGGTTGCGGCAGACCCCACGATCAAGAATAACTACAATGTATTAAATACCGTGACTTTCGGTTCTCCGCTTCTCTGCGCAGGTTCCAGAGAGGGTACCGTAAAACGTCTCGGTGACAGCTCAGATGTCGTTCCGTACTTAAGTGCAACCGGAAGTCTCGCGAAAGAAGTTTGGAAAATCGCAGGTCTGCAGCGCGAAGACGGCGGCTATGGCATTGACTGCTACCATGCACATATTGACAGCTATTTAAGAAGCGACAAATGGGGGAGTTATGATGTGACAGGAACGAAAAACGGTTCTGCTACATTGACTCTGGATTTGAGCACACAGCAATTTATCGCATCCCCTACCAAATAAATAAAGTTTTCACAAAAAAGGATGCCTTTCCGGCATCCTTTTTTGTGGACTAATTTTCGACCAATTGTAATATTTTTTCCATATCGGCAATCAATTCTTTGGAATACTGCTCTGCCTTTCTGTATATCTCTTCCGCCTCCGAATAATTGCCGCTGTTTAACGCATAAAGAGCAGATGCTCCAAACTGGTGGAAGTTTTTGTGTTTCTCTCCCAGCGCCTTCCAGATTGGAAGAACCTTCGGAAACTGCGGCGTCATCGCATAATAGAAATGTCCAAATGCACATTTGGAGGAGTCAAGCTGCAGCGGAATGACCTTTCGCTCACTGACCATTTTATGTAGGTTATTCAGCCATGTACGGTGTGATGAAATAGCATTTTTCATATACTGGGCAAATTCATGATTCTTCAGATGAAAAAAGGCATCCTCCGTCATCGTCCCCATTTTCTTTACCGTTTCATCCAGCGTTGCTTCGATGCCGACAACCGGTTCGATTTCCTTTTTCAGATCGAGACTTACCTGACGCATAAAATCCGTGCTGTCAATGATCTGATTTTCCATCTCTGTCATGGAACTGCTGAGTTCTTCGCTGACAGCCGCAATGGAACCAACCGATTCGTTGACCCTTGAGACAGATTTCTGGCTTTCTTCATTCAGCTCCCACACATTTTTAATCCGGTCTGTCATGGACCCAAGCGCATTTATAGTGTTGTCCGCGCTCTTAGAACTTTTTCTGGACGCATCCTTCATGTTTTCCACAAACTGCCCCATGTTATTTGTCAACTTCTGGGTTTCTTCCGCCAATTCGCGGATTTCCTTTGCTACGACAGCAAATCCCCGCCCTGCATCCCCTGCCCTCGAAGCCTCCACAGACGCATTCAGCGCAAGCAGGTTTGTCTGCATAGATATCGTGTTAATGCCTGCGATGATCCCACTCATACGGTTGATTACCTGAAACAGTTCATTCATGTCTCCCTGCATTTGTCTGGAAACCGTGATCGCCTGGTTGGAAAGCTCCCGAATGGCGGTCAGTTCCTTTTGTCCGTCCTCAATCTGGCGGTAAACTGCCTCGGTCTCTTCCGAGACCTTGATAATGGTGTTTGTCAATTCCTCATGCTGGTTGTCGGAATGTCCCGTCATGTGGGAACCGTCCGCTGCCGCTCCAAACAGCTTCTCCGTCGCTTTTTCGATGCTCCGGGAGATATCCATGATCCGCTCTGTCTGGTGCTGCATTGCAAGATCAAGAGAGCTGATCTGCATCACCGCTTTAATATTGTTGTCAAAAATCTCCGCAAACTGCTCTCTTCCGTCTGAAAGTCTCTCGTAAATACGTTGCAGCTCCGGGTCTTTGGAGTAATCAGCTTCTCTCAACTCCGAAATCGCTTTTATCAGTGCAGCTCTCTTTTGCCTTATCGCCATGCATTTTCCCTCATATCTTTCCGTGATCAAGTCATTATTTGTTATATACATGATACGTGATAATCCGCATTTTGAAAAGCTTTTTATTCGAAATCAGCCGCACTTACAGATATTACCTTACATATCAGGTCTAGACTGCTGGAAACTTATTCTATTCCCCAGCATAACGTTGCGATACTATGTGCCTGCATTTCAAAGCTGTACGCCTTCTCTCCCTCCTCTGTCACACTGACAGGAACGGCTTCCTCTGTACAGTTTAAAAGTACCACACCTCTTTCCCCGTCCATATTTTCAAATGCCACTGCCTCAACCGCGTCACTGTAAGTAGAATTTCCCAGACAGACCGCGCCAGGACGGATAAACCGGCTAAAATGACCGATATAATAATATTCTCCCATTATCCGGTAGTCATCTCCTGCTTCATTCAACATGATAGGCGCCTCACAGAAATTCCCCACATGATTCGGTCCGCCCGACGCGTCAAGCAAGAGATTCCAGTCCAGACTTCCACTTATTCCGGCGTTTAAATTTCCCAAAATATCATGGGCATACATTTCGGCTTTCTTTCCGTGGGACATACCGTCAAACCGGCTGTATTCCACGCAGCCTTCCGTAAACCAAATCTCTTTTCCACTCCACTTCTCCCTCACAAGCTGCAGCGCCTCAAAGTGATCGCCGGTATACCAATGCACGGCAAAGCCTCCGATCACATCTTCAGCTCCCGAAACTGCCATGGTCTCCTTGGCCCGATAAGGCAAAATCTCCTTATTGTGATCCCATGCCAGAATTCGAATATCTCCACATCCTGCCGCCTGGAGTGCCGGAAACAGTTCATCTCTGGCAAATTCTCCCTCTTCCTTCGCAGTATAGATACAGGAATCCCATGTCTGTACAGCCGCGGGTTCGTTCTGTATAGACATTAACTGCACCGAACATCCCCTGCCACGGTAATAGGAAGCATATTTTGCCATACATGCCGCCCAACGGCTGCGATACTCGGGCTTTAAGCTTCCTCCGTGATTCATATCCCTGTTCGTTTTCATAAAAGCAGGCGGACTCCACGGACTCAACATCAGATTGACAGGTCTTCCCGCAATTTCCTGCGCTTCCAGAATCATGGGAATCATATATTTCTCATCTCTCTCTGCCGTGAACCCTTCCAGTTCCTCGTCCTCCGGGTTCTCCACGCAGGCATAATTTCCCAAGGAAAAATCACAGCTATTCATATGCACTCTTCCCATAGTATACCTTAAGCCCTCGTCGCCAAAATATGCTTTTAGCACCTGCTTTCTCTTCTCTTCCGGAAGCTGTCCACAGCACCATGCCGCCGCCTCCGTGAACGCCCCTCCGAACCCCTGAACGGTCTGCCTTCTCATAAACGGATAGACGCTGACCTGATGAATGCAATCCAATGCCCCCTGCTCCAGCTCGCACTGCTGCCATTTTATATTTTTTTCCAGATTGGTAACTGTTAAAACTGCTTTCATTTCATCTTACCTCCGCCATCACATTGCTTTATTGTAACCCGGATCATTGCTGCCTGCCCATCCCGCACTGCCTTTGCGTGATGCTCCGGCAGATATTCTCCGTCCACAAACTCTTCTTTTCCGTCCGTCTGTGTAATGACATATCGCACCGCCGCTGTCTTTCCCGGAATCAGCGCGCGACAGCCCTCTGCCCGGTATACCACCGGGATATTTCCCAAAAACATTGCCTCCACCACACCGTCCTCAGGCATCAGATAGTCCGGAATAAACGGCGTAAATACCAGACGCAGTTTACCGTCCTCCAGCCGGAACGGGGTGCGTCCAAAAAACATGATCTGCCACATCTGCAGGAATTCTGCTGTGGAGCCGGACAGCCGTGCCACAAATCCTCTGCCGTGAATGGAGGCGTCGGGATTTGCCGACGAAGCGATAAACGACACATTTTCCAACGGACTCCGCCCGTATCTCTCCACATCTAAAAACGGCACCGCTGCCTTGTGAAACGCTTCGGCAAACTCATCATACAGACCGCTTTTTAACATTTCCAGCAAAAATTTATATTCCATGTGAAGCCATACCGACTCATTTTCCAGCCACCCCGGCGTAAACGCCTTGGCTCTGCCCGCCTCAATGCTAAGCTCCTTTAAATCAGCGTTGACCTTATACATCTGCAGCTTTCTGTCATAAAGCCGGCTGTTACGAACCCGCTGTACCATCGCAAGCTTCTCCTCTTTTGAGGCTTCCAATTTCATACGGTGTACCGGACCCTCTAAAAATAGTGGCAGCACGCAGGGTTCCAGCTCCATCGGCATAGGTCCGTCGGGCGTATCCTTTATCTGCATGGCGGCAAAGGTAAAATAGGTTGGACAGATTCCGTCCGTATAGCTTTCTGCCCTTCGGATCCCGTCCGTCACAGTCGTCTCCATTCTCCTCAGATACCCCGCCACATCCAGACAGGACAACTCTCTGCGCTCACCGGCATACCCCGACAGGGTAGCACTGCGATACGTCTCCTTCATGTTGTTCAGCTTGTTCCAGCGAAGCCATGCAGACTCCGTTTCCCGCAGGATTCTGTCCGTTTTCTCCAGCAGCTCCGCTATTTCACAGTAAATATCCAGCTTACCGCCCCTCTTTGTCAGCGCAGCAGCGGTAAAGTGCAGCAGACGTGCAAGCTCGCAGCTCTCTGCCATGGAAGAGCCTAAAAGTCCCGGCAGACCGTTTAGGGCATCATACCACCCGGGCTTTCCTCCTTCCATTTCCACTCCCATTCCCGCAGAATCCAACGTAGCTGTCTTGACGGCACACAAAAGCAGCAGCTTTTCTATCAATGTGCTGCGAGCCTCCCTTCCGTCAGCGGTGCACATCCAGTTTCGTGCCTCTTCCCTCGCCGCTTCGTCCAGCGCATGATACTGGCGAAGTCCATCCTCTGTCATCACATAGCGTTTCGCTCTCGGATTTACCAATACACGGGATTCATACCAACGGTATCTGCAATGATCAAACAAAAGCTCCTCTTCCTTTTCCGGAAATACCG
The DNA here is from genome assembly GCA_014804775.1 of Roseburia sp. GTDB lineage: Bacteria > Bacillota > Clostridia > Lachnospirales > Lachnospiraceae > Roseburia. The sequence continues at coordinate 41,661 of JAAUZB010000052.1, read as the reverse complement.
TCAGATAGCTTTCGATCAAATCCAGATTATACGTCCAGTGATCGCACCAATACCCCTCGGTAAAGCTGGCGCAGGGCCGGCTTTCGGCTGCACATATCACTTCCGCCGTCAACTGTTGCACTTCCGGTCCGGAAAGTCCCGCATCCTCTGCCGCCATAGCCAGTTCTCCGGGCGTGAAACTCCTGTCAAACAGCTCTGCTCCCTTCGGCAGACGGGAAATGAATGCTTCCTTCTTCTCTTCCGGCAGCGTGTACACTGCCGCCGTCAGTACCAGTGGATTATAGCCGTCCGTCTGGATCAAATCAAAAAAGGTGTGAATGTTTTCCTCTCCCAGCCGTGGTTCAAACAGTACATCGCACCGCCGGTTCTGGTTCACATCCCTATAATTGGCATTTCCCTGCGCATAATATTCCCCGCCTACGGAGAAATAATTGTACTCGCGCTCCGGGTCGCCGTGCTTACGCGAATAAATATAAAACGGAACCTTGCTGCCGTTATGTTTAAAAAACATGGGTGCTCCGCCGCGGAGCAGATTATCGAGATAGGTCTGACTACAGTAAGCGTCAAACACCGGATTGGACGTGCGCACATTTATCCCGCGGCACAATTCTTCCACCAGTCCGGCAGCCTGACGACGCTTATCCTCGAACCATTCATGTGTTCCCGCCTTTGCGGCTATATTCTGCACAAGCCCTTTTTGATCTGCCTGCCCGTAAAGGCTGTATATATGCACCGTCTCACCGGGTTTCAACGTCACAGATACCGGCATAAAACAGCAGGGAAACATATTTTCCGTCATTTGCTCTGTGGCGCACAGTTCCCGCAGGCTGTGCGTCTCAAAATTCTCGGGACGGTTCAGGGATGTGTCCTCGCCAAATACCAATGACGGCTGTACCAGCGGTCTTAAGAGATTTCCTTTTCCGTCCCATGCAAGACAGAAATTGCCACCTTTCACCTCAGTAACACGTGCCGTATCCTCCATGGAAGCGCGGACCCTGAAGTAAGCAAGTCCCTCCTTGGCGTCCTCCACCCGCATCCACGCTTTTGCCAGCTGTGTCATGTTCTTTAACATATCCTGATTCACACCGTAAGGCACCACTGCCGGCAGACCGTCCAATACTTCCAATTCCACAGGTTCGCTGTCTGTGTTGGTCACAGACAATACCCTCGCCAGCAGAGCCGCCCTCTCTTCGGGAACACCGTAATAAAGAGCCGACGCTTTTATCGGGGCGTCACTCGCCTCAATCTCCAATTCACTCATGCCGATATACATCCGGCAGTGCTCTCCAAACAGCTCTGTCGGACGCCCGTTTATTTTCGCAAAGGTACGAAATCCTGTGCGGCTGTTATCGCGGTAAGCTACATGCGCCGGACAAAATTCCAGTATCGCATGATCCCTGTCCTTCGCACCAAAGCTGCATACCCCCTGTCCCCGGTTATTATAAAAACACCACATTGGAACCCCCATGGGACCGGCAATTCCAGGCAAAAAGCTGGAAAACGGCGGCTTTTTCTGATAATCCTCTATCACCAAACGGTTTCTCTCATCAAACATGATCTGCTCCTCCTTTCGACACCAGCCTGACCTCTATAAGCAATTCTCCATCTCCTTTTGACAGTTCTTCCCTCGGTATCACGAGCCTCATTCCACCGCCGTCAAACTTTTTCTCCTGCATATGGACTGTACCGATCTGATATTGCTTCCAGTCAAGCTTCTGCGGGTTTTCATAGCGCACCCGAACAGGACGCCCCATAAAGGCACAGATTATCTCAGCATTTCCGTCAGCCGCAAACTGCGCCAAGGTCAGCTTGGGCTCCAAACACAGATTTCCTCCGCTTCCCCGGACACCGAACACCTGTGTCTGCATCGTCAGCATCATCCAGCTTCCCGCTCCGGTCAGCCACGGATACATGCCAATCCCCCTGTCGTCAAAATATTCCGGTATTCCCGGCAAAATCCGGCTGCGCCCAAAATCTTTTGCCTGCTGATACAGCATCTCTAATACACGCCATCCTTCCGCCACAAATCCCCTCTCGTATAGCGCATACGCATACATTACCGCCATATGGCAGAACACTGCCCCGTTCTCCTTGTGTCCGTAAGCGAATCCAAACATCCGTCCCATATCCAGCTTAATCTCCTTGAAATCCGTATTCAGACAGTAACCTCCACGGTTCGGGGCACACAAATACCAGTCTGCTGACCGGATGATCTGTCGGGCACGGATATCATCGGCTGTACCCGACAGCAGGCTAAACACCTGACCTGTCAACATCATCCGTACCTGACCTTCCTTCACTCCCTCCAAAGAACGGCCATTATTGTCATAATAACTGTTATACCAAAACAGCTCAGCGCCGTCTCCGACCCACTCTGTTCCGGCTATGTGTTCCTTAATCCAGCCTGCCATGGCATCCGTGATCCTCTGCAAGTCACCCACTGGCAGTTCTACCGTTTTTCTGTTCTTCTCCGCTTCCTCACAGTAAGCAAACAACGCGTCGCGCATCTGCCCCATATCCCCATATATTTTTGCCGGAGTATCAAGCAGCCCAGCCAGCGCCTCGCTCATACTGACAGTCTCTACTCCGCTTTCCTCCAAACACCGGGCCAACTGCGATATTATTCCAAGACCGTGGGCATAAGCTGCAGTGAAAGCGACACTTTCGCCTCTGTCCCCCGCCATATCCAGTCCGTCATTCCAGTCTGCTCCCCTCAGACGCATATGTCCGTGCTCACCCACGTCAAAAAACGCCGTCACCGCCTGCACTACCATATGTTCCAGCACCGTCCCGTCGCTGACTGCAACCGCCGTCTTTCTCGGTTCTCCCTCTCCACGCCATGCCAGCGTATCCGCGAAGTAAGGCTGCCGCTCCAACAGAAAATCATAGTCTCCCGTTTCATCCAGATAGAGCTTAACCGTAAACAAGGGCCAGAAACCGTGATCCATCCAAACTCTTGGAATATGATTGCGGTCTGCCTTAAATTCTCCCAGTGCCGTGCCGATGATCGTCGCATTGGTGCCGTCTTTTCGCACACCCGCAAAATAGCACAGTAAATCTGCTCTTACAGCCCCCGGCTCCTCCAGTACCAACGCAAGGCTGTCCTGCCACAAATCTCTCCAGCCGCGGCCGCCCCGTCCGTAATCGTGGTGCGGCAAAAAGCTGCAGCCGCAGATACGGCGTAATGTGGGCTGTACTGCCACCCAGCGGCTCCATAGGTCAAAACGGGAGTCTCCGGTTTTAAAGCGCACAGTTTTGTTCTGCCAGTATATTTTTGTTCTTTCCAGTGCTGCTGCGATCCCGGTTTCCTTCATGTAAGCAAACGGCTCTTCCTCTATCGCCAGCACAATCTGATAACAGCGCTTTTCTCCGGGTTTTAAGCAAACCTCGTCAAAAAATAACACCGCCGTCATCTCACCTCCGGCTGTTTTGTCGCCCACATGCTGACAAACCGGAACAGGGTTTATCAATGCCTCCGGCCAATCATAACTCCCCTGTCCCACAAAATCACATGTTCTGACAAGAAACTCTTTCGGCGGAATCCCTTCTCCCATCGCACCCCATACACGGTAGGTCACCTTTCCCGGCTGATGCCCTCGCTCGTCAAAAGTCATTGTGGGAGTCAGCTTCAGACCGTATTCCTCCACTTCAACCCGATGCAGCAGACTGGTCACATGCCGGTGATCCCTCACGTTATCCGCTGAGCGTCCATACATGGGAATTGCGGCGACCGGCGTCAGCGAGAGAGACGTCCTGCCGCAATTCGTCAGCGTAACCTGCATTATTTCTATTTTTTCCTGTCCGGCCGGAACAAAGCTCAGCGTCTCGGCCTGCAGCCCGATGCGGCAATGCTTCCTTGTCAGGCGCTGCCATAAAAGTCCGCCTGTCAGCACAGTCTCTTCCCCGCCCGTATATTGTTCCGCTCTCTGCAAAGCGCTTTGACCCGTGACAGACCACGGCGCCTCCCCCTCCGCTTTTACCCAGAAATTTCTTACTGCCCTGCTTTCATGAAGCGTTTCCATGCCCGCCGGCGGCAACAGAAAATTGTTTTGGTCCGTCTTACAGTCTCCCGCCAGCCATGGCGTCACAGAGGAAACCAGTCCTCCTTCATTTACTAACGGCATATAAATGCCGGAATATTTGTGCGCATTATGTAATATAAAATCGCCGCTTTCATTCAAATAAGTAATTTGCTCCAAAGTCCTCCGCCTCCCTTCCGATTCTGATTTTATTCTAACGAAACAATCGGCATATTGAAATATGCCGATTGTTGTTTTGGTGTGATTTTTATAATTTTACGGCTCCTCTTTTTGCTCCAGAATCGCCTTCGCCTTCCTATATTCTGTAGGGGAAAATCCCGTGGCCGCCTTAAATACTTTCAAAAAATGTTTCTCGTCTGAGAATCCTGCTTTCCGTCCGATCTCATTCACCCGCCAGTCTGTCGTTTCCAAAAGACGCTGTGTTTCCTTTATCCGAAGTTCCTGAAGGTAATTAACAAAATTAGCGCCTGTATACTGCTTAAACAGCAGACTGAACAGTGAATAATTCATGGATACATAATTGCTGACAACTGCCATATTTAACTGTTCCGTAAAGTGCGCCTGCATATACTGTACTGCCTGACGAATTTTCTGCTTGTTTTCATAATCCGCAAATTTCACCGCCAGCTGGACGCAAAATCTGCTCAGCCACGCCTCCAGTTCCTCCAGATACAGTTCAATATCTTTAAAATTCCATAGCTGCGCAAACCGCACCGGATCGTCATCCGGCTCAATCATGTTTTCATAGGCGCTGCACAGTCCCTTTATAAATTCCGAACAGATTCGGGCAAATTCCTCCGGATCACCCTCGCCTTTCGCTACAATTTCCGCCTGCTCACCCAAAAGCTTTGATACCTCTTTATCCCATGCCAGACTCACCATTCCCAGCAGCTGCCTGCCGGTAACCGTCAACGGTTTTACATTTCCCGTATCTTCCCGTCCAGGACTTCCTGTGAAAAACGAACGCTGCCACCCACCGAAAGCTTCCCGATAACTGTTTCTCAATTCCGCAAGTCCTCTGTGCCGCCGACTGATTCCCACCGGCATGGGAAGCAGATCCTCCGTACTCTCCTGCTGCCCTGCAGGCAATACATAGAGAAACAGATCCCCTGTCGCAGGAAACCGCAGCGCTTCCTCCGGCAGTTTCCGCAAAGCAGTCCGCTCATCTTCACTGACCGCTCTGGCACAGTATGCCACATAATCCTCTTTGATAAAATCGGATTCGTAGCGCTCCACTAAATTTTGATATTCTTCTCCGCTCTCCTCCTGCTCGAGCATAATAAGCCTTATGGCATGAAGGTACTGATGAGAAATGATCTGTTCTTCCCGTCTCTGCTCATTAAGCTTTTCCTCCAGCTTCTCAAGCGCCGCAAACAGACGCTCCCGTTCCACCGGCTTTAACAGGTAATCATGCACGCCCTGTCTCAACATAGATATCGCGTAGTTAAAATCGTCGTATCCACTGACCACCAAAACCAAAGGCGGATTTGGAAGAGCCGCCGCCTGCTCTGTCAAAGCAATGCCGTCCATACGGGGCATACGGATATCCGTGATCAGCACATCGACTGTCTGGCGGCGTAAAATCTCCAACGCCTCCTCCCCGTCTTTTGCCGTCAGAATCTCCTCCACCGAAACAGGAGCACGCCGCACCATTGCTTCCAAGCCTTTTCGAATCAATTTTTCATCCTCTGCGATCAAAACTGTCTTCATTCCGTTTTCTCCTCCCGCATTTGGTATGGCAGTATAATTGTAACAGTGGTTCCGGCATCCAGACTGGAATCAATCTCCAAACCGTATCTGTTTCCAAATGAACGCCTGATCCGGCTGTGTACATTGTGCAGTCCGATTCCGTTACCCGAAGATGAATGCGTCGGCTCCTCACCGGCAATCTGACGTCTGAGACGCAACAGTGTCTCCTCATCCATTCCTTTTCCCGCATCCGTTATCATTATCAGGAAAATCTGTCTTTCGCAGTCAATCCGTCCACGCAGTGAAATCGTTGTATCCGCCCCCAAGAGCGCTGCCCCATGGATAATCGCGTTTTCTACCACCGGCTGCAGACTGATCTTAGGAATCCGCTGTGTCAAAAGTTCCTCCGGAATATCCACCTCAAGAGATATCACATAGTCAAAACGCAGATTCATCAGCGCTATGTAATTTTCGATATACTCTATTTCCCGCCGCAGCATCACATTCCTCTGTTCCCATTTCATACTATAGCGCAGCAGCTTTCCCAGACTGGTGACAGCGTCGGCAATCTCATATTCCTCATCGATCTCCGCCATCATCTTGATCGCCTCAAGCACATTGTAAATAAAGTGGGCGTTAATCTGGTTGTGAAGAGCACGTATCTCCAGACTCTGCGCCAGCCTTTCCTTCTCCAGATTGTCCTGCAAAAGCTGACGTATCTTATCTAAAAGTCCTCCCAGCTCCTTTGCAAAGAGAGCCGCCTCTCCTTCGCCGGAAACATCGACCACAGCGTCAATATCTCCGTTGGCAAAAGCTCTCATCCCGTCAAAAGCTCTGTAAAAACCGCGGAGCATCTGCCGTGTCAGTCTCGATATGATAATTACCATGAGTGAAAACGCGATCAGAAGCACCACTAACAGCACCGCCGCTTCTTGGGCTATGGTATGGTCCAAATCGGATAAGTCCAGAACATGCATATAGCGGCAGCCAAATTCTTTCAGATAGGATTGTGCGATCAGTACCCGGTGTCCTCCCACCCTATAGATGCAGATATCCTCCGTATAGGGAATCTCCACCAGAGAATCTGTCGAAACAGGGCAGACACCCGCCAAAAGTTCACCTTCATCCGACAGCAGCAGCGAAAAGCTGTACCCATTCTCTTCATATAATTCCGACATGGCCTCATCCATGTGGACAGAAACCTCCAAAACACCCACACTTCCCACAGACGGCGCGGAAATATCGGTAATCAGACTCATCACATGCTCTGTGGGCGGACTGTCGGAAAAAAACTGTTCCGTATAATCCAAATACCATGTTCCTGATCCGATTTCCTCCTGCGCCCACGGCATTCTCTCCATCCGCCCGGCACCGTACAAAATCGGAAGCATCTCATAGATATCTTCTTCACTGGAATAGACGCGGATCTGGTACAGATCGGGATTACTGATTATGATTTTTTCCAGACTGGCGATATCCTCCCGGTAAAATTCCATCAGCTCCAGAGAATCAACCGTCTCTCCCCGCTTCAGTGCCGTCAAATGGTTCATCAATGCCGGCGTATTCAGAAATACCTGTGTCGACAGATTGCACAGCTCGGCAATCCTTTCCACCTCTGTTTCCAGTTGGGTGCGCCGCAGTCCGGCTTCCTGCTCCCTTGTACGAATTGCCGTGCGCTGCGTAGAACTCATCATGCTGTACCACAGCAGCAGCGTAGGGATCAATACAAAAAAACAATTGATCACAGAAAGCTGTTTGGATAATTTTGCTCTGCGAAACCATTTTATCATGGCAGTCCCTCACTCTATACCAAGCTTTTCCTTTGATGCCTGCATCTGGCGGGTACTCTCCTGAAGCACCATACTCAGACCGTTCTCTTCCCTGCATGTGACATATTCATCCCACAGTTGTTCAAACTCCTCCTCCGTAGGTGCCAGCAAAAGTTGAGGCAGCATTTGTCCGTGGATCTCCTCAATTTTTTCCTGTGCAGTATTCACTTCGCTGTCAGAAGCAAAAAATACGTCATATTGCCCTGTATAGCAGACATACGGATAGGTCCACTCTTCCATTTGACGCAGCATCTCGTCATCCTGAGGCTTCCACTCGGACTGCATCCGGTTATCCTGCAGCATCCAGTAGGTATCATTAGCTCCCACCTGCCTGACATATTCCACGTAATCATTCAGCATGAGCTGCTGCGTTTCCTCCGTCAATACGGCTCTTCCGTCCTCCATCCGGTAATTCTCTCCCTCAATACCCAGCGCAATCAGTTTCTGCCCTTCCTCACTCATGAGAAAAGAAAGAAAACGAATGGCTCTCTCCGGGTCCCGGCAATTTTTGGATATCAGGGTAACTGTCCATCCGTTCAGCCCCAAACCGGGCAGTGTATGCATATCTCCTGCCGAATTTTTAGGACCGTCCACAGCTATATATATGCTGTCCGGATTTTTTTCATACAGGATTCGCTGCTGCTCCGCCATATCCGTCCGCTGATAAAGCATACAGAAATATCTGCCATCCGCTATTTTTTCTTCCATCTGTACCCGTTTGTCAATAAAAATTTCGTCGGACAAAAGACCCTCCTCTCCAAGCTCACGGAACATCTTAAGCCAGCGCTTATACTCCGGATCGGTATACCGGTCGTAGAATTCTCCTTCCTTCTCATAGGGAATCGCCAAAAAGTTTTGCAAAAATTTGTCAAAAGAATCACACCCCCGCTCCGTAAACTCGTGTGCCCCCACAGGGATCAGCGGCTTACCGTCCACGAGAGGAAACCGCTCCGCCGCATCCCGGACCGCTGCGGCAAACCCTTCCGGCGTCGTCATATCCGGAGCCCCTATGGCCTCATAAATATCCTTCCGCACCAAAAACGTCTGATTGGAACTAATCTGCAAATCACCTTCATAATCGTCCGGCGAATAAGAAGAATTGGGATAACCGTACACATTCCCGTCAGGCTGCGTATACCATTTCAGCCGTTTCGGGTCCGCCACCTCCCAAAAATAGGAATCGTACCGGTCCGCGAGTTCATTCAGTGCCCAGACCTGACCCGCTTCGATCATTTCATTTACCTGAGGCTCCCACCAGCCAAGCGTCACCAGATCCGGCAGCTTGTCTCCGGCAATCAGCGCATCCAGATTGACCGTCTCATTGCCATCCGGAGAGACAAACCGAATATCAACGCCTGTACGTTCTGTGATCGCTTCGCTCACGGTATTGCCGCCCCACGGCGTATTGTACCAGTTATAATTAATATACCACTGCAGTGTTACCGTCTCTTCTTCAGCAACATTTACATCAGATACAGCCGGCTGTACCTTCGTACACCCGGCTGTCATCGGCGCAAGCGCCAAAACCAAAATCAGACTCAAAAGACGTTTCATAAAACTCCCTCTGTATATCTTTCTTTTGCTTTAGAATATCATATTTTCCGTCCGATTGCATCCTATTCTTTTACGCTTCCGGCAGAAATGCCGCTGATGATGTATTTCGAGAAGAAGCAGAACGCGATCATGATCGGCACTACAGACACCGCCACTACCAAATATGTAGCTCCCAAATTCGTGGTGATGTCACGCACAGCGGACAGCTCCGCAACCATCACTGGCAGAGGCCGTTTTTCCGGCGTATTGATGAGCATCATCGGTATCAGGTAATTATTCCAGCTTCCGATAAAAGTCCCGATCGCCATGGTTGCAATACCGGGCGCCATGATCGGCAGGGCAATCTGATGAAAAATCCTCAACTCTCCTGCGCCGTCCACTCTCGGCGCCTCCAAAATAGAACGCGGCATCACTGACAAAATATACTGCCGCAGGAAAAATACCGTAGCCGGACTTGCAATGCTGGGCAGGATCAACGGCCAATAACTGTCGATCATATGCAGCTGATTGCACAAATCATAAAATCCAAGCAGGCTTAACTGTGCCGGAACCATCATAAACACCAGCAACGCCGTAAAAAGAAACTTAGAGCCGCGGAATTTGTAAAATGCCAGTCCATACGCAGTCAGCGCTGAAAAGTAGGAAACTAAAACTGTATTGCATACAGCCAGAAACAAGCTGTTCACAAAACCTCTGCCCAGATTCATATTGTCGGCTACCACTTTCCAGTTTGACTTTAAGCTGCTTCCCAGCCACAGGGAAAAACTGGTCATAATTTCATTGCCGGTACGCGTGGCATTTACAATCATAAGCCAAAAAGGAATGAAACATATCACGGCAAGCAGAATCAGGAACAGATACAACAAAGTTTTAAATGTTTTGTATTTTATTTTCGCAAACATTCTAATCCGCCTCCTTTTTGTTCATCAACTTAAATGCCAGCCCGCAGAATACCGCAATGATCAGGAACAGGACAAAAGCCAGAGCCGCCGCATATCCCATCTGGTTATTTTTAAATGCAGTCGTATACAGATAGAATACCGCCGTGTACAGGGAACGTCCCGGTTTTCCTTCCGTTCCGGATATCAGGTAAGGCAGATCAAACAGCTGCAATCCGCCAATCAGACTTGTCACAGCCACATAGAGCATGATAGGCCGCAGAAGCGGCATGGTGATTTTGGAAAAAATCTGCCATCTGCCGGCTCCGTCAATAGTCGCTGCCTCAAAATAGGTTTTGTCGATTCCCTGAACTCCCGCCATCAGCATAATGAAGCTGTTGCCAAACCACATCCACGCTCCTACTACACCCACTACCATCTGTGCGGTAAGTCCTTCTCCGGTCAGCCAGTTCACCTGAGTGTCGATCACACCCATTTTCATAAGAAGCTGATTGAAGCTGCCATATTTCCAGTCCAAAAGCGTTTTGAACAGAAACGCCACCGAGGTACACGCAATCAGATTGGGCAGATAAAATAATGCCCGAAAAATGCTTAAGCCCTTCATTTTATACTTCATATCGTTAAAGATAATAGTCAGCAACAGCGCAAGTCCCAATTGAAGAATAATATTTACACCCCACATTTTCAGAGTGTTGGCAAAAGCGTCCCAAAACAGTACATCCTTTATGGCACGGACATAATTGGAAACACCCGCAAAGGTTCCCTTTCCAAAGCCCTTATAATCCATAAAACTCATCTGCAATGTTCGGAATACCGGATAGATATTAAATATCAAAAAAGTTATGATAAACGGCAGGCAGAACAGTACACCGTAACATTCGCGCTTCTGAACATTTCCCCGCTTTCTCACTGCGGTATCTGCCTTTGCTGCCGTATCTTTCTTCGTTCCCGTCAAAGTCTTGCTAGCCATACTCGTCACCCCGCCTTTCTAAACAATGGGCAGCACGCTTCGCGAGCTGCCCTTGTGTTCCATAATGTTTTAATTGATAGGAGCATCGTCAGGAATGCTCAGTTCGGGATACTGTGTTGTCACGACTGTGTAAAATTCTTTCAAAGCGTCCTCTTTGGACTGTTTTCCCTCCTGCACGGAGACAATAGCTGCTCCAAACGCCTCCTTACAGGTATCGTCATAACCGGTGATCAAGCTGTAGTCTATCTTTTCAAGCTCTGCTGCATAAAACTCATAAGTATGCTGGTTGTTGAAGGACGGATTCGCATAATCCTTGTTTGCCTCCAGAACTGCCAGACTGGAAACCACATCACCTTTGGATGCTTCCAGCCACCACTGGGCCGTTTCGTCATTCAGCGTACAGTAACGGATAAAATCAACTGCGTCACTCTTGTTCTGTGAATATTCATTGACTGTCAGGAATGTACCACCTCCGAAAAAGCTGCATACGCCGCTGCACACGCCAAATTTCCCCGTATTGTCCTCTGCATTGTCACGTACGATCAGAGCGCCCCACGAAGGCATTACATAGGAGAATACCTGTGTTTCAGGATTGGAAGCATCCACTTCGTCAAGTGCACTCCAGCCTGCATTCATCGGCAGCGGACCTGCCATGGAAGCATACCATGCCGCAGACCATTCCGGTGCAAATGCAACATATTCTTTCTGGTACAGCTCTACAGCTGTGTCAAAATAGTCCAGACGATCCTGATCAACGATGATCTGTCCGTCCTTTACCCAGGGAGAAGTGCTATTGGAGAACCAGCGAAGAGCTCCCGTATCACCGAAAATCGTATATCCTTTTTCATGAAGCTGCTCTGCCGTATCAACGATCGCGTCAAAGGAACTGAATTTCTCACCGATCACCTCGGGATCGTCTGTTCCAAACACTTCCGTTGCCAGATCGCAGCGGTAGATCACACTTCCGGGAGTCGCCTGATAGCTGACAGCGCGAAGCACACCGTCTTCATCTTTACCCGCTTCATAAGTATAATCAACCAGCTGTGTTGAAACCTCGCTCTCCAGTTCGCTTAAGTCTGCACAAAAACCGGCTTCAAAGAAATTGGGAAGCATCTGCGGCTCTCCCACGAAAATATCAACATCCGTGCTTTTCGCTCCCAGAGTCTGCATGATCTTGGTAGAATAGTCGGCAGAGTCAAATACCACGACCTCTACTTCTTTTCCTGTCTCTTCCATATATCGATCTGCAAACTGTTTTAAATCGTTTGCCAGTGTCCATACAACGATCTTCTCACCGCTCCCGCCGGCGTTGCTGCTTCCTCCGGCATCACTACTGCTTCCGCCTCCCGATCCTGCCGTACTTTGCTGTCCTCCGCATGCCGCAAGCGACATAACCATCGTCGCTGATAACAATGCTGCAATCCATCTTTTCATAATTTTTCTCCTTCCATTTTTGCTGTTTCGCTGTCTTACTTTGTTATGACTTGATTATAGCAGGCGCCTTCTCACGAAAAAATGGGGCGGATTTTATTGTGGTGTCATTTTTTAAAGAAGCTTCGTCCATGTCTGACGCATGAAAAAACACGGCTGAACGTTTTTTTGATTCAGCCGTGTTTCTATTTTTTAGAACAGATATATTACTACCTTTTTTATTTCTCCGCCTTCGGAGCTGTCAGTGCCATTACGATCATATTGATGCCACTCTCGATAAAATATGCACCCACGAGAATTCCAAAGGTAAATGCCAGAAGCAGCGGGTGTACAAAAGAATAAATACCTACCAGAACGCCGATGATGCCGAAAATCAGCGTCCAGATCCATCCCTTCCCCTCTTGAAGCTTTTTCAGCTTGAACGATACAAAAATCTCCACAATTCCCTGTACCAGGAACCATGCTGCCATGATGTATATCAGCATTCCGTCCGTCATCAATTTCAACCCCGGCACAACCATGATCACAACGCCCAGGATGACGCTCAAAATACCGAACAGAAACGGCAGACCGTAATTTTTCTCTGCGACCGATCTTATGATCGTTGCAATTCCATAGACAAGCAGCAGGATTACCAGAAAATATCCCGCCTCCAGAAATGTCATCACCGGCGTACATACGCAGGAAATCCCGCATATCGCCATAATGATCCCCAAAATAGCCATAAAAATTCTCATAACTGAATTCCTCCTAATTTTACAAAATTCACTTGATTTTAACAAAAAATCATCATTTTTTGACAATTTGTACCAATTATGCTTTTTTTGCACCAAAAAATCAAGTCCTTTACGGTCTTTTTATTCCAAAAAAAATGCGTTTCATGCAAAAAACAGTATTTTGGGCAAAAAAAATGTACAATTAATATATAGTTTACGAAAGAAGGTATTTGAAAATGCTTTACTTTGCCATGTGCGATGATGACAAAAGAGATTTAGAGAAAACAGAAAGCCTGATCAAAGAATGGTCCTGCGGACAGAATAAACCGGAAATAAAAGTAAAGAAATTCCTCTCTCCTTTCAGCCTCCTCGATGCCGTTTCCGAAGGGGAAACTTTTGATGCCTTCTTCCTCGACATACTGATGCCTGAAATGACAGGAATCACCTTAGGAGAGCAGCTTTCCAATATGCTCACAGATCCTCTGATCGTTTATCTTTCCTCAAGCAAAGATTATTACCCGGATGCATTCCGTCTATACGCCTTTAACTATATCTGCAAGCCGGCAAGCAAAGACATCCTGTTTCCTCTCCTTGATAAAATTGCCTGCCGNTGCAGCCAGCGCAATAACAATATATTTGTTCTGAAGACCTCCGAGGGAATCCTGCAGATTCCGTTCCACATGATCGTATATGCGGAACTGCTTTCCCATGTCTGCCATTTCCATCTGGCAGACGGACGGCATTTAAAAAGTCTGTATCTGCGTTCCGGTTTTGACCGGTTTCTGGCGCCCATTTTAGAACAGTCCAATTTCATCAAAACACATACGTCCTTTATGGTGAACCTGAATTATTCCTGCGGTCTGACAACCGGCTCACTGTCGCTGACCACCGGCAGCACCGTTCCCGTTGCCCGCTCTTTTTCCGTAAAGGTACAGCAGCGTTATATCAGCCACTGGCTCANNGAAGAANATAACATATGACANGACAGGGACTTAATCCTCCGTAAGGCTTGCTATGATNTTCATTGCATTGTCCAAAGATTCCCCTTCCATCAACAGCAGGAGGGTGCTGCAGAGAACCTCATAGATATTCATCATCATTCCGATNATGATGACNCATTTCTCCAGTTCNGCCTCTCCNNCCAGNTCTGTCAGCATCGTATAACGGATGCCGATGAGATGGCTCATCTTCCCGTCATTCTCTTCCTGCATATATAGGAACTGACCGACAGGGANGNTTTGATTCAGCGTATTTATCATCCGNTATACATTCAGNTCCGTAAACGCCTCNGGATTTTCTTCNANTATCGGATTTANNTCCATCTGCCCGTAATACTGCATGACATCGCCAAAGTCCGGTGCATAGACAAAATTACAGCTGATGTCTACGCTCAGGTCCTCGTCTATCTCAAGACCTAACAGCAGNGTATCCATGCCAACATCGGCTCCTTCTTCCAGAAACACGCTTTTCATCTCAAGNTTGCTGACATATTCCTCCAGTCGTTTCAACCCTTCCCGCAACTCTTCTTTTTTCATCGTTTCCTCCATTCTGCGTGCCTTATGCACAGCGATTTGAACTGCTGAATAGTTACTTCTTGTAAATATAATATTCCTGCAGCTCTGCTTTTCCAAGTATTTTTCCAGATTTTTCATATTCCTGCTGTAAAGCTTCCATGATGTGCTCCATGCCGGTGATCTCCTGCCTGGAAGCAGCCATAAAAGCTGCATTCAATGCAATATTCTTGATGCTTGCCCCAGAAAGCTCAAAATTGCCTGCAAGGTAGTCAATATCAATATCCCCTTCAAGAGGCATCTGCTCCGGAAAAACCTTTTTCCACATCTGTATNCGCTGCTCCTTCTGTGGAANATTAAAGCGGATGATAAACTTCATCCGGCGCTTATACGCATCGTCAAAATTCTGCATCAGGTTNGTGGCAAGGATNGTTATTCCATCATATTCNTCCATCTTNTGCAGCAGATATGCGGTCTGCGCATTGGCGCTGATATCTCTGGCATCCGTGACATCCACCCTTTTTCCGAACAGCACGTCCGCCTCATCAAAAAACAGGATGCTCCTGCTCTTTTTCACNTCGTCAAATATTTCCCGCAGATTTTTCTGTGTCTCACCNATATACTTGGATAATACNCCGGAAAGGTCTACCTTGTACAGTTCGAGGTTCAGCTCGCGGGCAAGCACCTGTGCCGCCATNGTCTTACCGGTTCCCGGAGGTCCTGCAAACAGCAAAGAGACACCTCTGCCGTATGCAATCTTATCCTGAAATCCCCATTCCTCATAGACCTTTCCCCTGCTTANAACCTGTCCGCATGCCTGACGCAGCAGTTCCTTNGGACCGTCCTCGAGCACCAGATCNTCCCATGTATAGGCTGCATTGACCCGNCTGGCNCGNTCCCCCAGCCGATGGGAAATTTTCTGCCGGCACGCACGGTATAAAAAATCTGCGGGGACTTCCTTNTTCCCCTGCACCTGCGCCTCCCTGCAGGCCGACTCTGCCGCCTCTTTTATCACGCCCGGAGTAAAATCAAACTGGGCTGCCAGCCTGTCACAGACNCCTTCCTCTTCCAGCTGCCCTCCTCCTNCTTCTAAAAAGGATNTCCANAGCCTGCTNCGCTCCTGTATGGAAGGAAAACGCAGCTGAAATTCTGAAATCGCATAGCCCAAGGGGNATTCTCCCTCAAAGACATCCCCNCCCTGCATCTGNTCTGCCGTGAGAAATACATGGCGGAAAAACAGGGAAGATCTNCGCAAAATCTCAAGCGCTGCCTGCCGGTTCTTCTGTCCNCCTGTCCAGATTGCTTCCCAGTGCTCAAACACCAGAAATGCACGGTCCAAAACAGCTCGCACCACTGCATTGCATACCGCTTCCTGCATCTTGTCTTCCTTGCGGCACACAAGCTCTCTCATATCCAGGTAGAGTACGGCATGACCCAGAGTGCCTGCCNCAATGGCAATCTGCAGTTTTTTTCCGCTGCCATAGGGACTTCTCAGCAAAAGCAGCTGCATTCCCTTTTCACTGTCCGCCCCATCATTCAGCTGTTTTACAATNTTTTCCGACACTTCCTGATTGATGTTNCACGCCACCGNTTCGGACTTCCCGGGAACAACCACTCGATAATCGGCTTTTCTGCCCATCAGNTCCGACTCAAAGAAAAATGAATATTCAATTAAATCTCTCCTCAGNTTGAACTGCCATGAAAGTTCACTCTCCTGTGTCANCGGTCTGCCGGCAAAAATACAGGTAAGCANTTCCCGNCGNATAAATACCTGATGGATCAGGGTATTCTGCAGAAGTTCATCCATGGTGTACATCTTCACNCACAAGTCCAGAGAAGGATACCGCCATGCAAGGTCATCCTGCAGATAGGAATAAAGCCGTTCAAATTCCCGATTCAGTTCGGGCGCAATGGCAAGGCAGGCAATATACTGCTCAAAATCGTTAAGTTCCAGCTTACGCAACATATACGCAAAGGGAAGCATCACACCGCCTTCTTTGATCGTGCGGTAAGCCTCCTCATGGAACGTGCGCCACTCAGCAGACAATCCTGCCCTTTCCCTTTCATAAGACCCACGGTCCATGTGCTCAAAGGGGTTCTCCAACACGTTGGCAAGCTCCTCTTTAAACAATTTCGTTTGATAGATATGGCGCACTGTCCCATTTTCCCCAAGCCGCACTGCATATTTTGTATAAAGGCTGATCTCCTTTTTCACAAGAACCAAAAGCTCCCGGAAATATTCTTCCTGCCTTAAAAACATGTTTCCACCGTCCGTTCCCTGTTATATTTCTATAGTCCTGCCACCAGCATCTTCTGAAATTCATCCATACTCGTGGACTTTAGGAGCGCGTCATAATCTACGAATGCCCCCTTGAAATACTTATCCGCAGCATCATATTCAGGCAGCACCGTATTTGCCTTCTCAACTGCCGCCTTTCTTTTATCCTCGTCTGCGCCACCCAAAGCGCCTGACAATCCCTTTAACCCATGATCATCCTCAAGCAGAGGCTCAAAATGAGTCCACAATCTATTCCTAATGTTTTCTTTCTCTTCACCACCCCTCTTATTATATTCATCTAGACCTAGTTGAGTCCCAGCCACCGCACCTCCTGCAAAACCGGCAGCCGCGGCAAGATAATCCTTCGGGCCAAGAGACTCATCTGGGTTTCCTGTTTCCTGATCTGCATTCTTGGATATGGACTTACCCGTGACAATACTTGATGCCAACCCGACACCTTGAGACAGCAGGCTGGCTCCCCCCATGGCAATACCTTGTTTTGTTCTTCCAATCTTCCTGCACAATGCAATGTAAAGAACAAGCTTGTCTTTGACCTTATCCGAGATTTTATCAGATTTGAGCAGATTATTGGCAAGCTCCTGCCTTTCTTTCATCTTCGTTTTCGCTTCCATCTGCTGTACGATATCATTTTCCTGCTGATTCGCTTCTCTACCCTGTTCCTGTGGTTGTTGCTGTGCCTGCGCCTGTTCCTGTGGTTGTTGCTGTGCCTGCGCCTGTTCAGGAGCACGGTCATTTCCTTGCTGCTTCGCATTCTCCACCTGTTTCCGTGCTTCTTCCCATCTACTGTTCTCCATACCCTTAAGTGTTTTAAGACTCATGAATGACTTAAACAGATTATAACCCCCCGTGCCAAGTCCGGTAATCTGTGAATGACTATTCAATATCACCATCATACGCGCACCATCAGTTTTAAAAAAATTATTATTTTTCCCTGCAATCTTGTCGATTGACTGTGCTAAAGCGACTCCCTTTGACAGCATTGTGGCTAAATCTGACAAAACACCAACTATACCTAAGATTCCTTCCTCTATATGTGTATCTTCTTTTCCCTCCAATATATACTTATCCGTCTTATTCCATAATGAGGCTATTTGGGGAAACTTCTGTGCTATCCCTTTAATGGAATCCACAACTCCCATAAAGTTGGTGACAAGCCCAATCCAGTTGCTGACAGAATGATCTTTCCAATTGCTGCTAAGCGCGGCGGCTCCTGCGTTTATCCCTCCAATTGCTTTTTGTCCCGAAGACACATACTTATACACGGAATCGGCACCGTGCACGAGTCTTCTGCCCCTACCTAATTTACCACCATTATTTTTCAATGTCCTCGCCAAAACAACCGCCTTGTAAATCTGTTTACGTCTGAATATATCAACCAACGTTTTTGCTCCCGCAGAACTATCGGCTTTAGAAACTCCTGTTTTGCTTATTTCACCTACCAATTTCAAATAGTCTTCCTTTGCCGTAGCGCCCTTTTTCACAAGGTCCTCCTTGATATCTTCGGGATCTCCCTTCAATATCTCCAGACCATCAAAGGATTCACCGGCTCCTTCTTTCGTTGACAGGTAGCCTTTCATTTTACCCCACAGTTTTCGCGTCGCATCTTTTAACCTATCAAAAGCCGACTGCGGCTGCTGCTGTCCCGGCTGCTGCTGTCCCGGCTGCGCCCCGTTATTATCGTCAATCACAACGTCTTCTCTCTGCACTTGTACATTGTTCTTCGGCGGCTCTTCCTTCGGCAGCCCTTCCTTCGGCGCCTCCTTCTTCGGCGGCTCTTCCTTCGGCGGCTCTTCCTTCGGCGGCGTTACGGTTACATCGGTTCCATTCCCAGCCGTCGGCGGTCCCTGCGGCTGCCGCGGCGTCTGGGCTACTAGATTCCCCCCCTCACTACCGGTTGTCTGCGACTGATTCCCGCTGCCTTTGTCACCCACATCTTTACCAATATGTTGTTCTCCCGGATCTTTATAATCATCTTCTNGCATTTCCCGCACCCCTTTCCGAAAACCTGTTATCTTCTGCTCCACTTACAGTGACTAAAACTTCTCGATCACAGTCTCTATATCCTTATCNCCCGCAAGCTTATAATACTTATCGCAGCGGTAAAGGTATTCTTTCGCCGCCTTATCCTTGCGGTACTGTTTTAAGACCTCCACAAAGACCAGACGCGCCTCATAAAATTTCNTTGCCACAAACAGATCNACGCCCTTTTCAAACAANGGCTTTACCAGATCCTTNTAATAGAATTCCTCTTCGGAGTCTCCGTCNTATACGTCATAGANGCGCTCATATGTATTGTTTGCNGCAATATAAATATTCCCCAGATGTCTGGCATGNTAATGCTCCTCAAAATCCGGTATCTGCTCATAAACCAGATGTGTAATGATGATATGCGCACCGTATTTATCCCCTTTCAGCCGNANTTCTTTTGCCAGATCCGAATGNGCGGAAATCGTAGTCGCCTCCATCCGCTGCTCATGNCCGATGACCCCTATCATCACNCNCCCATAGCTGATGGCNATCGTCCTGCCGCTGCCGGGCATCCGCCTCTCCANCAGATGCTGGATATCGATGGCGGCATCCAACGCCTCNCTGCTGCTGACTGCAAAAAAAGCAGACAGCCCGGTATCATCAAAATGCTCCACCACGCCGTGATGGCTGTTGATCGGCTCCACAAGCATNGACANNACACGGTTGATATCCTTATANACCTGTTCTGCCGAAAGGGAGATGCTCTGCCTNGGGTAATCCATGGCATGAAGGGANAGAATGGTAAGCTCGCCCTGCATCTCATCCCCCAGTTCTACCTCCTGAATGGATTCCTTGCCCAGCAGATCCAGAATCTTTGCAGGAATAAACTTATAATAGCCATCCGACATCCCTTTGATATCCTGCACATATTTCGCAAGATCCAGAGACATCTGATTGAANGCCGCTGAAATATCAGCCACCTCATCACGTCCATGGACNGCAACCGTCACACCCAGATTCCCNGCCGCCAATGTCCCGGCACACTCTTTTAGCGCTTTTAGCGGCCGCAGGAAAATATAGAGGATCACCAACAGGATCACTGTCAGGATCAACAGCATCGTAGAGGAAGCATTTCTCAGATTCCACTGATAGTACCANATCTGGTAATCCAGAATATTCCCGTCTANGGAGACCGCCAGAACCCCATACTTTGTGCCGTCATTCAATACGATCGGGATGAGCTGGTTATTCCGNTTGCCGTTCCNGTTCTCNTCATTCTTATTCACAATCTCCGTCATGTCATAAGCCTGATAAAATGCCTCTGCAATTTTCGGTGCATACACCCATTCCACCGGAACACCNCTATATTCCGACANGGACTCNCTGACATACAGATTTCCATCCTCATCTGCCTCAAAAATACTATAGGCATACATGGACAGTCCNCCCATTTTCGCCGCTCCGTNCNCATCCGTGCGGCTCATCCACAGAGCCATATCCCCGGAAGGGAATTGACTCCCTTCACTCTCAATATCGTGCACAATATCTTTCTGGAGAAGCTTTCCCAATGCAGACAGTGCNATTNTCTGGTTGCATTCCAACTGCTGGCGCATGGACCGCTCGATCCAACCCTCAAGAAAACTGTCCATAACCAGAAGCCCCAGAAGGAAAATCACGCAAAGCCGGACTAAAATGGTCTGGAAATGATATTTTACACGCACCAGCCAATAAATTCCCCAAAGTGCCGCCGCCAGAAAAATCCCTACATAAAACCAGCACATCCGGCGCAAAACTGCAGAGAATGTAAGGGAAATCTCTCCGATGTCCTGACAGTTTCCCTCCTGATAAGAACAGACGGAAAGCATACCTTCTTCATCCTCCACCCCTGCACAAAATCCGTTCTGCGTGCAGTCAGGGTTGTGCAGCTGCTGAAATGTAAATTCCGGATCATCCTTTTGAATCTCTTTTGCCGAAAACAATTCCTTAGAAGTCCGCTTTTTCAGATCAATACAGCGGATACATTCCGCATCATAATCCAGGACATAGGCATTCTCCCCATCGTCAGAAAGACTCTTGAACACCTTTTTCTTCCCGGTAATCCCTTCAATTTTCAGATAACTTTCCTCTCCCACTTTCTTTGCGAAAATCTCTCCCGCATAATCCATCCACAGAAGAATGTGATCCTCGCTCAGAAAAAACTGGCTGTTCAGATACGGACATTCCAACGGCACCTCATCAAGTATCTCCTTTGTCCCCTGCTGGTCCAGGGCCAAAAGCTCCGCACTCCCGGAACTCTTTTCCACATCAGGAATCCCTATGTAAAAAAGCTGNTCTCCCTGAATGCGCTGTACCGATATCTGGCTGTATTCTCTGGCATCTTCTGTCAGGTCATATTCCGTTTCTTCCAGCCTTCCGCGGGCAAAATCGCACCGGTAAACTTTACAGCTCGNCTCATCCCACGATTCCACATTGATCTCTTCCAACAGCAGATAGGCATCCCCTTCATTGTCAAAAAAGATTTGGCTGATCACCCGNTACTTCTCNCTGACATGCCTTTTACATATGATCATATCGCCCTGTTTTCCGTCAGGATCGGAACGGATGATCTTTAATTCATCNCCTTCCCCGCGGTCTACATAATACATATACCCATCCTGCAGATGGATCTGTTCAATATAATTTAATTTTATTGTCTTCCCGTACAAACCNACTGCTACAATTGCAGCCACTGCGGCAAACAAAATTCCCCAGATGCCATACAAACTTTTCTTATCCATACTTATTCCTCAAATTGAAACTGCNCGNATATCCTAAAGCTGCACGTTCTGACAGCCTGAGTTTGTAAACTGTATCATTCCCCCATAGGCACAGGTCAGCTTGCACTGATTATTGACTGCCGGCTTGCCGCCGANCANCACCTGAGGAACNCCCGGTGTCCAGGGTCCTGTCAGAACAGGGGTGCACGGCATAGGNGTCAGCACNCCCAAAGCTGCTGCAGTTGCCGAAGCCACNGTGGGATTTGCCATGCTCTGGCACATCCCGAACGGCATAATATTCACAAAAGGCACATTATCNGCGATTGTCGCCAGCGGCATTGCTGACGTNGTTTTTGCCGTTGGCAGTACNGTTAACGTAGACGGCGCCATGCCAAAGGAACAAGTCATTGTCGCCCCNCCCGTCACACATAATCCCATAATCCTCAATCCTCCTCTAAAATATGATTCTCTTTTNCCCGAAAAATTTCNGTCTCCCCTGACGTTTCCTCCCCTGTGCTTCCATACGAATAANGCAGCAGGCANGTCTCCCCGGGAAGCCCCGCAAGCAGCAGGTAGAACTCACCGTTCTCATCGGCAANNGTTTCCTGTGCCGGATAAATCACGGTNTCTTTCTTTCTGTANGNNGCTTTCAGCGGCTGNCCAAGCACATAAATTTCCGAGCCGTCATCCACATGCTNTACACTAAAATACTCTCCCGCTTTCTTCTGTTTTTCCTGAATATGCCAGAGCGTACTGCTGATCCCGCCTTTCAGATAAAAGGAAATCTCTNCTTCCNNTTTTTTATAATCGTTGATAAGNCGGCAGCATCCTCTCTCGTCTTCAATATAGAATCTTANCACGCTCCCTGGCACNGTCTGTCCCCGAACGACAGTATTGCCTGCCCGCAGAGGATATGCNGGGGACGGATACATAAGTATCTCCTCCACCTTCTNCCCGTGATCTGCCANCAGGCAGACGCGCCTGCGCTGGTAAATGGGAGACTCTGCCTCAATTTCAAATTCCGGACTGTCCACATCCANAAACAGGAAATATCCGCCACCCTTTTTTTCNGTCCTCCCGCCTGANAGAGAACGGATGCGNATGCCCGAAGACACNGGCTTCCCGGTAAATGCATCCCTGAAAAGGACAGCCTTTGACAGNCGGATNTTTGTTTCGTATAGTACCATATTATGTATCCTTTCCTGCAAAACGGTAATTGATCTCCTGCACGCGCTTTACNGNCTTCTTTCTCGTAGACTGGATTTCCACAGGCCCTGCCGTATAAAACAGCGAAGTCCGGTANGACGCATTGGGCACAGTCCAGATCCGTATTTTTTCTTCCATTTNCAGATCCTGCATCAGAATACGGATATTGTCNCCTCCCGGCTCCCCNGTNGGCGTAAAAGTATCTGGCGTTATTGCCGCTTTATCCCGGATNGCCTGGATGATCTTCCCAANGATCTGATGCTCCTGCACTGCCCGATACTTTATATCACTCTGCAGATAGAGGGTTATCATATAATACAGCGTCAAATAAGTCGATGGATAACGCTGNGTGTTNCTGCCTATATTTGCCATTTCATGCGCCTGTATGGAGGTATCTTCCCTTATATCATAGAGCCACACCCCCACNGCAAAATCTCCATGATCCTCCGGAGAGCAGAGCCCNATCTGATCAGGATTATTTAACANTTCCGGGATCAGCGCCTCTTTCAATAACNTTAAAATGCCATTTCCTATATCTGCAATCTTCGTATAATCAGACATAACTTTCCTCTTCTACTTCTTCTATTTCTTCCATTCGTTCGTCTCTCACCANCACGCCGTTTCGAAACTCCCCTATTTCTATGATCTCNCCGTTAGAAGGCTCATAGCGCACTCCGTGACCGTGATATACACCGTCCAGGAAANTCCCTTCATAGATCAGATTCCCTTCCGTATCCCACTGCTTTCCTGCGCCAGAAAAAGCACCTCTCAAAAATTCGCCATCATAGATTAAATTCCCGGTCGATGCATCATAAAGTTTCCCGGTCCCGCTGTANTCCCCTTTATAAAACCCGCCNTCATANACAAGCGTTCCTGTCTCGGCATCTGTCTGTTTTCCCTGCCCTTCNCATTCCCCATTCACAAAGTCTCCCTCATANANGGGAANTCCATTTTCATACANCTTGCCTTTNCCTTCGTACACACCTTTTACGAAGTCTCCTTCGTAGACCGTATTACCCTCCGTATCGTAANCGGTTCCAACACCGTTTTTTTCTCCCTTTACAAATTCCCCCTCATATACCANACTGCCGTTTTNATCATATTCGATCCCAATGCCTTCTTTTACGCCGTCCACAAAATTCCCTTCATANGCAAGCTCCCCATTCTCGTATAATTTNCCGTCTCCCTCGTATNTGCCTTCGGCATTGATCATTCCNTCGTAAAGGACATTCCCNTCCTCATCNGCCAANACAACCTCCTGCTGCAATGGCTGTCCATTCTCAAANGTACCCACTGCAACTANNTTTCCTTTTTCGTCATACAGTGTTCCTGTCCCTTCANANATACCGTTTTTAAACTCTCCTTTATACCTTAAATTACCCTGCTCATCGTANAGAANCCCCTGCCCGTCATACTGGTTCAGCAGAAAACTTCCCTTATAACAGAGTATNTCCGTATTTTCATAATANAGCTCGCCTTCNCCCGAGTANGCCTCCATCTCGAAATTCCCTTCATACAAAAGCNNACCCTCATATGTATAGAGCTGCCCAATGCCATTGATCCGCCCCTCTTCCATCCTGCCCTTAAAAATCAAAGTTCCGCCTTTCTCGGACAAGAGTTCCACCTTTCCGGTATATCCAATCATTTCCGGTGAATTTATCACCATGGTTTTGGTAAAAAAATGTGACACCACAATGGGATGCAAAAGCTTCAGATACAGGATNGGAAGGATGAATACCGCAAGCAGAACGATATACACCATGCTCTTTAATACATAATACCGTCCAAAGGAAAAATAATCCTGTAATGTCCGCTCCTTCTTATTCTTTTTGNTGCTGATNCCCTTGCGTACATCGCCTAATACTTTTGAAGAAAAAGAGTCCGGGCTGAGNGTCCTCTTTACCTTGCGCAATACCATCTGAACCGGCGCCATTAAAATATGAGACAGCCTCCTGGCTGTACGCCCAATCAATCCGCCCTGCATACTCTATCCCTCCTCTCCGGATTATTGCTCGACTACCTGTTGNATCTCCAANGTCCCGATCTGCTGAAATGAAATTCCGTTATCNGACATGATCGGATTGGGCAGAGTAAACANCAGATAGAATGCCGCCGATAAGATCAATGCAACGGCAAGAACCGTCTTAACCTTTGGGATCGCTTTCTTAAGCCCCTCCCACGC
This sequence comes from Roseburia sp., assembly GCA_014804775.1. Classification (GTDB taxonomy): domain Bacteria; phylum Bacillota; class Clostridia; order Lachnospirales; family Lachnospiraceae; genus Roseburia. The sequence continues at coordinate 16,611 of JAAUZB010000052.1, read as the reverse complement.
ACGCCACCAAATGCGCTCCGGCTTTAACTCCTGCTTTTCACTTTTCGTCATCACAGACTCATAAATATTGTCATATGTCACATAGCAGTCCCACAAATAGGCAAACCGCCCTTCCTCCATATCTTTCGCNTATTTCATCAGATCCCGGGANCTTTTCTGCTCAATTTCTTTGGCAAACAACTCATGCACAAGCCCATTCATCCGCTCTATGCAGTCCTTCTCCTTCACNTTCCAATAATANTCCACATCCGTGAAAAAGTANTTGAACCGGATGCTCAGGTCATCGTCCACCACAATATTGTCTTTGCGCAGTACCTCAAACAGAAAACATTCCGGCATATTNAGCAGAAANATTTTGGCATAAATATTTTTCATCAGAAGCAGCCGCTCCTGCAGATTATAATTNCCCTTTTCCATTGCCTGCTGCAGCGTTCTTCCCTTGGCATGGNTGAANATGATATAATATCTGCCGTCTGCATTAAAGCTGGCATGGAGGTCCCGAAACGAGTAATTAATATTTTTCTTCGTCGTTACCGGCACCAGCTTCCTTGCCAGTTCCATATCATTGACACAGGCAGCCGTATATACCGCACTCCCCCTCCGGGCAGTGTCACATGCCACATATAGATCAATGTCCCCGGAACCCGTAGTCTTTATTTTTGAAATCAGCTCATACTGCTTATCTTGAAACTTAACTACCATCTGCCTCACTCACTCTCTCCCGAACCACCACAAAAGTGGATGCCTGCACCTTGGGGTATGCCTTGCTGGAAGCTGTTATATGGTAAATTCCAGGCGTCTCCGGCGCAGTATACTTACCGTTCTTATCAATGGTTCCCCCATTGCTGTCCTTGACTTTCCATTCCAGGCGCTCATCGTAAAATCCTTCCAGCACTGCCGTAAATACCACGCTGTCTCCCAGAAATACATTTGGATTGTCCGGCTGTATAAATATATGCTTCTTTTTTGCCAACTGCGGTTTTTTCGCTTCATCGCGCAAAGCAGTCCAATGCACCCTCACCTGTTTTGCACTGCCTCTTTTTGTAATTTTCATGCCAATTTCAAAAGTCCCCTCCGATGGTTTCAGCTTTGCCCCCAGCGTTGCCGAAAATCCACTCTGACCGTGGAACAGCGAAGCGTCGCCGAACACGATCTGGGAATCCCCCTCATTGCCATTGTCTTCTTCATAGCTGAGTACGATCGTTACCGGTCCAAATCCCAGTCCATGCACTATTTCATCGGAATACAGCATCTCTCCCTGACGCACACGCCCGACTTCAAAAACGACTTCTCCTTCTGCTGTCCGCAGCGGCATTTCCCCTTCTACGCCCTTCCTGCTTCCTGCATCCTGCATTTTAGCCTGTTTGAGCATTTTCATATCTTCCACAAGCCTGCTGATCATCGCTGCAGATATCTCCGTATGCATCACTTTCTGCCCGAAAGGCAGCGGCTCGATCCTCTCAATCAGACAAACCCCGCCGGCACGGACCACCTGGATTTTTGCCAGATAGATTCCCTGCTGGAACGTATTGCCCAGAATATAATCCATCGCCGTTTTATAATATTGCTCCTGCAATGCATCATAACTGTCCAGACCGCTGATCGCCGCCTGACTTACACAAGGTTTGGCATCACTGTATTCCCTGCCTCCAACCTGCAGCTTAAAACTGTCCTTAACCAGAGAAGCCTCTGCCTGCACATCCAGGACATTGGCAGCTTTTAACGGGATTTCCAGCTTGTATTTTTTATCCTTTCCCTGCTCCGTCTCCTGAAAGCTGATATGCACTCTGTTCCCCTCACCGCTCGTCAGAAACGACAGATCCAAATCGTATTCAAAAGAAATTTCCTGCTGACCTTCATGTTCAATCTCAACCCGCAAGATGGCATCTTTCCCCATCTCCAAAAACTTTGGGAATACCTGGCAGATGCGGATTCCCTGTCCTTGATAGACAACCTTGCGCTCTTCATAGAGACGGGAAGGAGTAAACATCTCACGCTCCGGCTCTTCCTGGGTAACGAACAGGCGGTAGCTCTCTTTATATTTATTATATTCGCTGCTGTTTTTGCCTGCATTCCCTGTGACATTATGCATCAGTTCGGCGGCTTCTTCCCGGTATTCTAGACACAGATAGTAAAAATCCGTATCCTGTTCGCTGCCATACCCCTCCAGTTCCGTAATCTTTCGCACTGCCGGCTCATCCAATACGATCTCGCGCCCCGCAAAATCCAACGCCAGACCACGTTCCACTGAAATGCTCTCGTCATCTACCTCCACGACCCCGAGACCGCAGACCACGCCGTAACCGAAAAGAAAGCGGTTGATCGTTCTGCGCTTATCATTAAAATATTTCTGCTCTGCCTCAAAATCTTCTACCGACAGCAGCTTTCCATAAAAATAACGGTTCCTCTCAAACGGAAAGCTTTTTAAATTCTTCATATTTCTTCTTCCTCCTTTGCCTGAGTTTCTGCCGCACACACGATAGACGGAATTGCGGCCATGCCGCTTAGGTTTGCACGCTCATAGGCTACCAGCATACTGTTCACGCCCACATATACATTCTGTCCCAGATAGATTCCCGGACGCATGATGATCAACTGCATCCTGATATGCGCAGGCTTCATGTCCTCAATCATCTTTTTCAGTGCATACTGTTCACGCAAAGAGGGCACTGTCTGCTCACGCACAAGCACGCTCACCTCATAGGGACCGCATTCATAAGACTGCTTTAAACTCCGATATGCAGCCTCATTTGCTTTGTACTGCTCAACGTCGCCGTATTCCAGGAAATACGGCCGTTCTCCGGTAAAAATGCCAATCACATACTCCATATATTCTCTGGTGCCGCGGATTAAGTTTTTCTTCACTATTCCCTGCAGCAGGACCCGCAGCTTTTCCTCCTGCCACAGATGCGCATTGGAAATCCCAACCCATTTTGCCAGCCAGTGCAAAAATTCCGGCTCCGCCGACATGGGATCAAGCTGTCTGGTGGAATCTGCAATCTTCTCATCAATATTCTGGTAAACTGCCTCAAATATCCCCAGAAACCTTCCCAGAAACTCTTCCTCTCCCCCACTCTGGTAAATCGTTGGCAGATAAGACAGAAAACTGCGGCTTGCGGCATAAATTTTCATGCAGCGGATTTCAGGGAGAACTCCCGCCTGACAAAACAGTTGGATCTCCATCCACAAATANCTTCCTCTNGCACGNTACAGAAGGATATCCCGGGGATTCTGCACGATGTGNACCAGATACGGCTCCATGGNCTNNCGCTTNTTCTCNANGGANATTTCNTTATCCCGGATCANTTCCTCNNANCGGTAAGTCCTNCCGTCTATGACTGCNTCGTCCTCATCACTGCAGTAAAAGCAAAACTTAATGGAATCGTCTCCATACCCCTCNCTCTGGATCACTGCCCGATGCCACCGGTTTCCTTCCTCCCCGCTGTCCANCAGTCGGGAAATGAACNTNCCGCTTTCNTTTCCTTCTTCCAAANCAAGNCCCTGCTCCGTNATCCGNATGTCCATTCTGCAGCNGNGNTCATAATCCTTCNTTTTATTAAACACAAAATATCTNATCTGNTCCACAATATCACCCCTTTGATTTTGTGTCGAACNNCAGTCANGATCTTTCAGTCCCTCCCGCCGTAAAAATCCTGAAATCCAACTCATCCACATACGGCAGCCCATTNGGCGGAAGCTGTACATCTCCATTNACCAGATGGCGGANNCCCCTGCCTCTCGCTCCCACCGAAACGGATTTTGCCTGCCATACACAAGGCAGGATATCAATAATCCCATAAATCGCACTGCCAGAAACCGGTCTNCCNATNTCCCATGNTNTTTCATCCAGATAGGCNCGCACCGCCTCTTCAATCCNCTCTTCCGCATCGGTAAAATGCGGCTGGATCACAATTTCCGCAAAAANGGAAATGCCNACGTACTCCGGGTTCAAAATCTTAATNGTAGTGCCNATCATTTTTCTCNTCCGCAGCATCTGCTCTAAATTCTTCCTGTATTTATCACTTAACTGCGCGTTCCTCTCTTTATAACTCAAAGACTGCACNACAATGGAAATCTGGTTTTCCNCATCANNCCCTGCNNCTGTCACNGGAATGACCTTGCTGCCCTGGATCAAAAGTCCCGGTGTCTTTTTGACNAGNTCTTCATAATCGGAATAAGTAACTCCTCTGTGGACATCCTTTAATTTCCGGCACACCCGTTGATAGCATTCTTCCACGGTCTCATNGTCCCTNCCGCCATAAGTNATNCCATGCTGCTCTACCAAAAGCTCAGGGTTGTTCTGGCATTCACGGATTTTNCCTGCCTTAATATTNCCTGATTTTCCATGGCTCATCTTAAGGCGCAGCAGGCGGATCTTACCGTCCGGCGCCATCCCGTTTTCACAATTTCCGAATAACAGCCTGTTTTCCGAAAGGTCAAGGACATACGCCGCNTCCCCGGACGTACAATTATCAAAATCCTCCACACGACGGTATGGATAAAATCTGCCATCCTGCCTGTCACAGACCATGATCTCAAATTCATCATACACAATGCCGGAAATATCCAGGTCGTATTCCTGGTTGGCACAACCGTTTCCTATGCCAAATTCCCGTTTTTCCCAAAATCCCTCCTCATAGACGGCAAGCCTGCACGATATATCTGTGTCTTCTTTTGCCCATTTGGGTCTGGCAAAGAAAAATATAACGTCCCCGTCTTCTGAAAATTCCCTGCGGATGATCGGAATGGGAAGGAATCCTTTCTCCTGCCTGGCATAAAGTTCCGCTTTCCCGTTTTTTGCCAGATACATGCTACTTTTTATTGACAGCGTATCATCCTGTTCTCGGAGCCTTATGCGGTAATCCTCGTAATCACAGTAAGAATACTGCTGCCTTACCTCTATCTCATTAAAGAAAATATCCTGAATTAACGGCGCCACGTCATAATCATTTTCCACGAGCGTGACGCGGATCTGATAAGCCCCGTATTTCTCATCTTCCACCATTTCCCCTGGCAGGTGGAATCCGATCTTGCCTCTCTGCAAAAAGGCATAGGTCGTATCAAAATCTACCGGAAGCTCCTCCCACCCTTGCGGGGACTGATACTCCCACTTGAGCTTTGCCAACGGAATAAAATCTTCCTCAATGGGATTACGCTTCACTCCATAATCTGTGCAGATATCAAAATATACAACCGTCTGCTCCTTATGGCTAAAAGCCCTGTCCATGACAAAGCAGCATCGGTTCCCCGCCTCGGGCCGTTCTCCAAAAGGATACAGGCGCATATGTTTTTCCAGATCGTTACCGATATTGACGTACCGGTCCAGCGTTTCTCCGCAGAGTATGTAAGCGCCGATCATTTTAATGGGATGGCACCATTCTTTTTTTACCGTCTCAAACGCCATATCTCCGGCAAAGAACCGTGTTCCCGCAAGAAGCGGGNACCGNCCGGCAGATGATCCCGCCAAAGGCTCTGCACTCACAAATCCCCTCGCCGGNGTGGCATGGCGCATCGCNATNCCCAGCAGNTTTAAATATTTCTGCCGCTTCCACCCGCCGAGCCTGCTGATATGATACTGCTGTATCTCCTTCAGCCATGAGAGAAGCCCNATCAGCATAATGCCGGGGTCAGACTGGTTATAATTCGTCCAGTCCGGNCATTCCGCCGGTATCTGAAATATCGCNTCCTCTTCNATTTCCCTATATGATTTGTCATCCAGATTCAAATTATAGAACATTNTCCATGCTCCTNTATCCTGCAATACCNGTNAGGGTTCTGCCACTACCTCATGAAAGCCGCTTNTCGGCAGCCGGTAAAACGGCAGCAGCCGTTCCTCGTTGACCTCNTATTCCTCAAATCTCCCGCCTCTNTATTTGCGCAGGGATAACTGNCTGATATATTTTACCCCCTCTACCTGNTTTAAGGCATGGGTGATCTGGTTTTTGTCCGGAAGAATGCCNATNTCCCAGCCGTCACCGTANAAATTCCCNTACAGCGGATTTAAGAANCGNTCCAATTCTGCCCTCACCCTNNNNGTTGCGGCAAAGATTTCTTTTTTCTGTGTCAGCTCCANAACCACNTTCACATCCAGCCGGATCAATTCCGGCATCACAATATNGAATCGTCCCAGATTTACAATGTTCTGATCCATATGTGCCGACAGGTAATCATAAATCCTCTTTCTGGTCCGTTCAAANCTGTAGGAGCTTTCTCCATAATCCTTAGGAAGCACTACCAAAGTGATGTTTCCCTGCTGCCGGCTGCCTTTTTCGTCATATCCTGCAAAACACTTTACTTTGCAGATATCCCGCACNGCCTCCCTCGCCATATCTTCGTAATCCTCTGCGGAAACGCAGCGTCTGCCGTGGCGCAGCANTCCGGCGTTCCTTCTTGCAGCCTCCATCACNTTCTCTTCNGCAAGCCCGCATACNGTCATCATGGGNTTATANACACTNTTGATAAATCCAANNGTCCGGTCAAGCCGGTTAATTTCACCGACAGGAACATTTCCCTTTTCNCCCTGACTGTGGCTGTATTTCACATGAATTTCAATTTCGTCATATTCATTTTTTTCAGCTGCATCCATATATTTNGGAAAAGTGAGCCTGCCCTCCCGNCTGTCTGCCNTATACTCTTTCCTTTTGCCGCTGNCTNTGTCCAGCTCTTNCACTTCTGTCCACANNTCCCACCTNTGNCCCGGGCCTTCCCTGTANTCTNTCTTTCGCGNATACCNNNACTTCCAGNCTGCAGATATCCCCNTAAGAAAGCTGAACATTCTTCTCCTNTGCGTGGGGCGCAAGTCCAAANGACTCTTCTACCGTCTCCACACCTAAAATGCNGGTTGCATTGGGATAAATCCCTTCAATCTTTGGACAGTTCTTCGAATCGGCAGCNGACTCCCATCCNCTTCTCTTACTGAAACGGAACCAGAACANCTCCTCCCCAAACANTCTTTNCCGCTTGCTNTCGCTGCGTCCATACCANGAAACTATGCCGGTATGGGAAAAATTCTCCGTGCCATCGGCAGGGTGCAGCTCCTTCCANCCCTCTTCTGACAGATATTCCCACATTATATCCGGGAGNNTGNCCTGNACACTGTCATGCATGACAAACAGAAGCTTCAGCGGACCGCCCACCGGAGGCTGTCCAAAACCGAGATAGCAGGTCTTTTGTTTTTCTGTCCTTGCCCTGCATGACGGGAACGCAAATCCTTTTGCCCGCATCTCGTCTGCCTGATAGCTTACCCGTTCCATATTATCCTGCTGAAACATTGCCTGCGGATGCAGCGGTTTCCCCTGATAGCTGTAGCTCAANGAAAAATTNCCTACCACAGGGGCAATGTAGGCNCCCTTCGTCTTATATGCATTATTCATGCGGATNATCCTNGCGCGGATNCAGTAATTTTCCGCCGAATTCACCAGTACNCGCTGCATATCNTCCGGACAGGTAAACTNCATNCTCCTGTGCATNCCCTNCAGACCGTCTTCCACAGAAAAAACATCTCCATACCTGCCGGAAACTGNCAGNCGCTTCCANCCANAGCCATTATAATACTCCCATATGACTTCGCGGATTGTGATATCGTACTCCTTCTCCGGCTCAAACTCCTGTTTCTTCATGATCCGNTTCCAGGCTATTTTGACACCCGACGCAATTTCTTCCAGAGGGATTCTGACAAAATCAAGNTCAAANTCTATGTCAATATCCGCTCCCNCCTTTCCGAAAACTTCCTCACTNCCAATATAGAANTCATCGTAGACAGACGGATTTTCACCAAATGCCAGACATTCTTCAATTTCCTGATCNGTCCCTTTNACNTTTATAAAATCNGGCTTTCTGTCAAGACATTCCGTTACCAGAGATATTTCCTGAAAATAGCGTCCCGAAAAAAATGCTGCATCCAGTATTTGCATGGAGATCACATACTTAGACGCAAATGCTTCCATAGGCGCAATCCCTGATTCCCCNCCTGCGATCTGGAAACATAGCTTTCCTTCTTTATAAGTATAATCCGTGANAGCTCACAANNTTTTCGCCTGCTCCATACAGGAAACGGATNCGTGTCGGATCACAGAGCGCTTCNCTCAATTCTTCATTTTCTGNCTCNCCGTCTACAGGTANAAAAGAAAGCCANGCANTGGCATAACTTGTGACNGCAAGTTCCTGTCCAAAGCAGAAANANANCTGATGNCNCTGCAGNTTTTCATCCCCGTTCTGAAACAAAAAGAAAGACGGCGTAAGCTCTTTGCGACCGTCAAACAGGTCGTAAATTGCATCTTCTTTGGGATCTGCAAGGAAAATCTTCCGTATATCCATAGGACGGACCAGAACCTCCTCCTGCGTCTCAAACACAAGCTGCCCATCCTCCGCCTCCGCAAGAAGCCTGGTTTCTCTTGGCACCTCTGCCTCGCTGGAAATCCCTTCCGGCAGCCCGAATACTACAAACCCTTCCGCCGGACTTGCCGAATACAACTTTGCATTCACTCCGTCAAAAAAGGAAAACATGTGTCCCGCTGCGGTCATATTAAATTTTTTAATATTGTCGTACATCATATCAGCAAATATAGATACCAATGCGGTTCCGGCATCCGGCTGTTCCTCATCGTACCGCCATTCCGGTACGTACTGCTTCGCACATTCTCTCATATAGTTGATGATGTCCTGCTTTGACATTTTCTCCATCTGCGGAATGTCCATAGCTGCTCCTTTCCCTACTCCCCTTCATTGATGTAAAAAGGATATACCATGTTATACTGATTGTTGGTAGAACGGATGACATAGCTGACATGGATCAGCAGGACTCCCTCACCGATCCGCTCATCACTGACCTCGGCCTGAATGTCTGTAATCCTTGGTTCCCAGCGGATCAGTGCATGTTCCACTTCTGTTTTCATGGAATACAGTGTTGTATAATCCGGCGATTCAAAGGCATAGTCCTGTATTCTGCACCCGAATTCCGGATGCATCGGGAGTTCTCCCTGTCTTGTTCCGATAATAACCCGAATGGATTCCCTTATGCTGTCTTCATCTGAAGACATTTTTATCCGTCCGGTGGCTCCGTCAATCTCCACCGGAAATTTCCATCCTGTCCCGAGAAATGCTCTTTCCATGCCTCTCTGCTCCATGCTTCCTCCTAATTGATCTTAACCATGCTGCCCTTTAGCTGCGTCACACCGGATGCCTGCAGTCCAAGTTCTCCGTCTGCATTTATTTTTACGCTGGTTCCCTGTACGGAAAGTGTCTGCCCTTTCAGCGTTAACTGCTGCTGCGCATCCGCCTGAATGGTCCCGCAGGTAAACTTAACGGTTTGCGCATCTGCCTTCATGATCTCTGTTGTCCCTATGGCAAGAGAAATCTCCTTCTCTGCGTTAAGAGCCACGGTTCCGTTTTTACAGTCCATTGCCAGACTGTTTTTCTTTTCCTTATCCTGCACATGAATGGCTTCATTCTCATCATCCAACAGGATTTCCAGTCCCTTCGGCGTATTTACCGTGATCTTTTCCTTGCCCTCCGTCTCTGTAAAAGTGATCTTATGCCCGCCTTTGGTCACAACAGCCTTTGTCTCATTCTTCTCGCTTGCCACACCTTCCGGCAGCTTGTCCTTCCCGTTCCACAGACATCCCAGCACGACCGGCATATTCATGTTGCCATGGATAAAACCCACAAGGACCTCCGTTCCAATCTCCGGCAGCCAGTAATTGCCAAATCCGTCTCCGCCGTAGCCCGTCATGACTCTCACCCAGTCAGATGTCTTCTTATCCTTTTCCCCCATAAGGTACTCCACTTTAACCATGCCCTGATGCTGCTCATCCCAGATATCCTTCACAATTGCATTCAAAAGTCCCGGAGCTGTCACCTCAGGGTATGTCTTATCTTTCTCTTTATCTGCCAATAACTCGTCGTAAAAATTCAACGCTTCCAGCCTCCCACTTCAAAAGTTGTCCGGTAACCTTCACTGCTGAAAGAATGCTTTGCCTCCATGATGTCGTATATCCCATCGATCAGCTCATAATCTCCCTTTTTGATCTTTACCCTGCCTCCCGCCTGAATTTCCGGAATCCCAATACATACTCCGCTTGCCTGTCTCGCCTTTTTTTTCATCTCATCGGCCTTATGCTCCGCAATTTTTTTGGCATCGCTGTTATTCTCTATGGCAGCATCCATTTGGGTAGTTTCACTCCGTACCAGTGATTTCTGTTTGTCATCCGCCTTGACCGTTACTTCTGCCGCCACCTCTTCCTTCTTATCCGTGTCCTGTCCCATAACCTTTACAATGGTATCCTGGAAAGACGCCGTTCTCTGAAAGGAAATAAGATCCTTTGACCACTCCATTTCCACCGTGTCAAACAACTCAGCCGATATATTTTTAAAGTAAAGCTTTCCGGCATGGACAAAAAAGTCTCTGTTCCCTTTCCGACACAGCTCCTTCATGATGAAATCATAATCGCTGCCGTTTTGAATAATACAGTCCGCCTCAAGCTTGTCCGTCACATCCACATCCGTTGTCTTATAAATATCCTTATATTCTTTCACTACCTCATTAAACGCATCGGAATAACTTTTTACCTGATGCGATAAATTGCTTTTTTTGTTCTCCATCATCGCCCTGCGGACATCCACCGCCGTCACCCGGACAGAAGGATTTTCGGAAAGTTCATAGTTGATCTCATCCACACTCCCATAGAACAGGGACGTCAGGGAAGAGCCATACCCCATCTCAACTTCTATCATCTCTCCCAAAATGAAATCCGAACTGATATCATCCACAAAGCTGCGATTCTCCAGATCATAGACATTTGTCAATTTGATCACCGCCACGCTTGCCGCAGTCTGCGACAGCGTCACCTCTACAGATTCCACTGCGTAATCGCTATCGCCGATCAGATTCCTTCCTCCACTTTTTACTTTCATCGCAGGCACCATGAAATCTTTATATTTTGTTGCCAGACTCGACATAGAAACTGTTGCCATTTCCATCCCTCTCCTTAACCGTTATCTGTGACTGCTTTCTCAGAGCGCCGGAAGCTTCACTACCTGCCCGGGTCTTACATCCAGTGGATTTAAGATCCCGTTTTCCCGGGCAATTACTTTCCACATATCCGGATCCCCATACTCCATATTTGCAATATCCCACAATCCCACTCCCTGACGGATCGTGCGGTATTTGGTGCGGTCCGGAGATTCAAAAGGAGACTTCCTACTGGTATCCTTAGGCGATATCAGCGCTTTAAAGGTCAGGCTCACCTTTGCACGAACCGGCATTCCACTCTCCGTAAACATCGTATAGGTGTGATTAAATCTCGTCACAACTCCCTGAAAATTCAGCGATCCCCATTTGAACGTAACCTTAGGCGGACGGTGCAGGCTGCCATCAATGGAAGTCGCATCCGCGATCTGCTTTGTAATATAAGAGACATCTGAAGAACTTCCGGAACTGCCAAGAGGAATCATGGATGATGACTTCGCAACATATGTGTCCAGAAAAAGGTTCAGCGACAATTCCGTTGCATTGCCGGAAACATACTGGATGATCGGTCCGTCCATTCCCGGCACTTTCTTTTCCGAATAATTTGCACTGTCCGTAAGCTGGTATTCCGAAGGGTTAAACAGCACCTCTATCACTGTTTTACCCACTTCTTTTTCAATTTCCAGTTTCGCTTTTGTAAGTCCCAAAGAAATCCCTCTCTTTCCAAACTTATATCAGCCCTCTGCGCAGCTTCTCTACATGAAGCTCCTCATAAAGCTGTCTCTTTACCTTGTCCGCCAAATCTCTCACATCTTCCTTCGCTTTTGCCGTAGACTCCAGCTTCTTTAACTGCACTTCCACTTCCTGCAGCTTTTTATCAATCTGCTGCTGCGCCGATCTGAGCTGATTGGTTTCCTGTTTCCATTCCCGATTGCGGTTCTCCCAAATATTTTCAAGGTCTATGCTGTTTTCCCAAACACTTTCAAAGTCCATGCTGTTTTCCCAAATACTTTCAAGACCTATGCTGTTTTCCGTGCTCTCTCTATGCACAGGCTGCTGCAGACGCCCCGTTGTTCTGATGTCATAGGAAACTCCCTGTTCCAGATATATCATTTGATCCTGAAAGAGGACGCTATTCTCAAGCGTCGTGATTTCCTCCCTGATTCTCTTATGCCTCTGCTCTTCAAATTCACGAATGTGAGTCACAAGTTTGGGATAAGCTGCCGCCAGCTGCCGGCTGTCCCATCTTTGTTCTATATCAATGCGTTCGCCCTGTGTTTGCTCTATCGCAATACGTTCGCCCTGTGTTTGCTCCGTCACGATAGCATCTGCTTTGTGAATTTCCTGCCCGATATGCTGCATCCATTGAATTTTCGTAACCTGTGACAGCTCTTTTATGAGAATTCCATACTGCTCCTCATCCAGCTTGCGTATATAGCGAAGCAGGCTTTGGACTTGCGGTATATTCAGCTGACTGTCTGCATACTCAAGCCGGAATTTCTGCTCCGACTGTTCCTGTCCGAAATCCACCCTATGGTTTATCTGCGTAACAAGCCGCTGAAGACTGTTCCTGTCCTTTGCCACCTCTATCTGGCGGTGTATGATATTAGACGGCATATCTTCCTTGCGAACTCTGTTCGCATTGCGGACACTGTTCGCATTGCGCACACTGTTCGCATTGCGGACGCTGTCCGAAATCTGCACACTGTTCGCATTGCGCACACTGTCCGAAATCTGCAAATTCTCCTGATAATCGGGCAGAAGATCGGCATCTGTCCGTTCCTGTCCATATTCCGTATAAAATAACAGTGCCTTTCCCCACTCCCACAGCTCGTGACGCGTTATATCCGTTATTTCCGTTATTTCTGGTATCCCGTCAGTCTGCAAAAGCATGTCTTCTGACTCTGTCCCGGCGGTCTGCAAAAGAGGTTGTGCAGACGAATCCACCTTTTGCCATGTATCGTCTTCCCCTAAAATCTCCCGGTATTCGTTCCGGTATTTCAAATAACTCTGTGCTTCCCGCTGCTCTATGCGCTCCCTGTGCAGCTTTAGCTCTGACTCTATGCGCTCTGTCATCTGCCATATTTCTGTCTCTGAGGTGATCCTGCTTCCGTCAGCAGACTCCCTCTCCAATTCTTCCCACAGAAAATCCGCCATATCGGCAATTTCCTTAAACTTTTCTGTACTCAACACGGAAGTAACCCGTTCCCGGAAGTCTTTGATCACTTCCCGGAAGTATTGCTCTCCAAGCTGTACCAGTTTTTCTGAAAAAACAGAAGAATTTTCCATCTGTATCCAAAGCTGACGGACTGTCTCTGACTCCTGCTTCTCAATATAAGAGAGCATTTTTTCTTTCTTGCCCTTCCATATCACAAACTGTCCATCCGCCCCCTCTATGCGCACTGCCTGACGGAAAAACAGGTAAAATTCCTTCTGCCCAAGCTGATCGGCTGCCTTGGCAAATGCTTTACCCTCGGGCCGCTCCTCAAGCTGCTTTATATTCATCCTTATCCCGGTTTCTTCCAGCCGTTTTATTATTTTGCGGCATTGTACCTCATTGCAGTTTTCCAGAAAAGAAAGAAACCTCTCTTTTTCCTGCCAAATGACGCTCTCCGCCAACTGCCGGTATTCTTTTTCTGACAGAGCAGACAGCATCTCTTTTTCCACAGTACGCATTGCCTGCACGGAATGTTCTGTCAGAAATTCTTTTATATCGGAAGAAAAAAGAGAAAACAGCCGATATCTGTCCCGCTGCTTTTCAATAGCCTGATGATCCTTCTGCCAGTTCCGGTAACGCCTGACATCTGTTTCTGCCTGTGTGAGCATTTCCGCATATCGGCTCACTTTCCGGAACGTTGCAAAATCACAGCATTTTAACTGCATGAGGTAGTATTTCTCCATGCGCTGCAAGCTGTTTCCCATCTGTTCCCGGACGAGCGCCGTCTTTACCGGATAACCTTCCAGTCCCATCCGCATAATTCTGTTTTTAAGCACAAGACTGATCAGCAGCTGTATCTGCCCAGGCTGCCCGGATGTCTGCCCGGCTCCCCCATCCAGATAAATCAGTTGAATTTTCTCATACTCAGATGACTCGACCGGAACATACTTATCCCACAATTTCAGCAGCATATCCTGCTTAATATGAAGATGTATTTTTTGTGAAAAAGGCTCTCTTAACTTTACCATGATAATCCGACCTTATTAATTGTCTCCGTCAATCCGTTGTGGGAGATTTCCACTTTTTTGATCAGCACGCCGCTGCTTACCGCATCCAGCGTATCAATTTCCCATTTGGTGACTATTCCCCAGTCTGCCTGATAAATTGCCGTAGGAATCGATCCTGAATCGGGCATGACCATAATGATAATACCTGCTTTAAGCTCATACCCTGCTGTCAGAGTAGTTCGCAACAACTCTCCGCTGGCAATCCCATACTCCAGAGTCAGCTTATCCAATGACTGCTTCGGTTTTGGCAGGTAATGGATCCGGTCATTGACCCCTCCCTCCGAAACAGACTCAAATTCCATCGTAGAAGATATATTGGATACTTTGGAAAACCCCAAAGGCATCCCATCCAGTATCACCTGAAACCTCGTGCGTTTTGCTATATTATCCTGCTTTGCCATCTCTGTTCACCTCTGTGCACAGCCTTATATCTTGAAAATATCGTTTTGGGGCGGCTCCCGGCTGACTTTTCTGTTAATGTCCGAGATTTCTTTACACCAGCGGAGCCTCTCACTGTGCGTAAGCTTCAGGATATCATCCCTGTTCCAATGCACATAATATGCAACAAATGCTGCTTCCTGATAAATTTTGTCTGCCGGGTATAATTTTATAGCCCGGCTTCCATAAAATTTATGGGCGCTTCAATTTCCTGCCCACAGTGCGGGCACACCGTGCGGTACACCGGAGTCTCTGTCTGATTCACCCTCTCATATAAATCCTGAAGATATGCCAGATCCGCCGTGTAAAGCCCTTCTATCACTTTTGTGTCCACTGCCGGCATTGTCCCCAGGCTTGTGATCACCCTCGAAAGCAAAATGATCACAAGATACCCCGGATTCTGCTGCACCCTTGGATCACGCAGCGGTATAATCTCGTCTGCCGCCGTAGCCAGACGCATCTTTCCCTCTTTGTGTAAATTTCCGTCCCTGTCCACGTATCCTTTCGGAAGGACAAAAGAAAATTCCGTATCAAACATCTGCCCTTTACCTCTGCTTTCCTATCTGCCCCGGACAGTCCTAAGACATCCGGGGCATACTTCCAGTTTTCTTTATGAAACTCTGGTCATTCCCTCATGGGCAATCTCAATGCTTTCAATCGCAACTTCAGAAGATGTCGCATTGAAATCCGGCGCCGTGTATTTCGTCGGCCATGCGTTGATCACCTGCCATGACGCAGTAGCAGTTTCTGTTTCATCCAAAATCGTAATAGTGATCGTCTTGCGCTCCACTTCACCTTCTACGCCTGCAATCATCCATTCATACATTACCATAGAGTCTGCAACACCCTGCTTCAATGTAATGTTGCCATATTTTTTCAGACCCGGGAGTTTCATCGGTGTCTGTACCATGTCACCCTCGCGGTACTCGATCACATCGATCGACGCGTCAAATCCGGATGCCTCAGAGAATCCTCCGGCTTCTAATCCGTCAATTTCTACCTTGTATCTAAACTTTCCATATGGAGTACTTGCCATCTCCCCACAACGCTCCTTTCTTATTTTTTATGAACCAAAACGTGAATTATACGGAGTCACCTGTTTTCTGCGAAATCCTAAAGATCACAAACTCAGCAGGCTTCACCGGTGCAATACCGATCACGCAGATGAGCCTTCCGTTGTCAATATCATCCTGACCCATAGTGTTCCTGCCACAGTCAACAAAAAATGCCTCAGACGGTGCAGAACCGGCAAGCGCTCCGGACCTCCAGAGACCTGTCAGGAATACGTCTATCGTACGTTTTACCCGTACCCACAAAACCTCGTCATTCGGTTCAAATACTGCCCAGTTTGTGTTCGCCTTGATACTCTCCTCAATAAAGATAAACAGGCGGCGTACATTGATGTATTTCCAGCTCGGATCGCTGCTTGCCGTGCGCGCACCCCAGACCCTGATGCCCTGTCCCGGGAAAGAACGGATCAGGTTGACGCCCTTAGGATTTAAGATATCCTGCTCGCCTTTATTGAACTGGCAGTCCAATCCGA
Source organism: Roseburia sp. (assembly GCA_014804775.1). Taxonomy (GTDB): domain Bacteria; phylum Bacillota; class Clostridia; order Lachnospirales; family Lachnospiraceae; genus Roseburia. The sequence continues at coordinate 439 of JAAUZB010000052.1, read as the reverse complement.
CACATGCACGCACCGTCTCATTTGCCGGCGCTTTGTGCACCCCTCTTGAGGTATCGCTGCGGGCATAAATCCCGATTACGGAACCGGACGGCGGAATCGCCATATTCTTCTTGTCCAACGGGTCAAAAACTTCCAGCCAGGGATGGTACATTGCCGCATAATTGCTGTCAACAATTTCTCTGTGGGCAATGATGTCGTCTATTTTCTTGGCATCCCTTGGCATATCCAGCACCGCAAACCGGCTGGCAAGGCTTTCACAATGCGCAACCAACGTCAGCTGCACGTTGGGATCAACCACACCCGGAACTGCCATAATAGATACACTGTCATTATCTAAAAATGACTGGATTCCGGTCCGTTTGCCTGCCCCATTATCCGTACCGATAAAATCAGCCGCACTGATATTGGACACGGAACCGTTACTGCCGCCGTTTAATGT
>JAAUZB010000051.1:8392-21923 GCA_014804775.1 Roseburia sp. | reverse complement strand
GGTTCCGATGCCAAAGAGTCGGATCTGACCCGGCATTTAGAACAGAGAGGGGTAACTGTCTTTTACGGTCAGCGGGCTTCCAATATTATCGACGGCATTCAGCTTGTAGTCTACACCGCTGCTATCCGGGAAGACAATCCGGAATTTCTTCAAGCCAAAAATCTGGGGCTTCCCATGATGTCCCGCGCCGAGCTGCTCGGTCAGATCATGGATAATTACAACAATTCCGTTGCGGTGGCCGGTACACACGGCAAAACAACCACTACCTCCATGATCAGTCAGATTCTTCTGACTGCAAAAAAGGACCCTACTATTTCCGTTGGCGGAATCCTAGAAGCAATCGGCGGGAATCTGCGCGTAGGCAGGTCCGATATTTTTCTCTCGGAAGCCTGTGAATACACCAACAGCTTTCTGCACTTCTATCCCAAATACAGCATTATACTAAATATAGAAGCAGAGCATCTTGACTTCTTTAAAGATATTCAGGATATCCGCAATTCATTCCGTCAATTTGCCGCAAATACGAAAAAGGATGGCGTGATCATTATAAACGGTGAGATCGAACGCTATTCTGAAATCACAGAGGGACTGCCTGTGCAGGTCATTACTTTCGGACTTTCTGACCGCTGTGATTTCCATCCTGCATGCATCACCTTTGATGAGCGGGCATGTGCCTCTTTCACTGTCATGTACCGCGACCAGGAGGTCATGAACGTCTCCCTTGGCGTTCCCGGTATGCACAATGTCTCCAATGCACTTGCTGCGATCGCGCTGGCTCTGGAAATGAAAATTCCTCAGGAGACGATCCTCGCCGGATTGTCAGCTTTTGGCGGTGCAGACCGCAGATTCCAGTATAAAGGAAGCTTAGGCGGCATCACCGTCATTGATGACTACGCGCACCATCCCACTGAAATACGCGCCACCTTAACGGCGGCTGCCCATTACCCTCACAAACGGCTCGTTCTGGTGTTCCAGCCCCACACATACTCCAGAACCAAGGCATTTCTGAACGACTTTGCCGAAGTTCTCTCCCTTGCAGATATCGTTGTCCTGACCGATATCTATGCTGCCCGGGAGAAAAACATATACGGGGTCAGCGCCAGAGACATCCTTGCCAAGTTAGAGGAAAAAGGCACCGAATGCTCCTATTTTCCCTCTTTTGAGGAAATCGAAAAATTTTTATTAAAAAATTGTATAAACGGTGACCTGTTGATAACCATGGGTGCCGGAGACATTGTAAATGTCGGCGAACATCTTCTCGGGAAGTAACTTATCCACATTATCCACATTCAAATTGGGGAAAACTTTCAACCTTTGAATGTGGATTTTTTTGTTAACATAAACCGGTTTCCTCTTTGCAAAGCAACCGTCGCTCCTATCGGGAGATATACGATTGACCGGGTTTCCATAATGCACACTTTCTCTTATTTGCAAACATGTTATCCACATTTTCCACAAATCACAAATGCCCAGATTTTGCCAAAATCACGCAAGAATTTCTTCTTCTCTTTTGGAAATTCCTGTGATATAATTCATGACGACAGAAAGAAGTGCACGCATATTGCGACATATTTTATGCGGCATTTTCTATGTAAAAGAAAGAGGGTTATGACACATTATGGCAAACATTACACTCCACAGTGAACGTCAGATTTCGGCAACCTGTGTTTCCAACGCTTTTATTGATAAATATATGTCCGACGCCAACGGAGAGTTTGTAAAAATCTATCTGTATCTGCTTCGTCTTATGAATGCACCGGATACAGCATTTTCCGTTTCCTCAATTGCGGACAAGTTCGATCATACGGAAAAGGATGTCAAACGTGCCCTCTGCTATTGGGAGCGCATGCACCTGCTGCGTCTGGAATATGACGATCAGCAGAACCTGACAGGCATCTGCATACTGGCCTCAGAGTCGGATGCGCCCGCGGAACCTTCTGCAGATTCCTGCGTTCCGTCCGAGCCTGTCACCGTTCCAAAAAAACATGCCTACTCTGCCGATGATATCCGAATGTTCCGTCAGAATGAATCGGTTGCAGAGCTTCTGTTTATTACGGAGCGCTACCTCGGCCGTACCTTAAGCGCCACCGATGTCAATACCATTCTTTATGTTTACGATGGCCTTAAGTTTTCTGCCGATCTGGTAGAATATCTGGTAGAATACTGCGTCAGCAAAGGACACACGAGTATCCGTTACATAGAAAAAGTGGCTCTGGGATGGGTTGACAGCGGAATTACAACAGTGGCAGAGGCCAAGGAAGCGGCCAGTCTGCACAGCCAGACTTATTTTGCTGTCATGAAATCTTTCGGGATATCCGGGCGCAATCTTGTACCTTCCGAAATCGGTCACATCGAAAAATGGAAATCCGAGTACGGCTTTTCTGATGAGCTGATTTCCGCAGCGTGCCAGCGCACCATGCAGCTGATCCATCAGCCAAGCTTTGAATACACCGATTCAATCCTCAAAAACTGGCACACGAAACAGATTTGCAGCTTAGAAGACGTAGCGCAATTGGATGCAGAGTACCAAAAACAAAAGAAGAGTACTGCCGTGACAGGCTCTGCTGCTTCTGCATGCAGCACATCGGTCAAAGCATCCAGGAACAAGTTTAACAATTTCAAGCAGCGTTCCTACGATTACGATGAGCTGGAAAAAATGCTGTTGACAACGACTACTCGATAACAACAGGAGGACGGGTCTATGCCCCTCACCAATGCACAATATGACGAGATTATCCGCGGATATGAAGCCAGACAGCTTCACAATCAGCACATTCTTGAAACGCGGATACAGGACGCCTACCGGAAGTTTCCACGTCTAAAGGAAATTGACGATTCCATCGCTTCCTGTTCTGTGGCTCAGGCAAGACGTCTTCTGGACGGAGATGAGGATGCCCTTACCGTTCTGCGCGCCCAGATTGCTTCTTACCGCGAAGAGAAAGAAGTGCTTTTGGCTGCCCACGGTTTTCCGGCAGACTACTTTTCTCCGCTCTACCACTGTCCGGACTGCAAAGATACCGGGTTTATCAGCGGGAAGCGCTGCCATTGTTTTAGTCAGGCTGCCATTGATCTTGTCTATACGCAGTCCAATATTAAAGATATACTGGAAAAAGAGAATTTTGATACCTTTTCCCTTGATTATTATTCTGATAAAGAGATCAATCCGTCTACCGGGCTCTCCGCACTTGCCACGGCAAAAGATGCCGCTGCCAAATGCCATGCCTTCGTCGATTCTTTTGACGAAACCTTCTCCAATCTCTATTTCTATGGAGATACCGGGATCGGGAAGACGTTTCTTTCCAACTGTGTGGCAAAAGAGCTGATGGATCGGGGACACTCCGTGATTTACTTTACCGCTTTCCAGTTATTCAATATTTTAAGCAAGGGTACATTCCGCAAAGACGAGGACGCTATCGCGGCTCACCGCAATATTTTTGACTGCGATTTGCTGATCATAGACGATCTTGGAACAGAGCTTGCCAATTCCTTTACTACCTCGCAGCTGTTCCTGTGTCTCAATGAGCGGATCCTGCGCAGGAAATCCACCGTTATCTCGACCAATCTCGGGATGAACGAGCTTGCAGATATTTACTCCGAACGGGTGCTTTCACGGATCTCCAGCAATTACACGCTGATCAAGCTCTTCGGGTCGGATATCCGCATTTTAAAGCGTCAGCGTTGAAGCCACTGACGCGATATACAATCTTTAAATAAGAGTTCAATTAGAGCAATCTATTGACATACATCACGTTAACTATCTCATATGGAGGGATTATTTATGCCAAACGATGAAAGAAATCTGGAAACTATACCTGACGGAGTCCTTGGACTGATTCCATTGGAGAGCTGTCGGGAATTGGGTATCAAAGTAGATCAGTACCTTGCCTGCTGGCGTGAAAAGAGGCAGCACCAGCACGCTTCAGACCCTGCTTTTAAGGGATACCGCCGTGATTCCTATATTATCTCTACTTCTGTGCCACGGTTTGGAACCGGTGAAGCAAAAGGCGTTGTTTTGGAATCCGTGCGCGGATATGATCTATATATTATGGTGGATGTCACCAATTACAGCCTTACATACAGCGTATGCGGTCATAAGAACCATATGTCTCCGGACGATCACTATTCTGACTTAAAGCGCATCATTGCTGCCGTAGGCGGAAAGGCAAAGCATATTACCGTCATCATTCCGTTTCTGTATGAGAGCCGACAGCACAAACGCACTGCACGCGAATCCTTAGACTGTGCACTGGCGCTGCAGGAGCTGACCGGTATGGGTGTAGACAATATCATCACTTTTGATGCGCATGATCCGCGTGTCCAAAACTCCATCCCATTAAAAGGGTTTGAGACGGTTCAGCCGGCCTACCAGTTCATCAAGGGAATCTGTAATTCGGTACCGGATTTAAAGATCGATTCCAATCATATGATGATCATCAGCCCGGATGAGGGCGGAACCAACCGCGCCGTATATCTCGCCAATGTGCTTGGTCTGGACATGGGTATGTTCTATAAGCGACGCGATTACAGCAAGATCGTAAACGGGCGCAACCCCATCGTAGCACACGAGTTTCTCGGTTCTTCCGTGGACGGCAAGGATGTCATCATCATTGATGACATGATTTCCTCCGGTGAAAGTATGATTGACGTAGCAACCGAACTGAAAAAGAGAAAGGCCAACCGTATCTTTGTTGTTGCAACTTTCGGTCTTTTCACAGACGGTCTTCAGAAATTTGATCAGGCAGTCGCAGACGGCACGATCTTTAAGGTCGTGACCACCAATCTGACCTATCAGACACCGGAACTGCTTGCGAAGCCATACTACATTAACTGTGATATGAGCAAATATATTGCTTATATTATTGACACCTTAAATCATGACTCTTCCATCAGCGACCTGCTCAATCCGTACGACAGAATCCAGCGGCTTGTAGCAGAATATAAAGCGGCACAGAACACNNAACAAGCTTGATTTTCCACATGAAAAAGCAGCCACACAAAATGGCTGCTTTTTTGATACAGGTTTTTGCTTGTCTGTCGCAACTTACTCCCTTAACAGAAAGTATCACTAAAACAGATTTATTTTTCCTTCAAATTTCTGATTGATCACATAGTATACTGCATACTCTTCCGGTTTCAGATAAACCTGAAGGCTCTTAATAGAAGAAACTCTGTGACCTGCTGCAACATATTCTGCCTTTGCTTTCTCAACGACATTTCCTACGTTGTCCTCATGTCCCTGGAACTGAAGCAGTACTTCCGGTACCATCTCAACTTTTTCCGTTTTCTTCACTGTTTTTGTGCCTCTTTTTGCTCTTGTCTTCTTTGGCTCTGCTGCCACTGCCTTTTTCTCTGCTGCTGTTTCTTTCTCTTCTACAGCTGCTGCCTTCGTCTCTGCTACAGCAGTCTCCTCCGGTTTTGTTGTTCTCTTGTCCATAATACATCCCTCCTGAAATCAAATTGATTACTCACACACCAAAAACTTCTCCATTGCAACTAAAGCTTCCTGCTCATCGCTGCCATCGGCCACGATATTAACTGTCATCCCTTTGGATGGATTGAATGCCATGATTCCCATAATACTCTTTGCATTGATTCTTCGGTTATCGCTCTCAAGTGTAATCTCGCTGTCAAATCCACATGCAACCTGAACCAATTCTGCAATCGGATTACTATGTTCTTCTGTCACATTCGAAATAACAATTTCCTTTCTGCTCATATTCCTCCGCTTCCTCTTTTCTTAGTACTTCTCACAAGACTATACCCTATAAAAACGTAATTTGCAATACGTCGACAAAAAGATTGTTAAAATTCAACGAGGTATTGTCCAATGTGGTTGTTTTTTTATGCATTTTTATTCATCCAAATAGCTGAAAAAGATGTTTCCANCGTTTTGAAACATCTCATCCGCCTCTGTCATTCCCTTCCTGTAAGTTGTGCCCAATGCCGGATCAAAGATAGAAATGCTGTTGGCATCATAACCTATAATGAGCACCGCATCCTGACTCCCCGTCATAGCAAAAACCGGACTGCCGCAGCTGACATAATAAAGTGTTTCATCTACGCTGCATCCGTTCAAGTCTAACAACCGCTTCTCCCTCAACGTATTACTCAGAATATCTTTTGGAGTCTCTCCACCCTCGATCAACGCCCCCACGTTGATATTAATGTCTTCCCTGCCAAGCATTGCGTTAATGCACTGTGCAATGCTTCCGGCTGTCTCTTCCTCTGCTGCCACTGTAATATTGTGAAACGGTGTCTGATACGCTTTTCTGGAACGCTTCCAGATATAGCTTTGATCGTCACTTATCACCACTCCCATTTTCTCATTTGCCGAGTCAATGGCCTCCGTCACATCATCTGTCGCCAGGATGATATCTCCCTTAACATAAACATAATAACGTTCCGTAAGATTCTCATCCGTCAGGCTGACCTCTCTCTCTTCCTCTAAAATCGTCTCTTTCGGNGTCAATAATTTGGGTGCTTTCTCACTGCTTCGTCCTTCACCTGCGAGCGCAATCCGATACTCCGTCTGCTTAACATCCGAATATACCGTTTCCAAAGCTGCCAGCTTTCCGCTGTCTCCCTCTCTGTCCATGATCATATCCCGGTCGGCTTCCACATACGTCTCACCGTTATACTGTATGCGCTTCAAATACATCGTATAATCATCAATTTCAATTCNTGCAACATAGTACCCCGGCTTCTCATAAGTCTTTAATTCCTCAAACTCCGAAGCAGTAACCCCTATGATCTTAATTTGATACATCGGAAATGCTATGTTCCCTGCTGCGTCGGCGGCGATATCCTCAGCCTTGGCTACCCCATAGATAAGGTCCTCTTTCATAAATCCAAGCGGCTTGATATACGTCCCGTTTTTTGCCTCAATGTCTGTGATCTTCTGGCTGGAAAGATTCATGACATGAATACAGCTGCCATTCTCCCGCTGCCCTTCATCTGTCCACGCCAAATATTGATTTGACTCTGACACNGCAAACGTCTCATCCGTCAAGCCGCTGACCAGCTCCCTGGTTTCCAGAGTNTTCAGATCAATCCCGTAAACCGTCCCTCCAACCAGCAGAAACANTTCTCCTCCTTCGCTGATATACATCAACTGCCCGAGCTCTGACCGAACCATCTCATACGACCTGTCAGACTGGATGAACACAGCCTCCTCATTCGTATTGGANATACCGTCATAATGATACACNGCCATNCCGACCTGCCCCTCNTGAATTCCNCGGTTCATATATCCGTATACGATGAAATCCACACTCCCCGACTCATCNACNCTCGCNATCCGGATATCATGCTCCCCGTAATTCTCTCTGACNTCCATNCCTTCATANCCGCGAAAACTAAATGCTTTNGCAAGCGTNTTTTCCACTGTGTTATAGCTCCAAAGTTCTCCCTCCTGCACAAAAGCAATACNGGTTCCTGTCTCATTGACCTTNAANTCCGTTTCTCCNTCCCGAATNCCCANCCGAATATGNCTNTCATCCAGATTGTCGTTTTCGCCGCGGAANATCTGNTTCATTCTGCGCTCAAAGTTCAGCATATACATCCTGCTGNCCGTATATCGCACGCGGTAATACTCCTCCACATTGTAGTATTCGNTTTCNCCGCTCTCGCTAATACTTGTCATNACATACTCCANCACAAAGACNTTATAGCTATCNGTNATCTCCTTNATCGANATCACAGGNTCTGTCAGCCGTCCNCCTTCAAATGANCCCCATCCCACCTGTTTTAAAGAAGAATTCAGTGAGACAAACTGCAGCGTCGTATTGTCTCCTGTCGTCCTCTCCATGTAAGTTGCAAGTGTTCCCAGCGTCTCACTGTTAAAAGTCTTCTCGTGAAAATCAACCGCAAATTCCATGCACTCATTTACATGACAGTCTATCGGCTCAACAATGCGGGTATAGTAATAGATAGATTCCTCCCCGCTTTCCAGACATATGATCAGGAGATATTCCTCCCCCGCTTCCAGCAGATTTTGAATCTGAAGTTCTGCCATGATCCTTCCACGGCGTTCCTCATATGAATCCACTTCGGCGTCGGCAATCAGACGGTCGGCATCCAGGCTTCGAATTTCATAGGAAATGGAATCCACCCTTGTCCCATAAGACTGTATAGCGATCGGCAGTCTTCTGTCCTCTGCGATCGGAGTGATCGAGTCGCGCATATACGCCGCATCCATCTTTACGGAATAACCGTGGAGTTGATTGATCTCCATCGCATTCGCATAGAGACAAATGACCGGCAGTGTAGCCTCGTCCATTTCTGTAGTTAAATCTTCATTGGTATAGTTCGTCATCCTCCCAAAAACAAACACCGCTAAAACAAAAACGATCAACAGGATGACTGCTTTTAGTGCTCCCTTATGCACGCCGAATTCTCCTTTATAAAAATATAGCTATCGCCAAACGCGATAGCTATATTGTATGCATTTTTGAAAAAATCTGCAATCTTTTTTTGCTGAATCAACGCGTTATGAATTAACGTGTTACCACCAACGTCTGCATCTGCGGTGACGGCAGCGTCTGCGGTACATTTCGTTATTCAATATCACTCCGATCAAATCCCGCAGATGGTCCCCTCTTCCGGGCGGAGGTGGAGGCGGTCTGTGTCCCGGCCGTCTTTCATCCCTGTACTGTTCTGTTTCAAGATCCGGTCCGTTTCCCTGAACCTGCTGATAAATGCGGTCCACGATCGTTTCTATCATCAGACGGTCCGGATATTCATCGAACATAAGGCTTCCCTCATATTCCATTTTGTCACACTCGTCTTCCACAAATTCCAAGATCTGTCCGACATCTTTTGGGTAAAGCTCTTTCATGCGTTCCATGTCTTTCTCATATTCCATTTCGGTCAGATAAAGATTCTGCATGGGATAGCTCATATAGAAAGGCATCTTTGGCACATCAAACTGCATCCGGAAAATCTGCTCCTGATTATAGTCCACTCTATACTCCCTATAGATAACTTCACTTTTATGTTATGCAAAAGCGGATCTTTTGGTGTGTCGTCAGATGTATTCTATGTGCCTGTATTCCGGATANGAGCNGTGCAGCATNTTTTTTTCCACTCNGCCGTNNCCACTGCTGACAAATTCATACANATTATATTCCCCGTNGCNGTACGCAAAATCTGTTCCGTTATCCTGATAGTGCAGATAACGNCCACTGCCCGGATATACGAGAAGTCTAAGAGTGTCATAGACACGNTCCCCCGTATGCTGCNCTGGTTCATAAGTCGGGATCATACCTCCCTCTTTTACAAACATTGGACAGACATCNAGCGGTGCATCTACAATATAATACTGNCCTCCCTGATANGGCTTCTTTGTCTCAAAATCATACCAGACTCCTTCCGGCAGATATACGAGNTTTTTCGTCGCTCCCTGCTCTAAAACCGGCGCGACCANCAAATTCTCCCCCACNAGAAATTGNCCGTTCAGATTCCATGTTTCCGGATCTTTTTCATAGTGAAGCACNAACGGACGCATGATCGGCATTCCGNTCTTTTCACACTCGTGAAACAGATCGTAAAGATACGGAAGCAGACGGTATCGCAATTCAATAAANTTTCGGNTAATATCAATGGTCTGTTGATCAAACTGCCACGGTTCCTGACGCACGGTTCCTTTCGCGGAATGNTTNCGGAACAACGGNGAAAANGCTCCCACCTGNACCCAGCGGCAGANAAGCTCCGCTGTACAGTCTGCNCCGAANCCTCCCACATCCGTACCNGCAAATGCAAACCCGCTCAGTCCNAGNTTNCAGAGCTGCGGAACNGCCATCTGCAGATGCGACCACAGNCTCTGGTTGTCTCCTGTCCAGACCGTAGAATATTTNTGGCTTCCGGCATAGCAGGCTCTGGTNATCACAAAAGGCCTGCATCCGCTGATGCGCCTTAATCCTTCATAAGTCGCCTTTGCCATAAAATGTCCGTATACGTTATGCATGGCTGCATGCGGCATGGGGCGATCCTCGTCCGTAAACATTACATCCTGCGGCAGTTCACCGTGAAAGCTTGCAGGCTCATTCATGTCATTCCAGACTCCCCCAACGCCCAGACTAATGAGATACTGCTGCATTTCTCCCCACCATTCACGCACTGCCNGCTTTCCAAAGTCCGGATATACGGCATCCCCCGGCCATACGGCATTGACATAAGTTTCGCTCCCCAATGTTGCAAAATATCCGTTCTCTGTTCCCTTATCGTAAACCTCATAGCCTTGATCTACCTTAACTCCGGGGTCAATGATCGTGACTACGTGAAATCCCTTCTCCTTAAGTTCTTCAATAATACCTCCCGGCTTTCCGAAGTTCTTCTCACTCCAGGTAAAGACACGGTATCCGTCCATATAATCAATATCAAAATGAATCACATCGCACGGAATATTCAGTTCNCGATATCGCTCAGCGACATCGCGTATTTCCTCTGCCGAAAGATAGCCCCAACGGCTCTGCTGATAGCCGAGCGTCCAGAACTGCGGCAACGGCGTAGTTCCTGTCAGATAAGCGTANCCCGTCACAATATCCGGCATTCGGCTNCCGGCAATGAAATAGTAATCCAGATTTCCCGCATCTGCCCCGTAAAAATAGTAGCCGTCGCTTTCTTTTCCAAGATTGATATACGACTTGTATGTGTTGTCAAAAAATATTCCATATACTCCGTTCTCTTTCAATGTAATCAGGAACGGTATAGATTTGTACAGTGCTTTGTAGCCCTCAGTNTGGGCCTGTGGAATGTCGGAATTCCAATTTTCGTATTCGTAAGAGCGCTTATTCAAAAATCCGGTCTTGTCTCCAAGTCCGTAGAACTTTTCGTCACCCTCCATAGCCTTTGTTACCTGTACCGGATAGTCGTGTGCCTGTGCATCAGCAGCATCATGTCCTTCCGCCATAAGCATAGCAATCTCCTCCTGTGTCAAAGTGACACAGAAGCTTCGCCCTCCCCGATAATCTTTGCAAAGCAGACCGCCGTCCGCATCGTAAAAATCGACATAAAAATCATCATAGACCCTTACTGTCAGCACGGCAGTGCGGATCACTACCGCATCGCCCTCCTCCGTCACGTCAAATTCCGCCGGGCAATGCCTGTCTCCCTCTATCGCCTTGGAACGGTGCTCCAAAGTCTCGTACGGAACAAACACGTTGATGATGTCATCGCGGATCACATCAATATAAGCCTGTCCGTTCTCAAATTGAAAACTGACCTTGTGATCTTCCACCTGGTAATCCGTTCTCTTCCCCAACATGTGTATACCTCCCTCACCCGATATATTTCCTAGTTCGCAATATCTTTCAATTCGTTGAGCAGGTCCAGATCAGACTGTTTCACTTTCATGTTGGTAGTGATAGGAGTTTCTCCCGGTCTGGTGACCGTAATCTCAATCACAGTATCCTCGATAATCCCTGCAGAAAATACGGCGTTTAGGAATGCAACGAATTTCGGATGATTCTCAGTAAATTTATTTTTGGCATTCATGATTTTCATAATAGAAGCCGGGTTCATCATTGTCTGCCTTTCCTCCCTTTTTAAAACTTAAACTTGCCGGTCTGTTCATTCAGATTCTCACTCAAATTCGATAGCACCGCAGTCTCCTCGCGGCATTTATCAATACTTCCGGTCAGTGAATGCATCGTTGTGCTTGTCTCCTGCGTAGACACTTCATTTTGCTGCGCAATCGCTGCGAGCTGTTCTATCACATTGCTGACATCCATCTTTAAGGCATTGATCTTGTCTGTCTGTTCAAAAATATCCTTTGAGGCCTCTGATACCGCCTGAATCTCTCCCTGTAAGTCCTCAAACGAATCTCTTGTCCCATTTAATTTCTCATACTGGAACTTTGCACTGTCACTCAGTTCCTCCATCTTAAGTACACTGTCCTTGGAGTTGTTGATCAGTTCCATTGCAATATTGTCGATTTCCGATGCACTTTTTGCCGAGCTCTCCGCCAGCTTGCGGATCTGTTCCGCGACAACCGCAAAACCTCTTCCNGATTCCCCCGCTCTTGCAGCTTCAATACTTGCATTCAGCGATAGCAGATTCGTCTCTTCCGCAATTCCCTGAATGATCGATACTGCCTCCTTGATCTTCTCAGCGGATTCATTTGTGATGTTTGCCTGTTCCATAACGACCTTGATATTTCCAGTGGTCTTATTGTTGATGTCTACCAATTGTGCCAGCATTACGTCAGACTCGCCTGCCAGTTTATTCATCCGGCCGATGGATTCCTCCAGAATATTTACCGCACTGCTGTTTGTCTCAATAGCTGCACCGATATAATTGACATGCTGTCCTGCGGAGGCAGTCTCCTGTGCCTGTGAAGAACTTCCCATAGCAATCTGCTCCACCGCGGAATTTACATTGCTGATATCCTCCACGATCCCGACAAATTCCCGCTCAAATTCCACATTACTGTTCGCGAGCTTGCTGCCCTGAATCTGAATCACCTCAATAATCTTGCGAAGTTCGACATAAAGATTATTGATCGCGCGGCTCATCAGCCCCACTTCATCCTTTCGTTTGCGCAGAGCATCCGTNCCNNGCGTCTCCGTAAAATCAAGTGTTGCNACTTTNTTTACNATTCCTGANAATTTATTCANCGGNCCTATCATCCGNNTTGTCATGATGACNCCGTACACCANCAGGNNCACAAGNGTCAAAAATGCNCTCCCCAAAATCACGACAGTCATCCGGTTCGTCGTCCGNAAGATTTCCTCTGAATCAACCACAACGACCAAGAGGAAATCTCCGGTCGTGTTAAAGTAATAAGAGGCATATTTCTTCTTGCCGTCCACTTCGTATTCCACACAGTCCGGCTGGCTTGCATTTCCCTCTGCAAGCTCCTGCAGCAGCCTTTGCGCAAGCGGATCCTCCGTTGCCTGTCCGATCAGTTCCTCTACCGGATGGTACAGAACCGTTCCGTCTGCCGCGATCAAAAACGCATAGCTGGTCTCCATATCCTTGATCTTGACATCCTGCAAATTGCTGCGCAAGCCGTGCGCTTTGGTGAGATATTTCTTGTCTCGCAGCAACTCTATGCTGAGGATATAGCCGTATGCACTCACCTCNTCCAGCATATAATTCTGNGTCACCTGNNNCACATTNCTGCGGGCGCTTGGAAGTGCCGTNAGCAGGCTGGCTAATGTAGAAAGAATGATTCCTACNATTACCAATATAAGTATTTTAAATTTCATAGAATCCACAAATTTAATCTTTTGTCGCATTACCAAACCCTCGCTTATATGCACTTCAATATTATTANNTCTATTATATTCTTTTTTTNATAACATGTCTAAATATATTTACTTTTTTATATTTTTTTGTTTGTTTTTAACAGTTTTCTTTCTTTCNNTCTGCACTTCCAACCGGTCTGCGGNCTCCGTACATACATTTTCACCAAAAAAANNTCAAATCCACTACTGATATCGTTCCANAAAATGATGTGTTACACCGTCTTTTTTGTATGCGATCAGCGTGTCAAGNTTNACATTTTCCACACTCTTGAAAATATTTTTNT
>JAAUZB010000051.1:0-8382 GCA_014804775.1 Roseburia sp. | reverse complement strand
ATTGATTTCCTTCAAGTCCCGTATCAGNCTTTTGATCTCCATCCGTTTCGATTCNGANCTTCCGTCCGGNCTGCANTCCNCNCAGTTTTCCGTAAANCGGCANGCACACTGNAANAAATGCAGCCGGTTGTAGTCTCTCCAATGCTTGATNTCATCCTCCCGTANNAGATACATCGGGCGTATCAGCTCCATTCCCTCAAAATTAGTNCTGTGAAGCTTTGGCATCATGGTCTGCATCTGACCGCCGTANAGCATTCCCATCAAAATCGTCTCNATCACATCGTCATANTGATGTCCGAGNGCAATCTTATTGCAGCCGAGCTCCTTTGCCCTGCTGTAGAGATGTCCTCTGCGCATCCGCGCGCACAGATAGCAGGGNGACNTTTCAATTTCGTAGACCGATTCAAAAATATCCGTCTCAAACACNGTGATNGGNATATCCATCCGCTTCGCGTTTCGCTCNATGACCGCCCGGTTGACCTTATTATACNCTGGGTCCATTACCANAAATACCAANTCNAACGCAAACTTGTTGTGCCNCTTTAGCTCCTGAAAAAGTTTTGCCATCAGCATGGAATCTTTCCCTCCGGAAATGCACACNGCGACCCTGTCNCCCTGCTGCANAAGNTCATATACATTGATGGCTTTCGCAAATTTNCTGAAAATCTGCTTGTGAAACTTCTTTCGGATNCTTANCTCTATCTCGTCATTNGTGGCTGTCGCGTTCTCCCAGNTCTCCACTTGTTCCATTGTTATGATNTCTGCCATTTTTTTCCTCATATTNCTTCNTGTGNTCTCCGAAATGAATCAGATCTTTTACNACTTCTCCTGCAATGATAAGNCCTGCCACAGACGGCACAAAGGCATTGCTTCCCGGCACTTGTTTCCGCCTTCCGCCNNCCTGTTTTNCCTCCTGNGGNCACNTCTCTTTTTCANCNCAGNTTTCCACTTCTTCTATTCTGCCGANCGGTTTTTCTTTGGAATATACTACTTTCAGGTGATCAATTCCCCTCTTTTTCAATTCNCGNCGCATCACCTTTGCCAGCGGNCAGACAGATGTCTGNCTGATATCCGCGATCTCNAACGCCGTCGGGTCCATCTTATTTCCTGCCCCCATACAGCTGATGATCGGTGTTCCCGCATTCATCGCCTGCTCCGCCAGCTGCAGCTTGCCCGTCACCGTGTCGATTGCGTCCACCACATAGTCATACTCGGAAAAGTCAAACTGTGCCGCCGTTTCCGGCAGATAAAAAGTTCTGTAGGCATGAACTACCGCTTGCGGATTGATGTCCATAATCCGCTCCTTTGCCACGTCTACCTTATATCTGCCCAGTGTAGAGTGCACCGCAATGATCTGACGGTTTAAATTTGTCGTGCATACCTTATCGTTGTCCACAAGGTCTATTGTCCCGACGCCGCTTCTCGCCAGCGCCTCCACTGCATAGCCGCCGACACCGCCAACGCCGAAAACCGCTACTCTGGCAGCGGCAAGTAATTCCATGCTCTCTTTTCCGATCAAAAGCTGTGTTCTTGAAAATTGCTCCTGCATTGTCAACTCTGTCCTTTTTGATATACAATATTTTTATGTCCTGTGCGGATCGTAATTTACATTTGACTTTTCCGCCTGCCGTATCTGCTCTTCCCGCTCCTCGATCCGGAAGATACGTCCGCCCTTTTGAAACAGCGTTCCCGTCTGCCGAAAACGGAATGTCACATCGTACTGCACGCACTGTTCCATCATGCTCAAGATCCAGCCAAAATTGCATACTCTCGCACCGTCTCCAAATTCTCCCCCGCATATTACCTGTTCGATCTGACCCGAAGCAAGGTATTTCTCAATATGGATTTCCTCAAGCATCGGCTCATGGATCACGCACTTATGCCGGGCCGGCGCATTCAAAAGCAGCGGAATCCTGTAGTCTGCACGGCTCTGATTCTCACAGCAGCAGCATACCGTCACATTCTCATAGCCCTCGCCCCAGTCTTCCGGAACACATCTGTAAAAGCGCTCAATTCGCTTTGTGATAATAAAAAACCGCAAATCCGGCCGTCTCTGTATCATCTGCCATGCATCCGGCCGCCATGTATCCGCTTCCTCAATGAAAAAGTCGGAACTCATACAAATATATACCGGTTCGTCCGACGGCAGAAGCTTGTATTCTTTCTTTCGGCTGCGTTTCAGCGGCAGATCAAAGTTCGCCGTCTTTTTTATAATACTGCTATTCTTGCCAAATTCTGCATCACGTTGATATACATAGCAATGGTAACAGCCCGGGCTAATTTTTTTACATCCGTGCCAAGGGTTCCAAACGGGCATGGCAGTTCCTCCATTCGTTGCAGATCATCGAAAAATCAGGACACATCCCTTTTTTCGGAATGTGCCCTGTCTGACCGATGGCCGTTTTCCTTTATATTACGCTCCAGTCCTTCTTCATAATATCATCCATGGATGCCTCAAATGCCTTCATAAGCTTCGGATTGAATGTTCCGCATTCTCCGTTGTATATCATATTCACAGCCGTTTCATGGTCAAATGCCTTCTTGTAGCATCTCTCCGCGGTAAGCGCATCATATACATCGGCAACCGATACAACCTGTGCCCAAATCGAAATATCATCACCGCTCAAGCCGTCCGGATATCCTTTTCCGTCCCAGCGCTCATGATGATGCCGACAGATATCATAGCTGTAATTGTACAGTCCCTGTTCCATGATATGCGGAATTCTTTGAAGAATCTCACAGCCTTTTACCGTATGCTGCTTCATAATTTCAAATTCTTCCTTCGTCAGCCTGCCCGGCTTATTCAGAATTCCGTCCGGTATGGCGATCTTGCCCACATCATGCAATACGGAAGACGTTCCGATCTTCTTGATCTCATTCTCCGGCAGATAATATTCGGGGTACATACTGCTCACCTTACTCATGAGGATCATGGTAAGACCTCTGATGCGCTTTACATGCTCTCCCGATTCACAGTCCCTGAATTCAATTACCGTCGCCAGCGTCTCCACCATCGACTGGTTGACCTGGGCAAGCTGTCCCATCTGCTTTTCAACAATACTCTCCAGTTCATTCCTGTGTCCGTACAGTTCGATCACATTGCTGACACGGTATTTTAAGAAGTGCGCCATGAACGGCTTAGTGATGACATCAACCGCGCCAAGATGATAGCCCTCCATCAGCATCTCCATACTTTCTGCCGCCGTGATCAAAAACACCGGAAGCACCCTGATTTTCCCGTTTTTGTTCAGTTCCTTGAGAACCTCCAATCCGTTCATCTCCGGCATGATCAAATCCAGCAGTACAGCGGAAATGTCAGGATTGCTATTGATAATCTCAAGTGCCTGCACGCCGTTTTCCGCCATAATCGTATGATAATCGTCTTTTAGTATCTCAACTAAAATATCACGGTTGATCTCCATGTCGTCAACAATTAAGACTGTCTTCTCCCTGTTCATATTCCCCTCCGTCTCTCCTGGTGTACTTTTCGGGCAGTGTTTCTGCCGGTCCGTACCGTTCTCTTTGAATACTTGATTATATCATGATACGTGAAATATATCAAACTATTTTGTGTTTTACTCCGCTATTTACGGCAGCTCACATCTCTTCCACCACCTGAAAAATATAGAATTTCAGATAATAGCTCTCATCCGCCGCCCACAGGATCGGATGGTCCGGAGACTGTGTGCGGTATTCTACCTGACGAAGGCGCTTATGAGCGCTCCGCGCCGCCTGACTGATGATCTTTGTAAACGTCTCGTAGTCCATGAAATGCGAGCAGGAACAGGTTGCCAGATATCCTCCGTTTCTTACCAGCTTCAGTCCCCTCAAATTGATCTCACGGTATCCCTTTTCTGCGTTTTTCACAGAGCTCCGGGACTTGGTAAATGCCGGCGGATCGAGAATCACCACATCAAATTTCTCCCCCGCGCGCTCCAGTTCGGGCAGCACGTCAAATACATCCCCGCATTCAAAATGTACCGTATCAGAGAGCCCGTTTAAAGCAGCATTTTCTATCGCCTGACGCACCGCAAGCTCCGATGCATCTATTCCGAGCACACTCTTGGCTCCGGCAATTCCCGCATTGAGTGCAAAGGAACCTGTATGCGTAAAGCAGTCCAACACCCTCGCGCCTTTGCAGAGTTTTTGGATCGCCAGCCGGTTATATTTCTGATCGAGAAAGAATCCGGTCTTCTGGCCATTCTTTACATCGACAATATATTTCACGCCGTTTTCCACAATCGGTACATCCGTGTCGAACTCGGCTCCGATAAAGCCCTTGGCGCGCTCCATCCCTTCATTGGTGCGCACCTTCGCGTCGCTCCGCTCATAAATTCCGCGGATGTCAATGCCGTCATCGGCCATCAGCTTTTTGATATCCTCAAGGATCTCTGTCTTGAACCGGTCAATGCCAAGTGCGAGTGACTCCACCACCAGCACATCCGAGAACTTGTCCACTACAATTCCAGGCAAAAAATCCGCCTCCCCGAAAATGACACGGCAGCTTTCGGTATCCACTGTCCTTTTCCGGTATTCCCACGCATTTTTCACCCGCTCATAAAGAAATGCACTGTCGATTTCCTGATCTATATTACGCGTCATCATGCGGATCCTTATCTTGGAATTGCGGTTGATAAACCCGCGTCCCATGGGATATCCGTCAAAATCCTTTACGATCACAATATCCCCGTCTGCAAATTCTCCCATGACTGTGTCAATTTCATTGTCAAATATCCACATGCCGCCTGCCTTTATCGTGCGGCCCTCATTCTTTTTCAAAGTAACAATCGCACTCATTTTTTTCACTCCCTTATCATTTCCCGCACATTGTAGCACATTTTGCTGCGGGTTTCCACGATTCCGGCAAAGTTTTTCAGATTCCTTTTTTCTTTTCCTGATCTATGCTATACTTATGGTAAATTTTACTGACAGGAGGACGTTTATGCCAACAATTAGCCTGTGTATGATCGTAAAAAACGAGGAAGCAGTCCTTGCCCGCTGTCTGGACAGCATTGCAGATCTGATGGATGAAATCATTATCGTCGATACCGGTTCCACGGACCGGACAAAAGAAATCGCATCTCACTATACATCCAAAATCTACAATTACAAATGGACGCACGATTTTTCTGCTGCGCGCAACTACTCATTTTCCAAAGCGACAATGGACTATATCTACGCCGCAGATGCCGACGAAATTCTGGATACCGAAAACCGCGAGCGCTTTCTGCGCTTAAAATCCGTTCTTTTACCGGAGATTGAAATCGTCCAGATGAAATATGTGACCGAGACCGAGTATGACACTGTACTCAACTCACAGAAGGAATACCGTCCCAAACTGTTCAAGCGGCTTCGCACCTTTACCTGGATTGACCCGATCCACGAGACGGTACGCCTGAATCCCGTTATCTTCGACAGTGATGTGGAAATTCTGCACAGGCCCCAGTCCCTTCACAGCAAGCGCGACTTTTCCATCTTTATCAAATCGTTTGAACACGACGGAATGTTTTCTCCCAAGGTCCGCACCATGTATGCCAAGGAACTCTTAAAGACTGGCGACACCAAGGATTTTGCGGACGCAAAACACATTTTCCGCTGTATTTTTGACAACGATCCCACGGATGACGCAAGGAAGGAAGCTGCCTGCATCCTCACTCATATCTACCGTTTAGAGGACAATAAAAATGAATTTTTCAAGCTGACTATGAAGGACATGCTGACTACTCCATGTTCCGAAATCTGTTATGAGCTGGGTACCTATTTCCTCGGACAAAGGGATTATGAAGAAGCAGTTCTGTGGTTCTATAATGCCGCTTACGAGACCGAAAGCATTCTTGATATCCACACGAGCGGCGATCTTCCCCTGCTTGGTCTGGTCGAGTGTTACGAATCGCTGCTGGAAAAAGAAAAAGCACAGATCCCCTCCAACACAGTTCTTGTCATTCAGTATGAGATGCTGTTGGATAAATACCGCGCCGCCTCACGGGAATGGGAGATGCCGGAAGAACTGTAACGTTCCAATTTATCTTGTAAAATGCTCCTCAACGTGATAGGATGAGGGTATGGTAAAATTTTAACAATCTTTCAAAATATGGGAGGTATCAAGAATGGATTTTTCACAGGAATACAAACAGAAACTTGTTTCTGCCGATGAAGCCGTAAAGATCATCAAATCCGGCGACTGGGTAGATTACGGATGGTGCAACGGCACCGTTGATGCACTCGATAAAGCACTGGCAAAACGTACGGATGAATTGAAGGATGTCAAGCTGCGCGGAGGCATCCTGCTCAAACCGCTGGCAGTTTTTGAACGGGAAGATGCCGGTGAACATTTTACATGGAATTCCTGGCATATGTCCGGCATCGAGCGCAAGCTGATCGCCCGCGGATGCGCTTACTACGCGTCAATCCGTTACTCTGAGCTTCCCCGCTATTACCGTGATTTAGACTGTCCGGATGATGTTGCCATGTTTCAGGTTGCCCCGATGGATAAACACGGTTATTTCAATTTTGGTCCGAACGCATCCCACCTCGGAGCAATGTGCGAAACCGCAAAGCACATCATCGTTGAAGTGAACGAGAATATGCCGCGCTGTCTCGGCGGAACCGAGTGTGGCGTGCACATCTCAGATGTAACATATATTGTAGAAGGTTCCAATCCTCCTATCGGAGAACTGGGCGCCGGCGGACCTGCCACAGATGTGGACAAGGCGGTTGCACAGTTGATCGTAGAGGAAATTCCGAACGGCGCATGCTTACAGCTCGGAATCGGCGGCATGCCCAACGCTGTCGGCTCACTGATCGCGGAATCCGACTTGAAGGATTTAGGCGTTCACACCGAAATGTATGTAGATGCCTTTGTTGATATTGCCAGAGCCGGCAAGATCAACGGTTCCAGAAAAAATATTGACCGTTACCGTCAGGTGTACGGCTTTGGCGCCGGCACCAAAAAAATGTACGACTATCTGGATGAAAATCCCGAAATGATGAGTGCTCCGGTAAGCTACACAAACGATATCCGGCAGGTATCCGCCCTGGATAATTTTATCTCCATCAACAATGCCGTCGATATCGACCTGTTCGGACAGGTAAACGCTGAATCTGCAGGAGTTAAGCATATCAGCGGTTCCGGTGGACAGCTTGACTTTGTGTTAGGTGCATATCTCTCTAACGGAGGCAAGAGCTTCATCTGTCTTTCCTCTACATTCCGGGCGAAAGACGGCTCTCTGCAGTCCAGAATCCGTCCGACGCTCGCAAACGGTTCCATCGTAACCGACACCCGTGCCAACGTACACTACGTGGTGACAGAGTATGGAAAGGTAAACCTCAAGGGCCTGTCCGCATGGCAGAGAGCAGAAGCCCTGATTTCCGTTGCACATCCGGACTTCCGAGATGATCTGATCGCAGAAGCGGAAAAGATGAATATATGGAAGCGTTCCAATAAATAATCAATACCCCCGCTCACCGGCAGGATGATTCCTGCCGGTACAGCGACGGGCAGAAGCGAGGTGTCCCATGGAAGAAAATCATACGCATACTCATTCCCATCCCCACCATCACACGAACACAAAGGCGGTGCTCAATCGCATGAACCGGGCTATCGGACATATGGAAGCTGTTAAGACCATGATCGAAGACGGAAGGGATTGCAGTGAGGTTTTGATCCAGATTGCTGCCGTCCGCTCTGCCATTAACAATATCGGCAAAATCATCCTCGAGGATCATATCAACCATTGTCTGGTAGATGCCGTTGAAAGCGGAGACGAGCAGGTGTTAAAAGACCTAAACGATGCTATCAGCAAGTTTGTCAAATAGCGCAAATTCGATTTCGTACACATTTTGTTCATCTTTTATTCACATTTTATAGAAATTCACTTTTTATTCACACTTTTTTATTCATCTTCCCAATAGATTTTTGAAAAAATAAGAGATATATTTTTCTTACAATGAATATTCCGAAAAACAGGCACATTTTACCCGGGAGGTTTCAGAATATGAAAGAAAAATTATATCGCCTGCAGAAAAAGCTGCAGACATTTGCAAAGCCATTAACGGACCGGATTAGTTCTATCCGCAAAAAACTTCCGAAGCGGAAACCGCACACGGAAAAATACTATAAAAGAATTGCCTTTTTTAACAAATATTCCCTGATTTTCCACTTTTTGCTGGCATGTCTGCTCATATTCGTCATTGAGCTGATCTCCAGACGGAACCTTGTGAGTACGATCACTTTTATCGGCAATCATACGCTTGCATATCTGTACAACGCACTGATCATCTTTGCATCGCTGTCTTTTGTCTATCTGACAAGATATCGGGCACAGCTTCGTGTGCTGATCAGCGCCTGCTGGATTTTCCTGGGAACAGTAAACGGTCTGATTC
>JAAUZB010000050.1 GCA_014804775.1 Roseburia sp. | reverse complement strand
TCTCACTTCCATCCAAAGATGGGACATAGGCACCTGTGTCCTTTTCTATATGATCTATCTCGGCTACGTTACTATTAGAAGAAATAATCGTTAAATCATCAATGGTATACACATTAGATTTTAACACAAGTACTGCATCTATTACGCTTCCACTTTCCCCACTCATGGCTTTATTTAACGAAGCGCTATCACTTCCGAAATTAATCACAGTTTGCGCATCTAAGTCTGCAGTTCCACTCTCAATTATTGTTGCCCCATTTTTTTTATCAGTTCCGATATTCTCTGTTGGCAGCTCGCCATTTGTTAGCGTTGCTCCAACGGAATAACAGTTCAAAATATAATCTGAATCTCCCGTAATTCTCCCCACTTGTCGTGGGGTCTTATAGTAAAATTGAACATCAGGTATACCTTCTGCGACTATATTTTCTCCCCAATTAATACAATTAATCACTTGATTCCTCGTTCCAAATACCTGTTTATGCTGACCGCCAACAATTCCTCCTGCACTGCTCTGCGTATTTACATATTTCGAAGAATATTTGTCATTATATGCCGCAACATCTCCATAATTAGTACAATACTTTGCCAAACTTCCTACTCCTTCAATACCTCCTACAAAGCAATTATACCAGCCAATAGTCTGACTAGACATGCTAGGACTCGTAACGTGTCCTTCAACATTTGCGTAGTTCGTGCAATATTCTGCACTTCCGTTTCCTACGATCCCTCCCGTATAAAGGAATCGACCTGCGGATATTTCTATATTCCCATAATTCTTGCTATTTATGCAACTACCTTGTCCCATTATTCCCCCGCATGTCGCATCCTCACTTCCAGATCTTTCTATATTCCCATAATTTTCGCTATTTATACAACTACCTTCTCCTATTACCCCTCCACATATTGCACTTCCTCTCCCTTTTTTTATACATAGATTCGCTTTATTTGTACATTTTTCTACTTCCGCCAGACCCGCTATTCCACCTACTGTTATACCTCCATACTCTAATATAGTGATTTTACCACTAACCGAGCAATTACTTATGTATGTATTTTTGCTTTCTCCTACAACTCCTCCTACATACAAATACTCCGCTCCAGTTCCCTCTACACTTATATTAAGGTTACATAATTTTACATTTTTTATTTGAGCGCTTACCTTGCGATCCCCTCCGCGAGCAAAAAGACCATATGAACTGCTGCCACCTGAAATCGTATTTGCATTTTCCTCAATGGATAAATTCCATATACAATAATTTCCTCCGTCGTATGCTCCTTTAAAAGATTCAGTTCCTGCTGCTATTGGCTCCCAGTTTCCCCAAGAAGACATATCAATATCATTTACTTGTATATAGCAAGCCTCTAAATTATTTCTGACTGCATTTAACTGCTCCGCAGTAGCTACCTGATACGGATTTTCCTTTGTTCCGTCACCACCTGCAAAATCAACCATTATATTTTCGGTGTTTGAAGCGTTATAGCTATGCGATTCCATTTTATCATTTAACACCGTCATATCAGAATCGGCAGCAGATAATATCTCAGTTTCTTTTTCTATTATCATAGTATCACTATCAGAAAGATCGGCCTCGTCAGATTTTCTCTCTGGTTTCTCTGACCCAACGTTTTCTCCTGCATTTTGTGTCTCCAAGCCGATATTTTTCTCTAGTTCCAATTCTTCCGTATCAATTTGTTCCTCCAGCAGCATTTCTGTTGATACAATATCCATTTCTTCCTCTACTGCATTCACTGTTCCTGCTGCATACAATGCAGTCGGAACATGCGCTGGCAACACCAGCATCGTTGTCAAAACGAAAGCTAAACATTTTTTCCACATATTTTTCCCTCCTGAAATAAAATTTTACCAAAACGGCATTATTTCCGCGAAATCATGATATCATGTAATATTTCGTGTTTTTAATTATATAGGCATATTTTCGTCCATATAGTTTATTTTATATTATCATAAGTAGCTATACAATTCAAGAATAAATAAACCAACTAGGCAGGTGATTATCTAATTATGAATTACTATGAAATAGGGCAGAGAGTTCGAAAATTCCGAAAAGCATATAATCTTTCCCAAGAACAATTAGCAGAAAAGATTGGCATATCTGTAACACATATGAGTCATATTGAAACCGGAAACACAAAACTAAGTCTTCCTGTCTTTGTTGATATTGCCAGAGCTTTATCTATTCGGACAGATGATCTTCTGTATGATATGCCTCAAATGAATAAGACAGTGATTTCACAGGAAATCTCAGAAATACTGAATTCCTGTTCCATGCGAGATATGTATATTCTAAGTGATGTAATAAAAGCAGTAAAAATATCATTAGACAAATACTGCGAACCACCGCAAATTAATCTGGAAGGTGATAGAAAGGAAAATAA
Organism: Roseburia sp.; assembly: GCA_014804775.1. GTDB lineage: Bacteria > Bacillota > Clostridia > Lachnospirales > Lachnospiraceae > Roseburia. The sequence continues at coordinate 75,752 of JAAUZB010000050.1, read as the reverse complement.
GAAATGAGACTTGACGTAATCATAAAGAATTACTGGAGCAAAATAATATTAACCCCTAGTTCGGATTGCTAATTATTTTCACGTTACAGGCTATTTTTTATTAGACCATTCTAATGCAAGTGGTCTTTCTTATTACGAAGAGTTGTTACTAAACACTTTTTGACTTTTATCGAACAGTAACATCAAAAAGCCGAAACAGAAACCTCTCAAAAATTTCTGTTCCGGCTTTTCCTATCCCCCTCAAACTTTATCTGCCATCAGCTGCGCAACGCCTCTAATCCCGCATCTTCAATCACTTCCAGCAATGCTCCGACGGTCACATCTCTGCCAATATTGCTATCACAGCGATTTATCGAATTTTTCCTGTTGCACTTTTGTGAAATATCATCTAGACTAGTCTTAGTTCTTACGTAACTGTTCAGTACCCTCACAGTTACCATGCAAAATCCATTGAAAATCGTCTGCGACGGTCCTAAGCGCCAGTGGCGCTTGTTTAGGACGGACCGAAACGGAGTGGAGATGGATTTTGCACCCCTGAATCATTCTCTTACGGTCTCAGCAGCAAGTGCTTCGACCTGTACTGAATAGTTACGTTCTTACTATATGATAAGGCATACTTAAATAGGAAAGGAAAACCCGAGCATGGAAAAAATTTTTACCCGACGCCTGTTTGCCTATATGCTGGCGGCGCTCATCATTACGATCACCACCATCTTTGTACTGCAGACAGTGATCATTCAGAGAACTAACACTTCCTCAAGCCGTGACAAGTTGGCGAGTGTCAAGGAAAAGTTGCTCAACAACGAAGATAATATTGCACGTCTTACCAATAATCTCAGCGAGGACAATCTTGCCAAGACCAGAGCTTTTGCAGATATGCTTGCCGCAGACAAAACGCTTGCAAACAATACTGCCAAGCTGAATGAAATCAAGGACAGGCTGATGGTAAATGAAATTGTCCAGGAACCCCAGCGCAATGTAGCCGAAGGCGTGGTAATGCAGTATATCGGTGTGGTGCGAAAAGATGCTAAAGGTCTTGTGCAGGTGGGCGTACGCCCTGAAGTTCTGGAAGATATGCTTGCCAGTACAGCGTTAGACGTTGTGCTTGGAGACATGGATTTTGGCGAAAACGGATATATCTATGCCATAGACCCGCTCAATGGAGAAATTTTGTCCCACCCCAATTCTGCACTGATCGGAACCCCAGCTACGAATGCCGGATTCCACAGCGCCGCAACCAGACTTTAGTTGTCTCCCTTAGCATGCTGCTGATCTTTGGCGTGCTGCTTGTACTGATTAACCGCATGGTAAACAGCAAAATCGTACAGGGTATCAACCGTATTACGAATTCTATGAGGGGAATTGCAGACGGAAATTTTAACACTACGATACATGAAGATGGAAATCCTGAATTTGTCATGCTTTCCGACAGTATGAACAGAATGGTGGAAAATATCGGTCAAAACATAAAAGAAAATGAACAACTTCTGGAACAGCAAAAGACAGATATGGAAAATACGCAAACGCTGATACGCAATGTAAAAAATGCCTGCAAGGAACTGGATGCCGTATCCGGCGAAAATCTTGAAAATGCAGATCATATTTACCACGGAACAAGAGAACAGGAAACCGCTGTGGAAGATCTGAAAGGTATTATGGACCAGTTGACCCATGAACTGAATAGCAGCGTTGATGCTACGGTCAATATTACAAAAGAAACAGATCTGACCGCAGAGAAACTTGTGCAGACACAGGAGCAGATGAAACTGCTCAGCGATTCCATGCAGGAAATCAGTGAGATGTCCTCTGCCATTGAAACAATTATCGGTGAGATCAATTCCATCGCCCAACAGACGAATATGCTTTCCTTAAATGCTTCCATTGAAGCCGCAAGAGCCGGTGAGATGGGCAAAGGTTTTGCCGTAGTAGCGACTCAGGTAGGCGAGCTTGCCGCCCGGAGTTCTCAGGCAGCCAAGGAGACCAATGAACTGATCACCAATTCTATCAATGCAGTGGATAACGGTAAAAAGATTACCGATCAGACGGTCAGCGCTTTTGGCGTGGTAGTAGATGAAATCGAAAAAACAAATCTGGATGTACTTGCAATCACAGAGATGGTGAGAAAAAACGTAGATATTGTATCTAACGCAGTCAGCCAGCTCGAGAGAATTTCCAGTGTGGTAGAAGATAATGCACAAATATCCCAGAGCACGAAGCATGCCTCTTCCAATATGGCGGAAATCACGGAGAAACTGCTGGAACTGGTAGAACAATAAGACCTTATTCTTAATCATAGGCGCTTACACCACGACCGACATTCTGCGGCTGTTACGCAAAACTGCCGTGGCTGTAAGCGCACCAGATTGCTGCTACTTTTCTTCTGTAATTTCCCTGTAATGAGCCGCATGAATTCCTATATGACCTATCCCTAAGATCACCGTAGCTATGATCAGCAGAAAATTACCGCCATAAATACCTAGAAACATAGATGCCATTACGGGAAGCGTTGCCCCGGCCACCGGAATTCCGCAGATGCTCCTATAGAAATCAGACCTCATTTTCGCACTTTTAAAATATCTGATCCAATAACATTCATACAGGATCATACAGAGCAATGCAAACAGCAGCCAGATAGACCATATATCAATTGTTCTTATGTTGAAATCTGAAAAAATCAGCACAATACAGCTAACAGATACTTCACCAATCCTTTCCAGCAATTGCAATATTTTATTTTCGTTCCCAACATATTTATCGTACTCAAAAGGTTTATTCTTCGCCCACACTGCATTAGGTACAAACAATAGCAAAAGAAATATAAGTCCTACATAAGAAAATCCAAAATGAAGCATCCCGTTTGCGTTTCCTTTCTTCTAAAATACATTCATCGCCATTATTTTACCACAGGGATATGTACAATTCCATAAAATGTCAAAAAACTGCCAGATCTTGAAAAGATCCGGCAGTTAATGCAAATCTAAATCAGAGCCTATTAATGCTCAATTCATACTTCCTCTTCTTCCTCCTCTTCTTCTTTGCTCGCATATTTCTTACGTGAAAATACGACCCATACCATCTGAATCAACACATACAATAGCATCAGCAGCGTCCACTTATCCAACAGCGCAGTAGGCAGACTGATATCCTCGGTCAAAATAAATGTAATAACAGAAATAATTGCAAACGGAATGGATAAAATACGCATCAGTCCCTTTTTCTTTAATTTCCGGGGTTCTTCTTCCTCTTCTTCCTCTTCGTCTGTCTTGACCGTCCGTTTTTTCTTTGTGCTCTCTTCCAGACTGTCTTTATCCTCGTCTTCCTCTTCGTCTTCTTTCTTTGTCGTCACGAAATATCCGATAAGAAGCATCACTGACAGAAATACGGCTAAATTCATCAACATGAAGTTGATCAGTGCCCATGCTGCCCCATCACCGGCAAACAACGGCACTTCCGCGCCACCGATCCGAACAGTCTGCTGTGGCGCCGTTTCCTCAATATCCGTCAGAATAATTCCTTCCGGTTCTTCCGGCGCGTCAGGTGTCGGTTTCCTCTGTCTGTTCGGATTTTCCGGTATTCTCTGCGGAATCGGATTCTCCGGATTTATGGGTTCAGTCGGAACTTCAGGCTCTTTCGGTCTCTCCGGAACATTGGGTCTTTCGGGAATCTCGGGTTCTTCCGGGTCTTCCGGTTCCTTTGGGTCTTCCGGTTCTTTCGGAGGTACGGGGTCCTCCGGATCCTCCGAATCTTCCGGCTCCTTCGGTTCTTCAGGAACATCCGGCTGCTTTCTCTCCTCCACCTTAGCACTGATGACTACGTCATACAGCAATTCATTCCGCCCTGTGATTTCTATTGTATTATAGGGTACAGAACAGAGTACCGGAGACGTCTGATAATCGTCCGTACCGTCTGATAGCAAAAGATATAAACCCGGCTCTAAATTCTGGAATGCCGCACGCCCTTTTTTATCCGTCTTCTGGCTAAATCTGCCCGTCAGACCGGTCTTTGCAACATGGTCGGCAAGCTGCACCGCAATGCTTCCCCACTCTGCCGACGTGTAATTCTGCTCCGTTTTTATCTGACTGATACATTCCGAAAAATCACTGTTTACCGTAAAGGAAACATTTTTCCCTGATCTGTCCATTTCCGCGACCTGATACAGTTCCACTTCCATATCCGCCAGCACAGTTTTTCCGTGCTTATATTCGGCTGTGACAGACCCTGTGTCAGGCTCCGTATCCGTAATCTGTCCTGCATGCAGCGACACCGTAACGCAGCTCAGGCAAATGCAGAAAAATAATGCAATTCTTAATTTTTTACTCTTCTCTCTGAATTTTTTCATTCCTCCGCCTCCGTCGTCTCCTTATGAACCTTTTGATCAGATATATTACAAACATGAACAGTGCTGCGGCGCCAAGACCGATCAGCACCCAGAACACATAGTTGGTATTCATCCCCTTGACTCTCTGTCTGCCCTGCTCTTCTGCTTCCTGCTCGTCATAAGGGACTCTGCTTCCCCTCACAAGCAGTCTGTGTGAATTGATTCCGTAGGGGGTACAGGTAAGAAGCGTCACCTGATCTTTTCCATACTCCACACTGAGCGCATCTGTCTGCTGCGGCTCCACAACCTGAATTTGGTCTACCTCATATGCCAATATGTCATCCAGAATATACAGATAGAACTGATCTCCTTCTTTTAGCTGATCCAAGTCTGTAAACAGGCTTGCGCTCGGCAGTCCCCTGTGCGCCGCTATGACGGCATGTGTGCTCTCTCCTCCCACCGGCAGGGACGAGCCGTGCAGATGACCTGCGCCTTTTTCAAGAACGCTCTCCTCGGTGGAATGAAAAATCGGGACTTTCACGTCTATTTTGGGGATTACAATATATCCCATTAGTCCGTCACCGCCCACATTCAGGCATGACGTATAAAATTCATCCTGCGTATACGGTGTCTCCGCCGTCACGAAGGAATCCGGCAGTATCACCGGCTCTAACCCGTTATTGAAATCATGTGCCTTCTCCCACTCCGCGGCGTAATCCACCGTATCTTCCATCGTATTCTGTTTCACGTATTCCTGAAAAAGCCGCTCGTCACGCCATGTATTCCAAACATTTGAGAAAAGGGGATAGAGTAATATGGACAACCCAAATAAAAAGCCTATCGTCATCAAAAACATAATTATTTTTCTTACCGCTTTTTTCATTTCGCCTCTCCATATTATTCTAAACGTGTTTTTGTGGGGAGAGGAGCTACCCTCTCCCCACAATAAAATAATCTGTCAGGTTTACTCTTTCTTCTTCATTACAACAAGCGTTCCGCCAAATACAGCCATCATTGCTGCTCCGATCACGGTCAGGATGATGACACCGACACCACCGGTCTCAGGAAGAGCTCCCATCTTAGAGTCTTTCAGAGTAATCTCTATTGTAGCATTCGCTGATGATGCATTGCCGTTCAACCAAGCACTCTCGCTGCCGCCTGTCAAAGTTGCCTTATAAGTTCCGGTTGCATTGCCCTCAGCATCGTTCACTTTTACAAACGCAACGGTTGGCAATGTTTTCTCCAACTGATATCCTGACGGTGCCTGGGTCTCTTCCAGAACATATGTGAAATCCGGATCCAGACCTTCAATTTTTACTGTACCGTCCTCATCTGTTGTGAATTCTGTCGCCTCATCTTTTTCTACAAGTTCCACATCATCGTCTGTCAGTTTAATATACTTGCCACTGTTTGATTCCTTGAGAACAAATACTGCTCCCTCAAGTACATTCGCTCCCTCTTCATCCGTCTTTTTCAGCTCTATTGCTGCTGTGTAAGATGTCACGTCAACCGGATCACCCGGGTCCGGATCAGGTTCGCCATCGTCGCCGTCATGCGTTGTCACAGTAGAGCTTACTGTATTCGTATATCCGTCTGCACTGTAAGCCGTTACTACTCCCTGGTATGTAACTGTGAAGTCTTCTCCTGCATATGTCGCTGCATTTGCTTTCAACCATTCCTGATTAAAGCTGATCTCAAAGCCACTGTCCTTCGTTGCAACTGTATAAGCACCAGTAGCTCCCATTGTCAGTTTATTGCCATTTACTGTTATCGTAATATCCGCTGCTGTCCATGCCCCAGCTACACCTGTTGTCACCGCTTTCAGATTTGCACTCATGCTATCTGTGATCGTGAATACCGGCTTATCATATCCCTGGAAATACGGGAATGTTCCTTTTACTGTGTAATCGATCACATCGCCGACTGCAACATATTCATCTCCTGATGCAACCGTTTTCTCATCAATGATGTTCTTGTGTGTACCCTTTGCCGTTGCAGTTCCTACCTTCAGAGTGTCATTTCCCGTCCCTGTACTATCATAGTTGCTTACCAGCATGTTTGTGTACGTCCAGTTATCACTCTTGCAGATCACGAGATAGGAGCCAAGCTCTGTGGTGTTCAATACAACTTCACCTGTTCCTGTTGCTGTTGCTGCCTGTACTTTCCCAGTTGCCTTTGCAAGGGTTGTTAAGTATCCTGCGATCGCACTGCTGTTGGAATTGTTTTCATCGGTCAACGCCACCAATGCTGCATCTGCATTAGCGCCAAGAGCTGTCTTAGCCCAGTCGGTCAGTACCCAGCCGTTGTCGAATTCCAGCACCTGATACGCACTCACCGTGGTCTGCTCATCCCCCGTCACGGTGATTTTCAGATTACCGTTTTCTGCTGTTGCAGCTGCCACCGGTATTGCAACGCTAAGTACCAGTAACATACTGCACAGAAGTGCCAAAAGTTTTTTGGTTTTGTTAAGTTTTTTCATAGTTTCTCCTTCCTTTTTCTTTTTCTTATTTATCGCGAATGCTGTCTACAAGCATTTCACACGTTTGAATAGAACCATTCCTCCAAGTGCAGCGCACATACATACGGTTCCCAGAATAAAACAGATACGGTAGATATCCACACCGCCGGTCTGCGGCAATTCATAGACTGCGCTGTTTAAAACCACCAGGTGGATCTCTTTTTTCACCTGTCCTTCACCCGTCGCATATTCCGCTCCGGCCGTATAAGTGTGCAACACATTGCCGTCTAAAGCGTTCTGCGATGTTTCCACATTGCCGTCCTCCCCGATCGTCAGCACGATATCGTTCATCAGCTGATAACCGTTCGGCGCTGTTATTTCTTTCAGTACATAAACACTGCCATAGGCAAGCTGCAGATCATTTTGATTTTCCTGTGCGTCTGTAAAATGAAACTCACCGTTATCACCGCTTGTCACTGTACCCTGCAGTACCAGATTATTTCCCTGATTTCCATTCGGTTCCCTCCGGTACAGTTCAAATACTGCTCCCGCAAGTTCATTCCCTTCCACAGCCTGTGTTCCGTATTTCGTTCCCGCAAGTGTGCAGAACGGGATTTCTTTGTCATATACTTTTACCCGAATCACTGCATTGTGTTCCAGGCTGATCTCCCATATGATATCATCGCCATAACCTGCATCCTTTGACGTCACCGGTGTTTCCGCCGTCAGCGGCTGCCCTGCCACTGTCAGAGCGCCTTTTGCATCAACTGCAATTGCCACATCTTCGATCGGATAAAATCCGTCCGGCGCCTTCGTTTCGGATAAGAGATAGGAACCGTTCTGTTCCAGCATAAACGCATCGCTGACTGGTGCGTTTTCCATATCAACAGTGTCTGCGTTACTCAAAACATCCGGATAAATAAATGTATTTCCGTCTGCATCGGTAACACCTTTTCCTATCACATTGCCGCCAGACATTATAGAAAATTCGGCGTCCGCAACGGGGTAATCCTTATTTGTACCTGTAAAACCGTACTTTTCTATCCAGACCTCATACTGAGGTATCCTGCCATCCTTTGCCGTGATCCGGATATTATGTCCNTCCGTATACGCCGTATATCCGCTGTCTCCNTCATTAGAAATCANCCCTGCATACTCAACCGTCTCTCCNTTGATCACAATCTTGAGAGGNTCCTCAATGAGCAGNTANCCTTCAGGCGCTTTCACTTCCTTGAGNTAATACGTGCCATCCTTNAAGTCCAGCAGACCTTCTCCGTCCGNCGTCTTGAGCCANACCGTTCCGTTATTATCGGCTGTNACAATGCATTCCGCCTTTTTNGCATCCATGTCTATGTCACCGTTATTACTGCCATAAAGATGAAATTCTGCTCCGTACAGTGTCTTTGCGTCATCCTCTGCATCCACCTTCGTGATCTGCATATGNAANGGNGTTGTCGCTTTTCGATCCTTTACTGTGATACTGATCTCACCGGCCCGCTCCGAAACACTGTATTCAAAATCATCCTGATTTCCGCCAATTGTGACATTTTCTCCCTCAATCTCAATCGTAATCTTTTCCTCGTTACGATTATAACCGTAAGGCGCCAGNGTCTCTTCCACATAATAGGAACCGTCTGTAAGCATCAGCTTGGCAGTCTCGGATTGGTCCCTTGGATCCTTGAAATATGCCACGCCCGTTCCGTCCCTGCCTGTTGTACATTTTCGATCCCCATCGCTATACTTCAGCATAAATTCTGCCACATTCAGAAGCTCCCCTGTCTCGGCATCTATTTTTATCATTTTTATGCTGTAATACTGCTTTTCCTTAAAACCTTCTCCGATTCCCGCATAGATCAGGAAATCCTTCGTCTGGTATGCATACGACCCGCTCGACTCGTTCCTTGCCTCCGTCACATTCCATTCGATTCCCATGACATCTTTATATTTCAGCCAGTGATTGGCATTCGACCAGCGTTTTACTATTCCATCATCCGCATGACCTGCTGCCACTCCCATCCCGCGTGTACTGTTGTAAAAATACTCTTTGTATGTATAAAATGTTTCCGCGTCCACGACACCATTGCTGCTGTTCTCCACTACCGTATATCCGGCGCCAAACTTCTCTCCTGCATAACTGTTGTTATACGAATTCACATAGCTACTGTCCCAATAAGTCGTATCCACATCAATATATCCGTCTCCCAGTACGCAGAGCGGTCCCGTAATATGAATCCAGTTCTGATAGCCTTCCCATGCGTTCCGGAAGAAAACCGTTCCGTTAATATCTACATAACCGCTTAGATAAAAGTTTCCGTTATTAAAGATTGCCTCTCCCTGTGATGCCGTATTGCCGGTNATCGTCCCTCCTGAAATTGTCAGATTTCCGTTCGCAGCCTCAGCTCCCTGTCCGTCCACATAGACAGCGCCTCCACTGCCGCTTGAACAGTTTTCTATCATTCCGCCCGACATATGAAAGTTCGACGTTTTTCCNCTGAATGCTCCTCCTATATAGACAGCGCCGCCACNCTGTGTGGAAGTACAGTTCCGGATCACGCCGCCCGACATATTAAAATAACCGTTCCCATTGTTGGAGGTGTACATCCAGACTGCCCCGCCACTCTGCGGCTTATTCGTCTGCGTCGATCCGTCTACCGTTCCACTCTCCAGGTTAAACGTTCCNCCATTCGCATACTGCACCAGATTTGTGCTCAACATTACGGTTCCCGTCTGTCCCTGACTGCTGTCAAGGATCGTCAGCGTACCGCCCAGCATCTGGAAATATGCGTTTCCTCCTGACATGACCAGCGTATGACCGTTTAGGTCGATCGTATAATTCTCGTTCTGACTGATCTGTATGGTACTGCTCATCGTCATGTCATCCGTCAGTTGATAGGTACCGTTATTCATCAGTTGGTTCTTGCTAAGGCTCTGTGCGGCTGCATATGTACCTGCCTCNGGCATGCTGTTCATCNCCGGNTCTCTGCTTGGCGCCTTGCCCGGTTCTATTTCCTCTGNAATNNCNGTCNCNGTAACTTCCTCTGTCGCTTCTTCCGTCTCTGTNACTTCCTCTGTTNCCTNTTCGGTCTCTNCNACTGTCCNCTNTTTCTGTTGCTTCCTCTGNNGCTTCCTCTGTAGNTTCNTCNGTCTCNGAANCTNCNTCTGNCGCCTCTGTAGTTTCCNNTGCCTCCGAAACTGNATCTGTCNCCNNTTCNGGGTCCTGCTCNGGTTCTGTGAGTTCCATAACAGGCTCCGCAGTTGTCTCTGCACCAGTATTTGCAACCGGTCCNACAAGCAGACCTACGCATAGAAGCACAGCCAGAATCACAGATAATATTGTGTATATATTACTGATACGAATGATATTTTTCCATCTTCGCATGCTGTTTCCTCCTGCCAGAACATTCTCTTTATCCGTCTCTTCTTTTTCCTTGTGATATCACAATACCACAAAATTTTACACAAAATAAGATTTTATCATNTCGATTTATATTGACACTTTTTACATACGATGTTAAAATCGGTTGTGAAAATATGACTTATATTAATATTTACAGGAGGAACACATATGGATCTGAATACTCTACGGATGTGGATTTACGAAATGAACCCGGACGAGCTGTTTTACCGGGAACTCTATCAGATGAGACTGGAAGGAAAACCGGTCGAGCCGTTTATCCAACAATATGATATAAAGAAAATACAGCACCATCATCTGATCATCCCTGAAGTCATAGAAACCATTCCTCCACAGTACGAGGATGCTTTCTTTTTTGATCTGACCGATTCGAACAGTATCATTGTGCAAAAGCATAACCGCTACAGCCCTACCCTGTTCCACANGCATACCTTTTTTGAACTTCTCTATGTCTATGACGGGAACTGTCAGCAGAAGCTTGAGGAGAAGGATTACATGCTGTCCGCCGGAGACCTGTGCATCATCCCGCCCGGTATCCGGCATTCCATCACGGTCAATGACAACAGCATTGTCATCAATGTCCTTATATTGAAGAAAACGCTGCACCATATTTTCCATACGTTTCTCAGTACGCCAAATATCCTGTCCGCTTTCTTTCTGAATAATATTTATGATATGGAAAAAAATGATTATATTATTTTTCATGCCGGAAATGACTATGAGATACGCCAGTCTTTCCTGTACATGCTTTTAGAATCGATCAATCAGGACAAGTGTTATTATCAGGTGATCAGCAATACCTTGACGATCGTATTCAGCCTTCTGATACGCAACCATGAACAGACCGCTGAAATACCCGTGCTCAACCATCTGTCAGAAATGCAGTTTAAGCTGCTCAACTATATTCAGACAAACAACTCTGCGATCACACTCAATGATGTCGCACGGCATTTTCACTATACGCCGGAGTATACTTCAAAACTGATCAAGCAGAGCACGGGCATGACCTTCAGTGATATTGTACAGCGGGTCCGCCTGAAAAAAGCCATAGACTATCTTGAGAACACGAATTTGTCTATCGCAGCCATCTGCGGAGAAATCGGTTATGAATCGCCGGAATATTTTATCCGGCTGTTCAAAAAACATATGAAGCTGTCTCCTTCTGCCTACCGAAAACAGTATCTTGCCAAAATGTCCACGGAAGACGCACCAGAATAACCGTTGATGCGCATGCTAAGAATTGCGCGGTAAGGAGAGTACGATGAAACACAGCATAATACGTAGATTATTTTCAATATCGATAATCCTATCCGGTATGTTCCTCTGTTCCTGCGCTATGGATTCCTTACCGGGAGAATCCGCCAGCCATGCAGAGATCAGTACCGAACAGGGAACAAGGGACAACACGGCAAGGGTGCGCATGCCCTCCGCTGACGGTATCGTCAGCTACCCGTGCGATGCCGCCGTCATAGATGCCTCCAACGTTTCCCACGGATATGTCATGGTAAATTACACAAATGAAAGCGCTGCCGGTAAACTTCAGATCACCGGTCCCGACAATGTCGTCTACACCTACGATCTGTCAGGCGGCTATGAGACATTCCCCCTCACTGCCGGAAGCGGCACATATCTGGTTTCCGTGTATGAAAGCGTCGGTGAATCCGCAGACACTTTTGCGACCATACTTTCACAGGAGATACCGGTCACTCTTTCCGATGAGCTTGAACCGTATCTGTACCCGAACCAGTATGTGAATTTTGATCCGGATTCGCTTCCCGTTGCAAAGGCGGTAGATTTGGCGTATCCGGCTAATAATGATCTGGATGTTGTATCGAATGTCTATAACTATATCATTGATCATTTCGACTACGATTACGACAAAGCCGCATCCGTCGTATCCGGCTATCTTCCGGTTGTTGACGATGTTTTCCAGAGCAATCGTGGCATCTGCTTTGACTATGCCGCCGTTATGGCGACCATGCTGCGCAGTCAGGCAATCCCCACCCGGCTTGAGGTGGGATATAAGGGCGAGGAATACCANGCATGGGTNAGCACCTACATTGAAGATATCGGCTGGATCAACGGCATTATCGAATTTGACGGCGACACCTGGCATCTTCTCGANCCGACGCTTGCTTCCACCAGCCAGTCGCCCAANCATTTTATTGCCGAAGATGATGAATATATCACAATATATGTGTATTAGGGAGGTTTTCAGATTGATGAAAAAAAAGAACACACTTAAAAATGCCGAAGCTGCGGCTTTCTGCCAGCAGCTTTCCATGGTAATAAAGGCAGGACTGCCGGTCTATTACGGGATTGATATTTTAAAAGATGACGCTCCGGATGAAGAGACCGGAATGCTTCTTGGCGAACTCTACACCTCTATGGAGGCAGGCAGCCCTCTCCATGAGGCATTGAGGGAGACCGGCAGGTTTCCCGATTATATGGTACATATGATCATGCTCGGCGAGCAGGCCGGACGTCTGGAGGAAGTGCTTACTTCTCTGGTCTCCTATTATGAACGGGAGACTTCCATCCGTTCCAATCTCCGCAACGCCGTAGCTTACCCTCTGTTTATGACTGCCATGATGCTTGTTGTCATCACGGTTCTGATCACCAAGGTACTTCCTGTTTTTGCGCAGATTTATGCTGAGCTTGGAAGCAGTCTGACCGGTACTGCCGCGATCATGCTGAATATCAGCAACCTGCTAAACCGCTATATGGGATTACTGGTAATTTTGATTCTGATCTTCGCCGTTTTTATATGGGTGTTCTGCCACACAAACTGCGGAAAAAAACAACTCTGGAAAAACAGACTTTCCCAGTCTATTTCATCCGGACGCTTTGCCAATTGTATGTATCTTGCACTTACCAGCGGCCTGGACACAGATCAGAGTCTTGAGCTGTCCGAAACACTGGTCGGCAATCCATATATACAGGAAAAAATCCGCAAATGCAGGGACCTTGTCAAAAACGGAGAAACCTTTCCTCATGCGCTGCTGCACGCCGGCATCTTTTCCCAGATGCACGCCGGACTGATTTCCATCGGCTCNAAAACCGGCGCCATGGATGACATNATGAAGCATATCTCTACCGCTTACGATGAGGAATCCGAACATCTTGTAGACCGCTTTATTTCAGCATTAGAGCCGACACTGGTCATTATCCTGTGCTTTCTGATCGGNCTGATCCTGATCTCNTTTTTACTCCCGCTGTTGGGCATCATGTCCAGCATCGGATNANTAGGGAGGATGCTATGCTTTTTTCATTAAAAAAGAAAAAATTTCATATTTCTGCACTCTTTCCCGCCCTGCTTCTGGCTGTTGCGCTGTGTATTCTCATCGCAGCATCTACTTCTCTGGCATCCACAAACCGCGAGCGGGAAACGGAGATTTTATCCAATGCGTTAGAGCGCAGCATCACGCAGTGCTATGCANTGGAAGGGGCCTATCCGCCCGATCTGGACTANTTAAAGGAGAATTATGGACTAACCTATAACAGTGACCGTTACTTTATTGACTATCGCTATATCGGCTCGAACCTTCGTCCGAATACGATCATTATAGAAAGGGATTGATGTCATGTTACGACTGCATACAAACTCCCACAAAATTGATACCGTTTTCGTCGCCGCACTGTTTACGATGTTTGCNGCAACNGCTTTCCTGCTTGTCCTGATCGGTGCAAGACAATANCAGAATACGGCNGANAGCATGGACTATAATTATGAGNTCCGNACTGCTTCCTCNTATATTACAGAAAAAATACGCCAGAATGACTGTGCCTCCTGTATCACNGTATCCGAACTGGACGGCATTCCTGCACTGTCNCTTNCAACAGAAAATGGCGGCGTAATTTATACCACTTACATTTACTGTTATGACGGCAGCTCTNCGGGAACTNTTCGTATCTGAGCAATCGNTTTATACNCCCGGCGCCGGTCAGGAAATCATCCCTCTTGCNGATTTCACCCCGGAAATGATACAGTCTGACCTGTTTCAGTTTACCGTTACGGGAACNGACGGAACCGTTGTTCCTCTGTATCTTTCCGTACATACCAATTAGGAGGATTNCGATGCAAAGACNTAGTTCACACCAAAACCACCTGTTCCTAATGGAAATTATGATAAATATCCTGTTTTTTTCCATACTTCTTTCCATATGTCTTCAGTTTTTCAGTAAGACATACCGGCTGACNNTGCAGACNAGTGACCTGCACCGTGCGGTCACTGCCTGTACCAGTGCAGCCAGCATTTTTGAGAGCGGGGACGGCNCGCTGACCCCTCTGCTNTCCCAATATGAATATGCTGCCTCTACGGAAGATTCCGTTGTGATNTATCTGGATCAGGANTTTCTCGACTGTCCCGAAAAAGATTCCGTTTATTCCGTTGCGGTCTGTCTCATCCCCGAAAGTGATGTCTCTCCGCATCTATATAAAGCACAGATTACCTGTTACAGGGACACCGAGGAACTCTACGATATCACTGCCTGCCGGTATATACCTTTGACCCCTGAAGATACAGACGGAGGATTGCAACAATGAAAAAAAGACATTCTAATTTTGGGTTTTCTTCCATTCTTCTGACCTTTATCATGATCTGCATTGCCACGTTCTCTGCCCTCTCACTGCTGACTGCCAATTCGGATTACCGTTTGAGCAGACGGGTTGCAGAGCGGGGAATGGCATACTATCATGCCCAGGAGAATGCGAATGACAGGCTCGTTTCCATTGACCAGGCTCTTCAAACTGCCTACAATTCCTGCGATAACGCCGCAGAATACTATGCAAATGCCTTTTCTCTGGTCTCAGATGCAGCGGAAGGAACCTGGAGCGACAGTGAAGGGGAGTACCTCTTTTCGTATGTGGAGCCGGTCACAGACAATCAGCAGCTGGTCGTTGTCATAGAGCTTCAATATCCTGCCACGAAGACTGATTCCTTTTATCGGATCACCCAGTGGAAGACAGTACAGACAAACAATAACAAATAAAATTTTATGAAAGAAGGGAGTTCACCATGGACGTCAAAAGAATCTTAGAAGAAATCACACGCAAAGGAGCCTCCGACATTTTTATAGTTGCCGGACGCCCAATTACCTATAAGCTGAAGGGCGTGATCACCAATCTGGACGACACCATCCTTTTACCGCAGGATACACTTGCATTTGTCACTGCAATCTATGCCCTCGCAGAACGGGAAATCAGCAACTTTGCACACCGGGGCGACGACGACTTTTCTCTGGCAATACGGGGAGTTTCCCGCTACCGCGTATGCACATTTAAACAGCGCGGGTCATATTCCGCAGTCATCCGTGTCATCGCTTTTCATCTGCCAAATCCGAAAGACCTGATGATCCCGGATGCCGTGATGGAGCTTGCCAATACGAATCACGGCATGGTGCTTGTGACCGGTCCCGCCGGCAGCGGCAAGTCCACCACACTGGCATGTATTATTGACAAAATCAACCATGAGCGTGAGGAGCACATTATCACACTGGAAGACCCACTGGAATTTCTCCACAAACACAAGAAAAGCATTGTCTCACAGCGCGAAATCCGCTCAGACACTGACAGCTATCTTACCGCCCTGCGGGCTGCGCTCCGGCAGAGTCCCGATATCATTCTGTTGGGCGAAATGAGAGATTATGAGACCATCAGCACTGCCATGACCGCCGCGGAAACAGGGCATGTCATTTTTTCCTCCTTACATACCATCGGCGCGTCCAACACGATTGACCGTATTATTGATGCCTTTTCCACCTCCCAGCAGCATCAGGTTTCCATCCTGCTTGCTTCCGTTCTGCAGGCAGTCATAAGCCAGAAGCTTCTCCCCTCTGTGGACGGCACCATGGTTCCCGCCTTCGAAATCATGGTTTTGACTCCTGCCATCCGCAATCTGATCCGGGAAAGGAAGGTTCATCAGATTGACGGCATCATTCATACTTCGGCTGCAGACAATATGATCTCTATGGACACCAGTATCTTAAAGCTGTATCAGCAGGGAATTATTGATAAAAATACAGCCATCTCAGAAGCTATGAATCCTGAGATTATGTCACGCCGACTGAATATCGGCTGAAATGTGCGCCGCCAGGCGCAAATGTGTGCCTAACGGCACACATAAAAAAAGCTGCCGCTTTACGGATGAGAAACCGTAAAGCGGCTGCTTTTTAATTTTCTTTGATTTTTATTCTACGACAAACCCTTCTGAGATATCCTTAAACTCCATCACCACCTGCATATTCCGATGATTTTCGTCCGAAATATTTCCTGTTGCATCCAGCAGATCAACAACATTTCCTGTCACACTCTGTATTCCAAGAGAACTCTCCTCCGCGGAGCTTGATATTCCACCGATATTTTGAAGCACAGTATTGATCTGCCCGCCGATATGGTCCACATTGCTCTGAATCTTATCGATCATTTCTGAAACGATATTGGCATCATCCATGTAGCGCACTGACATCATCTCAAAGCTCTTGTAATCATCCATCACCTTGCTGTCAACAAACTGCGTCAACCGCTCGCTGCATTCACACAGAGAACGCACTGCCGCGATGACCTTGTAATTCAACGCCTGTATTTCCGTGGCGTTCTGTTTACTGGTATCGGCAAGTGTCCGGATCTCATCTGCGACAACCGCAAAACCTCTGCCCGCCTCTCCTGCTCTTGCTGCTTCGATCGAAGCGTTGAGCGCCAATAGATTTGTCCTTGCCGTGATGTCTAAAATGGTCTTGGTCAGTTCCTCGATCTTGTCAATGTTGCGGCTCTCCCGTATGCTTGTCTCCATCGTCTCCCTAATCGACGACGCCATTTCCTCTGCCGACTTTTTACTCTCAATCGTCTGGGTTCGGATCTGTCTGGCGCGTTCCCGAAGCTCTGTGGCAAACGTCATTCCGCTGTCCATCTCTACGGTGATCTGTTCCGTTTCACCGGAAATCCCCTGCACTTCTCCCTGCATCTGATGCACCAGTGCCGAAATTTCTTCACTTCCCGCAGTCATTTGCTCCATCACGGATGAGAGGTCGCTGATCTTATCGTTGGACGCCGTAAACTGCACATCGACTCTGTCTGCGATCTCCGCCATATACACAGAGTTTTTCTTGATACGGGCAATGACCTGCTGAAATGCCTCTAAAAGATGGTTGATGCTTTCCACCAGCTGTCCCATCTCATCATTTCTCTTTCCTTTCATGCGTTCCGTCAGATTTCCGTTTCCGGCGGACACTGCCATAGCGATCTGTTTCATCTTCCTGCTCATGTGCTTTACCGGCTTCAGGAGTAAATGATAGATCACGAAAATCGCCACCACTGCGCATAACACGCAGACAAAAGACACGACAAAGCTGCTGATGTTTGCCATATTGATATCATTTCTTGCATTTTTCTGTGACGCCTGCAGTCCTCGGTCAAATGCATCCTCCAGCGAGAGGATCACTTGCTCCTGCCCCAGAATAGCAGCCATTGCGTCTGTTCCCAGATACAGCTTCGATGCCGGAATCCTCTCCTCTTTTCTGATCTGGCTGCAGGTCTGCATACATTCCAGCAGATAAAGGCATCCGGAGCGGTATTCCTCATACAGTGACATGATCTCATCGTTGTTCGTCTGGGCAATATAGACATCGAGATCCTCCAGCATTGTCTTTACTGTTCCTATCTCAAGCTCCAACAGACCGTAAATATCTCCTGCGATCTCAAGATCCTCATCCGAGCTTCCGGCCAGGATATTGACATACTTTTGTACTGTCTCCGTCTTTTTCCCTATCGCCCCGTACTGTGCCTGAATATTAATATAGACTTCGCTCATCTCCGTCACAGACTTATTGATCTGCCTTAGATTCATCGTGACAGTGAGAGCATTAAACAGCACTGCAACCAAAATTACGATCATAATTATCATGATCTTACATTGAATAGACATACTTTTTCTCATATTGTTTCCCTATCTTTCTTTTGCGTAACTGCTTTCCACTTTCACAGTTATCTCTTTTTTTTCATATTGTACATTTCCCTGTCAGCCTGCTCCATTAACCTGTCAAGTTTAAAATCCTCTGAGATCAGCACCGATTGAACTCCTATGCTGACACTCATCTCATACGTTTTCTTATTCTGCTTCCCATATGCTGCAAGCTCCGGATTTAGTTTCACCACCAGATCATCAAACTCTGCCTGTTCTGTGATCTTCCCCAAAACCACAAACTCATCGCCTCCATAGCGCATCAGGATCTGATCTTCTTTCTTCAGCTTCTTCAGCATATCGGCAACGGATTTAATGTAGAAATCGCCCTCCTCATGTCCGTAAGTGTCATTGACTGATTTTAACTTATTGATGTCTGCAAACAGGATTCCAATTGGAATCCTGCGCTGCCTGCACTCTTCGACAATCCCATTCGCATAGTGGAAAAAACCTGCCCTGTTATAAACCTGTGTGAGATTGTCCAGCATCCAGACGTGGTTCAGTTTTCGAACCAGTCTCTTTAATTCTCCCTGTCTGTGAATGTTCTCCAGCGCGCTCGAAATGTTCATAAACCAGTTTTGGAACTGCGTATTGTTAAAGAACAGCTCACTGCCGCACATCACCACATATCCCAGACAGTTTTTTCTGAAATGAAGAGGCGCAACGATACGTACCTCTCCACTCATCTTTTCTATACATTCCTCCGGCAAAAGTTCTCTGGAGTAGAAATAGGAGTACTCTGTAAACTTCCCCCTCTCATATGCAATCGGAATATACATTCTCTCCGTATAGCTCTCTCTCGTCTTATAATCATATTCCGTTTTGTCTTCCGACACACTCTCTTCGCACAGGCACAGATATACAAAAGAAAAGTCGAGCTGGGCAATATAGATTTTCAGGCACTCACAAAAATCCTCAAAGTTATCGCAGTCGTTCAAGTCGGATGCCATATTTTTGTTCATCTCCGCCATAGAAACAGAAGACAGCTTCTGCATCACACTCTGCAGCTGTACCTCCGGCAGATCATAGCTCCTGTTTTCTGTGCACCCGCAGCTTCCCTGCCAACAGTATTTTACCGGAAATGTCCTGCTCTCCACGTTCCCTTCCACAAGCATCCTGCATGCCTCATATCCGATCTGCGCCTGTGGCTTTTCCACCGTTGCGATCGCCGGAATGAGATCTGCCGCATTGGACGTGTGGTCAAATCCTGAGATCAGAATGTCTTTTCCCGGCTGCACGCCACGCCGCTTCAGTTCAATATATGCCCCCAGCGCCATGTCGTCATTGGCACAGATGATAGCCTCCGGAAGCCATTTCCGCTCCTCCGACAACTGCCTGACAAGATCTTCCCCGCTGTCAATCCAGTAGTTACCGCAAAAAATACGATCTGAATCGAGCATCACACCGTGCTCTGCCGCCGCCTCAAGGACTCCCTGCAGCCTCTCGATGCTTTCCGGATTCTGTTTCGGTCCCGACAGATAACAGATCTCTCTCACACCGTGCACCTCGATAAAATGTGATACCATTTCCCGCATCACCTCTTTATTGTCCACACATAACACCGGCATCCCCGGAATATGGCTTTCAATGCTGACCACCGGTGTCCCTGAGACTCTGATCCTCTCCGTAAGCGCCTCTGCATGCCGCTCGCTCTGGATCGTATCCCTCGCAAACAGGATACCGTCATACTGCTTTAGCTCCGGAAGACTGTAGATTTGAAATTCTCCTATTCCATACTCTGACTGCTTATAGATATCACCGTTGCAGGTAAACACATAAATATCGATCTTCTGTTTCTTTGCATATTCTACAATGCCTTCCAGCAGGCGCCTTTGAACTTCATATGCAATCCCACCGATCAATACAGCAATTTTCATAGGCATTCTCCATTTTGATCAAAGCGGTAAGTCCCGCTGTTCAGCAGATGACTTTTCCCGTTTGGAAACACAACCCTTGCATTTGCGAAAAAAGGTATTTCGATCAAATAGGAAAAGCCCTTCTCTTCACTGTAAGTCCACTCGCTTCGATATGTCCCGAAGACAGAATCAAAGCTCCCTTTTACAAAGGAAAACCGTTCATCCGGCATCGGCTTTACCGTCATCTTGACATCTCCCGCCATGTCTGGCCGAAAACCGCACATATACCGGTACATCCAGTCTGCAATACTTCCGTAGGCATAATGGTTTAGACTGTTCATTCCTGTTCCGCTTATGACTCCGTTTTCGTCCAGTGAATTCCACCGCTCCCACACCGTGGTCGCTCCCTGATTCACCTCAAAGAGCCAGCTGGGATATCCCTCATTTAAAAGCAGATCGTAGGCAAGGGCTCCAAGTCCGTGTTCTGATAACGCAGGACACAGCACCGGCGTACCGATAAATCCGGTATTTAAGTGACCGTTGTTTTCTTCGATCAGTCTCTTAAGGTTCTCCACAAGATTTTCTTTCGCATTTTCCGGATACAGCCCTATATATAGCAAAAATGCACACGCCGTCTGTGTGAGCTCGGTATTCAGCTGTCCCTCTTCTGTAAAATAAAATTTGATAAATGCGCTGCGGATGTTTTCCGCCAGTCTCCGGTATACCGCTTCATCCTCCTTAAGAGAAAGCGCTGCCGCCGCCTTAGTAAGCGTAGCGGTGGACTGATAATACCATGCGGATGCCAAAAATGCACTGTCCGTTTTTCCGACAGGGTTGTATATATTTCCGTTATCCAGCGCAAGCCAGTCTCCCAGCTGTCTGTCATTCTGCCACAGATAAGGAACCTCATTCTGTTCTGACCTTTTGCGCACATATTCCACCCACAGTTTCATCATCGGATACTGTTCCTTCAGCATGCTGATGTCGCCATAGTAGCTGTATAAGATCCACGGAAGCATCGCTGCCACATCTGCCCATGCACATGCTCCCCCGTCCAGATAAAACGGATTTGTATTCTCTCTGACCGGAACCTTAGGACGCGGTGCAAAAAACGGTACCGCTCCGTTCAGCAGCTTCTGTTCCGGATACAGGCTCCTCGCATAATGTCTGAAGAATGCGCTGCTGTCCATATGGAAGCACGCCGTCTGTGCAAAGATATTCACGTCNCCGGTCCATCCCATGCGCTCGTCACGCTGCGGACAGTCTGTGGGGATATCCAGAAAATTNCATTTCTGCGAGCGGACCGTATTGGCAAACAGCCGGTTTACCTTTTCGTTTGAGGTTTCGATCTTCCCTGTNTCTTCAATATCNGACATGATGCGGTATGCGCAGAATGAAAGCTTTTGATCTGCTTCCAATCCCTCTACTTTGACATATCGGAATCCGTAATATGTAAAATGNGGGCGCACTGTCTTTTCCGTTCCGTCGGAAGTATAGACAAACTCTGCCTTTGCCGTCCGTAAGTTGTCCCTATAGAACTCCCCGTTCTGCAGTACTTCCCCGTACAGAAGCCTGATCTGCTGCCCCTTCTTTAGCTGACCTGTGAATTCTNCCCAGCCGGTAATGCTTTCTCCGAAATCCAGCAGACATCCGTCTTTTNGGGTTTCCTCCGATACNGGCAGATACTCTTCCACTTTTCGGATCGGCGGATTGGAGCGTTCCGTCAAAAGCTCCGTACCGTCCATCAGTACCTCGACGGCAAGCGGGGTTTCTTCCCATGTATCGTCCTGCACCTCTCCGTCGTAGATTCCGTTCGTGCCGATCGAACTTGTATGCGCCATCCATGTTTCATCTGTGCAGATCCGCTGCTCTTTGCCTGTCTCATCCTCCCAGATAAGCTCCGCGATACATTTCTTCCGGTCTCCGTACAGATCAAGATAAACATCGTCAAATCCGAATCTTCCCTTGTACCAGCCTTCTCCCAGAAGAATACTNATGCGGTTCTCCCCGCATGTCAAAAGATCCGTAACATCAAACGTCTGATACTCCATCAGAAAATCATAGGANTGATAACCCGGCAGCAGATATTCGTCCCCTGCTTTTTTGCCGTTGACCTCCACNTCATAAAGTCCTGCNCCAAAAATATAGAGTCTGGCTTTTTTNATCTGNTCCGNNACCGAAAAATNGCGGTACATAACCGGCATCCGCTCTTTATCCTCCGGTACGGAGATAAATTTTGCCTCCCATGCTTCTTCCTGTTTCGCAGTTTCAAACCACGCGNTTTCGCTCTCCACAGTCTCCCCTGACGGCATTTTTGCTGTGACNTTCCAGAAATAGCGCGTTCTGGCACACAATGTGATCGGNACTTCCATCTGACACTGCGCAAATCCGTGCATGATGCCGCTGTCATAAACCGGCATACTCATGTCTTCCTGTTCCGAGACCGTCACCTGCACACTGTCAAGACTGTCTGAATCGGCGTCTGTGATCTTCCACGACAAAACAAGATACGGGAAATCATAGCCAAGCGGATTTTTCATGTGGTTCGCTNTTAAATGTACTATCTTCATATCCACCNTCCTTTTAGCTGCTATTTCNTNCAGCNGCTGCTAATATGTCANTTCTNTTCTACCACAGAATGGGTCTACCGGGTTCTTNCCTTTGAACTCACTCTTTCCCGTTATCTTGTCTGCCACAGCNCGAATGACAAATTCATTGTTGGAGTAGCANTTGATATAAGTCTTTATCATCGGCACATCCAGCAGATGGTAGGGNTTTGCCACGCTGATAAAAAGCGTCGGAACCTCATCCACAAACCACGGCACATTATTTCCCTGTCCCCAGAAGGTATACCAGTTCAGCCGGTTGGTCGTTTTATTGCTNGCATTCTCNACATTTCCGATATAAATGACAAGATCATACTTTTCCTTAAAACTTTTTACATTGTCAACNCCCATATCAAAGTTTTCTTTTTCATAGACGNAAACCTGGAATTTTCTTTTCTCAAGNTCCTCCTTCATCTGTCCGAGCACGCGGTCATTGGAAGGAAAATCTCCAAGAATTTCGAGCAGAACNCGCGGATATTTTTCNGCATTNACNGGCAGAAGNTTCTGCGTGTCCTTCACCAGNGTCACAGATGCGTCCGCCANNTCTTTTGCCCATANTATATGCTGNGGNCACCTTAANANCTGNATATCGGAAGCCTCCGGAACCAGCGTTCCNTCTTCGCTGCGCAGATGCAGCTTAAGNGCTGCCTTCATGGCAAGAATCCGCCTGTTGGCATCNANCAGACGCTGTTCGGACAGGATTCCNCTGCGATAACCGTCGATCATAAACTGGTAATCTTCCGCCANATCCTTATTAAACAGGAACATGTCNCATCCGTTCTCGATCGCAAGCGGNACGGATTTCTCCCTTGCCATTGCAGAGGTAAAGCCNACCATCGGCGTNGCNTCNGTAATNACTAATCCGTTAAATCCGAGTTTATCCCGCAACAGNTNATTTAANAGCTCTTTGGAAAGGGANGCCGGTATCATGCGNCCNGCACTTTCCGGATTGAAATGCATCTGATAAGCCGGCATNGCGATATGCCCNGCCATGACGGACATCGCCCCGTCNTCGATCANTCTTTTATATACNCTTCCGAATGTCTTATCCCATTCCTCCATGGACAGACTGTTGACAGACGTGAGCAGATGCTGGTCNCNCTCGTCTACGCCGTCTCCGGGGAAATGCTTGATCGACACAGCGACATTGCACTCCGAAGCTGCNCTCATATATTCCTTTGCATANCNGTAAACGGTCTCGGGATCGTTTCCGTAAGTTCTCACATTNGTGATCGGNTTGTGATAATTCATGTCAATATCGACAACCGGAGCAAACGCCCAGTTNATNCCAAGTGCGGACGCTTCGCTGCAGGCAATATTTCCGAGCCGGTANGCATACTTCTCATCCCCAGCAGCCGCACATGACATCTGNTTTCCGTAAGGGGTTCCGTTCGTGGCTGCCCCGTCTCCTCCNGCTTCCAGATTTGACGGGATCAGGAGCGGAATCCTAGAGTGCGTCTGNGCATANGCAAANGTTCTTCTCATCTCCTCGCCGACACCGTCACGGAAGAAAAGTCCCCCTATGTGAAATCCCAGCAGCATGTCCAGATACTCCGGCTCTGTCGAATAGCCGATCGGGCAGAACAGCTGTCCGATTTTTTCCTCCAGAGTCATCTTCTCAAGNGTTTTCTCCACCCATGCAATATCCGCATCATTTAAATTAAAAGGCTTNTTTTTCAGGTCCATATTTTCCTCACATTCTATAGACAGCTGCTCTTTCACAATCCGTCTACCATTTTATACTATTTTTAATAAATCTCNAAAGGATTNCATNCCGTANGTAACGTCCTCGCAGGATGCCGCTTCTCCCAANCCTGCACTGTCAAAACATCCNTTGTTCGCCGCAGCAACTCCCGCTTTCGCATCCTCAACCACAAGGCATTCTGCCGGTTTCTTCTGNAGNAANTCTGCNGCTTTTAAAAACACCTCCGGGTCNGGNTTTGACTTNGAGATATTNGTTCCGTCACTTACCGCGTCAAAGTAATCTTTCAGACCNAGCCGNTNTAAAATATATTTTGCATTTTTGCTGGAAGAGCCGATCGCCAGTTTGATNCCCTTTTTCCTCAGCTCCTCCAACGTCTCTGCCACCTCTGNGGACANATCCTTTTCCGTCATCTGGGAGAGAAGNTCCACATAAAGCTGATTNTTCTTTTCAGCCAGAGCAAGCTTTTCTTCCTCCGTCAGATTTCCGTCGTATTTTTCCAGNATGATCTCAAGNCTTTCCATCCGGCTGACTCCCCGAAGCCGGTTGTTTATCTCCTCATCAAAATAAACTCCCAGATCATCCGCCATCTTTTTCCATGCGAGATAGTGATACCGGTCTGTAAAACAGATCACTCCGTCCAGATCAAAAATAACTGCCTGATACTTCATTATTCACCATTCCTATTCTTATTGATATATTTTTTCAGTGTGACAAGNTCTATCACTTTGTTTTCATTGTTAAGGTAAATCANAAATCCTACCAGAATCAGCGCTGTTATNATCTGCTGTATGGATGCATCGACATTCAGCCTTGCATAGGTCAAAGAAATAAATGCCGTCGTGACTGCACCGAGCAGATAGCCGATTTTTTCATTGCAGAATCTTCCGATAAATCCGCCGATAAACATCGGCAGGAATGCTGTAAACATTACTCCTATGGAGCCGAAATTTAATGCCATCTGTATCGTTCCCGTGTTGGTAGCACTCATAAATCCGACCACTCCCATCAACGCTCCGGCAATCGTATAGCAGCACACTGCATTCGGGATNTCTTTGATTCCCGTATTGACAGATACCTTCTGTCCGGACAGCAGCGCCTTGTAGTCATAGCCGAACTGTGTATGGTCGAAGAGTAAGATAAAAATNAGCAGACCGAACACGATCACCAGCACATAATTGATCACACTTGGGAAACTTGTCAGTTCAAGATTTGCCACAAACGAAACGCCGTATCCTTTTGTGATCGCAAAAGCGAGTCCTTCGTAAAATAACGCAACACCGAGAGATACAATGATCGGCGGNAATTTCACTATGACATAAATCGCTCCTGATATAAGTCCCAAAACTGCCCCTGCTGCGATGGATATTATCAGCATCACAGAGGTAGGAAGCCCTGCCGCTGTACAGACGGACGCGCTGATCACTGATGACAGCAGTGAAATTGAACCAATCGAAAAATCAAATCTTCCGCTGTTTAAGTTCAGTGACAGGGCAAAAGTTGTAAGCATAACGGATGCTGTCGCTCTAAAAAACAGTATCCAGTTTCCTTCCGTTTCAAATAATCTGACTCCCCGCATGCCGCAGAGAACAAGCATGATCAGAAGGGTCGCTGCGGGGATTCCCGCGATCCCGCCTATTTTTTTTAAAACTCCTGTTTTGTTTGTTTTCATATCCTCAGTCCTCTTTACCTCTAAATCCCGACAGCCGGCGGGTAATCTGTTCCCGCCGGCTGTCTGATTACCACTGGTTACATATTCTGAATTTCCTCAAAGCTGTAATTAGCTACAAATTCTTCAAATGTTGCATAATCTGCCGTCAACAATGTGTCCAATAATTCTTTTGTGTAAGCAGGTGACTCCACGCTGCTGTCCACTGCATAATAGGTATTAAACTCATCTGCGCTTGTTGCGACCCAGTAACCCTGGCTCAATGCAAGTGCATTGCCGTCATTTGTGCGTATCGGAGATCCCAGTGTCGCTCTGTAAGTTGCGATAAAGATCGGTCCAATGCTGGCGGAGAATTTTCCTGCAAGGTAGTCAAGCATACCTGCTCCCATCGCCTCGCCGTAGCTGCTTGCATAAGCGTCTACGCTCGCAATTTTAACTTCTGTTCCTGCGATCGCTGTTCCAAAGAAATCTGAACCGTTACCTACTGCAAGGATTACCTGCAGATCCGGTGTCTGAGCCATCTGTGCACATTTTCCGAACCATGCGTCGTCCATGTCNTATCCNCCCACATANCCTACTAAGTTGGCTGTTCCGATCTCACCTGTTTTCACTTCGCCGTCCGCATAAATCTGTCCGATAATGCCTCCCACATCTGTTGCTCCCTGATAGTTTGCACCCTCGCCTCCGGCATCTACCATAGCCGCAATCATACCTGCTGCACGGTAAATATGCATGTCAGTGTAGTAAGGGATCGCTCCTCCAAAGATTGCAAAGTTAGTCATTCCCTGATCAAGATAATATTTTGCCATTTCATAACCGGTCTCAAACTCTACGCCAAGAGACGGTCCTATCGCGCCTACATAGTGCTCATATCCCTTGTAGGTCTCGTATTCTTCATCTGTCAGTGTACCTGTTGCTACTGCGTAGTACACGCCTGCCTCTTCGCACTGCTCAAGCTGTGCTGCACGGTCAAAGGATGAGAAAGAGATGATCGCCTTGCAGTTGTTTGCGATAAATGTGTCAATTGCAGATGTCTCACCTGCTGAATCGGTCAGCTCGTCNGAGTAGATCANCTCTACGTTGTACTGTTTCTGGATGTACTCTGTGTAATAGNTGCGGAATGCAAGCGCCTCTGCAGATGTNGCATCGGATACCAGAATTCCCATCTTTACAGTCTGGCTCATGTCAAGATCCGACTGCTGATCCCCCTGCTGTGCGTCGCCTCCTGCATTCTGTGTGTCACTAACGNNGTTTCCCGNGTTGCNTCCTGTCTGCGANCCNCCGTCTCCGCCGCCGCATCCAGTCAGCATTGTCACTGTCATAGCTGCCGTCAGCAGCAATGCCCAAAACTTCTTCATTGATTGTTCCTCCATTCTTTTTTTATTGTATATTAAGTGTCTCCACTAAATACCTGTTATCTCGGAAGCATTTTTCCTCTCTGATCACTGGTTGCCAAAAATACGACCAGAATAAAAATNGCTGCCTTTACCATCTGTCCGATTCCNGAGTTCAGATTGAACATCACCATGATCTGGCTGAGCAGCGTCATGGAAAANGCACCGATCACTGCTGCATAGATTTTACTTCTCGCACCGCCGGATACCGGCATTCCTCCAAACACAATGGCGATGATGACATCCATTCCCACGCTTGATGCAGTGTTTTTGGTCANTGTGGGGGCATATATGATCGACAGAAACGCTCCAAGTCCTACACCGATTCCCGATAAGGCAAATGCGATGACTGCCATCTTCTTTTCCGATACNCCGCTCAGCTTTGCACAGATAGGATTNCCTCCCTGGAATTTCTGCATGCGTCCTATTTTCGTAAAGCTGAAGATCACAACACAGAGCAGGACAAACAGCAGCAAAACTGCNATCTTAAACGGTGTATTGTTCATCGGNTTTACCGCCGCTGACGGAACTGCGATCTCAGAACCTGTTCCGTTGATCTTGATCAGTACCAGTACCAGAGCGTTCAGCACACTCAGCATTGCGATCGTTGTTACAAAGACAGGCAGGTTGAACACGGAGGCAAGCAGTGAATTAAACAGTCCCACAAATACTGCAACGCCGATGCACACAAGCGCCATGATCCAGATATTCTCCGTTTTGTTATAGACCATTCCGCCAAGCAGCGCGCTCACTGCGACGGATGCGCCGAGGCTGATATCAAAGGAGCCAAGCGTATAGATGAAAATAGCTCCTGTGGCGACAACCGCCACAACCACAGACTGGTTGATGATATTCTTCATGCCGTAGCTGATATTGATATCCTGTACTGTACCGATGATTATAAATGCGACAAACAGTGCTGCCAGTCCAAACAGAGGAGTCAAATTCATAATATATTTTTTCAACTTGTAATTTTTCATTTCCGCTCTCCTCCTAAATCATATACTGGATGATATCCGACTCGCTTAATGTGCTGCTTCTCGGAAATTCCTTCTTGATCTCTCCGTCCTTCATAATGACCAGCCGGTCTGACATTCCGATCAGCTCTGCCATTTCCTCGGAAATGATCACAATGGATTTTCCTTCCTTTTTCATCTGATACATCAGCTGGTACATCGCCTGNTTTACGCCGATATCCACACCTCTTGTCGGACAGTCNAGAACCAGAATNTCGCTTCCGCGTCCGATCCATTTTCCAAACACNACCTTCTGCTTATTGCCTCCCGACAATGCAGATACATACTGGTTCATCTCTGCACATTTGATGCTCAGNTCGCNGATCTGCTTNTGCACGTATTTCTTTTCTTTTCCGGGAAGCACCCAGAAGTTGCGGGCGGCGAACCGGTTGAATCCGCCAATCGCGATATTGTCACGTATGCTNGCATTCAGGCAGAGGGATTCGGTGTCCCTGTCTTTTGCCGCNTAGCCNATCTGCTCTTTCATGGCATCGGCNTCGTTTTTGAGNGCCCTGCCGCGGATCAAAACGCTTCCGGAGGAAGGTTTCTTTGCTCCGAAAAGCACCTTGCCCAGAGTATGCATNCCGCAGTGGGAAAGTCCCCCGATACCTAANATCTCTCCTTTATGTATCTGCAGGTCAAAGTCTTTTAACTGNTCTCCCAGATTTACCCCTTTCAATTCCATTACGACCTCGCTGTCATAGCTGCCGTCATAATCGCTGCGGTAATAATCTCCCTGCATCTCTCTTCCGATCATACTTGTCTTGATCCGGTCCTCATCAAACTCTTCCTTTGCGAATGTCACGATGATCTTTCCGTCTCTCAACACGGTGAGTGCGTCGCAGACATTCATGATCTCATCCAGATCATGGGAGATAAAGACAACTGCTTTGTTCTCCTGTTTCATCTGCTCCATGATTTTGTAGATGATATCGCGCCCGATCTGGGAGAGTGCCGTTGTGGTCTCATCCACCACCAAAAGCTCCGGCCTCTTTGCCATGATCCTTGCGATTTCGATCAGCTTCCGATCCTGCATATCAAGCATCGCTGTCATCTGCCCCGCCTTGATATGGGAAGCGCCAATGTCATCCAATGCCTGCTGTGCCTTCTGCACCATCTCCTTTCTGTTGACAACGCCCCATTTCTTTCCTTCTTTTCCCCAGACTTTAAAGCGGTCCGTTTCCCCAAGAAAGATATTTTCGGCAACCGTGATACCAGGCACCGTTCCGTTTTCCTGTACGATCATCCCGATTCCTTTTTCCAACGCCCAGAGCATTGAAACCGGTTCCCATTTCTTTCCCTCGAAAAACATCTCTCCTTTATCCGCTTTCTGCATGCCGGATATGATGGAAGTTACCGTTGATTTGCCGGAGCCGTTTTCTCCGATCAGTCCCTGTATCTCGCCCCGTCTGATTTCAATGCTGACATTATTTAGGGCAATCGTAGAACCGAAATGTTTATCCATATTCTTTACTTCGACGATCACATTCTTTCCCATATGCCTTATCCTTTCTCCGATATTTCCTGCATTGGACTTCATTCGTTCATCTTTTTGATAATTCTATTGTAGTCTTCCTGANATACTTTTCAATTGTTTANCAAAACCAAATCAATTGACATTTTTTGATACTAATGTTAATATNGTTNTNTATAATATGTNCTTTTTTGANATTNTATNTAGGAGGANTCTNTNATGGANTNTGAGNCACTNAAAAGTGAGATNTACAAAATGAATGAAGACGAGATNTTTTACCGNAAATATTACTATGCANGGCAGCANGAATATTCTCTCAANAAATTCCTTGCTGAGNTGGATCTGAACAAAGTGTATGAAAGACATCTCCTTGTTCCCGAAATCNCAAANACGATNCCACCGCGCTNTGAAGACTCGTTTTNCTTTGACCCGGCNCAGCGNGCCTCCATCNTCACGATGCGNCACAANAGATACNNNCCGCCGATCNTNCACGATCACACCTTTTTTGANCTGNTNTANGTCTACGACGGCACCTGNGACCAGACNATCAGCNNCAACAAANNCAGNCTTGCCATGGGAGATATNTGCATTATTCCGCCCGGAATCAAACANTCNNTCAGNGTATTTGACGAAAGTNTNGTTTTTAACTGTCTGATCCGNAAAAGNACCCTGCATAATATTTTCTTTAATTTTTTGAGNAACCCGAATCTTCTCTCCGCTTTCTTTCTGAACAATATCTATTCTGAAAACGGAAACGATTATATTATTTTTCACACGGGCAGCGACTATGAGATCCNGCGGNNCGTNCTCTATATGTACTGGGAATCGGTGAATCAGTCCCTCTACTGGGATCAGATGATCTCCTATACNCTGATGCTCATATTCGGTCTTTTGATCCGCAACTATGAAAAAAGCATNGAAGTGCCCACCTTTACGCAGAAGGCAGACGTTCAGCGCTTTGCCCTTCTNCAGTTTATCCAGGATAATTTTGCAACTGTAACCTTAGACCAGATNGCCGAAAAATTTCATTATACGCCCGAGTACACCTCCCGGCTGATCAAATCCACCACCGGNAAATCTTTTACCCAGATCGTACAGCAGGTACGTCTGGAAAAGGCTCAGGTNCTGCTTCAGGACACCAANCTCTCCGTTACAAATATTGCCAATCAGGTCGGATATGAGACTACAGAGTATTTTATCCGCATCTTTAAAAAACAGATGCAAATGACGCCGACAGAATACCGGCGGAAAGGGATCATTATCTAAAAACACGGCATGCCCCATCCGGGTCATGCCGTATTTTCATACNTTTTACATTTTCTCTCTTACATAAGCTTGCGGAACAGCCCTTTTAAATCCTCCACCGAGGTNTCTTTNGGATTGCCCGGGCAGCATGCATCTGCANATGCTGACTCTGCAAGGAAATCGAGATCTTCCTCTTTCAGTGCTTCTAGCTTTGACGGGATTCCGACATCTGCAGAAAGCTTGCGCACTGCTTCCACAGCAGCTTTTCTGTACTCTTCCTGAGACATACCTGTCGTATCTACGCCCATCGCCTCTGCAATGTCTTTAAACTTCTCGCCGGTCGTCTCCGCATTGTACTCCATCACGATCGGGAGCATCATTGCACATGCCACACCGTGCGGTGTATCGTAGACAGCGCCCAATGTATGCGCCATAGAGTGCGCGATACCAAGTCCTACATTGGAGAATGCCATGCCGGTCACGAACTGACCGAGTGCCATGCCCTCACGTCCTTCTGTCGTATTCTCCACAGCTCCGCGCAGATTCTCGGAGATCAGTTTGATCGCCTCAAGATTCAGGCAGTCAGCCAGTCTCCATGCNGCNTTTGTCGTGTANCCCTCGATCGCATGTGTCAGNGCATCCATACCGGTAGCNGCTGTCAGTCCTTTTGGCATGCTTGACATCATCTCCGGATCNACGATAGCGATATCCGGGATATCGTTGACATCCACGCACACGAATTTTCTCTTTTTCTCAACGTCCGTGATCACGTAGTTGATCGTCGCNTCTGCAGCNGTACCTGCNGTNGTCGGAACGGCGATGGTAAACACGGTCTTATTCTTTGTCGGAGCNACACCCTCCANAGAACGCACATCCTCAAATTCNGGNTTGTTGATGATGATTCCGATCGCTTTTCCGGTATCCATAGAGGAACCGCCGCCGATCGTGATCATATAGTCAGCGCCGGAAGCCTTGTATGCAGCCACGCCTGCCTTTACGTTTTCAATCGTNGGATTCGGCTTAATGTCGGAATATACCTCGTATGCCATCCCCTCTGCATCCAGAAGTCCCGTGACCTTTGCCGTCACTCCGAATTTCACCAGATCGGGATCGGAGGCAACAAATGCCTTGTTTAATCCCTTGCTCTTGATGATTCCGGGGATCTCCTTGATCGCCCCTGCTCCGTGATAAGAAATTCCATTCAGTACAAAACGATTCACCATTGTAAAGCCCTCTCTTTTCTTTTTTATTTATAACTGTTCTTAACAGTTATATTTTACTCGTTTTCCACTACTTTTCATAGAGGAATTTTTCCGGCAGCGTCACCTTAAAATCTACTGCAAGATCGCGGAAATTCTGCGGACTGATGGTCTGCAGTTTGTCCGGTCTCATGGAAAGCATCTTCACAAGGATCTCCGCAGATTTCTCTACCGTGTGCATCAGACCGAATGTCAGATCAAAGTCCTCTCCTGATGCAAACATCCCGTGATGTGCCCAGATTGCAACGTCATACTGTTTCATCAATTCGCTGGTCGCTACGGCGATGTCTCTGCCGCCCGGCACCATCCAGCCTACCACACCGATCCCGCTCGGAAATACGACCGGACACTCCGTCGCCATCTCCCAAAGCTCTCTCGTGAATATCTCATCCTTAAGCGGGAGCACAAAGGTGAGCGCGATCACATTGGTGGTGTGCGCATGGTAGATCACGCGGTGCGCACCGTTTGTCGCCTGCATCTTCACCTCATGGTTCATCAGATGGCTCGGCAGTTCGCTCGTCGGTCTTCCGCCGTTCACCAGTCCCCAGCAGATGCGGTAATTCTCCCCTTTTTCATCAATCTCAACGATCGCAATAGAATCCTCGGGATCTAAAATGACATTCCGAAAATACTTGCCGCTTCCGGTCGCAAGAAAATATTCTCCTGCCAGCTTCGGCACGGATGTTCCGATCTCTCTCCACTCGCCATCTGTTTTCAGATCTTCCTTTACGGATTCCACTTCTTCTTTTTTGATGCGGTAGGTCAGATTTCCGCCGTTTCTCTCATGCCAGCCCTGCTCCCATCCGTCGTTGCACATGCGGATAAATCCCTGTACAAATTTCGCTTCTAATACTTTCATGATCTGCATCCTTTCATCATTTTTTACAGTTATCAGTCTCGTTTGCTGAGCACTTCATCCTCGTATTTTTTCACTTCACCAAACACGTCAAAGTCACCGACAATACCGCTCTTTTCACAGTAATAATTCCACACATCTCCGAACGGCAGCATTTTCACCGCCTCCTGCATCGCCATAAGCTCCGTAAAACGGCTCTCATCCTGCAGCTTCTTCAGTGACTCGTTCGGCGTGCACAGTGCCATCATAAGAGCTTTCTGGAAGCTTCTCATTCCGATCGCCCATGCGGACACACGGTTGATGCTCGCGTCGAAATAATCGAGTGCAATGTAGACGCGCTCTAGGGCGTTGCAGCGCACGATCTCTTTGGCGATCTCCTTTGTCTCATCGTCAAGCAAAAGCACATGGTCGGAATCCCATCTCACACCTCTCGTCACATGGAGTGCGATCTCCGGATAGAAGCAGAGCATCGCAGGAATTTTGTCTGACACATACTCTGTCGGATGATAGTGACCGTTGTCCATCAGCGGCAGGCATCCATCGTTCATGGCTGCCATGGAAAGCGTAAACTCTGCCGAGCCCGCGGTGTAGGATTCCACGCCGATACCGAACACCTTGGATTCCACACACGGTTTCACTTTGTCCNTGTCAAACGGCTCCGCAAGAATCTGTTCGATCGAATCCTTGTAGCGCATTCTCGGTCCCATACGGTCCGCCGGCACATCTTTGAATCCGTCTCCGGTCCAGATGTTCATGACACACGGCACACCTGTCTCCTCCGCAAAATACTGGGAAATGCGGATGCAGGCTTTTCCGTGCTCGATCCAAAACTTTCGCACATTCTCATCAGGACTTGAAAGCGTCAGCCCGTCTTTTACCATTGGATGTGAAAAGAACGTCGGGTTGAAGTCAAGACCCATCCCTCTCTCTTTTGCAAACTCTACCCACTTTGCGAAATGCTTCGGCAAAAGCTTGTCGCGGTCTGCCGATTCTCCATTCTCAAAAATCGCATAGCACGCATGGACATTGATCTTTTTCTTACCCGGAATCAGAGAAATCGCCTTGTCCATATCCGCCATCAGCTCCTGCGGCGTTCTCGCCTTTCCCGGATAATTTCCGGTCGTCTGGATTCCACCTGTAAGCGGACCTTCATGGTCAAATCCGATCACATCGTCTCCCTGCCAGCAATGCATGGAAACAGGTACGTTTTTCAGTGTCTCAAGCGCTGCATCCGTGTCCACCCCGATTGCCGCAAACGCTTCTTTTGCAAATGCATATCTTTCTGTTGTCATAATTTTAATCCCCCTTTTCAGTGTATTCTTTTATCTCAAAAGACCGAAGTACACAGTCTCTTGCGTCGGACAGATCTGCAAGCTCGTGATCTTTTATCATCTGAGCCATGATATTTCCAATCGCCGTCGCCTCACCCGGGCCGGCATAAATTGTCTTTCCCGTGGATTTTGCCGTAAGCCGGTTCAGATACGCCGCGTTGGCTCCCCCTCCGATAATATAAATCTCGCTATATGTCTTTCCGGTGTTCCTCTCAATCTCGCGCACCGTTTCTCCATAGCAGTCGGCAAGACTCTGATAGATCACAGCGGCAATTTCTCCCACCGTCTCCGGAACCATCTGATTCGTCCTGCGGCAGTAATCCTTAATTTCCTCCGTCATGCTCTGCGGTGCCAGAAAACAGCTGTCATTTGCATTGACCCGCGACGGAAAATCGTGGCACTCCTCCGCCATTTGACAAAGTCCGGCGAAAGAATATCTGTCATTCAGCTCGTGGCGCACAGACTGGATCATCCAAAGTCCCATGATATTTTTTAAGTAGCGGAATCTGTAATCATAACCGCCCTCGTTCGTAAAGTTTGCCTTGCGGCTCTTTTCACTGCAGTCAGCCTTTTCCAGCTCCACTCCCATCAGTGACCACGTACCCGAGCTGAGATATAAAATATCTTCGCTGGCCGCCGTCTTTGACTTTGGCACTGCCATGACTGCTGCCGCCGTGTCGTGACTGCTGCACATGACAACCTTACAGTCAAATCCGACCTCTTTTACAATCTCTTCTTTCAGATTTCCGACCTCGGTTCCCGGTGTCCGAAGCGGAAGAAACATGTGTTCCGGATAGCCAAGCCTGCAGATCAGCTCTTTGTCCCACTGCTTTGTATCAGGGCTGACGAGCTGCGTGGAAGTCGCGTTCGTGTATTCCGATGCTTTTATTCCGGTCAGCAGGAACTGAAAATAATCGGGAAGCATCAAAAATGTTTTTGCCTGCGCTAAAATCTCCGGTCTCTGCTTTTTGTCTGCCATCAACTGATAGATCGTATTAAAACTCTGCTTCTGGATTCCTGTCATGGCATACAGCTCGTCCTCGGCAATTTTTTCGTATACGCATTCATCCATTCCCTTGGTGCGCTCATCCCTATACCCGTAAGTCTCTCCGAGTACGCTGTCCTGTTCATCCAGCAGCACATAGTCAACCGCCCATGTGTCAATTGACATGCTCTCCGGAATCATTCCGGTCGCAGCACACCGCTTCATGCCGTTTACAATTTCCTCAAAGAGATGACCGGTATCCCACAAAAGCTTACCGTCCTTATTTGTCATTCCGTTTTCAAACCGGTAGATTTCCTCCAGCTTCATNGTNCCGTCTTCCATATGCCCTAACATATGTCTCCCGCTCGAAGCCCCGATATCTACCGCCAGATAATACCTGTTCATAATTCCCCCCATTTCTGCCGTCGATTTTGATGGACTTTTTTGTTTTCTGATACTATCATATAAGAAGANCCGAAAAAATATAAGGTCGTTTTCTGACAGATCAAGGGACCTTATTTGCAATCTTNCAACAGGAGATNTCTATGAANGAAGAACTGCTGAACCATCTGAGAAAAATTACAGACGAAGAGAGAGTGCTTCTGGAAGAACACTCCGATATTCAAAAAGGTATTTATACCTCCGGCAAAGAATTTGTGGTTGACAATGCCAAGCTTTTAGAGCGGGGACATCTGATCGAGATCAGACCTCATACGCGCTTTGCCCACTTCCCGAANCACAGCCATAATTATGTGGAACTGGTCTATATGTGCTGCGGCAGCACGACCCATATCATTGACGGCAANAAGGANATNGTTTTAAANGAAGGCGATCTGCTCTTTCTCAATCAGGCTGCAACACAGGAGATCCTGCCNGCCGGGGAAGACGATGTCGCTGTCAATTTTATCATTCTTCCGGAATTTTTCAGCCGCGCCCTCTCCATGATCGAGCGTGATAATGTNCTGCGCAGTTTTTTGATCTCCACTCTGTCAAACCGCGACTCGCAGATCACGCATCTGCATTTTCGGGCAAAAGAGATCCTGCCCATACAAAATCTGATTGAAAATATGCTGTGGACCCTGATCGACAAAAAAACCGGTATCAATACTGTCAANCAGATCACAATGGGGCTGATTTTTATGAACCTNTCNGTCTTTTCCGACGCCATGCTCCCAAANCACGCCGANCATTATGANCAGGANCTGATCGTNCGGATNC
Source organism: Roseburia sp. (assembly GCA_014804775.1). Taxonomy (GTDB): domain Bacteria; phylum Bacillota; class Clostridia; order Lachnospirales; family Lachnospiraceae; genus Roseburia. The sequence continues at coordinate 38,992 of JAAUZB010000050.1, read as the reverse complement.
TCAAATACGTNGAGACACATTATAANGACGGAACACTTGCCGAGATTTCCTCCGANATCAGGCTTCCGTCCTACTATGTCAGCCGTCTGCTNAAAAAATANACAAATCGCACCTTCAAAGAACTGCTNCAGCANCAGCGGCTNCANCAGACCGTTTATCTGCTNAAACAGACAACNCTTTCCATTGACAGTATCATGGAAACGGTCGGNTATCANAACAGCAGCTTNTTCTATCGGATCTTCCGTGAAAAATACGGCTGCTCTCCGAAGGAGTACCGTACGATGTGATCCCGCGGATCATTTTCAAATTGAAAAAACGTTCTGGGAATGCTATGATAAATCAAAAAGACAAAGAGGAGGAAAATCCTCTCCTCGCCCAGAGGAGAAACCTCAACAAAGTTGAGGTGGATTTTGCTTCGCAAAACAAGGAGGATTGCCATGGGAAACCGTCTCAAAGCATATCTGGAAAAAATGGAGCAGCTGGANCTNGAACAGCTGACAGAAAAACAGAAAAAAGAAATCNTAAAGGACCTGTTGATCCAGATCGGATTTTTTCAGCACGAAAGACTCATCCATCTGATCGTGACAGTGGCATTTGCCCTGCTGACCCTGATGTCGGTTTTGGCTGCGCTGGCGTTACATCAGGCTTCTATATTCCTGCTCGCGGGACTGTTTTTCGTTCTGCTCGTCCCGTATATCATGCATTACTATTTATTGGAAAACGGGGTGCAGAAACTGTATACCTATTATGACAGTCTCTACAGCCGCAGCACAATGCGCAGAAAATGATCCTCATATTCTGCAAAGATTTCTCCGTCCATCTGCTCTGTCNGGGTTCTCGCGATCGACAGTCCAAGCCCTGTCGAATTGCGGGCGGATTCCACCGTATAGAAACGGTTGAACAGTTTATTCACCTGCACCTCATCCAGATGATATGCTGTATTTCCAAATATAATCTCCCCGTTTTCCCGCAGTTCTACAGATAAGTCCCCGTCGCTGTATTTGAGTACATTATTTAAAATATTTCCGAACACTCTCGATAGCGCCGGGCGGTTTAAGCGGCGGATCACCTGCCGCTCTGTGATCAAAACATCCGGTACAATCCCCTTTTCCGTCAGCGCGCCGTAAAAGCCGAGCAGGCTCTCTTCGAGAACCGCTTTCACATCCACCGGTTCCAGTGTAAGCGTTTCCGTCGAAAGGATCACCGTGTACCGGAACAGTTCTTCGGTCAACGTCTTAAGCGCATTTGTCCGGTTTTCAATATAGGAAAGATACTTCTCTACGGTTTCGCTTTTTTTCTCCTGTTCCAGCAGCTCTAAATAACCGCTGATCGCGGTGATCGGCGTTCGAAGATCGTGGGAGATATTTGTGACGGCTTCTTTCAATTCCCGGTCTCCGTTCAGAAATCTTCTACGCAGCTTTTGCAGTGTGCGCAGCTCCGTATTGATCTCCGCAGCGAGCTGGCAGATCTGTCTGTCCTTTGACGAGACCGTGATCAGCGCATTGGTGTCCGTCGAAAGATGCTTCCTGAATAATGTCCGGATTTCTCTTATCGATTTCTGCATACAAATGATTTTTATGTTCAGAAACACCACCAAAACCAGCAATACTATAATCCATATCCAGGGATGCATCTTTCCCACCTGCCTTTACTTCAAATCTTTTTTTCGGAACATCAATATCCCGGCACAGCTTGTGATCAGACATATGATAGCGGAACAGACCGGCCAGCGCCATGAAAAGGACAGTTTTTCCGCCATAAGACCGGCCAGCTGCATNCCCTGCCCNCCGGGCAGAAAATCNTATAAGAACCGGCATACATTCTCTTCCGNTGCCGAGAGATATCCCGGATANGCNGCTGCNCCNGCCAGTTTCTGCTGAAGATAAATCGCCGAGAAAAACATTACCAGNCCNANCAGCATNCAGACAACTGCNGTGGTTGNTNNCNNCNCACAGTNCACCGAGATCAGCACATAGAANGAGACATAGGAAATAAGTGCAAAAATACATCCCACAAAAACNAGACATGCCGTCTCCACCGAACAGACCAAAACCNCAAGCAGCGGAACTGCGATCGCGAGGTATACGATCATATATGTCATCTCAAGAATGACTGCCTGCAGAATGCACACGGTNAGATATGCGGCATAGATACTGCNTCTCGTATGTCCGGCAATCACTTTATTGCGCAGTGTNCCNTCGTCGTACTCCGTCCCCAGAAANAGGCTCACAAATACGGCNAGGACGATTCCTATATAAAACATGAAAAAAAACATTCCGTGATCGATCGCNTGNAAATATCCCTGCTGCATATCCGCATAGAGCATCAGAGATATANNGANNGCAAGCGCCNCCATCACAAATTCCNCCAGATAAAACAGCTTCGACCGCAGCAGTCTGCCGATCTCTGCCGATACAAGTTTAAACATGATCTGNACCTCCCACCAGACTGATATAGTAATTTTCNAGNCTTTCCTCGTGTTCGCTCATCGACTTCACTTCGCAGTTTTCNTTTGCCAGNGCCATCGCAAGCTGNGTCACGCCTATTTCCCCGTAAATATCNGCCTCTGTGTCGGAGATGANGCTNTACTCCANTCCCATCCCGTCCAAAACACGGCAGAGAGACTTTGTATCNGTGACAACCACGCGGACATANTTCCGNCANACNGTCTCAAGNTCCGCCGCGCTGATCTCTTTGATGAGTGTACCGTGATCNATAAATCCGTAATGCGTGGCAAGCCGTGACAACTCGTCTAAGATATGGCTCGAGATCAATACCGTGATCCCGTGCTCCCTGTTCAACTTCAAAATCAGTTCGCGCATTTCAACGATNCCCTGCGGGTCAAGTCCGTTGACCGGTTCATCCAGCACAAGAAAATCCGGATTTCCGCAGAGTGCGATCGCAATCCCCAGCCGTTGGCGCATGCCGAGAGAAAAGTTCTTCGCCTTCTTTTTTCCGGTATNNGAAAGCCCGACCAGCGCAAGCANCTCAGAGATTCCCTCAAANGAGGGCATGCCGAGCACNCGGTACTGTTCTTTCAGGTTNTCCTCCGCCGTCATGTCANGATAGAGAGAAGGCGTTTCCACCACCGCTCCCATCCTGNGTCTGNCCTTGTGNATGGCAGGATCGCTATGTTTTGTATTGTAGAGTGTGTAAGTGCCGGACGTCGGCTCCTGCAGACCGCAGATCAGNCGGATCAGCGTNGTTTTTCCCGCACCGTTTTTGCCGACAAATCCGTAGATCGCTCCTTTTGGGATGTGCATCGAAAGTCCGTGCAGAGCTTTGAAATTTTTATAGTGCTTGCAAAGCCCGTTTGTTTCCAAGCANTATTCCATNATATAGACTCCTTTCTTTGATGTNTNTTTAGTCTACACCTGAAAGGTAAAGATTCCGGTCAAGAAAAGNGTAAAGATTTCGTCAAGATTCTNCNNTGAGNAGCCGNAAGCCGATGCCCCAGACCGCTTCAATATNCTCCCTGCCGTCCACATCGCGCAGTTTCTTTCTNAGGTTGCTGACATGCTGTTTGAGAGAGGCGTCGGTACAGTCNGGNGTATCTTCGCTGATCNTNTCCAGAATAGCTGATTTGGAAAGCACCTGNCCTGCNTTTAGCNTCAGCAGNTTTAANATGGCANACTCTGTCTTTGTCAGTTTTACAGGCTGTCCNGACACCTTCGTNTNATGNGTNNTCNGGTCAATTTCAAGATTNTCCACAGACAATNTCTCCTCTTCCATGGGCTTCCTGGNCTTNCTCAGCTGCACTTCAATCCTTGCGAGCAGNTCTTTTAGCTCAAACGGCTTTGTGATATAATCGCTGGCNCCNCCCAAAAGCATATCCACCTTATCGTCAATGTCAATTTTAGCGCTGACNACGATAACCGGAATATTCCCGATCTTCGGCAGCAGCGCNTCCCCNGAAAGTCCGGGAAGCATNAAATCAAGCANNATNAGNTCCGGTTTTACATCTGCAAGCACAAAAAGCGCCTCCGTGCCGGAATAAGCACGGAGCGCTNCATANCCNTCCCTTTTNAATGCTTCCTCAATCATGTTTCCGATATGGACATCATCATCAACNATTAAAATCTGTTTCATTGCCGTATTTATGCCTCCGTATCTGTCATGCTTCCTGTTCCGCAAGATATGCCACCACACTGTGTGCCGCCACGTTTCCCTCACCGACCGCTTTCGTATACTGATANGGACGTCCTGTGCAGTCGCCCGCCGCAAAACATCCCGGCAGGTTCGTCCCCATCTGACGGTTCACCACGATATGANCGTTCTCAACCTCGATCCCGGAGACAAGTGTTGACGGAGCGATCGCATTTCTCAGACAAAACACACCGTCAACCGTCTCTGNGGTTCCACTGCGCAGAGTGATCGACGCGACGCGCTCCTTGCCGCAGATCTCGACAGGTGCATCCTTTCGGACTGTCACGTTNTCCCGCTNCACTCTGCTCTCAAACGACGGAAAATAGAGCACCTCGGACGCCAGNTCGGCGAGATACTCCACCTCATGTTCAAATTTGGGGGCGTTGCAGACAACGGCAATCCTTTTCNCTTTATATAACATTCCGTCACAGGTCGCACAGTAGCTTACGCCCTTTCCTAAGAATTCTTCCTCNCCTTTTAACACCTTNGCCGCCATGACNCCCATTGCGAGAATGACCGTCTTCGCCTCATAGATNTCATTGTCCGCAAGCGCCATAAAATGTTTCCCGGCGTGCATGACGTTTGTGACCGTCTTTTCCGTNATCTCTAACCCCGCATGCCGGATGTGCTCATCAAACTTCGAAAAAAGNTCTTCTCCGCTGATCTTCGGAAAACCGGGATAATTCGTNATGCTTTCTGCTTTCGTGACTTTATCGCTGAGCGTCTTTGAGCCGAACCACACAAAATCTTTCTGATGAGTCTTTAAATTCAATGCCGCCGACAGTCCGCCGGGACCTGTTCCTATAATGATGCAATCGTACATTTTTTCCTCCTATCGCCGCTTCATTTTTCTTATATCTGATAGTGTGCACCGATTATCTCCGTAATAATCCTTTTGGCGTTTTCCGATGCCTCCGCCGCAACACCGATCATAAAACGGTCACGGCACTGAAGATAGCGGTGCATCTTAATCTCAATATTCTGCATGGTGAGGCTGCTGACGATCATACCGATTCCNCGTGAGGNGATCTGCTCACCCTCCACGCACAGCANCACGACTCTTCTCTCTATAGAAATATTGATCCGGTCNAGTTTTTGCCCGATCATNGCGGCAAAAGCACCGAACTTNCCNTACTCGGATTCCCTTATCACGATCGCGAGCCAGTCAATATTGATGGCAATACACTCACACGGAATGCCGCANTCTTCAAGCATTTCGAATATTTTCCGGATTGTTTTTTCATCTTTCGCCAGCTTTTCCCGTTCCATTGTAATTCGAAATACACTGATCCCCCGAATATTGTTATTCATTGACTACTCCACCATCCACTTCCCAAATATACCTGTCACACATAAAACAATAGCTTCCGTCACTTAATGCCCTCCTATCGCACAATCAGTGGACTATTCCATCACTCCATCCCGCCGGTCCGNGTATCCTCTGNNCTCTGCTGATATTCCTCCAGGCGTTTATTCATCANAGCCGCCATTTTNCTGTTNCTGTTCCACGTAATNANAGAAACCAGAATGAAAACNAGGGCNATCGGAATCACCATCCCAAGCACCATCGGAAGATCGTTGGGATAAAACCACTGAAANCTGATCCCNCANCCTAAGACAACGACATTTACTTCGGCATAATGCAGANCATACAAAANCATCATCACTCTCCCGCTGACTTCCCGCTCCGGATAGATNAGGATTCCCAGNCTGCAGAGAAATGACACNAATAAGATCTGCCACAGAATGTCTTTATCCAGAGACNCCTGCTGCGNCCAAAACACNTTAATATACACGGCTGTCACAAAANTCACGCAGGTCGTCACACATGCAAAAACATAACATACATCCTTTAATCTCTTCAACATTCNGCACCTCCNTATAATCCCAGCTTTTCTTTTAANACAGGGACATACTGTCTGGANATCATGACCTTNTCTCCATTTTTCATGAGCGCCTCAANCCGTCCGCTAAAAGCCGGACTTAAACGCTTTACCTTTGCCAGATTNACAATNCAGGATTTGGATGCACGGATAAAATCGGTNCCTCTGAACTGCTCCTCCAATTCGTACAGCTTCTGCTTCGTCTCGTAGACTTCTTTCTCCAGATACAGAAACACACGGTTATCCACAGATTCAAAATAATATATTTCGCCGGNNGAAACGCGGAAATAATCACCGTTCTTTTGCACCGTCATCTTTTCCTGCCCTGCCTTTATGGCATAGATCAGTTTCAGCAACTGTCCGTCCAAATGACGGCAACGGATCGTGATCTCATCCTCTTCTCCGTCTGCCCGATCCATAATCGTAATCTTCATACGTCCTCCATGTTCCCATGTGTACTGATGCACACTATCGGTCCTTAAGTTTCCGTCCCCTGCTTATCCACCCCGATACCGCTATCGCTATTATAGCACATGCAAGCAGAAATAGTATCTGGAATCGCAGCGATATCTCGCTGCCGTCTATAAGTACCGTAACCCCCATCTGTTCCCGGAATGCATCTCCTGCTGCCTCCGGCAGTCCCGCAAAGGTCTGATCGACGGCACCGTCAGTACATATTTTTCGCATCATAGCCGCACCGTGCAGTACGGGAAGACATTTGAGCACCCTGCCGACACCGTCCGGCAGCATAGACATCGGAAGGTAGATCGCGCCGACAAATCCGACAAGCGTTCCCACAATCGTCATTATGCTGCTCCACGCACTCTCACTGTGGACGAACAGTGCCAGAAGGTAGGAGAGCGACGCATAGACAAATGTATTGAGCACGATCATCCCAAATAATCGGACACAGTCGGCAGCACCAAGCAGTGGATGATTGCACAGTGCCATGTAGATTTCTCCCAGCACCAATGTCAGCACGCACATTCCCGTGCCGATGATCCATGAGGACAAAATATATCCAAGCGCTATTTTGATCCGCTTCACCGGCGCAGTATAAAAACTTGCCAGCCTGTTTTTTGTCTCATCCTGTACCATTGCACCCATGACAGTCAGCGTGATCGTGACTGCATTCACCTCCAGGATTCCTGCAAGTGTCCACATCTGGATCAGATAGGAAGCATTTTTTTCATCTGCGGCAGTGTCGCGCGCACCGCCAAGCTGTGCCAATGCATCCACCACATTGCTGCTGTTCATATCACCCAGAAAAATCACCATCAATGCCAACACGATCAGCATGGACAGCACGGAAAAAAATACCGACACATAATCCCTGATATAAAGCAGGATATTTCTTTTCAACAAATAATATATTTCTCTCATCACGTTCTCCCCTTACTCTTCCAATTTTTTTCCTGTCACATTCAAAAACACATCGTCCATAGATCCCTGTACCATCTCAAATCCGTCAAACAGCCCTTCCACTCCTTTTAAAACAGGGAGCGCCGAAAGGCTTTCCGGAACAGGTATGACGAGACAGTCATCCCTTTTCACATAATGCACCCGCATTTTCCCAAGCCGTTCCTCCAATGCCGGGGAGTTCGAATATAGCCTGAGCTTATCTTTGGCATANTTTTCTTTCAGGGAAAANGGCGTCCCGTACTCCTTTAGCCGCCCGGAATCTATGACGGCAATATGAGACGCCCTTGCCGCCTCCTCCATATAATGCGTAGTCAGAAAAACTGTCATATGTTCCTCCCTGCGCAATTTCTCCACGCATTCCCATACCTTTTTCCTCGTAGCAGGATCAAGTCCGGTNGTNGGCTCATCCAAAAACATGATCTCCGGTGCGTTGACCAGCGCTCTTGCGATCTCACACCGCCTTTTCTGACCGCCGGAAAGCTTTGCAAATCTTCTGTGATATACATCCTCAAGATCAAGCAGACTGCATATCCTCTCAATGTCTGACGCAAGTTTTTTTCTGCTTTTCCCGTAAAGCGCACCTCTGNCAAACAGATTTTCCTTTACCGTCAGCTTATCATCCAGGCAGTTGTTCTGCCAGACCACTCCAATCCGTTTTCTGATCTCCTCATCCTCCTGCCCCGCCGCAAGACCGCAGATTTCTATTTTGCCCGCAGTCGGCCGATAGAGCGTGCAGAGCATATTGACGGTAGTGGACTTGCCTGCTCCATTAACCCCCAGAAAGCCGAAAAGCTCTCCCCGCTCCACCTGAAAGCTGATATCGTCCACTGCCTTTACCCCGCCAAAATATTTTTTTAATCCGTTTACGCTGATTACCGGTTCCATGTCATCTCCGCCTTTCCTTTTTTCTGTCGACATCATAGACGAAACAGACCGNTTTGCCTATTCTTTGTACGGTATGCTGTAGTTTTCCGATGGTAAACTGCCCCTCAGAAACGTATCCTGCAAAGATCATAAAAAAAATTTCAACAAATCAAACAAAAGTAGTTGCATTTTTTCTCATTTGGTGATATAACATAGATGTAACCAAAATTTTCTCATTTGTAGTTATTGCCGGCACTGCTTATGGCTTTCGCAGTGCCGGCGCCCTTTTTTATCGGCAAGTTTATTCACGGCATCGTAGTTGCGCAGCAGCATGGGTGTCGTTTTTTTGTTGACAAAAGTTATCATATATGATAACTTTTATTCATGAGACATCAAATAACCTTATTGAATAATGACCGAGGGCGCTAATGAATCCATCAGACACGAACCTCGCTCCACGGTATGAAGTGGTGGAACAATTAAAAGCCGCCAGAAAAGCGCAGGACATCACACAGGAGGTGCTTGCCGAGCGGGTCGGCACCAAAAAGTCCAACATCTCCCGTTTTGAGAGCGGAAAATACAACCCCAGCCTTGATTTTCTNGTCAAAATCGCAGAAAGCCTGGGAAAACAGATTCATATCAAGATTAAATAAACATGGGAAAGGAATAACGACAGCTATGGGAAATGCAAAANTTTTAGGCAACGTCAAAAAAATTGACAAAGATGTGGAGCTGTGCCGCACTACAAATGAGCGCATCAGCAATCAGGCGGCACAGCTTTTGGTTGAAAACCACATCCCTTTTACCAGAAACTGGATTCGAATCCCCTTTTTCCTGNGGGAAAAGTATCGGGGAGCGAGCCAGATCTATATTATCCGGACAAACCGTAACCGGTACGGTCAGGCGAGACGTACCCTCGACCAGATGGATATCCTTTTGAAGAGAATGCTGGTAGTGAGCAATTATTGAATGTTATGTTTCGCTTTCTATCTTGATATCNCCGTTCCCGCAGTCTACAGTGAGGCGTTTCTCCTTCTCCTCCAATGACTTGTAGGCGTTTCCCATATCTTCCTTGTNGATTTTGACCTTNCCAAACTCTGTGCTCAACTTTAATGTATATTTTGACACAGAGTCGGTCAACGCAATGTTCACGTCTCCAAACTCTGATGTGATCACCAGATCATCCACTTCCGTTTCTACGAGGTCGCAGACACCGTTCCCATTGGCTATCACTGCCGAACCGGTAATCTGCGCATCTTTCAGGATGATNTCTCCAAACTCCTGACTTATGTTCAATGTCTCCCCCTTAAGCTTCNCNGGATTCGAGCTTTCCGTTTCCCATCGCGATCTCTATTTTGTCTGCACTTACCTCGCTAAGATCGGCATCTCCGAACTCGTTTTCAACAGTCAGGGTTCCACCCGAAAAATCGGACAGATTCAGTTTNCCGTTTCCCATAACTATCCCCGCCGTCTTGCAGCTTATATTGTTCAACTCACTGCTTCCAAAATTCATTTCCAATTCCAGATTCTCTGCCGAAAATCCGCTTCCTGTCACATCTCCGTTGCCATTCTGAATTTTTATGCTTCCCAGATTTGCATATTCCGGAATATAGACTTTGATATACTGATCCTTCGTCCATAAATCTGTGATATTTCCTGCTCCAAAAAAGACCACATTTCCGCTTGATCCAATGCCCAAAACAGGCTCCGTCTCCTGTGTGACCGTAAGACATCCTTTCACCACCTCCGCCGAAAAATGGTAACGTTCATCTACGCAGTACGATACGCCGAAATGATCTGACGGCTCAATGACCAAATCGCAGAAGTCCATGTTAATATCAATGTCCGTAAATTNNTCCAGTTCTCTTGTTTCCTCAAGATATTCGTANGTNCTTTGCCNGCTGTTGTCCGGAGTATTGACCTTAAGTCCGCCGTTTCCGACGGTGATCCCCCATACTCTTCCTCCCATGGCNTAGCCCGCCGCTGTCAGCAGNATACCTGTNCCTATCATACAGCCGCACACCAGTGCAAATTTTTGTGTATTACGCATTTTTGCCTCCTTTTTTTACGATCGCTCCNAACGCTTTCACAGTCCAGTTTAAAAATTTCCGTGTTAAAAGATACAGTCCCCATCCGAGGAGAAGTCCGATCCCTATGGATGCCAGCCCCTGCCCAAANCAGACCAGAGCAACAGGGATACTCTGTGCGAGCATAGTACATCCCCCGAAGAAATAGACCGGCCCCATAATAATGACAAGCACACAGCTTATCATCAGCATGATAAGTACAAGCAATACAGTCGCAAACAGTATGAACACCGTTCCTATGATCACCANCAGAATGGGNAGTGCCACCGGTACTGCAAAGACTGCCAGTATGCCGACCCAGACCGCATTTACTCCTTTTTTCACGTCCCGGATTGGCTCTAATGTGTTTNTGACTGCAATATTCTGGATAATGTTTGCCGCNGCTTCGTCCGGCGTTCCCANATCCTCGATCGCCTGCTGCTCGTGCTCCGCTCCTGCCTCGGCAAAATATTCTTCAAAATATTCNATTGCNTTCTCAAACTCATTNTTCGGAAGATGCTTNAGCTTCTTTTTCAGCATCTTCATATACTGCTCTTTATTCATACGCTCACTCCTTTCGTTCCTTCCATAATCTGTTCAATTGCCTGCAGATGCTCGTTCCATGCCTGCGCAAGCATCCGGTAATAATCTCTGCCGGATTCCGTCATACGGTAGTATTTACGGTTGCGCCCCTGAAACGGTTTGTCATATGNCTNGATACAGCCNTTTTCCGAAAGCCGTTTTAAAACGGGGTAGAGNGCCGAATCCTTGATTCCCGAGACGTCTTTTAACNGCTGNCTGATCTGATANCCATANCTGTCTCCCTTGTCCACAATGGACAATATCAGCATTTCCAGNAAGGGNGCTGTCAAAGGATATACCATAATCTCCTCCTTATTCATTTTTGTTATATATACTTATTTTTTTCATATTATACATTGTATAATATATATTGTCAATACATATTATCAAATCTTCTACCAAATGATACAGATTCCACTTCCGACCACTATGCTAAAGGACAGCAAAAAACGGCATAACCACAAANGTTACACCGTTTTTCCTGTAAATACTCCTGCCCGTCTGAAACATACGCCTGTTCCTGTCNCGATCATCAATATGCCGATCACCACAAACCACCACGGGCTCCACGGCTGCCCGGTCTGCGGACTAGTCACCCGTACAGTGCCGCTTCCGCCCTCACCACTGTTTCCTCCACCCAGACTGCCGGCGCCTTCACTGCCGGAGCTGCTCTGCATTGTATAGGAGGCTGTTGCAACGGCGCTGTCTGTAAGTCCTTCCTTTATGGCAATAGCCTTCACTGTCGCCGGGAGTGTCACAGTAAACGCCCCTGCATAACGTGTAGAACTGCTGGTGGGCATACTGCCGTCCGTAGTGTAATATATCTCTGCATCCGGTGAACCGCAGGTAATGGTCACGCTGACGCTGCCCGCATAACTNCCACCTGCCGGGGTGATCACAGGTGTCATTACCGTAAACTTCGGCATCTGCATANAATCAGAAACTGCGCTGCCGGTATTATATTCGTCCGATTCTTTATACCGCTTATAACCCGTCACTGTCTCGCCGACTTTTACGCCGGTCTTCGCGTTGTCCTCTGACCATGCCTCGCCGTCAAAGCTATACTCGCAGCCCTCTGTAGGCGGTATGGTGACGGTATAGTCTGTCTCACCGTTTGCCTCATACCGGAGTGTAAATTGGGGCGGCGCTTCCCTGTCCTTCTTTGCAAGATTCACTGTCACGGTCCGTGCCGGNGATGGATTATGAGTATCCGTTTCTTTCAGCCGGATGGCAATGGTCACTGTCTGCGAGATATTGAAACCGTCCTTCTCATTTTCATCTCTCCATGTAGTTCCGCCGTCAAAGCTGTATTCAGCCCCGTTTACCGGATTTATCGTTATCTTTACGTTACTTTCATCCGTGCGGTCAGCCTGATAGGATAGTGCAGGCGTTGCCTGGTCGAGCTTCTTCATGGTGAATCCGGCAAATTTCACATCCCCTACGTTTCCGGCAGATGCTCCGGTTTCCAAGTCTACTGCCCTGTCAACTGCCGTTACATACGCGATATATTTCATACCGGGTGTAAGATTGCTGACGGTCAAATTTACTGTTGCTTTTTCACCTGCTACCTGTTCTACCTTTACTTCACCGTTGCCGGACGCTGCACTGCCTGTAATGACTGTTNCGCCCGAAATGATATCCTCTGCTTCCGGCGCACCCACGCTTTCAGGCAGTACCACATAATAGTAGTCTGCCGCTTCATCTACCGTGAAGGCAAACTCTGCTGTCTCTGTTCCGACAGTGCTTTCCGGCACAGACAAGTCATCCACCGTAGGCGGCGTTCCATCCAGAAGAATACCTTCGGTACTGATATAAGCCACATTTCCTACATTGTCCGTCAGTCTGGCATAGATTACACACTTTCTATCTGCCGGAACTTTAGGTTTATCCTTATTGTCATATTCTGTCCATGTTATCCCTGTTGCCTTTGCCAGCTCACCGGCATCGGTATACTGAGTGTCACCTTCTACGATAGCATATTGAATCTCTCCGGCTCCGCTTCCGTCTGCATCATTTGATTCGATCGTTACAGTATACTCCTTTGCCGCATAATGCCCGAAAGTGATGGCATCCAGCAAAGTTTCCCACCACTTTGTGCCCACTGTAATCTTTCCGGCGGGCGGCGTCAGGTCGAAGTCCACTGTTATTTCCACACCATCCGAGATACCGCCGTCTTTACTGAAATATAACGTCTTAGTCACTGTACCTGTCTGATCAGGAACAGGTATGGTAAAGGAATCCTGATATTCTCCGTTCTGGACATCACAGACCGTATAGCCTGCTGCGGAAATGGCTACTCCATTTGCAGCTCTGCCGTAATATCTCTCCTTTGCCGCTTTGTTATAAAGAATGTCTTTTGGTGGCTCCATATAAGATATGGTCAATTGACCGTCCATATAGGTAATCGCGTAATTCCCTGTCACATCCTGATCGCTGCCATTTGTAATGCTTGCGGCAGAGAGAGTGATGGTTCCCCCAGGAACATTTGTGGTGCTGGGAGTAAGGGTGACGCTGCTCAGCTTATCGCTGTTGCAAAGTCCGGCAGATGTCACCGAACCTATTCCCATTGTTATGCTCCGGCCGTAGGTGATAGTCTGATCACTGGCCGTAATGGTCAGCGGAGCCTTTGCGATGGTAAATTTCCCGCTTGCACTGCCAATATAGTCGCTGTCCTCAGTTGCCGTAGCCGTTACGGTTGCTGTTGTCCCTGCGTCAATATTGCCGCTGGCGCTGATCGTATACTGGCTGGAAGGAATCTCAACGCCATTCAGCACAACTTTCACTTGATCCGCTGTCGGGGTCTGCGGCGTACCGTCATAGGTAAAATCACCGTTGACAGTCACTATTGCCTTTTCCAGACTGCGTCTGGTAATCTCAAACATCACGCCGGAAGTAAACNTCATCTCATAGTTGGATGAGGCGGCAAGCGTACCCTGGATAATCTCATATTTACCTATTGCGCCTGCCTCGTTATTCTCATAGGTAAGTGCGCCGCTCAGCTTGTCGTCTCCAATCAGTCCGGGGGTGATCGTGTAGGTCAGTTCCGGGTCCTCCACGCCGTATTCCTTATACTGTCCGCTGTCTGGGGTAACGGTGATCGACAGCGGGGTGATGGTCAGCGTCTGCTCCGCCTCTGCGGCAACATAGTTCGTCTGCTCCGCAAAGCCGGCTTTCACCGAATAGGTTCCCACATCCGTGGGCAGGCCGGAGATATAACTATCGGAACCTTGTTGGGCATAGGAATAACTGACTGTCCCGGCCTCGTTGTTCACCAACTGCACACTGGCAGTAACCGCCGCCTCCTGTCCGGTATAGGTCAGCGTCTGCTCACTTCCGTCATCCCATGTGACCATCGGGGTGGCCTTTGCAATGGTAAACTCCAGCAGCAACATTCCCCAAAACACACCATCAACATCGATAATAGCAAGGGTTCCCGTGCCGGCGTCTTTGTTATAGGTGTATGTTTTAACGTTTGCCACATCCCGCGGGGTTACACCATCCACCATGAAGGTGGCTCCGGGCNTTTGCCGCTCGCCGTTATAAACCAGATTGTCCGCACCGGTCAGGTAAGCGGTAAGCGTGGCCCCNCAGGCGCAAACCTTAATGTTGTATGTCTCTCCAAANTNTNTGTATTCNCAATCCACTTCCNCTACAGCNCCGCAGTCCGCGCAGGTCTGCGTATGCGTCAGGCTTCCNTTTANATGCGAATANCTCTGCTCTGTATAAACATGGGTACATTCCTGCACTGTGACGCNTTCANAAGTATGTTCCGTTTCCACAGTTTCCGCCNTTACATAAGATGCCATTCCCGNTACNGNGAACAGCAGGGTCGCCGCAAGCACAGCCGCCAAAACACGTTTCCCTATCTTTCTCATTTCTGCCTCCTNTTGATTCTGCACAGTTCCCGTTTTCCTTTGCGGATGCCTTACACATTCNCANNTGTGCTTATTTTACGCTATTTCTTCCAATAAGTCCACTCTCCAAACGGATAGTCACACTGCGGTAACCAAAAAGCCGCTGACAAAAATCAGCGGCAGTTAATTTCTTTGATTTGATANAGATAACTTTTTCCCTGCTTTCCGGTNCGCTCAACAATCTCTAAACCGTTCAGTATCAAGAGAACGGTCTGTGCCAGACGCACCGGAATTTTTGCATATTTNGCAAAATCCTTTGTCGTAAANGGTTCCGGAATNTCATACGGTATAAACTGCATATANTCCTCCCGGCAGTTGATACACACTTCCTCCACGAATTCTAAGGGAATCCGGTCATATCGNTCACTTCCCTTTTTCTTATCACGGCTCCAGCCGTTTAACAGACGGTATTCTTCCATGTCGATCAGNGCAAAGCGGAACTTAAGATTNCNGTCTGCNAGAAACGGTCTGATCTTGTACANNTCAATAAACGCCTGATANGCGTTCCCTTTNTTGGGAGATTTNCGNTTCGGAGACATCTCTCCGCTCTCCTCGTCAATCCAGCTCAGCCATTTTTCATGNGGAATCGGATAAACNATCGTCACNGGATANAGNGGCAGAAAAGCGGTTAATTTTCTCCGCATGGTNTTAAACGAACGGGTCTGGATCTCTATGATCTCAGACCCGGTGTAGATGTCTGCAACAAAATTCTCAATGGGTATCTCGTGCATGTCCGNATCCGGGGCATAGTAATTCTTTAAGACGGCATGNACCGTCTTCTCGGAGAGCGTACCGATACCCTGACGCTCNCTGTTGATCCCGATCACTCTGTTTTTTGCCCGTTCAAAACGTTTTCCGTCAATGCACATATCTTCTTCATATCCTTCAAAATATCAAAGCAGTCAAATGTCCTGAAATAATCGTCNGGCGTCTCCGCACGGCGGATCAGCTGCGTGGAACCGTCCTCTTTAAGCAGAACCTCTGCCGAACGCAGTTTCCCGTTGTAATTGTATCCCATGGAAAATCCGTGCGCACCGGTATCATGGATGACAAGCAAGTCTCCCATCTCAACTTCAGGCAGCATCCGGTCAACGGCAAATTTATCACAGTTCTCACAAAGGGAACCTGTGACATCATATTTGTGATCGCACGGCGCATCCTCCTTGCCCATAACGGTAATGTGGTGATATGCTCCGTAAATGGCAGGGCGCATGAGGTTGACGGCACAGGCGTCCACTCCGATGTACTCCTTATGCGTATGTTTCTCGTGGATCGCCGTGGTGACAAGGCACCCGTAAGGCGCAAGCATAAAACGTCCCATTTCCGTATAGATTGCTACATCTCCAAGGCCTGCCGGGGTAAGGATTTCTTCGTAAGCCTCCTTTACGCCCTGACCGATCACACGGATATCGTTCGGCGTCTGATCGGGGCTGTAAGGAACGCCCACACCGCCGGAAAGATTGATAAATTTGATGTCACAGCCTGTCTTTTCTTTCAGCTCGACGACAAGCTCAAACAGCTGTCTTGCCAGCTTCGGATAGTATTCATTTGTCACCGTGTTGCTCGCCAGAAATGCATGTACACCGAAATATTTCGCACCCTTTTCCTTTAGCAGTTTAAATCCCTCGATGATCTGCTCATGGGTAAATCCGTATTTGGCATCACCGGGATTATCCATGATCCCATTGCTCATTTTAAATACTCCGCCGGGATTGTACCGGCAGCTGATCGTCTCCGGAATCTTCCCGATGGTTTTTTCCAGAAAATCAATATGCGTAAAATCGTCGAGATTGATGATCGCGCCGATCTCGTCTGCAAATGCATATTCCTCCGCAGGGGTATCGTTNGAGGAAAACATGATGTGTTTTCCGTCAAATCCCTGCGAATCNGCCANCATCAGCTCTGTCAGGGATGCACAGTCGCANCCGCAGTCATATTCTTTNAAAATATTTAANATAAACGGATTCGGGGTCGCCTTTACAGCAAAATACTCCCGAAATCCGGGGTTCCACGAAAATGCATCTTTGACCGCTCTTGCATTCTCCCTGATTCCCGCTTCATCATAGAGATGAAACGGCGTCGGATACTCTTTTACGATCTCCTGCAGTTGTTCCTTTGTCACAAACGTTTCTTTTTTCATTGATATAACCTTGCCTTTCCTATATTCATACGGCCGNAAATACGACCTGTANTAAAAACATATATAATACGGTGCCAACNCCAATGCTGAGNAGATTATTGCGTTTCCAGACATGAAGCACGATCACTGCCGCCACTGCTATGAGTTCGGGCAGACCGTGNGGATATCCTGTTACACTCACGTCTTTTAAACAGTAGACCACAAGCATACCGATGACCGCCGGNGGAAGCGCGCTCCCCAGATACTTTATCATCGNNNANATCTCCTTCCCTTTCGGNAAAAACANAAACGGAATGCATCTGGTCAGAAATATCGTTCCNGCGACTACAAATATNATGATCAGGGTACGTCCCACACTAACCGGCATTTTCTTCCACCTCCTGTGTCATCCTTCNCTCCANACGCCTGCGTCCGGTCAACAGCGCCGCCATCACACACAGCATCGTCGGAAGAATAAAACGNTCACTGCCGAANATCAACAGGCAGACGANGCCGCANCCAAGCCCGATCCAGACNCTGATGCGGTTTCTTTTCTCCATCAGCTGCTCCGTCATGAGTACGACAAAGAGCGCCGTCATTGCAAAATCAATTCCTGTCGCGTCAAAAGGAATCGCNGAGCCNAAGCATGCGCCTATGACAGANCCGAGCACCCAGTANAACTGNTCCAGCAGTGCGATCGCAAAGAGAAAATCATCTTCCTTTACCCCCTCCGGCGTCTTTGTGATAAAAAACAGCGAATATGTCTCNTCTGTCAGNGAAAAAATCATNTACAATTTCTTTTTTCCCATNTGTGAAAAACGTTCCANCAGCGACAGTCCGTAAAAAATATGNCGGATATTTACCATAAATTCCATCACGATCATACTGACGATGCTCACACCCGGNGCAAAGAAATTNACTGCCACATACTGACCGCTTCCCGCATAGATCACAATGCTCATAAGCATTGCCCACCAGAAATTATACCCTTTTTCCTGTATCATAACCCCGAATGCCATTCCGATAAACAGATATCCGGTCANAACCGGTATCGTATACGGAAATGCCGTTCGAANGGCNTTTCCTTTATTTTCCATAAATCCCCGCATTTTCTGCTTTCCTATTTAAAAATTCTGTGCTATAATCACCAAAGAGATTGTCTATATTTCTNTAAGGAGTTATCTATGAACATAACNGTTTTAAACTATCTTGACCATACGCTTGCAGAACAGNTCANGGCAGAGGCNGCNGAACGCGCTGCTGCGGAACAAGCCGCAAGAGAAGCCGCTCTGGCTGCCGGATCTGACTTTTCTACTGTTTTAGATGAAGCTTCGCAAGCCTACAGCCAGAATAGCACGTCCTCTGTTACGGTGACAAGCTGCCCTGAAGACTTAGCGTCTATCTTTGAGGAAGCCTCCGTCAGCTACGGCGTATCAAAGGAGCTTTTGATGTCCATTGCCCGGGCNGAATCCGGTTTCTCCTCTACTGCAGTCAGCAGTGCGGGAGCCGTCGGGATCATGCAGCTTATGCCGGCTACAGCCGCATCACTCGGAGTTTCCAATTCCTATGACCCGCGNGAAAATATTATGGGCGGTGCCAAGCTGATCTCACAGCTTCTGACCAAGTACAACGGCGATACGTCTCTTGCTCTCGCCGCTTACAATTCCGGCAGTGCCAATGTAGACAAGTATGGCGGTATCCCGCCGTTTGCTGAGACGCAGAATTATGTACAGAAGGTTCTCAACTACTTAAACGGTTCCTTTACCACTGTGTCACAATCCTCATCGGATGATTCCACACAGCTTCGGGACGAGGTGGCACAGCTTATGGATGCATTTCTCTCTTCCGGAAAAGCCAACAGCGAAACTTTAAAACTGCTCGATCAGCTCTCACAGATCGGTTCATAAGTTCAATGCGGGAAGTCCNATNTAAGGATTTCCCGTTTTTTAATCTGCNAGTGCCTGTATTTCCCCNTCCAGATACGCATTGAATTCTTCCATAAATTTATTCAGCATCATCACTTCTTCTTTTGAATAACGGGACAAAAACTGCATGTCTCTTTTTTCCCATCGCTCATGACGTTTCGCATGCTCATCAAAAAGCTCTTTTCCCTGTTCGGTCAGCCGGAAATAAATCTCTTTTTTATTTGTATCCACTGTATATTTCTCGATTAGTCCCTTTTCGAGGAGCTTCTTTGTCATCTTGCTGATCGCTCCTCTGGTCATTCCCATGTGATCGGCAATTTTTGTGACATTTGGATATTCCAGTCTGCCGATATGATCAATACAGTGTGTCTCGGAATATCCGTATTCGTCCAGACATTTGCTCTCCGTAAGCTTTGAAAGCATATCCTGCCGCTCCAGCATCAGGGCAATCTCTTTTAATAAATGTTCCTGTTCCTTCATTGGCAGTCTCCTTATTAAGATGCACAGTCTCTTACGAGGCATAGCATCATATGATGCTGTTACTACTTTATATCAAATTTGTTTCCTTGTCAACAAAATTTATCCGTTTTTACTCAGCCTTCAGTCTCACTTCTATAGAAAAGTACCCATTTACCAACGATGCCTGCACGTTTCCCTGCATCTGTTCTGTCAGCTTCTTTACGATCGCAAGCCCGAGTCCGGTGTTTTTCCGGCTCCTCGAAGTATCCGTCGTGTAGAACCGTTCAAAAATATGTTCCATGTCCTGCACCTCAATGGTGTCGGTCCGGTTCGAGACACGGACCACCGCCTCATTTTTCTCCTGTCTTAAGGACAGCTCATAGTCGCCGGTTCCGTGTGTNAGTGCGTTTTTGATCAGATTTTCAAGAATCCGCACAAATGCCTCCCGGTCCGCGCTGATATGACAGGGTTCTGACGGGACCGTAACCTTAGGCTCACAGTTCTTTTTCACAAAATCCTCATAGAACATGGAAACAGTTTCGGCAAAAAGATTGCCCGCGTTTATCACCTCCTGCTGCAGTTCCAGCTCCCCCGCCTCAATACGCGCATATAGGAAAAGCCAGTCCAGCATCCCTGTCAGATCATCCAGACGCCGTTCCACAATCCTGGCATACCGATTCCGCTGCTCCTCCGTTGCATTCTCTGCAGATAGCATCTGCAGATAGCCCTTCGCCGATGTCAAAGGCGTGCGGATATCATGCGATATACTTGTAATACTCTCACGGTAGCTCCTATTTTCCCTGTAAAGCTGTTCCTCNNTCTGCCTCTTTTGCTGCAAAATGCGGTTCAGGGCAGAGATCACCTCTCCTGTCTGTCCCACAGACACGGCAGAGGTCAGCAGCACTTTGGTATCTGTCCCTTCGATCATATCAAGCTCGCGCAGCATATGGCGCATCTGCTTTCTGTAACAGCAGAGACGGGCGGACAATGTGCCCGCCCCGATAAACAGCAATATAATGATTCCTCCCAATATTATCTCCATGCCTGTACCTATCTCCCGCCCTCTGGCTCCTTATTTGATATCCGCCCTGCGAAAATGCCACATTCCGGTCACCGCANCTGCTGCCAGCCATACCGCAGATATCAGTATTGTCTTTATCACATAATCTGTCTCAAATCCTGTAACCGGACATCTGACGCTCATATCCATCAGCCAGTACTCTGACGGCGTAAAATCTGTGTGTGTAAATATCATATCCAATGCGCCAGTCAGCAGCATAGAAAATACCGCGACCGCAATCCCAATCGAAATACTCCCTCCAAGATTCCTGCAGACCTCTCCGATCAGCACAAAGACCGTAGTCAACGCGCTTCCGATCACGATCTGAAGCCCCATGTAAACCGCAAGGTCTTTCCAAAAAGTTCCGGTAAAACCTTCCGGTCCGATAAATATGATCCCGCACAGAAGATTTATCACCATCCCAAATAAAATCAGCAGGATTACCGCAACGATGGCCGCGATCAGTCTTGACAGATAAATAGAACTCCGGGAATAGCCTTTGCCGACAATATTTTTAAACGTCCCATTTCCATATTCACTGGCAACAAAAATGCTGCAAAAGATTGCTATGATAAGCGCCATAAAATCCCCGGAAAACATTTGCTGTAAAATTTCAAGCACGCCAAGCTCCTCGAATATTGCCCCGCTCGCTTCCTCAATCGGCTGATCGCCCTGCGTTACGATCACTCCTGCCGTTCCGTTCTCTATCTCACCGTTCTGGATTTTTTGCGCGACCGTGAGCATCAAAAAAACCATGATCACCAAACAAACGATCGCGATCGCACATCCCAAAAAGCTCCTGCTCTTTTTTAATTTGCAGCATTCTGCATGTAATAAATTAATCATGATCGACACCTCCAAGCAATTGCATAAAATATCCTTCCAGATCCTGCCCTGCAAGATAGCTTTCCCGCAGCGCCACACCGTTTTCTATCAGTACCCGGTTTGTCTCCGCTGTGCGCTCAAGATGCTCAAAAATGCGGATCGTGCCTGGCTCCGGAATATCATAGTTTTGGATCTGCAGCTGCTCCTCGAGCACGCGTGCCGCTCCCTGAGCATTGTCAACCGTAAGCTTGTGACATCTGCGGCAGCGCGTTTCAAGCTCCTGCGCATCAAACTCTTCAATTAATACTCCGTCCTTGATAATGCCGTAATGTGTGGCTAATTTTGACAGTTCTCCAAGTATATGGCTTGATATCAGTATCGTGATCTCTTTCTCTCGATTTAACTTTATGAGAAGTTCCCTGATTTCCTTGATGCCGGCAGGGTCCAATCCGTTGATCGGCTCATCCAGGATCAGAAAATCCGGATTGCGGAGCAGGGAAATGGCAATTCCCATCCGCTGCTTCATTCCCATGGAAAAATTCTTTACTTTTTTCTTTCCGGCGTCGGAAAGACCGACCAGCGCAAGCATTTCATCCACTCTTTTCTTGTCCGTAATGCCAAGGGCAGTCCGAATGACCGTCAGGTTCTCCCTCGCCGTCATATTAGGATAGATACCCGGACTCTCGATCAGTGTTCCGATGCGTATTCTCTGCTGCTCGAGATTTTCCGAACCGAACAGCGTCATGCTGCCTGCGGACGGCGCTGCCAGTCCTGCCGCCATGCGCATAAAGGTCGTTTTCCCGGCGCCGTTTTTCCCGATGAAACCGTATATGCTGCCCTTTTCTACATGCATGCTCACTTCATTTACTACTTTACTCTTACCGTATATTTTGGTAAGCGCATTTGTCTCTAACACGTATTCCATAGATTTCCATATCCTTTCTCTGTTATGAATATCAGTATATCTGCCATTATTTTAGAAACCTTAGGAAAAATAATAAGAAAGTTTAAAGAAAGTTTAAAGTTTGAGCGTTATCATTTCATTTTAAATCCAATTCCCCAGACGGTCTGTATATAGCTCTCCTCCGGATGGATCTTCGCCAGCTTCTGGCGGATATTGCTGATGTGGACATTCACTGCATTGTCTTCTCCTAAAAATTCTTCGTTCCACACCGACTCGTAGAGATTGCTCCGTGTAAATACTTTTCCGGGATTTTTGATAAGAAGCTCGAGGATCAGATATTCCCGCCGTGTCAGCGACAGCTCCTCTTCTCCAATAAAAGCGGTGAAATTTTCCGGGTACATTGTGATGTCTTTGTACTGAAGCCCTTCCGTCTTTTCGACGGCATGCTGCTCTTTCATCTCCTGCCTTTTTATGTTCGGATTGCGGCGCAGTACCGCTTCCAGCCTCGCCAACAGCTCTTCCATATCAAAAGGCTTGGTGAGATAGTCGTCGGCCCCCGCGTGAAGTAAAGATATCCGCGTATTCACGCCTTCCTTTGCAGAGATCACGAGAACCGACACATCCGGGTTCCCCTCTTTGATCCGGGCAAGAACCGCTTCCCCTTCCATTCCCGGAAGCATCAGGTCCAATAGAACAGCGGCAGGCGGCTCATTCTTCACATGGAGTAACGCCTCCGTCCCGGAATACGCCTGCACCGTCCGATAGCTGTGCATACCCAAAAACTCTGCCAGCATCTGATTAATATCGTTATCGTCCTCAACAATCAAAACATAATCGTACACTTTTCTGCCCGTCTCCTTCTGCGTCTTAACGGATTCCCGTCCGGCTGATCTGCCCATAGCACTCCGGTCGTCTGTCCCGAAACAGTCCCCACTCCAGCCTCTTTGCAGCCAGCTCATCCAGATCATATGACGCAATCAGTATTTCCTCCTGATCTCTGCCCGCGCCGAAAAGAATTTCCCCCGTCTCATCTGTCAAAAAAGAAGAACCGTAAAAATTCAGCGCCGACCTCTGTCTGCCGTTTTCCTCGCACGGCTCTACCGTCTCCTCCCCGATGCGGTTCGCAGCGATCACAGGCATCAGGTTTGCTGCCGCATGCCCCTGCATACACCGGCGCCAATGCGGCATGCTGTCACACTCTAATATGGGTTCCGAACCGATCGCTGTCGGGTAGAGCAGCATCTCCGCGCCGCGAAGCGCCATACAGCGCGCTGCCTCCGGGAACCACTGATCCCAGCAAATTCCAATACCGATTGCCCCGTACTTTGTCCGAAACACCTGAAATCCGGTATCTCCCGGCGTAAAATAAAACTTCTCCTGATAATAGTGGTCATCCGGGATATGGGTCTTTCGGTACACACCGAGCAGCGTTCCGTCTGCGTCGATACACGCGACAGAGTTATAGAGATTATTCCCGTCACACTCATAAAAGCTGATGGGCAGAACAACGCCAAGCTCTCCCGCAAGCCGTATCCCCATCTGTACCGCCTCATTTTCCGCCGCAGGTTTTGCATAATGATAGAAATCATAGCGCCGCTGCTGACAGAAGTACTCCCGCTCAAACAGCTCCGGCAACAGGATCACATTTGCCCCCCTTGCCGCAGCCTCGCGAACCCCCTGTTCTGCTTTTCTTAAATTTTCATTTAACTCTTTACTGCAGCGCATTTGAATTGCAGCAACTTTGATTTTCCTCATGCCCTATCCTCCTTGTTTTGCGGAGCAAAATGCGACTGTCCTTACATGGAGCAATGCCCAGCAAGCTGTGCAGGATTTTCCTCCATTTGATTTCTTGCACTTCCGGCAGGAATCTGCTGTGTGATGCAGTGGATATTTCCTCCCCCCACCAGAATATCTCTTGCAGGCACCGGAATGACCTCGCGTTCCGGGCAGAGTTCTTTCAAGATTTTCACCGCTCTTTGGTCGCTTGACTCATTTTCTCCGCCAAATACCGGCATAACCACGGCCTTGTTTGAAAAATAAAAATTTACATAAGATGCAGCAAGGCGTTCCCCCGCCTCCCTGATATCTTCCCCTTCCTCAAAGGTATATCCCTGCAGTTCTTCCCGCGTGATGCAGACCGGATGATCCGGTATCGGAAGCTTATGCACCTTTATTCTCCGTCCCCGCGCATCCCGCTCCCGTTCCAGATAATCAAGACACTGTTTGGAAAGCGCATACTGCGGATCGTCCTCCCGGTCTGTCCATGCGAGCACCACCTCNCCCGGACGAACGAATGCACAGACATTGTCCACATGCTCATTTGTCTCATCCTGATAAATTCCGCGCGGAAGCCAAAGAACTTTTCCGGCTCCTAGGTATTTCTTTAACCTTCCTTCAATTTCCTCCTTCGTAAGGTCAGGATTCCTTCCCGCAGATAAAAGACACGCTTCCGTCACCAGAAGCGTTCCTTCCCCGTCACTGTGNACGGAACCTCCCTCAAGCACAAAGGGCGCCGTCCGGCAACATGAATATCCGTATTTTTCCGCAAAAAATTCTGCAAAAGCATTGTCCCTGTCCCATGAGGCATACAGTCCGTCCACCTCGCCGCCCCACGCGTTGAATTCCCAACTGACGGCGCGGACTTCTCTTTCTGTCCGATGCTCCTGCCCTCCGCCTGCTGCCNTGATATCCTGTTTCACCACGAAGGTCGGCCCAATATCCCTTGCCCATGCATCGTCCGTATCAGCCTCAAAAATTTCAATATTCCGCTGCCACGGCGACATCTGTCCGTCTGTCATCCGGTAACAGTTCTCCTTTTCACAGAAAACGGCGTTTTCTCCCAGCAGCATATGAACCGCATTCTCTATGCACGTCCTGCCCGCTGCCACATATACCTTTTCACTCTTTGCAATGGCAGCGATGACATCGCGAAACGCTCTCCGTGCTCCCTTTGCCCCGTAGATCCATGAGCCGGGACGCTCCGGCCATATCATGATACAACCGTGATGCGGCTCATATTCTCCAGGCATATAATATTTTTCATTTATCTCACTCAAAAAAACATCCCCGTTTCCAGTCTAGGACAAACGCTGTTTAAAGTCCTCATATCCGAATTTCTTCACGATTTCCACGTCGCCGTCTTCTCTCAAAACCGCTATGGCCGGAAGAGGCATCCCGTTAAACGTATTATTCTTTACCATGGAATAGATCGCCATATCGTCAAAAACCAGACGGTCTCCCACATGAATCTCCTGTTCAAAGCTGTAGTCACCGATCACGTCCCCCGCCAGACAAGTGGCCGAAGAGAGTCGGTAGGTGTACGGCATTTCGCCAGGCTTGTATCCTCCCCGTAAGGGCGGCCGGTACGGCATTTCCAACACATCCGGCATATGACATGCCGCAGAGGCATCGAGAATCAGAATGTCTATATCATTGTGCACAATATCTAAAACCTCTGTTACAAGGCTCCCCGCGTTGAGCGCGATCGCCTCTCCGGGTTCTAAATANACTTCNACANGNTAGGTNTCTTTGATTTTCCTGATAAGAGCGATCAAACNCTCAANCTGGTANTCGTCNCTTGTAATATGATGTCCNCCGCCGAGGTTCANCCACTTAATATTNGTTAAATANGGTTTAAACTTTTCTTCAAACNCNTCAAANGTTTTTATCAGNTCATCCGCATTCTGNTCACATAACGTGTGAAANTGCAGTCCCTCNATCTCCTTTGGCAGTCCGTCNGGAAATTCNCTCTGCAATGCCTNAAGNGTCAANCCCAGTCTTGAGCCGGGTGCACACGGNTCNTAAATCTCATGNCCCTCCTGNGTNGANCACTCCGGGTTTACNCGNAGTCCGATACTGCATTTCCCCGCCGCAGCNTCTCTGTGCTTCCGNTACTGNGCCGCNGAATTAAATATCACNTGATCACAGATGCGGACCAGCTCCGCCATATCGGCATCCTTATACGCCGGNGCAAAGACATGGTTTTCTTTCCCCATNTCCTCGTNTCCCAGCCTCGCCTCGTAGATGCCGCTCGCCGTGGTTCCGCTGATATACTCCCCGATCAGCGGNTACAGNGAAAACATGGAAAAAGCCTTCTGCGCCAGCAGGATATGACACCCNGTCTCCTGCTCNACGCGNCTCAATATTNTTAAATTCTGTTTTAATTTATNNTCATTCACCACATAGCACGGTGTCGGCAAATCGTTCCACTGCATGTCCGTTTACTCCACCAAAACCGGATTCTCATCCACAACCCACGGAAGTCCGTATTGGTTCAGCATCTCCATAAACGGNTCCGGGTCAAATTCTTCGATNTTGAACACCCCGTCTTTGTCCCATACCTTNTCCACCACAAGGGCAGCGCCGATCATTGCCGGTACGCCGGTGGTGTAGGAAATTGCCTGCGANCCAACCTCCCTGTAGCATTCCTGATGGTCACACACATTATAAATATANACNGTNTTCTCTTTTCCGTCTTTCTTNCCNGTGAAAATACAGCCGATATTCGTCTTNCCNACAGTTCTCGGTCCAAGNGACGCCGGGTCNGGAAGCAGCGCNTTNAANAACTGGATCGGCACGATCTCCTTCCCCTCNAACACGATCGGAGAGGTGGAGAGCATNCCGACATTCTCCAGACATTTCATGTGGGTCAGATAGCTCTGTCCGAATGTCATAAAAAAGCGGATCCGTTTTACACCCGGGATGTTTTGTGCCAGTGACTCAATTTCCTCATGGTGGAGCAGATACATATCCTTTTCTCCCACTTGTGGNAAATTATATACTCTTTTAATTTCCATCGGTTCTGTCTCNACCCAATGNCCGTTCTCCCAGTANGANCCGTTGGCAGAAACCTCTCTGAGGTTGATNTCCGGATTAAAATTTGTCGCAAACGGATATCCGTGGTCTCCTCCGTTGCAGTCCAAAATATCAATATACTCAATTTCATCNAANTAATGCTTTANNGCATAAGCGGAAAATACGCTGGTAACTCCCGGGTCAAAACCGCTTCCNANCAATGCNGTAAGNCCTGCCTCTTTGAACCGTTCCCNATACGCCCACTGCCAGGAATAATCGAAGTACGCCGTAAATCCCTCTTCCTTNCAGCGTTTTTCATAGATGGCACGCCACTCNGGATCATCCGTATCCTCCGGCTCATAGTTGGCNGTGTCGATATANTCTACCTTACANGCAAGGCAGGCATCCATGATCGTAAGATCCTGATACGGAAGCGCCACATTAAGCACCGCATCCGGCTGATAGTCAGATATCAGCGCGATCAGCTCNTCCACATTGTCGGCATCCACTTTTGCCGTCGTNATGACCGTATCTGTCGTCCCCTCAAGCTTCTGCTTTAACGCATCACATTTCTCTTTCGTCCGGCTGGCAATACAAATCTCCGAAAACGTTCCGCTGTTCTGACAGCACTTGTGAATTGCAACCCCTGCAACTCCTCCACATCCAATGATCAATAGTCTTCCCATTTTTATCCCCCTTATTATTTTTTGCGGTCTTCTTCTTCTTCCAACATATCCTCCACATATTTCGGCAGCATGAAAGCCCCCTTATGCAGGTTGGTCGTATAATACCATGTTGTGATATTCCTTGCCTTCCATCGCTCCGCATCCAGATCGGTCAGCGGATGGTACTTTTTCGACGCAAAGCCGAACAGCCAGTAACCGGAAGAGCAGGTCGGAATGTGCGCCTGATATACCCTGCTGATCGGAAAGCTGTGACTCGCCTTTCGGTGCATCACGCGGCACGATTCCTCATCCTCGTCGTAGAAAGGACTTCCGTGCTGATATACCATGATGCCGTCCTCGCGCAGAGCCCGGTAACAGTTGCCGTAAAACTCTTTGGTAAACAGTCCCGCCGTATGTCCGAGAGGGTCGATCGCGTCATTGATGATCAGATCATACTCGTCATGCTTCATCCGAAGGAAACGCAGTCCGTCCTCATAGAAAATATTGACGCGCGCATCGTCCAGTCCCCGGGCATTGTCCGGAAAAAATTCCTTGCAGACCTCCACGAATACCCGGTCAGGCTCCACCACGTCAATCTGCTCAATCTCCTCATAATAGGACAGCTCTCGCGCCACTCCGCCATCGCCGCCACCGATGACCAGAACCTTTTTTACATTGGGATGCACTGCCATCGGCACATGTACGATCATTTCATCGTAGACAAACTCGTCCTTCTCCGAAAATACAATGCTCCCATCCGAACTCAAAAAGCGTCCGAACTCTTTGGACTCAAATACATCTATCCGCTGAAAATCTGTCCGCTCTGCAAAAAGCTGTCTCTCAACCTTTACCGACACCTTCACAGCGTCCGTCTGGTAATCTGAAAACCAAAGCACCGGCTTCTACCATCCTTTCCCTTTATTTCCATATCTGTCTCTCATCAGAAAGCACATTTAAATATTCCACATTGGGATCTTCCGTTCCCTGCATGGAACATCCCTTTTCCTTGGCATAGATAATATATTCAATGATCTCTTTCGTGATCATCTCTCCCGGAGCCAGAATCGGAATTCCGGGCGGGTAACACATCACAAACTCTCCGCAGATCTCGCCGTCAGTCTCCCTAAGCGGACGGCTTCTCTTCTCGGAATAAAATGCCGTCTGTGGCGAGACCAAAACCGTCGGATTAATATATTCGGTATTCAGCATCTTTGCCGGGTCTTTGGAGTACAACCGCTTGATATCCGCCAGCGCTCCGACAAGCCGCTCAATATCCTGAATCCGGTCGCCGATCGAGATATATGCCAGAATATTGGCAATATCCCCCAGCTCAATCTGAATGTCATACTCATCCCTGAGCAAGTCATAAACCTCTATCCCTGCCAGTCCGATATCTCTGGTATACACGGAAAGTTTCGTCACGTCAAAATCATAGACGCTTCCCCCATTGATCAAATCCTTCCCATATGCATAGTATCCGCCAATGGAATTGATTTCCGCCCTGGCGTATTCTGCCATCTCACTGACCTTCCGGAACGATTCTTTTCCCCGCAGAGCCAGATTCCTTCTTGAAATGTCAAGGCTTGACATCAAAAGGTAGGAGGCGCTCGTAGTCTGCGTCAGATTGATGATCTGGCTCACGTACTCCCAGTTCACATTTTCTCCGGTGAGAAGCAGCGAACTCTGCGTGAGGCTTCCTCCTGACTTGTGCATGGAGACAGACGCCATATCCGCTCCCGCATCCATCGCACAGACCGGAAGATTTTCCCCAAAATAAAGATGCGTGCCGTGTGCCTCATCCACCAGCACCAGCATTTCGTGCTCATGCGCCAGCTTTACGATAGACTGCAGATCAGAGCAGATGCCGTAATAAGTCGGATTGTTGACCAGCACCGCAACTGCACCGGGATTGTCAAGAATCGCACGTTCTACCTCCGACACCTTCATTCCAAGCGAGATTCCAAGCTTCGTATCCACCTCGGGATTCACATAGACGGGCGTCGCCCCGCACAGCACCAGCGCATTGATCACGCTCTTGTGCACATTTCGCGGCAGAATGATCTTGTCTCCGGCACGGCAGACAGAAAGTACCATCCCCTGCACAGCAGATGTGGTCCCCCCTACCATAAAAAATGCATGATCCGCGCGAAATGCCGCCGCTGCCAGTTCCTCCGCTTCTTTGATGACGGACACCGGATGGCAGAGATTGTCAAGCGGTTTCATGGAATTGACATCCATACTGACACATTTCTCCCCCAAAAGCTCCACCAGCTCAGGATTGCCGCGTCCACGTTTGTGTCCCGGGACATCAAACGGAACCACACGTCTTTTTTTTAGTTTTTCCAGCGCCTCATAGACCGGCGCCCGCATCTGCGGGTTCTGCTCCATGATCTTTCTCCCTTTTTATCTCATTTGATATAAAAAAAGACAGGTAAAACTTTCACCTGTCTATTATCGTCATAGTCATACGTTCTGTATCTTTCGCTGCTTTCTGCAAAAACTGCTTTCAGAGCCATTTATTGACCGTTTCACAAGTGAATACTTATAAAATTTGAGCTTTTAACTCAATCAATAACGCGGCGTCACACCGCAATCGGCAGCTGCCCCGCCTGTCCGTATGGGCTTGACCAATCTCTTGGTGGGCAAATATTTGCATGAAAACAGTTTGCATTCATGTATCTCGAAGTATAACACACGCTCTGGCGATTTACAAGCATAACAGTAAATTTTTTATCCCTTTTTCCCCTTCTTGGGTTAAGACAATTGCTTGATAAAAAGCTACTTTTCATACATTTAACACTTTACGCGACTCAAATCAGAAAACATCTCGCGCAGACGGGGCAATATTCCGATAAACTAACTGCTCAGAGATATTTTCTGATTGGATTCGCTGTTTATCGGTTAACCTGTGAAAAATAACTTTGATTCGGGTGTCAAAAAGCCTTAAAGAAAAATTGGGCAAGCGACTTTTGCACCATGGAAATGAGACTCAAAAATCGCGGAAGCCTCTGCTGAACACGATTTTCGTTCTAAGAGACTCATTGGAATGTTTGGTGCAATGGAGTGCGCACAACTCTTTTTGTTCACTTTGCCGTCAATCACTTTGAAACAAGACCTTTGACAGCCGAATCAACTTTTATCAAACGATTTCTCTCTTCTTTGGGTAATCACTATGGATTTTGAGAACACTGTATTATATAATAAAACAAGCAAATATTTCTTGGACCGGAATGGAGGGTTTTTATGTCAAAAGACTACTTAACCGAATTTCTCCCTGATCTGGAGGAGTTCAAAGAAAAAACGATGGCATTTCACCGCAAAGAGCTCAGCGTTCCCGAGTACAAAGGCTTTTCCGGCGGCTTCGGGAGCTATGCGCAGCGCGGCGGAGAAAAGCATATGCTCCGGCTGCGTATGGCGGGCGGACAGTTGACCAAAGACAAGCTTCAATTTATTGTTGATGCCTGTGAAAAATATGATATCCCGAGAATGAAGCTTACCACCTGTCAGTCGATCCAGCTTCATGACCTTGATGCCGAGGATTTATGCAGCATGATTTCCGATGCATGGATGGCAGGCATGATCTCCCGCGGCGGCGGTGGCGACTTTCCCCGCAATGTCATGGCATCCCCACTGTCCGGTGTGGAAGCGGACGAGTATTTTGACGTGCTGCCCTATGCGCAGGCTGCCGGGGAATATCTTATGGGCTTTATCAAATCTGTCAAATTTCCGCGCAAATTAAAGGTATGCTTTTCAAATTCCACAGCAAATATTACACATGCCACCTTCCGCGACCTCGGTTTTGCAGCGACACCGGAAGGAACCTTTGACGTATACGCAGCGGGCGGTCTGGGCAACAATCCCATGCTTGGCGTCTGCGTAGCGAGAAACATTGCCCCTGAAAAGATCCTTTACTATATCAAGGCAATGGTAAATACCTTCCTCGCACACGGCAATTATGAAAACCGCGGACGTGCCAGAACACGCTATATGCAGGATACACTCGGCAAAGAAGGATTTGTGGCAGCCTACCAGAAAAAGCTTGACGAGGTCATGAGCACCGAACAGCTTGATATCAGCGTCTCTGCACAGTGCATCACCAAAAAAGGAACCGGCTCCGTAGAAGGAAAACGCATCATTCCTCAGAAACAGGACAGTCTGTACGCCGTATTTTATCAGCCGGTAGGCGGGCTTTTTACTCCGGCAAAAGCGAAAGAACTGTACCGTGTCATCAAAGATATGGATGATGTGGAAATCCGTCTGACGCCTGAGGAAGGACTTTACGTCATCAACTGTAACGCAGACGAAGCAAAAGCCGTTCTCGATGCCACCGCGGACAGTGCGAATACCCTTTTTGAAACCTCTGTAGCTTGCATCGGCAATCCTACCTGTCAGGTTGGGATCGGCGATTCCCAAGCGCTACTCGCTGCATGTGTGGAAGCGGTCCGCAGGGAGAATTTTGCAGACGGCGTTCTTCCCCAGATCCATATTTCCGGCTGCCCCTCCTCCTGCGGTGCACATCAGATTGCAAAAATCGGTTTTCGCGGAGCCGTAAAGCAGACACCGGACGGTCCGAAACCCGCCTTTGCCGTTTTCATTGACGGCTGCCCCCTGCAAGGCAGTGAAGCGCTTGCCGGCATGGGAAAATCAATCACTGTGGAGGATATTCCGAAATTCCTCGTTGAGCTTGGCAAGGCAGTTGCTGCCAAGAATACTTCCTATGAAGAATGGATCAAGACAGAGCACGGTACGCTCGAAGAACTGATCGCAAAATATACCGCATGATAACGCAAGGAGCAGTGCACTGATCATTTCGTGCAACTGCTCCTTTCTCGACATATAAACTCCATTACATTTGAATCGTGTCAAGCGCTACATGATAATTTTCCATACTCATTCCACTGTAATAAACCCTTACCCGCTCACCGCAATATGCTCTGTCCGGTACTCCCCATTGTATCGCGGACGCGAAAATATGGATTCTGCCATCCGGTGCATCATACCGGCACAAAACCGTATATCTGGCAAAGGCACTGTTCTTTTTATCGCCGACTCCGGTTGTCTCTACGCCGCAAGTGACAGCCTCAATATACCGTCCGCCTCTTATCATCCTTTCCGCACCGGTTGGACTGTCAATCTTAAATTTATGTAAGACCGCAGAATCCGGCAGGATCGAACTGGTGTCAACATAATATCTATCGGGATTTTCCAGATTTACATATACTTTGAGACGGTTTTCTGAAATCAACCCGGACGGGTTATACAGAAGCGGCCTGCTTTTAAATCTATATTCTCTTCCGTTCTGTCCTGTATATTTGCAGATAATAAAATACGGATGTATGAAAACCTGGTCTATTTTCAACTTTTGCCTCGCATTCACACCGACCTCTACAATATCCGCATATACATATTTGCCGGAACTAATCAGCCCATCACTTTTACTATTCTTTGCAGCATTCACTGTCAGCAATATGGCGCCGGTGATCACCAAAGCACCCACAGCGCAGCCTAAAACAAGGACCCAGAAATACAACCGTGTTGATGATGTATTCAAGACCAGAAAAATACCGTAAATCCCCACTATAAGTGCAGCACCCAAAAACACAGTGCCCAATTTCTTTTGTAGATCATTTCCATTTTCCATCGTAAGTACCCTATTCCTTTTTTCCCTTCCGCAGTATTTTAATAATTTTGTATTCATAGTACACTGCCACCGCCACAGTAAACAGCACCACGATCAGACTGTAGCCTGCATTGAGCTCCACGCCGAGTACATCACAGATCGTTGCAAATAAAAGACCGAAGACAATGATCAGCTTACAGCACCGCAGCATACGCACCGTATAAACATATACCATCCCACTGCATACCTCTTTTGTCAGTCCGTTGACACGCTCAGGATGAGCGGATAACAGGGTAAGCCCCGCATAGACAAGAAGGATGACCGCTATATTGCGGATCACGACCGCTGCATTTGCCCCATAGGAAATTCCGTAATAAATCTGCAGTCCCACATAAATAGCGGCAGACACAAGTCCCAGTGCTTCCGCCAGCGTTCCCCACATATTCAGATTATCATTTTTCACAGTGTCATGCCTCCTTCCCGAAACGCATCCCGCCAGACCTGCGTCAACCGCTCCACACTCCATGCAGCATTTGCTGGGCTGGTGGACGGAAGTTTGTAAATCTCTGGCCATCCCTCCTTGATGCAGTATTTCAAAAACAGCCGATATGCCTTCTCCCCGTTGGCATAAATCGCTCTGATATCCGCCCTGCTCAATATGACATCCATATCGTTCGCCGTCACATTTTTGATCGAGCTGTCCGAGGAGCCTATGATATCACAGGATGCGATCACGTCCCAGACTGCAACGCGGCAGTTGAGCAGAAACCGCTTCTTCTCCTCGACGGTTTCCGGCACACTCTCCCCAAAGACACCTGCTGTGACCTTCCAGAACCGATTCTGCGGATGCCCGTAATAAAAACAGTTTTCCCGGGATTTTACTGAGGGAAACGAACCCAATATCAAAATCTGAGAATTTTGGTCGTAGACCGGTTCAAAGGTGTGAAATACATGTGTATATTCTGCCCTGCTGTTTTCAGTATTTTCTTTCATGTCAGTCCTCCGATTTATATCTCACACTATAGCATGCCAAAAGTAAAACAGCAATAGTGATTCAATTTGCAAAACATGTCAAAATATGTGGAAAAACAGAGCGAACAGTGGTACACTGATTAAGTCGGCAGAATCGAGTCAGACACGCGCTGAAGAACTGCCAAAAATATACGTACAAAGATAAGGAGATGACAACATGTATCAGTTAAAGTTAGCTGACACACCGAATCGCAAGGTGATTGACAAAAAAGGAAACATTACGATTTTCGAGTATGACCACGACATGAGCGTAGACCCCGGAAATGCCATGCATTACTATTTTGCATCAAAAATGAATGTGAGAAAGAGACAGGTACTGTTTGAGCTGAATGACAACGCAGTTATCATCCAGGCAGGAGCTATGCAGTGGATGGCAGGAAATGTTGATGTTGCCACAAACGTAAAAGGAGTTGGCGATTTTGCCAAAAAACTGCTCAGTTCAAAGGTTACGAACGAAACTGCGGTAAAGCCGTGCTACAAAGGAAACGGTCTTCTTATGTTAGAGCCTACCTATAAGTATCTTTTGATCGAGGATGTCGGTTCCTGGAACGGAATGGTGATCGATGACGGTCTGTTTTTGGCATGTGACGCAAACGTTGATGTAAAGACAGTGGCACGCACCAACCTCTCATCGGCAATCGCCGGCGGCGAAGGACTGTTCAACAGCTGTCTGGTCGGAAACGGCTACGCCGTATTGGAGTCTAAAGTTCCAAGAGAAGAATTGATCGAGATCGAGCTGAACAACGATGTGATGAAGATCGACGGAAGCTTTGCCATTGCCTGGAGCCAGAGTCTGGAATTCACCGTAGAGAGAACGACCAAAACACTGATCGGTTCTGCTGCCAGCGGTGAGGGACTGGTAAATGTATACCGCGGTACCGGTAAGATCCTTATGGCTCCGCTGTAAAACAATAACTTAACATACTCACAAAAATACAAATGGGCAGAACCGGTTTTTCTGGTTCTGCCTTTGTCTGTATTCCTCTACGCTGCCACATTTATCAATCTAATAGCGGTATATCTCCATACATCAATAATCGAAGTATTCCTATCACAACCAAATGTGCCGGATAATAAATATAAAACAGCCACTTCATCCAGCTTACTCTTCCTTTTTCTCCATTATAGTATCTCAACGGAAAATAGACCAAAAATGTAAAGATGGTAATGACTCCATAAACTTTATTTACAAACAAAAATGAGACAACAGCATATAGGAAAACCCATACCATCATCGACTTTATCTGCTTTTCCAAATTTCCCCTGTTAGAATACATTGCAATAACAGCCATGACAGCTATGCAGCTCCAATCAGCCGAAAAAGAAACCATGCATATCAATATAAGGATCACATATCTTTGCCAGTTTTTAAGATTGTGTTTTCCGTTGACGACCCAAAGCGCTGCCAAAGCCCATGCCAATGTCCAGATAACGCTTGTCTGATTGAAAATATCTCCCGTACTGTAAGGAAGATAATTTATCCCAAATGCAAAGCAATACGCAAAGTGCGATAGGATGGCAAAGGAAAACATTCTTATCAGGTATTTCTTTAAATTTTTCGTGTAGAAAAATCCCTCGCATATGAAAAACCACATAATAGGTGCTGTGAGTCTGCCGATTATATGTAAAATAACAGGTATCGGTTCCGCCGGAAATCCCGGAAACAGTAAGTCCGCAATATGATCTACAGTCATTGCAATAATAGCAATCAGCTTTAAATGATTTGCATTTAATTTTTTCTCCATAATTGTGTAATTTCTTCAATCGCTCTTTGTACTTCATCTGATATTTTATCAGGTTTTCTACCCTTATTGCCAGTATAGATTACCTCTGCTACGCCTCAATTATACAGAAAGATATCCGTGTTTACAATAAGAATCTTCCTCCTCTTTTACAACTGTTTTGTCTGATTTCCTTCTCATCAGCCTTTTCCGCAGCCTGATCTGCTTTCTGGCTGTACAGTAAAGCATCAATCGTATTTAAATGTATGCCTGATTGCACGGCGAAAGCTGACTTACAAGTATCTCGATCTTTTTCTTATCTCTGATTTCATCTTTTGTCATCGAACTCCCTCCATTGCTTATCTCACTACATTTTTACAACTTTATGTTTATATAACAACATTATATGTTTATAATTTGCTTATTTAAATACATAATGCATTGACACAAGCATCTTCAGATGTTACGATGGAATTCAGAAAGGACGGCTATCATTATGGATTTTCCTACAAAATTAAAACACCTGCGCAAAGCGCATAATATGACACAGGCAGAATTTGCAAAAGCTCTTGGCATCTCCCGGGGAAACTTTTCAAATATTGAAGTAGGAAAGGTATCTCCTACCCCGCTCTTTATCAACTGTGTTTCCTTTATGTTCCACATTGACCGCGACTGGCTTACCGACGACTCCCAAGATGATCTTAGTGTACTGATAGAATCCGCAAATATGCGATATATGATTTTATCAAAATATGAACAGTTAAATGAGAATTACAAGAAATTTGTGGAGGATCAGATCACAAGATTATTAGATTTACAAAAATCAGAAGATATAAGAAACAGAAAATAAAAGGCTCCAGAAAAATTTACTCACTTTGGTAAAAAAATCCTTACGTACAAAGGCTCTCTTATGGATCAGCGAAATACAATTCACATTCCGCTCCTTATCTGGTCGATCAGCTCCTGACCGCACTCTGCCAATGCACGGATATCCTCGTCAGTCATGCCGCGTTTTATCATGTTCGCTGCGACAACACGTGTTTTATCAAGTTCTCCCTGACTAATTCCCTGCTGCACTCCGGCACTCAATCCCTTTTCATAACCGATTTTTTCAAATTCATCCAGAAGTTCACACATTTCCGTCTCTCCTTCCTTCACATATTCTCCAATTTTCAGATACCCTTTATCCCCGACACCGCTGCCAACGTGTACAGCGTCGCCTTCATATGCGTCAGGAATATTTCCTCTTTCTGTAATTCATCACTCAACTGCTTTTTATTGTAGCTCCTGCTCAGATATTTTGCAACAAAGGCAAAATCTGAACGAAAGCTCTGCACCTGTGACAAAGTCATATCCCTTAAGCAGATCAGATTTATTTCATAGTTTTTAATGTATTTCTGCAACCCGACATCTTCCGACACATCCAGCATCTGCAATAGCTCCACTGGCATGTCCTCCCGCCCGCCATAATAGAGCACAAAAGTCACCACCGGCTTTATCTTCTGTCCTTTTTGAATCCGTCTGGCGCCCATATCCTTTCCTGCTCTTTTGTTCTCCGCAGCAAGCTCCTCCAACTGTCTGACATAACCCGCATAATCATACCCCATAACTCTCACCGGCATGGTGTAATCCACGTCATCCTGATTCTCGATTCCTACAAGCATATAACGCGTGCCGTCACGGAGATTCTCCATGCAGTTATCCCTAAACAGCCCTTTCAAGATTCCCTGTGTGTCTACAACACTTTCTCCAGTATTATACGGTCGCAGTTCCTCCGAATGTACGACCTCTTTTCCTCCATAGACAAAAACATTGATAAGGTCTGCTACCACATCTGGATAGGATGTCAGCTCCTTCACCGATAAATCTTTCTGTCCCATTCTGCTTTTTTCTCCTTCGTCTTACATTGCATACAGGGATTAAGATATATCACGAACACGCCTGTGTCCTTCGTCAGAAATGTGATTAGATGCTTCCCAGATATGTACCTGTAGTATAGCAGGAGACATTTTTACTGTAAAGGATTAAGCTAAAAATTTGTAGAAAATATACAAAAACAAGGGCTTTAAAACATATTTACAACCACCTACAATCTCTTCGTAAAGCAGATCACGCGATTTGCCTCGTCAAACCCCATTTTTAAGTGAAACTTCAGGCTGGCATCATTGGTCAGTTCACAGTCACTTGCAAATTCCTCACAACCCCGTTCCTTTGCCCATTTCTGGCAAGCCTTAAGAAGTTCTTTTGCAACTCCTCTTTTTCTGTATGTTTCTGCCACAAAGACTCCTTCGAGATAGCCAACCGGACTGCTGCTTGTACCTTCCACATAGTCATGCCGCAATCCGCACTGTGCAAATCCAACTGCCTGATCATCTGACACTGCAAGGAAAATGGCTCCGCAATCGGCATCGATATTATCTGTAAACTCCTGCTTTAACTCATCAACCGTATTCGATTTCCACATCTGCACCGCCAAGCTCGCTGCAATTTCCGCATCTTCACGCATTGCTTTTTTAATTCTCATTCCCATTCTCTCCTTAACTGTATCTCTTCATACAGACTTTCCATACAGTTCAAAGTACTCCTGTGCTGTATTCAAAGGTATATTCAATTTGCTCTGAAGACGCTCTAAAATTTCATTCTTCGGAAGTCCGAATTCAATACTGCTTTCAACGATTCCCTCGGCTCTTCCTCTCTCCAAAGCTCTTTCTTCTATCAACTCACTCAAATTGCACATACCCGTCATCCTCCCATCCACTTCGCATATCTCATATTTTATTACATTACTCATCATTTATATTATATGGACAATAAATTAATTTTCAACAACATTTTCTGGTTGCCAGAGCAAGGCAACCTCTTAATAAAATTGCTTTTCACAGGTTAGCCGATATACAGCGAATCAAATCAGAAAATATCTCTAAGCAGACAATTCAGGGGCGTTTTTTATGAAGATAAAATCCACTGCTTACGGAATCTTAGGCACAAAGG
>JAAUZB010000049.1 GCA_014804775.1 Roseburia sp. | reverse complement strand
CCGGGAGGTGATGATCCGGATAATGAACTCGAAGTATATTATGATCCGGTAAAGACTACCTATAAAACAGAATACTGGCTACAAAATTCAGATGGCTATGCTCTAAGAGAAACCGTGACAAGCAGTGAGGTATATGTAGGAAAGACGGTTCAGGCAGAGCTAAAAACCTATGACGGCTATACTCATGTTACCACTGGCGATTCTAAGGAAGAAGCAACGGTGGAAGCAGACGGTGCCACAATATTGAAGGTATATTATGATAAGGCAGCATCTGATACGGCAAAATATAAGGTTGAATATTACAAATTAGATCCGGACAGCGAAAAATATTCGGAGACGCCTGCCGCTACCAGCGAGGAAATGACAGGAAATGTGGGAGATACCATAACCCTTGCCGATGTGGACAGTGGCTATGCAGGCAGATATGCCGATGAGTATTATGAGGTGAATACAACCAGGAATGATGTATGGTCTGTGAAATTGGAGGAAAAGGATCAGACCTATGTACTCAAAGTATTTTATGACCCGATAGAGGTTACCTATACGATAGAGTATTACCTAAAAAAGCCGGATGGTACACAGGAGAAGAGGACAGTTGAAAAGAAAGCATATGTAGGAAAGAAGGTTCGGGCAGAAGTACCGGACTATGACGGCTACACTCATGTTACCAATGGTGATTCTCTGGAAACAGCAGTTGTAACGGTAGAAGGTACGACGGTATTAAAGGTTTATTATGAGGCGGAAGGTTCATCTGTAAAAAGTCCGACGGAAAAACCGTCTGCAGCAGAACCGTCCCAAAAGCCAGCGGAAAAGGAAACAGAAAATAAGACGGTAGGCGCTCCTAAGACGGGAGATACAACGAACTATTATATATGGTTCATAATTTTTCTGGCAGCAGCAGTTGGCGAATGCCTTGTAATAGGAAAAACAAAAAAAGAATAAGAAAATCATCACAAAGTTCAAAAGGACATTTTCATTTTATGAAAATGTCCTTTTGAGATAAATAGTTACTAAAATAAATTATATTCCCGCGATGCCATCTACCGGCAGAGAGATAGCAATACCGTGGGCAGGCGTGCCGGGTCCGTGCTGTGTTGTGATCGCAGACAGGATTTCAGTGCGCTTTTCCTGAGGTACTACGATGAGTACAATTTCCTGTTCCTCCTGTATGGAGATGCCAAAACGTTTTGCCACTTCCTTGGGTCTGTTGCGCAGTCCCCTCATGATCGTGCCGCCCGTTGCACCTGCAGCTCTGGCGGTAGACATGATATCTTCGCTGAATCCCTGACTGACGGTTATAAGAAGCAGTGCATGTGTGATCGTTTCGCTCATATTTTTTATTTCCCTTTCTGAATTCGTTTTTGCGCTGTCATTTCCAGACACCGGTTCGTCGAGTATCTTGAAAAGAAACCCGGGGATACCGGAGATCGGTATGCTGATCGCGATACCGGTTCCTTTCCGGTGGAGCTGCAGGGCATGATTCATTTCTGCGAGAATCAATTGGGTGCTCTCTGTCGGTACAAAACAGATCGTAATATTTTTATGTGTATCTCCGAGACCGCATAGATTTAAAAACTCGGAACTGGCAGTCCCGACACCGTGCATCTGATAGAAGATGGGAATACGTGACTCTGCCATAAATTCTGATACCTTATCCCGGATATTGGCATCTACAATGATGACCACACATCGGAAAGAAGGTTTTTTTGTAGTATTCTGCATCATAAGTCATTCCTTTCCTATAATTCATCCAGTTCCAGAATCTCATTGTCATCAATAGAAGCAGACAGATAAGGCTCTGAAGCAGATTTTTTCAGTTTGACCTGATAGATAACACCCATGATCTGGATCGCGATCAGAGGCGCCATTGCAACCATTGCAACTACACCAAAGGCATCGGTGACGACATTGCCGCCCACTGCGGTACAGGCTCCCATAGCAAGTGGAAGCAGGAATGTTGAGGTCATAGGTCCGCTTGCCACGCCGCCGGAGTCGAACGCGATTCCGACAAAAACTCTGGGCACAAAACGTGTCAGCAGCAGTGCGATCATATAACCGGGAATCAAAAGCCAATAGATGCTGATGCCGGTGAGCACACGAAGCAGCGCAAGGCCGACGGAGGAGGCGACACCGATTGACAGGCACAGGTTCATCGCATCTCTGGAAATGGAACCGTTGGTAACATCCTCGACCTGCGTGTTCAGAACCTGAACAGCAGGCTCAGCTTTTACGATATAATAACCGATGAGTGCACCGACCGGAATCAGAAGCCATTTCCAGGACTGCTCGGCGAGATTGCTGCCCAGCAGGCTTCCAACCGGTGCGAAGCCGACATTGACACCGGTAAGAAACAGGATCAGACCGATGATCGTGTATAAAAAACCGACTGCCATCTTCGCAAACTGATGTTTATGATAGCGTTTGGTGATCAGCTCAAATAACAGGAAAACCAGCAGCACCGGTAATATAGATCTGCCGACCTCTTTGCTGTAATCGGGGGTCATATGTAGGAATTCACGCATCACGTCCTGCATTGTGATGACATCGGGTATCTGGGTCGGCGTGTATGCCGCATCCGTGGGATGGTAGAAGATACCGAGAAGAAGGACCATGACGATAGGCCCGATACTACAAAAGGAAATCAGACCGAAGCTGTCGCTGGAACCGTTTTTGTCATTACGGATGGAGGAGAGACCGATACCGATCGCCATGATAAAAGGAACTGTCATAGGGCCGGTGGTCACGCCCCCGGAATCAAATGCCACGGAGATAAAATCTGCCGGCGCCACAAAGGAGAGCAGCAGCACCAGCGCATAGAGAATACACAATAGCGCTGGAAGGCTGATCTTAAAAATGATTCTGAGTACGGCAACGATCAGGAATATTCCCACGCCGACTGCGACAGTCCAGATCAGGATATCGTTCGGTATGGCGGGGACCTGATTGGCAAGTACCTGCAGATCCGGTTCTGCGATAGTGATGATGATTCCCATGACAAAACATACAAGGATCATCACAGAAATCCTGCGGGTTTTCATGATGTGGGAACCGACGCCTTCGCCCAGCGGCGTCATAGACATTTCCGCACCGAGCTGGAAAAATGCCATGCCGATAATCAGCATAAATGCGCCGACGAGAAACAGCGCGATGGTTCCGGTCTCCATCGGGACAACAAAGATGCTCAAAAGCAGCACAATGACAGTGATGGGGAGCACGGCATCCACAGATTCATTCACTTTTTCTTTTAATTTCTTATTCAAATTGATCCTCCATATAAAATTTATAGTAATCTGTGAAATATTTCACATTGAAAAACCGATTTCTACATATTATTAAATCATAGCATGACTGCTGTTGGCAAGGGGAAAAGAGTGAAACATAGGTAGATGAGGGAAAATATGAATTTTGGAGACTGGACCGTATTGCTTTGCGGACTTTCCCTGTTTCTCTACGGAATGCATGGGATGAGTGCGGGACTTGAGGCTGCAGCCGGGCAAAAATTACAGAGGGTTCTGGCAAAACTGACGGAAAACAGAGGAAAGGGAGTTGCAGTGGGAACGATCATCACAGCACTGGTCCAGTCGTCCTCTGCGGTCACTGTCATGGTAGTAGGATTTGTCAATTCCGGAATGATGACTTTCCGGCAGTCGGTCGGAGTCATCATGGGAGCCAATATCGGCACAACGGTCACGGCACAGATGGTTGCATTTGATATCGGCGTCGCTGCACCGTTTATCGCATTTTCGGGGATCATTCTTGTGCTGGCGGTCAAAAACCCCCGGATCGGTCATATGGGTGAAGTTTTGGCAGGACTGGGAATTTTGTTTATCGGACTGGAAATGATGAGTGGAGCAATG
Source organism: Roseburia sp. (assembly GCA_014804775.1). GTDB lineage: Bacteria > Bacillota > Clostridia > Lachnospirales > Lachnospiraceae > Roseburia. The sequence goes on along the minus strand of JAAUZB010000049.1, from coordinate 88,889 downwards.
ATGCCGCTGCGTGAATCCGAATTGTTTCTTGAAGTGATAACCAAATGTTCTGATCCCCTGACAGGAATTTTGACAGGAGCGCTGTTTGCGGCGCTGATTCAGTCCTCCTCAGCTTCCGTGGGAATCCTGCAGGCGCTGGCAGCAGGAGGCGCGGTTCCCTTTGGCAGTGCGGTGTATGTGCTGTTCGGGCAGAATATCGGCACGTGCGTTACAGCGATGCTTGCCTCCGTCGGGACAAACCGAAATGCGAAAAGGGCAATGGCGGTACATCTGTTATTTAATGTGATCGGAACTGCTGTATTCGCGGTTCTCTGTGCCGTTACGCCACTGACAGGCTTTGTGAAGGCATGGACGCCGGGAAGACCTGCGCTGCAGATCGCCAATATGCATACGCTGTTTAATGTTGCGACAACGGTTCTGTTGTTTCCGTTCGGCAATCTGCTGGCTGATTTTGCAGAACGGGTTCTACCGGATACATAATACAGTGAAAAAATAGACAACCAGTATGATTTTACATAAAATGTCAGATAATAAAAAGAAAAATCTTAAAAAATCAATCATCTATTCTACACTTTTTTCTTTGAAATCTGAAAAAATGTGATACAATAGATAAGTATCAAGAATACCTTGGAGGGTTATACATGCAGGAGAAAGAGTCAGAGGCAGTTCAGGCTCAGCGTAGACGGAGAAAGAGGATTGCAAGAATCAAGAATACGATCATAGCAGTAATTGCAGGATGGATTCTTCTGTCCATGCTTTTGATTATCTGTCTGTTTGTGAAAGTGGCATTTCTGGAGAATAAGGTGAAGTACCTGACTGCGGTCAGCAGTGCGGCCATGGAAAATACAAACGGATTGCAAAACGGTGCATCTCCTACAGAAGCGCAAGAGCCTGCAGGAACAGAGGGAGAACCGGATTCGGAGTTGGAAACGGTAGAACCGCCGAAAATTGGAATTGACGACGAGGAGAATCTCGCAGAGGCAGATGATATTCATAAGATATATCTGACATTCGATGACGGTCCGTCTGAGAATACAGAAGAAATTCTTGATATACTCGCAGAGTATGGCGTCAAAGCATCATTTTTTGTGACGGGACAGGAGGGCGAAGAAGCCGAAGCTTTGTACCGCAGGATTGCGGAGGAAGGGCACACGCTGGCGATGCATTCCTATTCCAACAAGTACAGCCTGATCTATCAGTCTGAGGAGGCATTTCAGGAGGACTATCAGAAGCTGTACGATTATTTGTATGATGTGACCGGAGTACAGTGCAGATATTACCGTTTTCCGGGGGGAAGCAGTAACCAGATCAGCAATGTACCGATGAATCAGTTGATCCATTTCTTAAACAGCAGGCAGATCGTCTACTATGACTGGAATGTGTCAGCGGGTGATGCGGCATCCACGGCCTATTCGGCAGATGAAATAGTTGAAAAAGTGACACAGGATGTAGTAAAATATAAAACATCGGTGGTGCTGCTGCATGACGGTGCAGATAAGTCAGCAACGGTAGAGGCACTGGGACCTTTGATTGAAGCGTTACAAGCGATGAATGCCGAAATATTACCGATTGATGAGGATACACAGGTTATTCAATATGTGAAAGCAGACAGTGTGGAATAACCGGCAATAATACGGAGGAAAGAATATGGGATTTTTTAAGGAATTCAAAGATGATTTCTCCCAGGCGGTCAATGAACTTATGCCGGGAGAGGACAGTCTGGAAGAAACAGGCAAACAGGAGGATCTGGTCGTGAACACATTGGAAGACGAGGTGGATGTAGAATCCGAATTGTCTAAGTTGGACGGGCTTCTTGAACAGGTGACGAAGAAGGAACCTGTCAAAGAGGCAAAACCGGCGCCCGCAGCGCCAAAACCCGCGCCGACACCGGCACCTGCACCCGCACCGGCACCGGCACCGACAAGACCTGCACCCGCAGCGGTGACGACACCGGAGCCGGTAATGCCGGCAGCTGCAAAAGAGAATATAACAATCCAGGAGGAAAGAACAATGGCTGACAGTACAATTACACCAACACCGGTACCGACACCGGTAATGCAGACAAAGGAGATATCTGATGAGGTATCCGTGATCACGGAAGGAACAGTGATCCGGGGAGATGTCATTTCAAACGGTTCTGTTGATGTTTGTGGACAGGTAGAAGGAAACATCGAATGCAACGGAAAGCTTGTCGTGACAGGTATGGTCAACGGAAATAGCAATTCTTCAGAGTTTTTTGCAGATGCAGCTCAGATTGAAGGAGAAGTGGTAAGCAGCGGAACAGTCAAGATAGGTCTTGGATCTGTCATTATCGGCAACGTTACTTCTACCTCTGCAGTGATTGCAGGCGCGATCAAGGGAGATATTGATGTACAGGGACCGGTTGTAGTGGATACCTCAGCGGTTGTCATGGGAAATATCAAGTCCCGTTCCGTACAGATCAATAACGGAGCTGTGATCGAAGGATTCTGCTCCCAGTGCTATTCGGATGTAGATGTACAGAGCCTGTTTGACGAGAAGAAAGGAAACTAACTGCACGATGAAAAGAGTGTTATTAAAATTAAGTGGAGAAGCCCTTGCAGGAGAGAGACACACCGGATTTGACGAGCCGACTGTCACAGGAGTGGCAAAGCAGGTCAAGCAGATTGTAGATAGCGGACTGCAGGTGGGAATTGTCATTGGCGGNGGCAATTTCTGGCGNGGGAGAACCAGCGAGAATATTGACCGCACAAAGGCAGACCAGATCGGGATGCTGGCGACGATCATGAATTGTATTTATGTTTCGGAGATTTTTCGCTCNGCCGGGATGAAGACACAGATTTTAACACCTTTTGAGTGCGGCAGCATGACAAAGCTTTTTTCTAAGGATCGTGCCAACAAATATTTTGAGAGAGGCATGGTAGTATTTTTTGCCGGTGGCACAGGACATCCTTATTTTTCTACCGACACGGGAATCGTGNTGCGGGCCGTAGAGNTGGAGGCTGACGGAATTTATCTTGCNAAAGCCATTGACGGNGTCTATGACAGTGATCCGAAGCTTAATCCGGCNGCTGTAAAATACGATGAGATNTCCATTCAGGAAGTGATCGATCAGAAGCTTGCTGTGGTTGATCTGACGGCTTCTATTTTGTGCATGGAGAATAAGATGCCGATGTACGTGTTCGGTCTTGATGGAGAGAATAGCATTGTAAATGCAATGACAGGAAAATTTGACGGTACGAAGGTTACTGTAGATAAATAAGAAAGGCGTGGTAAGGAAGATGGATGATAGAATCGTTCAGTTTGAAGAAAAGATGAAAAAAACAATGAACAATCTGGCTGAGGAATTCGGAAGTATCCGCGCAGGACGTGCCAATCCTCATGTACTTGACCGGCTGCGTGTNGATTATTACGGAACACCAACTTCCATCCAGCAGGTGGCCAATGTCAGTGTGCCGGAACCGCGCATGATACAGATCCAGCCGTGGGAGCCGTCCATGGTGAAGNTCATTGAGAAAGCNATCCTCACATCTGATCTNGGNATCAATCCGACGAACGACGGNAAGACCGTGCGTCTGCTGTTCCCGGAATTGACGGAGGAGAGACGTAAGGAACTTGCGAAAGATGTGAAGAAGAAAGGCGAGAATGCCAAGGTTGCNATCCGCAATATCCGCAGGGATGCNAATGACTCCTTCAAGAAGCTCAGTAAATCTTCCGACATATCGGAGGATGAGATCAAAGAGNTGGAGGACTCGGCACAGAAGCTGACGGACAGATATGTTGCTGAGGTTGACAAAGCTGTGGAGGCAAAGACAAAAGAGATTCTTACAGTATAGAAGTATGTTGAGGGGACACGACGGAGTGCGTGTCCTCATTCCATATCACTGAGGGGGATAATTGATTATGAATATTCCAAAGCATGTTGCCATTATTTTAGACGGAAACGGNAGATGGGCAAAAAGCAAAGGGATGCCGCGCAATTACGGACATACCATGGGAGCCAAAAATGTGGAGACGGTCTGTCAGGCGGCTTTTGATATGGGGATCAAATACCTGACCTTGTACGCATTTTCCACNGAGAACTGGAATCGCCCGGAAAATGAGGTGAGCGCTCTGATGAAGCTTCTGGAAAGCTACCTGAAGAACTGCATCAAAACAGCTGACAAGAACAATATGCGCGTGCGNGTGATCGGGGATGTCAGAGGACTTAGTGAGAAATTTCAGGANAANATCAGGGAACTNCAGGAAGNGTCTGCAAAAAATGACGGACTCAATCTACAGATTGCCATTAATTACGGAAGCAGGGATGAAATGGTGCGTGCCATGCGTCAGATGGCTGAGGATTATGCAGCNGGGACGCTTGANCTTTCNGATATTTCCGANCCNGTCTTTAGCAATTATCTTGACACGGCAGGAATTCCCGATCCNGACCTTTTGATNCGGACCAGCGGAGAACAGCGGCTTTCTAACTACCTGTTATGGCAGCTGGCATACAGTGAATTTTATTTTACGGATGTTCCGTGGCCGGATTTTCATAAAGAGGAATTAGAGCATGCCATAGAGGCGTATAATAAGAGAGAGCGAAGATTTGGTGCGTTGTCAGACGCAGAGTAAGTACGAAAAGGAAGCGTTCGTTTTACGAATGAAATGGAGATCATAATACAATGTTTAAGACAAGACTGTTGAGTGGGGTCGTGCTCGTGATCGCGGCTTTGGCGCTGATTATCACCGGAGGAGATGTGCTTTTGATTTCTACGCTGGTGATTTCTTATATTGGAATGTTTGAGCTGTACCGTATTTTTCATATTGAAAAATCGTTACCCGGGATATTGGGGTATGTTGCCGCTACGGTATACTACGGCAGCCTTAGATATTCTTTTCTCTCTGAGTCGATGATGCTTGTGCTGGGCCTTCTCATTCTGCTGATGTTCGTATATGTGCTTTCCTACCCTAAATATAAGACAGAACAGTTGTTGGCAGCATTTTTTGGGGTGTTTTACGTGGCGGTCATGTTGTCCTATGTATACCAGACCCGTATGCTGGATGCAGGGGCGTATATTGTCTGGCTGATCTTCCTGTGTTCATGGGGATGTGACACCTGCGCATACTGTGTGGGAGTGCTGATCGGAAAGCATAAGATGGCGCCTGTGCTCAGTCCAAAGAAGTCTGTGGAAGGAGCGATAGGCGGTGTGGCCGGAGCTGCGCTGCTGACTGTGATTTATGGAATGATATTTCGGGAGGCGATGGGAAGCAGTACATGGCATATTGTGGTCATGGCAGTGATCAGTGCGGTGGGGGCATTGGTCTCCATGGTGGGGGATCTGACAGCTTCTGCCATAAAACGGAACTATGAGATCAAGGATTACGGAACTCTGATCCCGGGACACGGTGGGATATTAGACCGTTTTGACAGCGTTATTTTTACTGCGCCGATGATTTATTTTCTGGCAGTCTATTTCATAGTACTGTGACATTGGAGGAGGAAATACGGATGAAGAAGATTGCGATACTCGGGTCTACCGGATCCATTGGGACCCAGACGCTTGATGTGGTAAGAGAACACGGTGATATCAGCGTGGTGGCTATGGCGGCAGGAAGCAATATTGCGCTGCTGGAGGAACAAATGCGGGAATTCCTGCCGTCGCTGGTGTGTGTATGGGATGAGAAAAAAGCATGGGAACTGCGCCAAAATACTGCCGATCTTCAGACAAAGATTGTCTCAGGCATGGAGGGACTGCTGGAAATCGCGACAATGCCGGAAAGCGAGATATTGGTCACTGCAATTGTCGGCATGCTCGGAATCCGTCCGACTGTGGCGGCGATCAAGGCGGGAAAGACGATCGCGCTTGCAAATAAAGAGACTCTCGTGACGGCGGGACATATTATTATGCCGTTGGCTGCGGCACATAAGGTGCCTATTTTGCCGGTAGACAGCGAACACAGCGCTATTTTTCAGTCTCTTCAGGGAGCGGCAGACAACAGGCTGCACCGGATTCTCCTGACGGCTTCCGGCGGTCCTTTTCGGGGAAAAAAGAAGGAAGAATTAAAGTCGATACAGGTAGAGGATGCGTTAAAGCATCCGAACTGGGAGATGGGACGTAAGATAACGATAGACTCCTCAACGATGGTCAACAAAGGTCTTGAGGTGATGGAGGCAAAATGGCTGTTCGGCGTGGAGACGGACCAGATTCAGGTTGTAGTGCATCCGCAAAGTGTGATCCATTCGGCGGTGGAATACGAGGACGGTGCCGTGATCGCACAGCTGGGAACGCCCGATATGCGGCTGCCGATCCAATATGCTCTTTACTATCCGGAGCGCAGAAGCCTCTCAGGTAAGCGGCTGGATCTTTTCGAACTGGGGCAGCTTACGTTTGAAAAACCGGATACGGATACGTTCCGGGGGCTTGCACTTGCATATCAGGCGATGGAGCGGGGCGGTAATATTCCTACCGCGTTCAACGCTGCAAACGAGAAAGCGGTATCACTGTTTTTGGAACGGAAAATCGGTTATTTGGAGATTACCGATATCATAGAAGCGTGCATGGAACAGGCTTCTTATATCGCAGATCCGAATATAGATGAGATCTTGGAGACAGAGCAGGCTGCTTATGAATATATTCTGGGCAGATGGAGTAAATAGTAGAAAGGTGTTTTTGGAATGAAAATTATCATTGCTATTATCTTGTTTGGTATCATTATTATTTTTCATGAACTGGGGCACTTTCTTCTTGCGAAGGCAAACGGCATCCGGGTCAATGAATTCAGTCTCGGATTAGGACCGACGCTGATAGGGTTTACCAGGGGAGAGACCAAGTATTCCATAAAGCTGCTTCCGTTCGGAGGAGCCTGTATGATGGAAGGTGAGGACGGTGAGAGCAGCGACAGCCGTGCGTTTGGCGCAAAGTCTGTCTGGGCGAGGATCAGCGTCGTGGCGGCAGGACCGGTGTTCAACTTTCTGATGGCATTTGTTTTTGCCGTGATCCTGCTGTTTAATATCGGATATGATCTGCCGGTGCTCTCCGCTGTCCAGGAGGGATATCCTGCGGAGGCGGCTGGTATGCAGGCAGGAGATGTGATCATAAAGATCAATCACAGCCGTATCCATTTCTTTCGGGATATCAGCTCCTACACGATGTTTCATCCGGGCGATACGGTGACCGTTACCTATAAAAGAGACGGTGTGAACTATAAGACAGAGCTTACGCCGCTGTACAATGAAGAGGCCGGTTATTATATGTACGGCTTTGTGGGGACGGCAGAGCGGACGCACGGAAACATACTGCAGGTCTTAAAATACAGTGTCTATGAGGTAAAATACTGGATATCTTCGACATTAAACAGCTTAAGGATGCTTGTCACAGGTCATGTGAGCATGAATGACATGAGCGGTCCGGTCGGGATTGTGGATATGATAGGAGAAGGATATGAGGAGAGTGTCAGCTACGGCTATTTTGCGGTCTTTTTGCAAATGCTGTACTGGGGGATTTTTCTCTCTGCGAATCTCGGAGTAATGAATCTTCTGCCTCTTCCGGCACTGGATGGAGGACGCCTTCTTTTTATGATCATCGAACTCATCCGCGGCAAACGGGTGGACCCGGACAAAGAGGGGATGGTGCACTTTGTCGGAATGCTGTTGTTGTTTGGACTTATGATCGTGATCATGTTTAACGATATCCGGAAACTATTGTAAAAGAAAGGAGCTGCAGATATGACAAAAACAGTGAGAATCGGCGACCGCGTCATTGGAGGCGGCAATCCGATTTTGATTCAGTCCATGACAAATACAAAAACGGAAGATGTCGCGGCGACGGTGGATCAGATCAACCGGCTTGCAGCCGCAGGCTGTGATATTATTCGATGTGCCGTGCCGACAGCGGAGGCAGCGGAAGCGCTTTTTGAGATAAAAAAACAGGTGCAGATACCGGTAGTCGCAGATATTCATTTTGACTACCGGCTGGCTCTTTTGGCAATCGAGCACGGTGCGGATAAGATACGCATCAATCCCGGAAATATCGGAAGCAGGGAGCGTGTGCAGGCGGTCGTGGATGCTGCAAAAGAGCGGAATATTCCCATCCGCGTGGGGGTCAACAGCGGCTCTCTCGAAAAAGATCTCGTGGAAAAATATCATGGGGTAACGGCAGAGGGAATTGTGGAAAGTGCGTTGGACAAGGTACATATGATTGAGGATATGGGGTACGACAATCTTGTGATCAGTATTAAATCATCGGACGTGCTGATGTGTGTGAAAGCGCATGAACTGATCTCGGCAAAGACGGATCATCCGCTTCATGTGGGTATCACCGAAGCGGGAACTCTGATCAGTGGAAATATTAAATCATCCATCGGATTAGGGCTGATCCTGCATCAGGGAATCGGAGATACCATCCGGGTATCTCTGACGGGAGACCCGTTAGAGGAAATCAAATCGGCGAAGCTGATTTTAAAGACATTAGGCTTGCGCAAAGGTGGAATAGAAGTTGTATCCTGTCCAACCTGCGGAAGAACGAAAATTGACCTGATCGGACTTGCAAATCAGGTAGAAAATATGGTGGCAGATATTCCGCTTGATCTGAAAGTGGCGGTAATGGGATGTGTAGTCAACGGACCGGGAGAGGCGAAGGAAGCTGATATCGGCATTGCCGGCGGCATCGGTGAGGGACTGATCATCAAGCATGGAGAAGTCTGCCGGAAGGTTCCTGAAGACGAATTGCTGGAAGCTCTGCGTTATGAGCTTTTACACTGGAATGAGGAAAGGCACGGTTGATTGAATGACAAAGCTGTTTTTTGATGTTTTCCCGTCACTGGAAGTGGATGGGGATATGAAAAAACTGTTATCGGAGACGGAAGTAACAAAAGTGGGTATGAATCATGAAAAAGATCATATCCGGGTTTACATCAGCAGTAAACGTCTGATACATAAAAAAAAGATTTACCGGCTGGAACAGTACATTGAAAATCAGATTTTTAAAAACAGGGCGATGGAAGTAAGGATTATAGAAAAATACCGGCTCTCTGAGCAGTATACTCCCGAAACCCTGATGGAATTATACAAAGACAGTATTTTGGAGGAAATCAGAAACTACAGTCTGGTGGAATACAATCTGCTGCGCACGGCAAAGATGAATTTTACCGATACAAATCATCTGTGCCTGACTCTGGAAAACACGGTCATCGCCCAGATGAAGTCCGGTGAGATCGTGGAATTTTTAGAGAAGGTCATCTGTGAACGGTGCGGTCTTGATCTGGCCGTGGAAATCGCCTATGAAGAGGTAAAAGAGAGTAAGCACAGAAAGAACAGTGACCTTCAGATACAGTTTGAGATCCGCAATGTTTTAAAAAATGTGAATTTGAAGAATCAGGACGAGGAAACCGCGGAAGAACATGCAGTTTCCGATGCAATTCCCGCTGATGTGAAGGGCACCACAACATCTGGTGGTACAGTGGAGAATCAAACCACAAATACCAAAAAATATGCAAAAAATGATGCAAAATTGTCAGGGGATGCAGGGAAAACTGCAGAAAATAAGGGAAAAAATGACTTCCGAAGAAGGTATGAAGGGGGCAGAAAAGAGTCCTTTAAGAAGTCGGATAATCCGGATGTGATCTACGGACGTGATTTTGACAATGAGCCGATCGCCATTGAAAAAATTGTGGGTGAGATGGGTGAGGTCACGATCCGATGCCAGGTCATGAGTATGGAGACCCGAGAGATCCGAAATGAAAAAGTGATCATCATTTTGTCGGTCACGGATTTTACGGACTCTATTGTGCTCAAAATTTTCACCGGCAAAGATCAGCTTGGAGATCTTGTGGATGGTGGACTGAAAAAGGGTGCATTTTTAAAGATCAAAGGTGTGACTACGATCGATAAATTTGACAGTGAACTCACGATCGCGTCTGTCGTTGGCATAAAGAAGACGGCTGATTTCACTTCGACCAGAATGGATCTAAGTCCGGAGAAAAGGGTTGAGCTGCACTGTCACACCAAGATGAGTGATATGGACGGTGTCTCTGACGTCAAGGACATTGTAAAGCGCGCCATCAAGTGGGGACATAAGGCAATTGCGATTACGGATCACGGTGATGTACAGGCATTTCCGGATGCCAGCCATGCACTGTCGCCGGATGATGACTTTAAGGTGATTTACGGGGTGGAAGCATATCTGGTGGATGACTTAAAAGACATCATCGTCAATTCACAAAATCAGGATCTCGACGATGACTATGTAGTTTTTGATCTTGAGACGACCGGATTTTCGCCGGACAAGGACCGGATCATCGAGATCGGGGCTGTCAAAGTGCAGGGAGGCAAGATCACAGAGCGGTTTTCTTCGTTCGTCAATCCGGAGGTGCCGATTCCGTTCCGCATTGAAGAATTGACTTCGATCCGGGATGATATGGTGATGGATGCCCCTAAGATTGAGGAGATACTGCCGGATTTCATGGCATTTTGCGAGGGATGTATCTTAGTGGCACACAATGCGGAATTTGATACCAGCTTTATTGCAAAAAACTGTGAGCGGCAGGATCTTCCGTTTTCTTATACCATCATGGATACCGTCGCGCTGGCGCGTATTTTACTGCCCAGTTTAAACCGTTTTAAACTGGATACGGTGGCGAAGGCACTGGGAGTTTCTCTGGACCATCATCACCGGGCGGTGGACGATGCCGCATGTACGGCGGAGATTTTTGTAAAATTTATCAAGATGCTTAAGGAACGCGGAATGAGTTCGCTGGATGAGGTCAACCGCATGGGAACCGCGTCTCCGGAGACGATCATGAAACTGCCGACTTATCATGCCATCATTCTGGCGACGAATGATATCGGAAGGATCAATCTCTACCGGCTGGTGTCCATGTCTCATTTGACCTATTTTCACGGCAGACCCAGAGTGCCGAAGAGTGAGTTTGTCAAATACCGTGAAGGTCTGCTGCTCGGTTCGGCGTGTGAGGCGGGAGAACTGTACCGGGCCATTTTGGGAGGAAGACCGGAGGAAGAGATTATCCGGCTGGTAAAGTTCTACGATTATCTCGAGATCCAGCCGTTGGGAAACAATGCGTTTATGCTCAGAAGCGATAGGGAATCCGTGAATACGATGGAGGAACTGCAGGATATCAACCGCAGGATCGTAACACTGGGAGAGACCTTTCACAAGCCTGTTGTGGCAACCTGTGACGTACATTTTCTTGATCCGGAGGACGAGGTGTACCGCCGCATCATTATGGCAGGAAAGGGATTTAAGGATGCGGACGATCAGGCTCCGCTGTATCTGCGCACCACGGAGGAGATGCTGGCGGAATTTGAGTATCTCGGCAGTGCGAAAGCGGAAGAGGTCGTGATCACCAATCCCAACAAAATTGCGGACATGTGTGAGAAGATTGCACCGGTAAGACCGGACAAGTGTCCGCCTGTGATCGAAAATTCCGACCAGATGCTGCGCGATATCTGCTACACCAAGGCATACAGTATGTACGGAGAACAGCTGCCGCCAATTGTAAAAGAGCGTCTCGACCGTGAATTGAATTCCATCATTTCCAACGGTTATGCGGTGATGTATATCATTGCGCAGAAGCTGGTATGGAAGTCGAATGAGGACGGTTATCTGGTCGGTTCACGAGGTTCTGTCGGTTCCTCTTTTGCGGCGACAATGTCGGGAATCACGGAGGTAAATCCGCTGCAGGCACATTACCGCTGTGAACATTGCAAATACAGTGATTTCGACTCACCTGAGGTCAAAGCATTTTCCGGGCGGAGCGGCTGTGATATGCCGGATAAAGTCTGTCCGGTCTGCGGGAAAAAGCTGATCAAGGACGGATTTGATATTCCGTTTGAGACATTCCTCGGGTTTAAGGGAAATAAAGAGCCGGATATCGATCTGAACTTTTCCGGAGAGTACCAGAGTAAGGCGCATGCTTACTGTGAGGTGATCTTCGGATACGGTCAGACATTCCGGGCCGGGACGATCGGCACGCTGGCGGATAAAACAGCATTTGGCTATATCAAGAATTATTATGAAGAGCGCGGCGTCCACAAAAGAAACTGTGAGATTGACCGCATCGTGCAGGGATGTGTCGGCGTGAGAAGAACGACGGGGCAGCATCCCGGAGGGATCGTCGTACTGCCGGTGGGTGAGGAGATCAATACCTTCACTCCGGTACAGCATCCGGCAAACGATATGACTACGGCGACGGTCACGACACATTTCGATTACCATTCGATCGACCACAATCTGTTAAAGCTTGATATTCTAGGACACGACGATCCGACCATGATCCGTATGCTGCAGGANCTGACCGGTNTAGACCCGACGGAGATACCGCTCGATGACGANAACGTNATGTCACTGTTTAAAAATACAAAGGCNNTGGGGCTGGAGCCNGAGGATATCCATGGGATACCGCTGGGATGTCTCGGGATNCCGGAGTTCGGAACNGAATTTGCCATGCAGATGGTNATTGACGCCAAACCGCAGGAATTTTCGGATCTGATCCGTATTTCCGGTCTGTCCCACGGAACGGACGTATGGCTGGGCAACGCGCAGACTTTGATCGAGCAGGGNCTGGCAACGATTTCGACGGCGATCTGTACGCGTGACGATATTATGATCTACCTGATCCAGATGGGACTTGACAGTGAANTGTCATTTACGATCATGGAGTCNGTGNGGAAGGGAAAGGGACTGAAAGACGANTGGAAAAAAGAGATGGAGGNACATGGGGTGCCGGACTGGTACATTGANTCGTGNCTTAAGATCAAGTACATGTTCCCGAAAGCGCANGCGGCAGCCTATGTCATGATGGCATGGCGTATCGCGTACTGCAAAGTGTACCATCCCCTTGCCTACTATGCGGCGTATTTTTCAATCCGTGCTACGGGCTTTGACTATGAGATCATGTGTCAGGGAAAAGAACGCTTGGAATATTTTTATAAAGATTACACGAGAAGAAAGGACAGCCTTTCCAAAAAAGAGCAGGACGTCTACCGTGATATGAAGATCGTGCAGGAGATGTATGCAAGGGGATTTGAATTTGTCCCGATCGACATTTACGTGGCGAAACCGGACCGNTTCCAGATTATGGACGGNAANCTGATGCCGGCGTTAAATACGATTGACGGTATGGGAGACAATGCGGCGATCGCGGTCGCGGAGGCTGCAAAAGACGGGAAGTTTTTATCAAAAGACGATTTCCGTCAGCGCACGAANGCGACGAAGACAGTCATCGATCTGATGGCAGATTTGGGACTGCTGAAGGATATGCCGGAATCAAATCAGCTTTCGCTGTTTGACCTCGTGTAAAACTTGCCTTTNACGCGTTCATGTACTATAGTATAAGTAGAAGCGACAACAATGATAAAGGTGAAANACATGAGAGATTTAAAAGAATTGAGAGANCAGATCGATCAGATCGACAGACAGCTTGCCACGCTCTATCAAAGCAGAATGCAGATTACTTCGGAGGTGGCGGAGTACAANATAGCAACCGGGAAAAAGATTCTGGATAAGGAGAGGGAAAATGCCAAATTAGANGCGNTGACCGCGCTGGCAGAATCTTCGTTTGACAGNCANGGGATCAGGGAGCTGTTTGAACAGATCATGGCAACGAGCCGCAAACGNCAGTATCAGCTTTTGACGGAGCGGGGAATTTATGANAAGACAGATTTTGAGGANATAGAAAGCCTGGATTACCGGAATGCNAAAATCGTATTTCAGGGAGTCGAAGGAGCTTATTCGCAGCTTGCCNTAAAGGAATATTTCGGTGCNGATGCGGACAGCTATCATGTAGATACATGGCGGGATGCNATGGAGGCTATCCGGACCGGAGAGGCAGATTATGCAGTGTTTCCGATTGAGAACTCTTCCGCAGGGATCGTGTCAGAAAATTATGATCTGATGGTGGAATACNATAACTGCATTGTCGGNGAGCAGATCATCAAGATCGACCACGCATTGATCGGGATGCCGGAGNCAGAACTGTCNGATATTACGGATATCTATTCACATCCGCAGGCATTGATGCAGTGCGCNAAATATCTGGAGAATCATCGGGAGTGGGAGCGNCACAGTCTGAAAAACACGGCGATGGCGGCGCAAAAGGTCAGAGAGGACGGCAGAGGGCATCAGGCGGCGATCGCGAGCTCGCTGACNGCTGANATCTACGGATTGAAGGTGCTCGACGAGTGCATTCAGGATAATCTNACCAATGAGACCCGGTTCATTATTGTGACTGGCAGGCGTGTTTTTGTAAAAAATGCATCAAAAATNAGCGTGTGCTTTGAGATACCGCACGAAAGCGGTTCNCTGTANCATACGCTGTCCCATTTTATTTATAACGGCATCAATATGAANCATATAGAATCGAGNCCGGTGCAGGGNAAGAACTGGGAGTACCGTTTCTTTGTGGACTTTGACGGAAATCTCAACGATGCGGCGGTGCAGAATGCACTGCGAGGCCTGAGCGAGGAAGCGATTTACTTAAAAATTTTGGGGAATTATGAAACGTCAGAAAGAGAGTGACAGACANATATCATGAAAAGTACNAAGAATTTGATCCTGTATAAAAACTGGGAATATGGGGAATTGTTTGATTCCTTNACATGGCTTATAGAGAATTACAGGAATATATCCACGGACAGGGGTGANGCAGAAGCTCTGTTTTACAGATGCATTGGGCAACTGNCGGAGCTGGCGGCAAGCCACGGATTTGAGGGAAATCTCTGGCATTATTTTATCGCNTTTCTTNTGGTCAATCANGAGAANGCCTACAGCCGTGCNTGTGAGATACGGGGCGGGATNGGTGGATCGGTCAATGAACTGGCGCTTCATGATTTTGCAATTATCAAGGANTNTTTTGACTNCNACATNAANGANCTTGGAGATTATTTTGAGGCAGACTGTANGGATGCCGTTCTTNGNTATGAGGGATGCGACNGCGGCAGAATGTTCAACAGACGCATTCGNGACCGCATACGCGAACTGTGCCNNCATCTGGAGNNTGCNNAAGGGNCNGCAGAGTTTAANGATGCCGTAACCGAATTTTATCGCGAGTTCGGNGTNGGAAATCTNGGTTTGCACAAGGCATTCCGCATTCAGCATGAGGAGACGGGAGCCAGAATCGTTCCGATCACGAATATTGCACATGTAAAGCTGGANGANCTGGTGGGATATGAACTNGCAAAGCAGAAGCTGATCGAGAANACGGAGGCTTTTGTGAGCGGAAGANGTGCGAATAACTGCCTGCTTTACGGGGATGCGGGGACCGGGAAATCGACCAGCATTAAGGCGATCGCCAATCAGTATTTTGACAGGAGCCTGCGTCTGATCGAGGTGTATAAGCATCAGTTCTGTGATCTGCACGATGTCATTGCGCAGATTAAAGACCGTAANTATAAATTTATACTNTATATGGATGATCTTTCCTTTGAGGAATTTGAAACGGAGTACAAATACCTGAAGGCNGTTATTGAGGGCGGTCTNGAGAAGAAACCGGATAATGTGNTGATCTATGCAACGTCCAACCGGAGNCATTTGATCCGTGAGAANTTTTCNGACAAGGAGGAGATCAGACAGGATATGCATACATCAGANACAGTACAGGAGAAGCTGTCNCTGTATGCAAGATTNGGCGTTACGATTTATTACGGTGCGCCGAACAAAAAAGAATTTCAGCNGATTGTCACNGCGCTTGCGGAGAAATATCAGATCNATATGGATAANGAGTTGCTGCTTGCAGAGGCAAACAAGTGGGAGNTGTCCCACGGTGGACTNTCNGGGCGGACCGCACAGCAGTTTNTGAACNACCTGNTGNGCAGTTTATNAANNAGGGGGATGGTCAAAATGAGCATACACACATTTGCGGCAATCTATATAGGTTCCTACGAGGTGAGTCTTAAAATCTTCGAGCTTTCCACAAAAAAGAAAATTCGAAGCGTCGATTATGTCAGACGAAGGATTGAACTTGGAAAGGATGCCTATACCAAAGACAGGATCGGATTTGATCTGGTCAAATCTCTCTGTGATACGTTAGAGGAATTTGTCAGAATCATCAGGGAGTACAAGGTGGATCATTATGAGGCATATGCTTCGGCAGTGCTGCGGGATGCAGGAAATGAGCTGTTCATTCTCGACCAGATCAAGATACGCACCGGACTCTCCGTGCGCGTGCTCAGCAATTCGGAGCACCGGTTTATCAATTACAAATCGGTTGCAATGAAAGAGGAATTCGAGGAGATGATCCAGAAGAGTGCAGCAGTGGTGGATGTGGGAGGAGGAGGACTGCAGATCACCATCTTTTCCAAGGGAAGAGCGGTCACTACGCAGCATCTGGAACTTGGAACACTGCGTTTGCGGGAGCAGCTTGCCAAAAAGAGCAGCACTCTGGCACAGTATGAGCTTCAGCTCGAGGAGCTGGTCGAGAAAGAACTGAAAACTTTCCGATCGCTCTATTTTCAGGATACCAAGGTAGAATACCTGATCATCATCGGGGATTACATCAGGGAAACTGTACATATGGTGGAGAAGGATCACGGCAGAAATATTGTGGAGGTGTCAAAATTTGTCCGCTATGTGGAGCAGCTTGGCAAGAAGAACGTGGAGGAGATCTCCGGGGAGCTTGGACTGCCCAATGAGGAGGACGCACTGATCGTTCCCTATCTGGTCGTGTTCAAATGCATGGCGAAACAGCTGGAGAGCAATTTCCTGTGGGCGCCGGGGGTGATCATCAGTGATGGAATTGCCTGTGACTACGCGCAGAAAAAGCATCTGTACCGGCTGCAGCATGATTTTGACGCGGATGTCATTGCGGCTGCCAGGGGTCTTGCAGCGCGCTATATGAGCTATACGCCGCACATTGAGGCGCTTATGGCGATGTCCACACTGATTTTTGACACGATGAAAAAGGTGCATGGAATGGGAAAGCGGGAGCGTCTTCTGCTGCAGGTTGCGGTAATCTTACATGACTGCGGCAGATATATCAGTCTTGCCAACGGACCTCACTGTTCCTATGATATCATCATGGCATCCGAGATCATCGGACTCTCGCACCTGGAACGTCTGATCGTTGCATATGTGACGCTGTACAAGACACGTCCGCTGGTTCCCTATGAGGAGATGGCTGACATGCTCAGTCAGGAATGCTATGTGGTGGTTGCAAAGCTGTCTGCGATTTTAAGGGTTTCAAATGCGATGGACCGCAGCAACAAGCAGAAGTTCAGGAACGTAAAAGCTGCCATCCGTGATAAGGAACTTGTCATCACGATCGAGACGGCGGATGACATTGCACTGGAGAAGGCATTGTTTGACGCTAAGACGGATTATTTTGAGAAGATTTTCAGTATTAAACCCGTGATCAAAGAAAAACGTGTATATATCTAATCTCTGAAATGGAGCAGAAAATATGGAAAAGAAAAAAGATTTTAAAAATCCGGAGTATTACGAGAATAGAGAATTAAGCTGGCTGAAATTTGATGAGAGAGTGTTGGAGGAAGCGAGAGATAAGAGTATCCCGCTTTTGGAGCGGCTGAAATTTTTGAGCATTACCTCTTCAAACCTGGATGAATTTTTTATGGTGCGGGTGGCTTCTTTGAGGGACATGGTGCATGCCAATTACCGCAAAACAGATATTGCGGGAATGACAGCACAGGAGCAGCTGGACGCGATCAATGAGAGGACAAGGGAGCTTGTCAATCTCCAGTACAGCACGTATAACCGCTCTCTGGTACCGCTGATGAACAGCCACCGGATCTATATCATCGATGCGTTTGAGGATTTGGATGAAAGACAGGCAGCATTTGTGGACCGTTATTTTGAGGACAGTGTTTATCCGGTGCTTACGCCGATGGCAGTGGATGCATCGAGACCGTTTCCCCTGATCCGCAATAAGACCTTAAATATTGCGGCTCTTCTTTCCAAAAAGAAGGAAAAGAACGCAAAGCAGACAATAGAATTTGCCACAGTTCAGGTGCCGAGTGTTTTGCCGCGGCTCGTGCAGATCCCTTCGGAGAATCCGGATGATAAGGTATTTATCCTGTTAGAGCAGATCATTGAAAAGAATATTGATAAGCTGTTTTTGAATTATAAGGTGATCTGTGCGTATCCCTACCGGATCATGAGAAATGCCGATCTGACCATTGATGAGGACGAGGCGGCCGATTTGCTGAAAGAAATCCAAAAGCAGTTAAAGAGACGTCAGTGGGGCGAAGTCATCCGCTTAGAGGTGGAAGATAAGATGGATAAAAGGCTGCTCCGGTTTCTGAAGGATGAGCTCAAGGTGGCGGAGGAAGATATCTTCCATATTTCCGGACCGATCGATCTGACGTTTTTGATGAAAATGTACGGTCTGCCGGACTGTGACGATCTGCGGATCCCTGCACACATCCCTCAGCGTATACCGGAGATTGAACCTGGAGAGAATATTTTTGATGCGATCCGTGCCGGGGATATTTTCCTGCATCATCCGTATCAGACGTTTGATCCCGTCGTCAATTTTATCCGCCAGGCATCTGTGGATCCGGATGTTCTTGCCATCAAACAGACACTCTACCGTGTCAGTGGCAATTCACCGATCATCGCGTCTCTTGCGCAGGCGGCAGAGAACGGGAAACAGGTTTCCGTTCTGGTAGAGCTGAAGGCAAGATTTGACGAGGAAAATAATATTGTGTGGGCAAAGAAACTGGAGCAGGCAGGCTGCCATGTAATATACGGTCTGGTGGGTTTAAAAACCCACAGCAAGATTGCATTGGTCGTAAGGCGTGAGGAGGACGGTATCCGCAGATATGTGCATCTCGGAACCGGAAATTACAACGATTCCACGGCAAAGCTTTACACGGACTGCGGTATTTTTACCTGTCAGGAGGCGATCGGAGAGGACGCCACGGCAGTATTTAATATGCTTTCCGGTTATTCGGAGCCGCTTTCGTGGAACGAACTTGTTCTGGCGCCGATCTGGCTGCGGGATAAATTCATGAAGCTGATCGCGCGTGAGACGAAGCATGCAAAGGCGGGACGGCCGGCACACATGATCGCCAAGATGAATTCCNTGTGTGATGAGGGCATTATTGCCGCGCTGTATGAAGCATCTGCGGCAGGGGTCAAGATAGAACTGATCGTGCGCGGGATCTGCTGTCTGCGGGTTGGAATTCCCGGTGTCAGCGAGAATATCCATGTGCGATCTATTGTAGGAAATTTTTTGGAGCACAGCCGTATTTTCTATTTCTTTAACGACGGGGATGAGGAAGTCTACATGGGAAGCGCCGACTGGATGCCGCGCAACTTAGACCGCAGAGTAGAAATCCTGTTTCCGGTTCTCGACGAGGCAATGAGAGAAAAGGCAAAGCATATTCTTGAGGTNGAATTGGCTGACAACACAAAGGCGCATGTCCTAAAGCCGGACGGNAAATANGAGAAAATAGANAAAAGAGGNAAGGTGCTGGTCAACTCACAGAGTCAGTTCTGCAGGGAGGCNGAGGAAGCTGTGCCGAAGCAGGATCANGTATACAGAGAAAGAGTATTCATTCCGACAGAAGCNTAANTGNTGTAAAGCGNCAATGCAGCAATGTTGCAATGCAGTAACGAAGGGAGGCGGGCCATGAAAAACAAGATTTTATTTGTNGATATTGATAAAACTCTGCTGAGAGACGATANGNCTGTCACAGAGGAGAACCGNCGAGCNATCCACAAAATGCTTGATGAGGGGCANTACATTGCGNTGGCGACAGGGAGAACGGTGGAAAGCGGACGGCTGGTGATCCGCGAACTTGGNCTGACAAGAACGGGCTGCTACATGGTCGCGTTTAACGGGGCGGTACTCTATGACTGTGCCGCGGACCGCATTCTGCTGAAACGTTCCATGCCGATCGAGGTTGTTCAGGAGATTTTTGAGCGCGCGGAGCGTGCAGGCATATATGCCCAGACCTACACCAANACGGATATNGCTGCGACGCGTCACACCAAAGAACTGGATTATTACAAGGAGCGGACACACCTTTCCTATAAGCTTTCTCCGAATATANTGGACATTCTTGAGGAGGAACCCCAAAAAGTCATTCTGATCTGTCTGGANAGAAAAGAAAGACTGCTCCGGTTNCGNAACAGCAACCGTGAGTGGGAGAAGGGAAAATGTACCAGCTTTTTCTCATGCCCGGANTATCTGGAATATTGTCCGATNGGTACGAGCAAGGGAACGGGAGTCGAATACCTGACCCGGATATTGAATATGCCGAAGGAGAGTACCGTNGCNGTGGGGGATGAGCAGAATGACATTCCGATGCTTGAGGCTGCCCATCTGGGAATTGCAGTCAGCAATGCAATCCCGGAGGTNAAGANCGTTGCTGACTATGTGACGGAAAATGACAATAATCACAGTGCAATTGCCGAGGTGATAGAAAAGTTTATTTTGTAGGAAGACTTGCTCTGAGAGCTTCCAACACAGAGTATGGGATGTGAAGACGGCCGAGTCCCGAACCCAGACGGATNGCAGACTTGTTGGCGCCGTGGAAATCGGAGCCTCCGCTGATGAGAAGTCCGTTTTGGGCTGCGAGTCTTTTTACAGACTGCTCTTCGCTGACACTGTAGGTGGAATAGAGCGCTTCGATTCCCACCAGTCCCACGGCTTTGACATCGTCGATCAGCTGTTGAAGAGCTGCGGAACCCAGATGATAGAGCAGCGGATGGGCGAGTACCGCGATGCCGCCTGCCTGCCGGATCAGAGTGACAGCCTCCATAGGAGAAATTTTAAGCCTGCCGACATAGCAGCGGCATCCGTCTCCGATATACGTATCGAAGGCTTCGCGGATACTTTTTACGCAGTGATGTTCATACAGAAAACGTGCAATATTTGCACGGGTGATAACACGGTCGGGATTCTCGGCAGTCACTGCGTCCATAGTGATCGCGAAGCCTTCCTTTTGAAGAGCCTCAATGATCAGCGCGTTCCTGTTGTCGCGGCATTCACGAAACTCTTTTGTCTTTTGCAGCAGCAGTTCATTCTGTGTGTCGATAAACAGACCCACGATATGGACCTCTTTAGAAAAGGGAGCGTATTCGGTAGACAGCTCGATGCCGGGAATAAGCTCGATCCCGCATGCATCTGCGGCGGCTTTTGCCTTTGCAATTCCTGTGCATGTGTCGTGGTCTGTCAGTGCGATTGCAGAAAGACCGGCGTCTGCCGCTTCCGCGATGACTTCCTGCGGTGTGAGTGTGCCGTCTGATTCTGTTGTGTGTACATGTAAATCAACGATTCTTTGATCCATATAATATTCATGCCTTTCTTTGTGAATTTCCCATTCATCATAAAACATAAGAGAAGGAATGTCAAAATTATCCAAGATTTTGTTGTGCGCAGACGAAAAAAGGAATATAATGAAATTAATGTTATGGGGAAATAACGGAAAGAGGGTGGGTATATGCAGCTGTTGACATTTTATTTGAACCGTATCAAATTCGGAATTCCGCTGGCGAATGTGGAATCTATCGAGAACCGGGTAGAGGTTGTAAGCATTCCCCGGTCGTTAGAATACATAAAAGGAGTCATCAATCTTCACGGTGATATCGTGCCGATTTATAACCTTCCTGCCAAGTTCGGCTATGCAGGTCTAAGCATCCGCAATGTTATCATAGTGAATGTTGGAGGAATCAAAATCGGACTTGAGGTGGAGAGCGTGAATGAAATCCTGTCAGGAGAAGACTGTCAGGTTGTTCCGATGCCACAGATCATGAATCCGCAGAGCAGCTGCTTTAATGATGTGGCGTCCTGCAAGAAGGAGCTGATCGTGCTTTTGGATGTGACGAGACTGATGACAAAGGAAGAGCAGCAGGATATCCGAAAGATCGTAGCGGAGAACTCATAAATAAATTAAAATAACACTTGACAGAATTAGAACGGTGTGTTATTTTGTAATAGTTGCGGAAAACAAAGTAGAGTATCCACTCTCACCGGAGCACAAACGGGTGACTCATGGTTTATATTTCAAGACAGCGATGACAGTATGTATCGCTTTGTTTGGATGATTCAGTGGATAGTCTGCCTATCCACTTTTTTATTTGGGAGGGACAATACCATTAGCGAGTTAATGATTAATGAACAGATCAGAGACAAGGAGGTTCGTCTGATCGGAGAAAATGGAGAGCAGCTTGGCATTATGTCAGCAAGAGAGGCCATGAAGCTGGCGGAGGAAGCAGAATTAGATCTGGTAAAGATCGCTCCAACCGCAAAACCCCCGGTATGTAAGATTATCGATTATGGCAAATACAGATATGAGATGGCAAGGAAGGAAAAGGAAGCCAGAAAGAAACAGAAAGTGGTTGAATTAAAAGAGATCCGACTGTCACCAAATATCGATTCAAATGATTTGAATACCAAGATGAATGCAGCGAAAAAATTCCTGAGCAAAGGGGATAAGGTTAAGATCACCTTGAGATTTCGCGGGCGNGAGATGGCTCATATGAATGCCAGCAAGCATATCTTGGATGATTTTGCCGAGAATCTTAGCGAGATCGCAGTAGTGGAAAAAGCACCAAAGGTTGAGGGAAGAAGCATCAGCATGGTGTTGGCAGAGAAAAAGTCATAATATTAAGGAGGAAAANATCATGCNAAAAATGAAAACAAGCAGAGCAGCTGCAAAACGTTTTAAAGTTACAGGAACCGGTAAATTAAAGAGAAACAAGGCTTACAGAAGACACATTCTGACCAAGAAGACGAGAAAGACAAAGAGAAATCTTAGAAAACCGGCAATGATGGATGCAACGAACGTTAAGAATATGAAGAAGATCTTACCGTATCTGTAAGAATGAGTAAAGGAGGAATATGACATGGCAAGAGTAAAAGGCGGCTTAGGCGCTAAAAAAAGACATAATAGAACATTGAAGCTGGCAAAAGGCTACAGGGGAGCACGTTCCAAACAGTACCGCGTAGCAAAACAGTCTGTCATGAGAGCCCTGACAAGTTCTTATGCCGGAAGAAAAGAGAGAAAGAGACAGTTCCGTCAGCTGTGGATCGNACGTATCAACGCTGCGGCACGTATCAACGGAATTTCATACAGCCAGATGATGCACGGATTAAAACTTGCAGGAGTAGACATCAACCGTAAAATGCTGGCTGAGATGGCAGTAAACGATGCAGAAGGCTTTGCAACACTGGCAGAGCTTGCGAAGAGCAAAGTAGCTTAAAACCACAGAAAACATGTGCCCTGTGTGAGGACAACCTTGACAGGGCGCATTTTTATATCGCGTGTCCGACGGCGCGCCGTTGGACACGCTGCAGTGGAGNAAAAAGATGCGTTTAATTCAGATGGTAATGCTGCTTACGGGACTTTTCATGGCAGCCGTCCCGGTGGGATGTACAAGAAAAGATGCGAGAAAAGATAAGGACGCGGTGAAGAAGACCAGAACCATGGGGATCTGGCTTGCTGCGGCGGCAGCGATCTGGCTGATCTGTTCCGCAATTTAGGATGGNGGGAGTTATTCTTAGTATTCCTAAAAGATATGGCATTTTGTTATTATTATGTTGACAAAGAATAATGTTGTTGCTATTATCACATTAGTGTAAGGCAAAAACAAAGTGTAAAGTAAGGAAGGTTTTCTTTATGAGGAGACAGATTTTTTCTCTTTTGGTTGAGAACAATCCNGGTGTTACGAGTCATATTTCGGGTCTGTTCAGCCGCAGAGGCTATAATATCGACAGCTTTTCTTCCGGTGTCACCGCAGATCCGCGGTANACAAGGATTACCATTGTCGCCAGCGGAGACGAACAGATTTTAGANCAGATTGAAAAACAGCTTGCCAAGCTNGAGGACGTATTGGACATCAAGCAGTTAGTGCCGGGGTCTTCNGTGACGAGGGAGTTGATCATGATCAAGATTCGTGCGANGGACACCGAACGGCAGCCNATNTTAAATGTCGCTGAGATTTTCCACGGCAAAATTGTGGATGTGACGCATGATTCNATGGTGATCGAACTGACAGGTCATCAGGATAAGCTGGACGCTTTTCTGGATCTGNTGTCGGGATATGAGATACTTGAGTTGGCGCGCACGGGAATGACCGGTTTGTCCAGAGGNACNGCCGATGTCAAAATGATTGATGAAAATGGCAGATTACAGAGTATATAAGCNGATGTAACGCCAAAAAGAATAGTGGAGGTAAATCAAATGTCAGCAAAAATTTTTTATCAGGAAGACTGTAACCTTTCTCTGTTGGAGGGAAAGAAGATCGCTATCATCGGATATGGTAGCCAGGGACATGCACATGCNNTGAACTTAAAGGAGTCAGGCTGTGANGTCATCATCGGACTTTATGAGGGCAGCAAATCATGGGATAAGGCCGTAAAGCAGGGATTNCAGGTTTATACTGCNGCAGAGGCNGCAAAGCAGGCAGACATCATCATGATCCTGATCAATGATGAAAAGCAGGCGGATCTNTACAAAAACGATATTGAGCCAAACCTCGAAGAGGGCAACATGTTAATGTTTGCACACGGCTTTAACATTCACTTCGGATGTATTGTGCCTCCNNAGAATGTAGANGTTACCATGATCGCNCCGAAGGGACCGGGACANACGGTTCGCTCCGAGTATCAGGCAGGCAAAGGCGTACCGTGTCTGATCGCTGTTGAGCAGGATGCAACAGGAAAGGCTCAGGANATTGCACTGGCATATGCACTNGGNATCGGCGGAGCAAGAGCAGGNGTTCTTGAGACGACTTTCAGAACAGAGACNGAGACAGACCTNTTCGGTGAGCAGGCAGTTCTCTGCGGCGGTGTGTGCGCATTGATGCAGGCAGGATTTGAGACNCTNGTGGAAGCAGGATATGATCCGAGAAATGCATATTTTGAGTGTATTCACGAGATGAANNTGATNGTAGATCTNATNTATCAGTCNGGATTTGCAGGAATGAGATATTCAATCTCTAATACNGCTGAGTACGGNGATTATGTGACCGGACCGAAGCTGATCACAGAGGAGACGAAGAAGACTATGAAGAAAATTCTCTCCGATATTCAGGACGGTTCTTTTGCAAAAGAGTTCCTGCTTGATATGTCTCCGGCAGGAAAACAGGTTCACTTTAAGGCTATGAGAAAATTAGCTTCCGAGCATCCGTCAGAGAAGGTCGGCGAAGAGATCCGTAAGCTTTACAGCTGGAACAATGAAGAGGATAAGTTTATCAATAACTAAATTTTGTGGTAAAAGACTGTGACAAGAAGTGGTACCACGGAGAATAGAATCTTCGTCTCTAGTGACAATTGAATTGTCGGGAGACGAAGATTTTTCTTTATNGGAAATGTTTTGTTTATGTCACAGCAGAGAGGGAGGTAAAAATGTCAGAACTTTATAATCACAAGGTTGTCGAGAAAAAATGGCAGAAGGTCTGGGATGATGAGAAGGCATTTGCGGCGACCNACGATTATTCCAAACCGAAATATTATGCGTTGATAGAGTTNCCGTATCCGTCAGGNCAGGGACTTCANGTCGGTCATCCAAGACCCTANACGGCGTTAGANATCGTGGCGAGAAAGAGAAGGATGGANGGCTACAATGTCCTTTACCCGATGGGGTGGGANGCATTCGGACTTCCNACCGAAAACTATGCCATTCAAAATAANATCCATCCTAAGATCGTAACAGAGAATAATGTGAAGCACTTTAAGGATCAGCTGCATTCTCTCGGCTATTCTTTTGACTGGGACAGAGAGGTCAATACGACCGATCCGAATTACTATAAATGGACACAGTGGATTTTCTTAAAGCTTTTNAAAGCNGGTCTNGCATANAAAAAAGAGATGCCGATCAACTGGTGTACNTCCTGNAANGTNGGNCTTGCNAANGAGGANGTNGTNAACGGNGTCTGNGAGCGCTGCGGCGCGCCTGTTGTCCGCAAGGTAAAAAGTGAGTGGATGTTAAAGATCACGGACTATGCGGAAAAACTGCTGGAAGGTCTTAACGATGTCGATTATATCGAGCGGGTAAAGGTTTCNCAGAAGAACTGGATCGGNAAATCCCTGGGCGCTGAAGTGGATTTTGCCATTGCGGGNAAAGACGATAAGCTCCGTGTCTACACGACACGCTGNGATACACTGTTCGGTGCGACCTATATGGTAGTTTCACCGGAGCATCCGCTGATTGACAAGTATAANGATGAACTGAAGAATTGGGATGACATTGTGGCATACAGGGAAGAAGCNGCGAANAAATCNGANTTTGAGCGCGCTGAGCTNGCAAAGGATAAGACCGGTGTTGCACTGGATGGNNTAAATGCCGTAAATCCNGTGACCGGAAAAGAAATNCCNATCTGGATCTCNGATTATGTGCTCATGTCTTACGGAACCGGTGCGATCATGGCNGTACCGGCACATGATGAGCGTGACTGGGAGTTNGCAAAGAAATTTGGACTTCCGCTGGTTCAGGTTGTGGCAAAAGACGGGGAAGAGGTTGACATTAATGAGGCGGCATTTACGGATGTCGCAACCGGTGTGCTGATGAACTCCGACTTTTTGAACGGACTTGAGGTCAAGGATGCCAAGGCAAAAATGACAGAGTATTTAGAGGAAAAGGGCATCGGTACCGCAAAGACAAATTATAAATTGAGAGACTGGGTATTTTCCCGTCAGCGCTATTGGGGAGAGCCGATTCCGATCGTGGAATGCGAGAAATGCGGATTTGTGCCGTTAGATGAGAGTGAGCTTCCTCTGATGCTGCCGGAGGTGGACAGCTATATGCCGACAGACAACGGGGAATCTCCGCTCGCNGCAATGACAGACTGGGTGAACGTGACTTGTCCGTGCTGCGGCGGTCCGGCAAAGAGGGAGACAGATACGATGCCACAGTGGGCAGGATCTTCCTGGTACTTCCTCAGATANTGCGATCCGCANAATGACACGGCGTTGGCGAGCCCGGAGGCATTGAATTACTGGATGCCGGTTGACTGGTATAACGGAGGTATGGAGCATACCACGCTGCATCTGCTGTATTCCAGATTCTGGCATAANTTCCTCTATGANGAGAAAGTGGTTCCGTGTCCGGAGCCGTACCANAAGAGAACGTCTCACGGAATGATCCTCGGAGAGAACGGGGAAAAAATGTCAAAATCGAGAGGAAATGTGGTAAATCCGGACGATATNGTCAGAGACTACGGCGCAGACACACTGAGAACTTATGAGATGTTTATCGGTGCGTTTGACTTAAGCGCTTCATGGTCAGAGGACGGCGTAAAGGGATGCCGCAGATTCTTGGAGCGTATCTGGAAACTGCAGGATATTATGACGGATGAGGAAGGCTATTCTGCGGACCTCGAGACAAAGATGCATCAGACGATCAAAAAGGTCAGCAGTGACTTCGAGAATCTGAAATATAACACGGCGATCGCAGCGATGATGGCTCTGTTAAACGATTTTACAAAGAAAAACGCGATCACCAAAGGGGAATACAGAACACTCCTTACCCTGCTCAACCCGGTTGCGCCGCACATCACAGAGGAATTGTGGCAGATAATCGGCGGTGAGGGATATCTGTATCAGCAGAGCTGGCCGGATTACGATGAGGCAAAAACGGTGGAGGATACGGTAGAGATCGCAGTCCAGATCAACGGAAAAACCAAGGGAACTCTGGCGATTGGAAGAAACGATGCAAAGGGAAGACGTGATCGCAAAAGCGAAAGAATCCATTGCAGAGAAACTGACGGGCAATATCGTAAAAGAAATCTATGTTCCGGGAAGAATTGTCAATATCGTCATGAAATAATGGATAGAATCGGGCGAAATGGGGAATAGATATGAAAATTCTGCTNGTNGAAGACGATCGGACCATCATAGAGACATTGTCNGANTTTTTAAANAAGGAAGGGTTNCTTGTAAAGGCGGTGGACTCTCAGAAGGANGCGCTGCGNCTTGCGGAAGAGGAAGAATTTGATCTGGCGCTTTTAGANATTACGCTCAAAGAAGGNAACGGTTATGCCACATGCCGGGGAATCAAAGAGACGAGGGATATTCCTGTGATNTTTCTCACGGCGTCGACAGATGAGTTTAGTGTTGTCACGGGACTTGANCTCGGCGCNGACGACTATATCGGNAAACCGTTCCGNCCGAGAGANCTGGTATCGNGNATGAAAAGCGTATTGAGACGGTACGGGAAAGCGCAGACTGTCTTNACAATTGCGGATATCAGCATNGATATGGCGAAGGGAACGGCAAAAAAGAACGGGGAGGAGCTGTTTTTATCTGCACTGGAGTATCGGCTCCTTCTCCTTTTTGCATCCAACCGGGGNCAGATCATTACGCGGAANCAGCTNNTGACAGAGNTGTGGGATATGGCNGGAGAGTTTGTCAACGATAATACGCTGACGGTTTACATTAANCGNCTGCGGGAAAAAATAGAGGANGANCCGCAGAATCCGCAGATGATCCGAACGGTAAGAGGAGTGGGATATCTGGCTNTTGACGAAAAANANCCGGTGTGAGCGGGGGAACTGTATGAACATGAAATATTTCANAGAGAGATATACCGTATTTCAATATATACGAAATCCTGAGATTAAGCTTNNGCTGTTTTTATCGGCGCTGATCGGAGGNATAGGAGCAGCCTTTTGCATGGNTTATGTGCCAAAGGCTGCTNTTGCTTTCTTTTTGATGTGGGCGCTTATGGCACTGCTTCACTTTGNGAGTTCNTATTACCGGTANNGGAGGATTGCAGGTATCAGCAGTGAGATTGACCGGATCCTCCATATGGAAGAGATCGTGCTGCTTCATCATATGNATGAGGGGGAACTCTGCATTCTGGAGAATGAGATCAATAAAGTANTGTGCAGACTGAGNGAACAAAACCAGAAGCTGAAACGGGATAAGACCTATCTGGCGGATTCTCTGACAGATCTNTCNCATCAACTCCGCACGCCGCTGACCTCCATGAATCTTATTGTCTCAATGCTTGAGGAAGAAGATCTTCTGCCNGAAAAGCGGACGGAATACATTAGAAAACTGCAGAGCCTTCAGACAAAGGTACAGTGGCTGATCGATGTGCTGTTAAAGATTTCAAAGCTNGATGCCGATGCNGTCATATTTGAAATGCAGTCATGTAATATNTCGCGTCTTGTATGTGAGGCAGCATCGCCAATTGAGATTCCGATGGAGNTAAAAGGACAGACGTTAGAGCAGAAGACAGACAGGGAGGCGACATTTTTCGGGGACTGGAAATGGACNGTGGAGGCTGTGGAAAACATTTTGAAAAACTGTATGGANCATACGCCGGCAGGCGGTGTGATNTCGGTATCCGGNGAAGAAAATGCACTTTACTCGGAGATTGTCATTGAGGATAATGGTGCGGGAGTGACAAAAGAGGATCTGCCACATATATTTGAACGTTTTTACAAAGGAAAAAACAGCGAAACGGACAGCGTCGGCATTGGACTGGCGCTTGCNAATATGATCGTGACAAAGCAGAACGGAGTGCTTAAGGCTGAGAANCGGAANCAGGGCGGAGCCAGATTCAGCATCCGTTTTTATAAGGGAACTTTGTGACAAAATTGTCTGTGACAAAATTGTCACTTTAAAGTCACGGTAAAATCACGGAAGGCTGATATGATATCCTTATATGGAAAGGAGACAGTAACATGATNAAAGTAGAACATATCAGCAAAATTTACGGNAAAGGTGAAAATGAGGTAAAAGCGCTTGACGACGTTTCATTTTCCGTGGCAAAAGGGGAATTTATCGCGATCACCGGACCGTCCGGTTCCGGAAAATCTACATTGCTCCATATTTTAGGCGGAGTAGAACNGCCAAGNGGCGGCAAAGTTTTTGTCAATGANATTGATGTCTATGCACAGAAGGANGAAAAGCTTGCGGTNTTCCGGCGCAGAGAGGTGGGGCTGATCTATCAGTTCTACAACCTGATCCCGGTACTTGATGTCGTGGAAAATATGACGCTTCCGGTACTGATGGATCAGAGGAGCGTAAATACGGAGCGGTTGGAAGAACTGCTTTGTCTGCTGCAGCTGAAAGGCAGGGAGAAAAGTCTTCCGAACCAGCTGTCGGGAGGGCAGCAGCAGAGAGTTTCTATCGGGAGGGCGTTAATGAATACGCCGGCGGTCGTGCTTGCGGACGAACCGACCGGAAACCTTGACTCAAAAAACAGTCAGGAGATCATGCAGCTTTTGCGGACATCAAATGAGAGATACGATCAGACACTCATCGTGATCACGCACGATGAAAATGTGGCGCTTCAGGCAAAGCGTATCATCAGTATAGAGGACGGAAAAATCGTCAGAGATGAGGTGATTCGCTCATGAACATTTTGCACGTCTATGCGAAAAAAAGCCTGAAACGGAATCCGTCCCGCACTGCAGTGACCGTGATCGGAATTATTTTGTCGACAGCGATGCTTGCAGCAGTGACTTCTATGGCAGCGTCGATCCAGGCATATGGAATTGCCTACGAATCCGCATNNATGGGAGACTGGCANGTNAGCGTAAAGTGTGCGGATTCGGAAAAGCTGCAGGAGTTAAAAGAAGATGCGCGGGTTTCCGATATCTATGAACTGNGCAACNTCGGTTACGCTTATCTGGAGGGAAGNGCAAATTTCTATAAACCGTACCTGTGTATTCAGGCAATGGACGAAGGGTTTNCAGAGCATATGCCGATCACGGTGAC
This sequence comes from Roseburia sp., assembly GCA_014804775.1. Taxonomy (GTDB): domain Bacteria; phylum Bacillota; class Clostridia; order Lachnospirales; family Lachnospiraceae; genus Roseburia. The sequence continues at coordinate 58,280 of JAAUZB010000049.1, read as the reverse complement.
AGAGGGGCGTATGCCGGAGCGCGAGGGNGAAGTNCTGATNCCGAATCATGTGCTTGACAATGCAGGAGTGNCCNTAGAACTTGGCGAAGTGCTTTCTCTGGAAGTGGGATACAGGGAGAACGAACAGGGNGAGCAGCTGTGGCAGGAGTGGATGCTGGTTACGCTGGAAGAGGAGGACGGAACGGCNATACCGCAGGAGCATCTCACAGATTGCAGACAGAACTCNTATACAGTAGTCGGTTTTTATGAAAGACCGANCTTTGANAATTTCTCGGCACCGGGGTATACAGCGCTTACGGCAGCTTCCGANGAGACAGATTACCGGAATACAGACTGTTATGTTGTGATGAAACNCCCCAAAGATGCCACTGTTTTGTGGGACGAAATTTCCCGGGAGGGTAAATANCTGACNGTGTGCAACAATTTGCTGCTGCGGTTTTACGGAGTTTCCGTGCGGAGTGATTTCAACACGCTTCTTTACGGAATGGGCGGCATTCTGATCGCGATCATTGTTGTAGGNTCTATNGCGCTNATCTATAATGCNTTTGCCATATCGATCAGTGAGAGGACNAAGCAGTTNGGAATTCTCTCATCAGTAGGNGCGACCAAAAGACAGATGAGAAAAATGNTCGGGTATGAGGCNTTNCTGCTCTGNCTGATCGGGGTGCCGGTTGGAATACTGTCAGGNAATCTGGGNATCGGAGTTACACTTTTCTGCTTCCGGCGTTCACTGCAGTTTCTTGTNGGAAGCATTGACGGAGTGGAACTGAAACTTTGTGTTTCGCCTGNGGCAATTATTGNGGCAGCGGCNATCGGTGTTNTNACGGTGCTGATCTCTGCNTATCTGCCGATGNGGCGTGCANTAAAGAACTCTGCCATTGATGCGATACAGCAGAGNGGCGATATAAAGCTGACAGCAAGAAAATTAAAAATTCCGGGATGGGTCGGNAAATGTTTTGGANTGGAAGGGATGATCGCCTGGAAGAATTTTAAGAGAAACCGGAAAAGATACCGTGCCACGGTCATTTCTCTGTCTTTAAGTATTCTTCTTTTTNTGGTGGCGGGAAGTTTTTCCGATTACGTGTTTGGAAGTTATCGGAATGCGGTGGAATTCNGCTCCTATGATGTNGGCGTAGAAATTTACGAAGACAGCTATGACGAGATCATGCGTGNCGAGAGCAGGATTCGNGGCGTAAAGGGTGTTGCGGTAGTCTATGAATGCATGGAATCCTGGCTGGACATTGCATTAGATCCGGAGNAACTGACAAAAGAGGCAGAAAGCTATTATCGGGACAACGGAGAGGAATCCTATAACGCGAAAGTCATTTTTGTTCAGGATGATATCTATGAGGAGATGATNNCCTTTTACGGACTGGATTCTGAAAAATACAGGGATGAGACGGAACCGAAAGCAGTCGTGCTCAACAGAATCCATGATTATGTGGACGGAGAGGAATGTGAGNTNTCCNTNCTGCGGCAGTCCTGTGAAAGTATTACAGGAAACGGAGAGATCGCGATCGGTGATATCGTGGAAAATCAGATCACGGNACAGCCNGAGTTTTCGGAAAAAATNCTNTATTGGCCGGGATATTTCTACAATCTGNANCTNATCTATCCCATATCAATGGCGGAGNGNGTGNCCGAATATCTGCNNCTTTCGGAATATGANAACGGNATTCGGGGGACATGGCGCTTAAAGGCTGNCGATCATGCAGGGAGCACTCAGACGCTCCGGCANCTTTTGGGNGAAAACGCGGCCATACATGACATGGCGGAGCAGTGAAGAAGANGAGCGGATGCTGATGTTGATGATCAATGTGTTCAGCTATGGGTTTATTACCCTGATCTCGCTGATCTCGGCTGCAAATGTGTTCAATACGATCTCTACCAACATCAGGCTTCGAAAAAGAGAATTTGCGATGCTGAAATCTATCGGTATGACACAGCGCGGATTTACACGGATGCTGAATCTGGAGTGTATCATATACGGCACAAAAGGACTCGGATTTGGATTGATGCTTGCCATTCCGTGTGTCGTTCTGCTGTATTATTTCGCCAATGACAGGGATCTGACAGGATTTTATCTGCCGTGGCGCTATGTGGTGATCTCTGGGGTCTGTGTCTTTGCGGTAGTGTATGCCACAATGCTCTACGGAAAAAACAGAACGAAAAAAGAGGAGATCATGGATGCCTTGAAACAGGATTAAAAGCAAGACACGGTCCAAAATTAATGACAGAAAACAGTAGATTTCTGCAAAATTACGATATATAATAGAAGAAAACAAACGCATGGAGGACCGACTTATGTTTAGTCAATTATTCGGGAAGTATTTGGTTGAGAAATCAGTGATCAGCGAATCAGATTATAGGAGCGCCGTGAATGAGCATCTCGCAGTCAGAGTAAAGCTTGGAACCATCGCCGTTACAGAGGGACTGTTGACGGAAGAGCAGGTGGAAGCGATCAACAAATTGCAGATGCAGTTTGACCGACGCTTTGGAGATATTGCAGTGGAGAAAAATTTCCTGACAGCAGAACAGGTTGACGGTCTGCTGGCAAAGCAGGGCAACCCGTATCTTCAGTTTATACAGGTTCTGCTGGAATCCGGAAAACTGTCCAATAGTGTATTGGACGAGCAGCTCACCGCTTTTCAGAAGGAAAACGGATTTTCCGATACGGACATGAAGGCATTAAAGAAAGACGATATTGATGCATTGCTGCCAATCTATGTTTTNTCTGCAAANCCGTATGTCACAGATCTTGCAGGTCTTGTNATNNGNAATCTTAACCGTTTTGTGACAAGAGATTTTTATATCGGAAAGATCCGTCACGCNCAGTCTTTAGATTACTGCTATCTGGCAGGTCAGAAGACTGTTGGAGAGAATACGGTGTATCTGGCATTTGCAGAGGAGAAGGATGAGGGAGCTTTCTTAAAGGTTGCGACCGGATTCTCCAAAGAGAACTTTAAGACGGTAGACGGCGATGTATATGATGCTGTGAACGAGTTTGTCAATGTCAACAGCGGTCTGTTTGCTTCCGAGTTGAGCAAGAAAGACATTGAGATGGATATGGAGCCTGTATTCGGATATAAGNANCAGACGGCAAAGGGAGANTTTTATGTNGTTCCCATATATCTGGAGGAGCNTAANATCAATCTGTTGATCGCAGTGAACANTGAGGTGGAGATGGGACAGGAGCGTTACGCATACACCACCAACAANAACACNGATTACAGCGTGAAGGAAGNCTCTAAGGGAACCGTTATGNTGGTCGATGANTCNAGAATGTCCAGAAATATGCTTCGTGATATCGTGGAAGAGGCAGGATACTCTGTCATTGCGGAAGCNGGAGACGGAGAGGAAGCTGTGGAGCTCTATCCGCAGAAGAAACCCAACATCGTGACGCTTGATGTGACGATGCCAAAGATGGACGGTATNGAGGCNCTGAAGAAAATCCTTGAGATAGACGCTTCNGCAAAGNTCATCATGATCACAGCGGCAGGGCAGCAGTCNAAGCTGATCGAGGCGTTAAAGTGCGGTGCAAAGAAATTTGTCACAAAGCCGTTTGACAAAGAAGAAGTACTTTCCAATATTAAGGATGTACTCAATGACTGATAAAAANNCGATNTTATNCGCCCGTGGGATTTCCTGCGGGCGCATTTTTTCAGGCANAAGGNCTGTCTGGGGAGTNNGCTGCACGCTGATTGGTCACAAAGTCGATAAACTGCTGNAGCGATTTGGAAGGTTTGCTGTTTANGCGGTAGGCAAANCCCACNTCACGTTTGCTAAGNGATGTNCTAAGTGGGATTTCAATCAGAGTACCGTCGGAAAGGTCTTCCTTCACAAAGCTTTTGATCACACATGCCACGCCGACNCCGATCTTTGCAAAATCGATTAGCAGGTCCATGCTGGAAATATCGATAGAATCCCGAACGGGGATCTGATGTTCCTGAAGATACCCGTCAATATACTGACGGGTCATGTTGTTTTTATCTAGCAGCATCAGCGTAGCGTTGGAGAGGATTTCTGTTTTTGAAATTCCTCTGGCTCTCAGGTTCCGAAGATAATTTCTTGTAGCGACAAAAATATCTTCAATTTCCTCAAGAAAATCAAACTGAATGTCCTTCATACCGATGGGTTTTCCGACCAGACCGATGTCAATCTTATTGTCCGCAAGCAGCTTTAGTGTCTCATTGGATGATTGACAACTGATGGAGATGGAGATATGCGGATTCTCACGGATAAATTCTTTGAGATAGGGCAGAAGGAGATATTTACAGAGCGCTGAGCTGACACCGATTTTTAAATGCCCGACGCCAAGCTCGATAGAACGTTTGAGCTTTTCTTCCCCGACGGTCAGTGTCTCAAAGGCGGCGGCGACATGCTCATACAGCAGACGTCCCTCTTCTGTCAGAACGACGCCGCGTGAGCTTCTGGAAAACAGCCGGCAGCCGATGCCATCTTCCAGCCGCTGAACGGACTTGCTGATTGCAGGCTGGCTGATATAGAGTTCCTTGGCGGCTTTGGAAATGTTTCCTGTGTTTGCCACCGTATAGAAGATTCGGTAAGAAGAAAGATTCTGATTCATTGTAATGCTCCCTGTTTTATGATATGATAAGAGTATATCATAAAATATAGTTATAATAAATATATTTATTATGTATTTTTATTATGGTATATCTTATGGTAAAATAACGCAAAGAACAAAAACAGAACATAGAAAATAGGAGGAATTGGCATGGGTATGACGATGACACAGAAAATCCTTGCTGCACACGCAGGGCTTTCTTCGGTCAGCGCAGGACAGCTGATTGAAGCTGATCTGGACCTGGTACTTGGAAATGACATTACTTCGCCGGTAGCAATTCACGAGATGGATAAAATGAAAGTGGACGGCGTATTTGATAAGGATAAGATCGCACTTGTGCTGGATCATTTTGTCCCGAACAAGGATATCAAATCCGCACAGCACTGCAAATGTGTGAGAGAATTTGCGTGTAAGCATGAGATCACCAATTATTTTGATGTGGGAGAGATGGGAATAGAGCACGCGCTGCTTCCGGAAAAAGGTCTGACCGTAGCGGGAGACGTGATCATCGGGGCAGATTCCCATACCTGTACTTACGGTGCGCTCGGAGCATTCTCCACCGGAGTCGGCAGCACGGACATGGCAGCCGGTATGGCGACGGGGAAAGCATGGTTTAAGGTTCCGGCGGCGATCCGTTTTAATCTGACGGGAAAACCTGCTCCATGGATCAGCGGAAAAGATATTATCCTGCATATTATCGGAATGATCGGTGTGGACGGAGCGCTTTATAAGTCTATGGAGTTTGTGGGTGACGGTATTTCCTATCTGACGATGGATGACCGTTTCACGATTGCCAATATGGCGATCGAGGCAGGCGGAAAGAACGGGATATTCCCTGTGGATGAGCTTGCAAAGAAATATATGGAAGAGCATTCCAAACGCCCGTATACGGTATATGAGGCAGATGAGGATGCGGTATATGATGAGGAATACACGATCGATCTTAGCACATTAAAACCGACTGTTGCATTTCCACATCTCCCGGAGAACACAAAGACCATCGATGAGGTGGGGGAGATCAAGATCGATCAGGTTGTGATAGGCTCCTGTACCAACGGCAGAATGGATGATCTGCGCATTGCGGCATCTATTTTAAAGGGCAAAAAAGTGGCAAAGGGTGTAAGAGTGATCGTCATTCCGGCAACCCAGCAGATTTATCTGGACGCGATGGAAGAAGGGCTTTTAAAGATTTTTGTCGAGGCGGGTGCGATTGTCAGCACGCCGACCTGTGGACCGTGCCTTGGCGGGTACATGGGAATTTTGGCTGAGAATGAGAGATGTGTGTCTACCACGAACCGTAATTTTGTCGGCAGAATGGGACATGTAGATTCTGAAATCTATCTTGCAAGCCCGGCGGTTGCGGCTGCAAGTGCAGTGACCGGAACATTATCCGGACCAGATCAAATAGTGTAAGGAGAGACGAACATGAAAGCAGCAAAAGGTCATGTATTTAAATATGGCGATAATGTAGATACCGATGTCATCATTCCTGCAAGATATCTGAATTCCTCTGATCCAAAGGAACTTGCGATGCATTGTATGGAAGATATTGACAAGGATTTTGTAAACAAGGTGAATGAAGGCGACATCATTGTGGCCAATAAGAATTTTGGATGCGGTTCTTCCAGAGAACATGCGCCGTTGGCCATCAAGGCGGCAGGTGTCAGCTGCGTCATCGCAGAGACATTTGCAAGAATTTTTTACCGGAATGCCATCAATATCGGTCTGCCGATCATCGAGTGCCCGGAGGCGGCAGCGGCAATTCAGAGCGGAGATGAGGTAGAGGTTGATTTTGACACGGGAATCATTTCTGACAAGACGCTGGGTGTTTCCTATCAGGGACAGGCGTTTCCTCCGTTTATGCAGCGTATTATCGACTGCGAGGGACTTGTGAACTATATCAACCAGAAATAACGGACAAATAGTCAAGATACCGCTTAGAAATATGCAGATTGGTGTAAACCTCTGCATATTTTTTTGGGGAATAACTGTCTACATAATTTTCCGGGAATTTTTTTGCGATACCGGCCGCCTTCGCGAGATCTGCAGCTTTGTTGTATGCAATGGCGGCCTTCTCCTCAGAGGAGTAGGTCCCGATTTTGTAGTTTCCGTTGATGTGGATGAGGACCTTGTATTTTTTGATATTGTGCTTCGTGACCTCAAAAACACCGTGGTAGCGATTGATGATGATGATATTGGAATACCGGTAATCCGTATCGTCTCCGTTGGCAAACTGATAGTCCCGGCCAGAAACGGCATAGGGCTTGATACCGTATCTTGCGAGGATCGAGTACTGCATTCCATAGTCATTGACAAAGAGATGACCGTTCCGCTTCTGAATTTTGTGGCTGGAATAGTAGAACAGATCGTCAATATCAAATTTCAGTTCCAGCGTGGGCGAGAGAAAATAGCTGAAATATCCTTTGCGCAGATAAATCGGGTTTTTACAATACAGACCGTTACAGCGGAAGTTCAGCAAAACGACCGCTTTGTCGTGGGACAGCCGGCTGCAATCGGAAAACAAGGTGTCGACGGTAACGGAAGCGTCCGATAAGATACGAAGAGCTTCCTGATAAGCTTCGGAGGCATCTGTTTCGGAAGAAAAACTGCCGAGGCTGATATGTTTATTTTTGAAGTTAATGCTGGCACGGTAATAGAGTGTGCCGTCTTTTTTTGTAGCGGAATAAACACCGGGGAGCATAGCTGCCTCCTTCTTTTGTATAAGTATATGATGACTGTACATTAATGAGATGCTTACAGCATAACATTTTTTGAGGAAGGATGCAAGCATTGACAGAAATAGGGCTTTTTTATATAATGTGTGGGTATGAACTGTAACTGCTAGATTTTAGATGGATAAGATAAGACAAGAGGATTGTGAAAATGGAATTAATGTATGCAAGTACCAGAGATGCAGACGAAAGGGTGACTGCATCCCAGGCAATTTTAAGAGGACTGGCAAATGACGGGGGACTGTATGTCCCGACGGAGATTCCTGCGCTGGATGTCGACATGGACGAACTGGCAGGGATGAGCTATCAGGAGACGGCTTATACCGTGATGAAGAAATTTCTGACTGATTTTACGGAAGAGGAACTGAAGCATTGTATCCGGTCTGCCTATGACGATAAGTTTGACACGGAAGAGATCGCACCGCTTGTGGAGGCGAGGGGAGCATATTATCTCGAGCTGTTCCACGGTGCAACGATCGCGTTCAAGGATATGGCGCTTTCCATTCTTCCGCATCTTTTGACTACAGCTGCGAAAAAGAATCAGGTGAAGAATGAGATCGTGATTTTGACTGCAACCTCCGGAGATACCGGAAAAGCTGCTCTGGCAGGTTTTGCGGATGTGCCGGGCACCAGGATCATTGTGTTTTATCCGAAGAACGGTGTCAGCCCGATACAGGAAAAGCAGATGGTGACACAGAAAGGGGAAAACACGCTGGTTGTCGGAATCCATGGGAACTTTGACCAGGCACAGACCGGTGTGAAAAAAATGTTTTCCGATGCCGAACTGAAAAAAAGAATGGATGAGGCAGGATATCAGTTTTCATCTGCGAATTCTATCAATATCGGACGTCTGGTGCCGCAGATTGTTTATTATGTCTATGCATATGCCAGACTGTATGCAAACGGCGTGATCGCAAAGGGTGAGAAGATCAATGTGACAGTTCCGACCGGAAATTTCGGAAATATTCTCGCAGCGTTTTATGCGAAGAACATGGGACTTCCAATCGCGAAACTGATCTGCGCATCCAATGAGAATAAGGTTCTCTACGATTTCTTTACCACAGGGAACTATGATAAGAACAGGGAGTTTGTTTTGACAAGCTCACCCTCTATGGATATTCTGATCTCAAGTAATCTGGAGCGTCTGATCTATTGGATCGCAGGAAATGATGCTGCGAAAAATGCTGAGTTGATGCAGTCGCTTTCGACGTCCGGAAAGTATGAGATTTCACCGCAGATGAGAGAGCAGCTGAATGACTTTTACGGAGGATACACCAAAGAGGAGGAGACCGCCGAGACGATCCGCAGCCTGTACAAAGAGACCGGCTATGTCATTGACACGCATACGGCAGTCGCTGCAGGCGTATATCAGAATTATAAAAAAGAAACCGGGGATATCGCAAAGACAGTGATCGCTTCCACGGCAAGTCCGTTTAAATTCACCAGAAGTGTTATGAACGCAATTGACGGCGAGTATGACCGGATGACTGATTTTGAGCTGGTAGATGAGCTGAGCCGTATCGGAACGGTGAAAGTGCCGCAGGCAATTGAAGAGATCCGCAACGCAAAGGTGATCCATGATACTGTTTGTGAAGTGGAGGAGATGCCGCTCGTTGTTGAGAAATTTCTTGGAATTGAATAGTTACAATAATCCATAAAAAGGGAGGAACGCAGTTACTTGCGTTCCTCCTTAAAATTTTAATGGGTTTTGATCAACTCAAAAATGAAATGAATCGTTCCGAACGGAAAAACAATCGGAAGAAGGTAACTCTCTGTATCGAATACCAGAAGTTCATCGGTCTCTGCAACAGGAGGACCAAGTTCCAGTTCAAGAGAGAAATCGTTGGACATATTTACAAGAAACAGCCCGTTATGTAGATTGAGAAAATCTTCAAGAGAAGACTGCACATACTCATCAAACTCACTGAACTCGTCGTCTACATATCTGGAAGCAAATTCAACAGCGACGTCCGGTGTCATATCAATGTAAATCTTCATCGCAAAATCGCCGTCAATCTGCTGCGAAATACAGTAATTGACGGGGTATTCCCTCCAATGACTGGGGGCTACCGGCATGAAATCGTCCCCGATAAAACGAACCAGATTGTTGAACAAGAGGTGGAAGAAAGAAAGCTCATAGGGTGAGAGCGGTCTTTCTACCAAAATAAAGAGCTTCATCATCATGCGCTGAATCGATTCCTGTGTCTCATTGGAATAATCCAGGCTATCCTCGTAAAAGTCATCTTCTGACTCATAATCAATGATCAAATCCTGCAGCTGCTGGTGTGTGAGGTATCCATTATCCACCAATACCTGTCCGAGCAGGAGAAAATCAGGACTTTGAGACTTCAAAAGCTCTGTCACCTGCTGTTCCGTTAAATATCCCTCCTGTATGGCGAGTTCACCGAAACGCTTATCCTGATGTGTCTGTTCAATGATTACCTGTTCCACCTCGCTGGCAGTCATGTAACCGGCATGAATCGCAAGTGTGCCGAGTTTAATCTGTTCGGAGGATTTTTGCTGCATGGCAGTTACCAGCTGTTCCTTTGTAATGGCATCCCGTGACAGCAGATAATTTCCGAAAAACTGTGCGTACATATCGATTTATCTCCCTTCAAAGTTTGCTTGAACAAGGCGTTCCACCTGTTCAGGACGCAGGGGTTTCTGAATAAAGTCAACGGCTCCGGTCTCAATCGCTGCCCGCAGCTGTGACTGCGTTCCAACAGAAGAAACAACGATGATACGGGCTTTTGAATCATAGTCTATAATTTCGCGAACGGCGGCATTGCCGTCCTTGACCGGCATTACAATATCAAGAAACACCAAATCCGGGTGTTCTTTTTTATAAACATCAATGGCCTCCTGTCCGTTAGAAGCCTCCAGAAAAGTCGGGGAACCGTAAACGGAAATCAAGTCTTTTAGTTGTTTACGTGCAAGAATTGAATCATCACATACAAGGATTTTTGCATCCGATAACGTCATTTTAAATACCCCTTTTCATTTTATTTAGTACTTAAAGCACTATGTATGGTCTTATTCTACACTAATTTGTATGATTCTTCAATATTCAATATTGTCAAAATCGTTTATTATTTTGTCAAATTATTCTATTTCACGCGCATCCATCGGAATATATGTTTGGCGGTCACAGACATTTTTGTAGGAAGGGCGCATGATCTTCCCGCTAATGGAAACTTCCTCGAGGCGGTGTGCGCTCCAGCCGGAAATGCGTGCGATCGCAAAAATAGGAGTGTACAGCTCTACGGGGAGATCGAGCATGCTGTAGGCAAAACCGCTGTAGAAATCGACATTTGGACTGACACCCTTGTATATCTTTCGTTCTCTGGCAATGATCTGAGGTGCAAGCCGCTCTACGATAGCATAAAGCTCGAACTCTTTCTCGTAACCTTTTTCCGCAGAGAGAGCCTCTACAAAAGAGCGAAAAATCTGAGCGCGTGGATCTGATAGTGAGTAGACTGCATGACCCATGCCATAGATCAGACCGGCACGGTCAAATGCCTCTTTGTGAAGCAGTGCAGTCAGATAACGGCTGATTTCTTCCTCGTCTGACCAGTCCTTGATCTGTGCTTTCATATCGTCAAACATCCGCATTACTTTAATGTTGGCGCCGCCGTGCTTCGGTCCTTTTAAGGAGCCAAGAGAAGCTGCGATCGCTGAGTAGGTATCGGTTCCGGAAGAGGATACCAGATGTGTGGTGAAGGTTGAGTTATTGCCGCCGCCGTGTTCCATGTGGAGGATCAGCGCAATGTCCAAAAGCTTGGCTTCCAATGGTGAAAACTGGCTGTCCGGTCTTAATATGTGCAGGATGTTTTCCGCAGTGGAATATTCCGGTTTCGGTGAATGGATATAGAGACTGGCACCGTCATGATAATGGCGGTAAGCCTGGTAGCCATAGACAGATAACAGCGGAAACAGACTGATCAGCTGCAGGCATTGTCTCAAAACATTCGGGAGTGAAATATCATCGGCAAGATCATCATAGGAATAGAGTGTAAGGACACTCCGGGCAAGCGTATTCATCATATCTTTGCTGGGAGCTTTCATAATAATATCACGGACGAAACTGGTAGGAAGGGTGCGGTATTCGCTCAGCATCTGAGTGAAATCCGACAATTCGGTCTGTGTGGGAAGCTTGCCGAAAAGAAGAAGATATGTACATTCTTCAAAACCGAAATTGCTGTGCTGCGGGATACCGGCAATGATATCTTTGACATTGTAGCCTCTGTAAAACAGTTCACCGTCTGCCGGAACCGTCTGCCCGCCGGATTCTCTGGTGGAGCTGATCTCGGAGATCTCGGTCAGACCGACCAAAACGCCTTTTCCGTTGATGTCACGCAGACCGCGTTTGACATCGTATTTTGTGTATAACTCAGGGTCTATCTTGGAACAATTCTCACATAGAGACGATAGATGATGTAATCTGGGAGTAATTTCGCAAAAGCGATTCGTAGTCATAGAATTCCTCCGTTATTTTATTTGTGTCTAAAAGATACACTTATCTATGATAGCATATAGTTTTACGCTTTTACAAGAAAATTACCGAAAATTTTCCACAAAAACAGATTGACAAAAAAATAACATGGTGTATTATTTAATGTAGCGGACTTTTGCTCTGTTATCTATTATTTAAGGAGGAATGAAATAATGTCAACAAAAGCTTATTATCCGATCAGTGAGATCGGTGCCGGAAAAGTAGGTTTTTCCAAGACACGTTCTATCATCGAAGCTGCTTTTTACGGCAATAATGTTGTAAAGGTAAATACTTTGAAAGAGGCTTATGAATTAGCCAAAAATTCACCCGGAACCATTGTGACCGATATGCCGGTCAAAGACGGTGATACGTTTGGACTTGAGAAGGATGCGAAGGTACTGTTGTTTAACGACGGTGCCGTGACAGGCCGTTATGCGGCTGCACGCCGTATCAAAGGCGAACCGGGTGTTGACGATACAAAGCTTGACAAGGTCGTTATGGATGCTGTCTATGAGACAAGATGGAAGACGATGTATCATGTAGAGTGCTATATCGGTCTTGACCCGGAGTTTATGGCAAAGGCACATCTTTTGATCCCGGAAGGAGAGGAGAACATCCTCTATAACTGGATGCTGAACTTCCAGTATATGTCTGACGAGTACGTGAAGATGTACAAGAACTCAAAGGCGATCGGGGATGGAAATGAACCGGATATCTATATCTTTTCTGACCCGCAGTGGGCACCGCACGATGCACCGGATGTTGATTACAGCTGCTTAAGCGATCCTCTGACTCTGTGCTATTTCGATACAGATCAGAACTGTGCCGCAATCCTCGGTATGAGATATTTTGGAGAGCACAAGAAGGGTACCCTGACGATGGCATGGGCTCTGGCAAACCGCAACGGTTACGCTTCCTGCCACGGAGGACAGAAGGAATATACTTTGGATGACGGTTCCAAATTTGTTGCCTCTGTTTACGGATTGTCAGGTTCCGGAAAATCAACCCTGACTCATGCAAAGCACGGCGGAAAATATCCGTCTATAAAAGTTCTTCACGACGATGCATTTATTATCAATACCGATACCTGTGCATCGATCGCATTAGAGCCGACATATTTTGATAAGACAGCAGATTACCCGACAGGCTGCCCGGACAATGAGTACCTTCTGACTGCGCAGAACTGTTCCGCAACCTTAGATGAAAACGGCAAGATCCAGTTGGTAACAGAAGACATCAGAAACGGTAACGGACGTGCGATCAAATCCAAATTATGGTCTCCGAACCGTGTTGACAAGATCGACGCACCGGTAAATGCAATCTTCTGGATCATGAAGGACCCGACCATTCCGCCGGTGATCAAGCTGAAAGGTTCAGCGCTTGCGTCCGTTATGGGTGCAACACTTGCGACTAAGACATCTACCGCAGAGCGTGTGGCAGCCGGTACGGATCTGAATGCTTTAAGAATTGTACCATATGCAAATCCGTTCAGAACCTATCCTCTGGTTCACGATTATGAGAAGTTCAAGAAACTGGTGGAAGAGAAGAACGTAGCATGCTATATTGTTAACACCGGCGATTTCATGGGAACAAAATGTAAGCCGGCAGATACGCTGGGAATCCTTGAGACCATCGTCGAAGGAAAAGCAGTCTTCGAGAAATGGGGACCGTTTGAAGATGTTGAAATTATGTATGACTGGTCTGGAAAGACCGCGGATTTCAAACCGGATCTGAACGATAAAGAGTACGTTGCGGCATTAAAGAACGCAATGGAAAATCGTGTTCAGGCAGTGAAGGATTTCGCAATCAAGAAGGACGGCTATGATAAGCTTCCGGATGAAGCGCTGGCAGCACTGCAGAAATTAGTAGATGCACTGGCATAAAAAATAAAAAAGAAAAACCACATCCTGTGAAAGGGATGTGGTTTTTTATGACTGCCAAATTTATAAAAATAGCACAGAAATTCCCTTTAATTTTTGGTTGATAAACAGGGTATATTAAAGTATAATGAAACTATAAAAAAGCCTGGGATGTGCGACACCCTACATTTTTGAACCTACATTTACTTTCACGGGATTCCTATTATTTGCAAGTGGATGTCAGGCCACCGGTACCTTGCGGTACATGAGCAGTGGAAGGCAGAAGCTTGTATGCGGTTACCCACCTAGCTATGGCTAGGAGTCAAAAACGTAGGAAACGGCATTTTGGGTTTTTACAGAAGACAGATGAGGTACTAAGGATAAGAGCATAAGGCACAGAAGAGGTTTGCAAGGTACAAAAGATGTTCAAAAAGTACAGAAGATGTTTTCCGAAATACAGAAGAAATCATAAAACACACAAGACAAAAGAAGCTGCTTTGAAATATAAGCAGCTTCTATTTTGGAAAAATCAAATGGAAGAAATTGGAATGAAGATGAAAAAAAGAAAAAAGCTATTGTCTATTCAGGCAGTCTGTGTTGTTGTGATTTTGGCAGTTGTTCTGTTGTTTGGACTGGGAAGACGCAAATCGGGGGCAGACACAGAATACTTTTCGGAAAAACAGGTTGCTGTTTTTGAGGTGATATCGGAACTTAATTTTGGTGTATACGGGCAGGAGGACTGGAACGCCTTTTTTTCTGCATATGGAAATGGCTGCCTGACGGGAGAGATGTTAGAGCGGCTGTTGGTGCAGCTTGGAGTTAGTGAGTACATACAGGTGCAGCAGATGACGGGAGGGAGTATCGTTTCCAGAGAGGAGTGGAATCAGGTATATCTGCAGATTCTGGATTATCTGGATACAGAAAAGAGTGTGTCGGAAGTGGAATTTCTTGTCATGGATGTCATGGAGGCGAAAGATCANAACATCATNGTCACCAATCAGGGCGATTACTATACGACGCTTCCGGTATCNTATTTTGAACAGTGGCAGACCTATCAGATTCATGCCGCAGAAAATGTCTGTCTGGGAATCTACGGATTTTCTGCAAATGAGCAGGAGATTGCCAACGCTTATCTGAAAAGCTTTGAAAATAAGACCGCNGATTTTTTATATCAGGGNTCGGAGTACCGGAAGGAAATCGGGTCNATCNACGGAGNATTGACGGCAGGAGTGTATGATTTTGTTTTTGCTGAGGGGANATTGCAAACNCTTCGCAGCAAGCAGGATAGAATTTCCGGAACGCTGCTTTCCTACGATGAATCGGAGATCGAAATAGAACANTACGGAAGACTGGCNCATCAGGGNAAAATCCCGGTGTATCAGACCTACGGGGAAGTGGCAGAAAAATCAATTTCGGACGTGGTTCTGGGAAATATGGAAGTGGAATANATTACCGGAGANAATCAGGTGTGTGCGATTNTGCTGAACAGACCGGCGAATATTGAAAATATACGTGTACTGCTGNTGGCTGAGGACGGNGGGAAATTCCGTGCCGACAGCTATGTAAGATGTTCGGAACAGACATCGCTGACCTGCGGAGAGCGTANGGAGACGATTCCGGCNGGCGGAGTGGTGCATGTCACAGATTACCTTCCGCAGGATGCGGCGGATCTGCCGGGAGATACACTGGTNTTGGTGCCGGAAGATCAGGAGGGNATGGTCTATGTCTGTGATCCAAACGGAAATGTGACNTCAAACGGTTATTACGGNACGATGGAATTGCGCCGCTATGCGGAAGGGTATACACTGGTAAATCAGCTTCCAATTGAGACGTATTTNTGTGCGGTGGTTCCAAGTGAGATGCCGTCCAGTTATGCCGCAGAGGCATTGCGCGCACAGGCGGTCTGTGCGAGAAGNTACGCATATATCCAGCTGTTCCGTGCNGATNTGATGCAGTATGGAGCGCANATCAATGACAGCACATCGTATCAGGTATACAATAAGGTGGCGCCTACCGAAGAGTCGAAGGCTGCGGTCTATGACACGGCGGGCAAGGTGATGACNTATCAGGGCGAAGTCATAGAGGCATATTATTTTTCTACCTCGATGGGATATACGGATACGGCNGAAGTCTGGAATGTAGAGGATGTNGGGACATACGGTTATCTAAAAAGGGCTTGNTTAAACACATCTCCTGNTNAGGGANNNCTTTCTGANGAGACTGCATTTTACAATTATATCACNCAGCCTGCCNCAGGGTANGACAGCGACATCAAATTTTACCGNTGGAGCGCCACGGCATCTTATCGGGAAAAGACAGGAGAAATCAATCAGATATTAGATAAGCGCCGTGCGGTTTCGGCGAGGAATATTCTGTATTATGAAAAAGACGGTGTCACAGAGCGTGATTCGCTGGAGGGTATCGGAAGCCTGACGGAACTTACAGTGACGGAGCGAAGTGCATCCGGCGCCATCCTGACATTGAAACTGCAATACGAAAACGGTATGGTTCTGGTAAAAAGCGAATATAATATCCGAAGCGTTTTGGGGTGTGGTGCGGCAGCGATCACATATCAGGACGGCAGTATAAACAGGGAGGTCACGCTGCTCCCGAGTGCATTCTGTACTGTGGAACGCCAATCGGATGGAACTTATGTACTTCACGGCGGCGGCTATGGGCACGGATTGGGAATGAGCCAGAATGCCGCAAACGGCATGGCAAAAGCGGGAATGAGTTATGAAGAAATTTTAAAATACTTCTATCAGGATATAAACTTGAGTACGATGTAATATGCGAAAGACGGAAAGGAAAACATATGATTTGGAAGATCATCGCAAACGTGACATCCTTTATAGATAAATGTAAACGTGATAAAATCAATGCATACTCGGCGCAGTCCGCATTTTTTATCATACTGTCGGCAATTCCGTTTCTGATGGTGTTCTCCTCACTCCTGCAGTATACCTCTGTGACTGAGTCCATGCTTTTGGAAGTGATCAGGCGCGTGATGCCGGAATATATTGCCCCGTTTTTGATCTCTCTTGTGGATGAGGTCTATCACCGTTCTATGGGAATCATCTCTGTTACGGCGATTGCGGCGATCTGGTCGGCGGCAAAGGGAGTGCAGTATATTGCAGACGGACTCAACTCTGTCAATGATCTGGAGGAGACCAGAAACTGGTTTGTGCTCCGATTCTGGGCAGCAATTTACACCGTCGTATTTTTGGTTGCCATCGTGTGTTCCCTCCTGCTTCTGGTTTTCGGGAATACGCTGCGGTCTCTGGTGGCACAGTATGCTCCGATCTTAGCGCACGCCGTCGATCTGCTGGTGCATTTCCGCAGCATGATCATGCTCGTGGGGCTGATCATGCTGTTCGACATCGTATTTACTGCACTGCCAAACCGGAAACTGACTTTAAAAAGNCAGTTTCCGGGAGCGATGATCTGCGGAGTCGCGTGGTATCTGTTTTCCTTTGGACTGTCAATCTATGTGGATGAATTTAACGGGTTTTCCATGTACGGGAGTCTGACAACAATCGCGCTTGTAATGTTGTGGCTATACATCTGCATGTACATTATGATGATATCGGCGGAGATCAACGTCATATTTGCTGATTTTTTTCAGAAGCAGCTGTTTGAGAAAGGAAAAAAGAACAAGAAGAAACAAAAAAGAATGTGATATTGACAAAGCTACAAGACTGTGGTAGTGTATGCATATACACTACCACAGTCTTGTGAAAGGAAAACAATATCATGGAGAAAAAACTTTTTGATTCTGAACTGAAAGTGATGGGGGTACTTTGGAGAGAGGGGGATGTCACAGCTAAGCATATCTCGGACGTANTAAAGGAAGATACCGGCTGGAATATGAACACAACCTATACTTTGATCAAGAGGTGCATTAAAAAAGGGGCGATTGAGCGTTCAGAGCCGAATTTTATGTGNCATGCGTTGATTCCGAAAGAGGAAGTGCAGGAAGCGGAAACAAATGAACTGATCAATAAGATTTACGATGGCTCTGAGGATAAACTGTTTGCGGCGCTGCTTGGCAGAAAAAAGCTGTCGGCAGAGCAGATTGAGAAGTTAAAGCAGATCGTCGGCGAACTGGAATGAGGTGACGGGTATGAGCCTGATACAGATGAGTGTTTCCGGCGGCATCATGATTTTGGTGGTGGCTGCCGTTCGGTTTGTCGCGATCAACAGATTACCGAAGAGNGCGTTTCTGCTGTTCTGGGGCGCTATTCTGCTTCGTTTGCTGATACCGTTTTCTGTGTCCTCCGCGCTGAGTGCCTACACGGTGATAGACAAAAACCCCGCTATACAGGAGATACTGACAGAAAAAACGGCTGCCGGCCTTTTTATGCAGGAGATAGACGGATTAGAAGGGGCAGGGGAACTGCAGGGTACAGGAGAANCGCAGAGTACAGGAGAACCACATACGGCAGAAGGATCGCCTGCGATAAAAGAATCCCATACGGTAGAAAGACTGCCTGCGACAGAAAATTTGTCTGCTCTGTCGGTCTGGCATATCTTATGGATCGTGGGAGTGACCGTATGCGGTATATTTTTTGCGGTATCCTATATACGCTGTTACCTTGAATTTCGGACGTCACTGCCTGTCCGGAATGAGTTTGCGAACGAATGGCTGAAAGAGCATAGGATAAAACGGAAAATTCAGATCAGAGAGTCTGACCGGATACTGACTCCGCTGACCTACGGAATTTTCCATCCGGTTATTTTGATGCCAAAAAAGACGGACTGGGAAGACAGACAGCAGCTGCAGTATATTCTGCAGCATGAATATATGCATGTCTGCCGCTTTGATATGATCTGGAAGCTTGCGGCGGCATTTGCACTGTGCATTCACTGGTTCAACCCGGCGGTTTGGGTGATGTATCTTTTGTTCAACAGGGATATTGAAATATCCTGTGATGAAAGTGTTGTGCGGCAGTTTGGCGAGATGTCGAGATCGGCATATGCAAGGACGTTGATCGCCCTGGAAGAAAAGAAAAGCGGTCTGGCGCCTTTCTACAGCAGCTTCAGTAAAAATGTGATGGAAGAGCGGATAACCGCGATCATGAAAACAAAAAAAGCAACCGTATGGTCGGTGGTGATAAGTGTTCTGGTGCTGATCGCTATTGTGGCGTTGTTTGCAACATCGGCGGCAAACGATTCCGAGGCGATTCCTCATGGCAAGTCGGAGCAGACGCAGGAATCGATGCAGGATACCGAACAGGATATACGGCAAGGTGCCGGGCAGGATATGCCGAATAGTGCAGAAAGGCTTTTTCCGCTAGGGACAGCTTTGCCGTTTGTAAATTTTAATTATGCAGTATCTGCGTCTTATGAGGAAGAGGCAGTCGTGATTGTTGAGTCACCCGGGGATACAGTATTAAACACAATCCCACTCATATCGGACACTTGGGAGATTTTCCTGTATATGGAAAATGAGGACAGCGGATATCTGCTTTGCTGCGGTTCGCCGGGGCTGGGGCAGATGACGAAACTGTTGTATGCGACAGATGACAGGTGGAGCACTTACAGTGAAAAGGATATCAGTTTTCTGATAGACGGATATCCGACAAGTATTTCAGTGTCGCCGGAGGGAGACATCTATATCGGAACGCAGATGCGGAGCAACGGATATATGTTTGTGTCGGAGGACGAAGGGGAACACTGGAATCCAATCCGTACAGACAACGGTCGTGACAGGGAGAACGGTTATTACAGATGGGGATATGCTCCGTTTTTTGACAGGGAAAATCAACTGGTATATGTGATATTGGAGTATGACGGAAGCTATTATCTGTACCAGTCAGACGGGGAAATGAAAGAGTGGGAGCGCGCAGGGATGTTTTCACTGTCTGAATTGAATATAATAGAAGAAAACAGGAACAATGGACAGTATCAGTATATATTGGAGTATGATGGAAGCTATTATCTGTACCAGTCAGATGAGAAAATAAATGAGTGGGAGAATACAGAAGTCGTTCCAATTGACGATAGGTATATGATTGAAAGATACTGGATCAGTGAACGCCATCTTTATATTGTAGATTCAGGCGGAAATTCATTTCAGTTTGAGTTTGATTAAAAAACAGCTCTATTACGGTGAGTTATCACTTTGTAATAGAGCTGTTTATGTTAATTCAGACTAATCATGTTTTATAAATCTCATCTTGGAATTTTTGCTTTTTGGAGGCTCTTTCGCAGAATGATGTGTTTTGTCAGCTTCCATGGCATGTTTTACTTCGCCGAGCAGTTTTTTCTTGCACAGATTACAAAAATGTCCGGATGGAATGGGTTTGCCGCAGCTGTCGCAAACAGAATACACGTCCTGTGCATCGACGGTATGCAGCTGATCATTCTTCACCCATTTCACAATCTGCGGCATAGCTATATCGCAATCCGTTGAAACCTGTGCCATTCGCACATCTTGATGTTCGGTCACATACTGGTTGGTTTTTTGTAGTAACTCATTCATATCTTTTTCACATTCCTGACAAAGGCAGTCTCCTGACAGGTAATAAAACAGTTTTTTACATTTGTTGCATGTTTTTAATTCCATAAAGACTTCCTTTCTTATATTGCGTTCGTTGATCCCATAATATAGTAATTTGTACTGAACATTCTTATTATAACTTGAAACTTCTATACAAACAATATGGAAATGAAAAAATACTTGATGTTTCAAAAAACCTGTGCTAGAATACCGTGTATAGCAAATTTGCATTAGCAAATTTGCATTGGTAAAAATACATTAGCAAAAATGCAATAGGAAAAGGCAGTGAATGTGTAAGAACCATGGTATCCGCTGGATGCATGGTATCTGCAGTAGAGCACTATACATCTTCCAGAGAGAGCAGGTCGCCGGCTGTAAGCCTGCTTAAGATCAGGTAGGAATCGAAGTTCGCACAGGAGCCGCATCCGTGAATGAAAAGTAGCGGGTGACGTGTATGCACGTTACGCATAAAAAGTGCTTTGCATATGATTGCAAAAGAAACAGGGTGGTACCGCGGAATCATTCGTCCCTAGACGAGTGACTCCGCGTTTTTTGTATCATAGGAAAGTGCTCTGCATTTTCTATGATATCAAAAAATGATTTGGGTTACAAAAACCTGACCACAGAAATTGCCCAGAAAATTACACCAGAGAAGATTGGGCAAACGACTTTTGTACCATGGAAATGAGACTCAAAAATCGTGGAAGCCCTTGCTGAACACGATTTTGTCCTAAGAGGCTCATTGGAATGTCCGGTGCAACGGAGTGCGAACAAATTCTTTGGTGCAATTTTCTGTCAAGTATTTTAGGACAGGGTATTGTCGCCCGAATCATCATTGAAAAAAGAAAAAGGAGTATAGTCATGAAGGAAAAGCTGCAGAAAATCAAAGAAGACGCCATGCGTCAGATTGAAGAATCCCGGGACTTGTCCAAGTTGAATGATGTCCGTGTGGCGATTCTCGGAAAAAAGGGAGAGCTGACCGCCGTATTAAAAGGGATGAAGGATGTCAGCCCGGAGGAGCGTCCTCTCGTGGGACAGCTTGTCAACGAGACCAGAGAGAACATTGAGAGAATGTTAGAGCAGACGAAGGCAAAGCTGGAGGCTGCGGAACTGGAATTAAAACTGAAGCATGAGGTTATTGACGTGACGCTTCCTGCCAAAAAGAACAAGGTAGGGCACCGTCATCCAAATACCATTGCGTTAGAGGAAGTAGAGCGCATCTTTATGGGAATGGGATATGAAGTCGTGGAAGGTCCGGAGGTAGAGTATGATTACTATAACTTTGAGGCACTGAACATTCCCGCGAACCATCCGGCAAAGGATGAGCAGGATACGTTTTATATTAATGAGAATATTGTATTACGCACGCAGACTTCACCGGTACAGGTGCGCGAGATGGAGAAGGGGAAACTGCCGATCCGTATGATCGCACCGGGACGCGTGTTCCGCTCTGATGAGGTAGATGCGACGCATTCACCGTCTTTCCATCAGATTGAGGGACTTGTCATCGATAAAAAAATCACATTTGCTGATTTGAAGGGCACGTTAGCCGAGTTTGCCAAAGAGCTTTTTGGAGCGGACACCAAGGTGAAATTCCGTCCGCACCATTTCCCGTTTACAGAGCCGTCCGCAGAGATGGACGTAACCTGTTTTAAATGCGGCGGAAAAGGCTGCCGTTTCTGCAAGGGCGAGGGATGGATTGAAATCTTAGGCTGTGGCATGGTACACCCGAGAGTATTGCGGATGAGCAAGATCGATCCCGAACAGTATACAGGGTTTGCATTTGGCGTCGGCTTAGAGCGTATCGCACTGCTCAAATATGAAATTGACGATATGCGCCTGCTGTATGAAAATGACCAGAGATTTTTAAATCAGTTTTAGGAGGATTGTTATGAATACATCTTTAAAATGGATCAAAGACTTGGTTCCGGGACTTGACTGCACTCCACAGGAGTATATGGATGCAATGACGCTGTCCGGGTCCAAGGTAGAGGGATATGAGTGTATGGATGCCGATCTGGAAAAGATCGTGATCGGTCAGGTGAAAAAGATAGAAAAACATCCGGATGCCGATAAGCTTGTGATCTGTCAGGTAGACATCGGAGCAGAGACCTTGCAGATCGTGACCGGAGCACCGAATGTTACCGAGGGATGCAAGGTTCCCGTTGTGCTCGACGGGGGAAGAGTGGCAGGAGGTCATGACGGAAGCCGTACCGCAGGAGGTATTAAGATCAAAAACGGAAAGCTGCGCGGAGTCGAATCGTATGGCATGATGTGCTCCATTGAGGAGCTTGGCTCCAACCGCGACATGTTTCCGCTGGCTCCCGAAGACGGACTGTATATCTTGCCGGAGGATGCTCCGGTAGGAGAAAATGCGGTTGCATATCTTGGACTGGATGATACCGTTGTAGAATATGAGATCACATCCAACCGTGTGGACTGCTTTTCGGTACTCGGGATTGCCAGAGAGGCAGCGGCAACCTTCCGCAGGGAATTTGTGCCGCCTGTTGTGACAGAGACAGGAAATGACGAGGACGTGAATGATTATATCAAGGTATCTATAAAGGATACGAAGCTTTGCAGCAGATATACGGCAAGAGTTGTGAAAAATATCAAGATCGAACCTTCACCGGAATGGATGCAGCGCAGACTGCGCGCTCAGGGAATCCGTCCTATCAACAATATTGTCGATATTACGAACTATGTCATGGAAGAGTTTGGGCAGCCGATGCATGCCTATGATCTGGACACGATCGAGGGAAGAGAGATTATCGTAAGACGTGCGGAAAAGAACGAGAAATTTGTAACGCTTGACGGGCAGGAGCGCATACTTGACGATACGGTGTTGATGATCTGTGACGGTGCAAAACCGGTCGGTATTGCCGGCATCATGGGAGGAGAAAATTCCATGATCACGGATCAGGTGACAACGATGCTGTTCGAGGCGGCATGTTTTGACGGAACGAACATCCGTCTGTCCGGCAAAAAGATCGGAATGAGGACGGATGCATCCTCCAAATTTGAAAAAGGACTAGACCCGAACAACGCTTTAGAGGCGATGAACCGCGCCTGCCAGCTGATCGAAGAACTGAAAGCAGGTGAAGTGGTTGGCGGCGTTGTTGACGTATATCCGGAAGTCAAAGAAGGAAGAGAGATTCCTTTTGAGCCGGAAAAATATAACCGCCTGCTCGGAACACAGATTTCGCCGGAGACCATGCTTTCCTATTTTGAAAAGTTAGGTCTTGGTTACGATGCGGATAAAAACGAGGTGCTTATTCCGTCCTGGAGACAGGATCTCGAGTGCGATGCAGATCTTGCGGAGGAGGTAGCCCGTTTCTTTGGATATGATAAGATTCCGACCACGTTGCCAAGCGGCGAGGCGACCACAGGAAAGCTTTCATTTAAACTCCGCGTAGAGGAAACGGCAAGAGATATTGCGGAATTCTGCGGATTTTCGCAGGGGATGGCATATTCTTTTGAGAGCCCGAAGGTGTTTGACAAGCTTTTGATTCCGGAAGATTCCCCGCTGCGGAATACGGTAGTCATCAGCAATCCGCTGGGGGAGGATTTCTCCATTATGCGGACGGTTTCTTTGAACGGAATGCTGACTTCTCTTGCCACAAATTATAACCGGAGAAACAAAAATGTGCGCCTGTATGAATTGGGCAATATCTACCTTCCGAAACAGGTTCCGGTCACAGAGCTTCCGGAGGAACGTATGCAGTTTACGCTCGGAATGTACGGCGAGGGAGATTTCTACCATATGAAAGGTGTGGTGGAAGAATTCCTGTACAAGGTGGGCATGTTAAAGAAACCGGAATACGCCCCCGATGCGGGAAAACCGTTTTTGCATCCGGGACGTCAGGCAGATATTATGTACGACGGAAAAACAATTGGATATCTCGGAGAGATACACCCGACAGTTGCAGCGAACTATTCCATCAAAGAACGCGTCTATGTGGCAGTTTTAGATATGCCGGAAATTGTTGCGAGGGCGTCTTATGACCATAAATATGAAGGAATCGCAAAATTTCCGGCAGCGACGAGAGACATTTCCATGATTGTTCCAAAGAGTGTGCTTGCCGGTGACATCGAAAAGATTTTTGACGCCAAAGGAGGAGCATTCCTCGAGAACTATGAACTGTTTGATATTTATGAGGGGGCGCAGATTGCACCCGGTCACAAATCGATGGCATATTCACTCACCTTCAGGGCGAAGGACAGAAATCTGGAGGATGCGGATATTGCCGGAGCAATGAACCGCATTGTAAAGGCATTGGAGGCAATCGGTGCAAAGCTTCGCGAATAGTTTATGGCATGATAGCTGCGCAGAAATGAGGAAAAAATGGATGTAAAGGATTTTTATTATGAACTGCCCCAGGAGCTGATCGCACAGGACCCGTTGGAGGACCGTTCCGATTCGAGGCTGATGGTGCTGGATAAGAAGACAGGAACGGTCAGACATCAGGTGTTTCGGGAAATCATAGATTATCTGAAACCGGGGGACTGCCTTGTGATCAACAATACAAAGGTCATTCCGGCGCGGCTATATGGGGTAAAGAAGGATACGCAGGCTAAAATTGAGATATTGCTTTTAAAACGCAGAGAAAATGACATCTGGGAAGCGCTTGTGAAGCCGGGAAGAAAATGTAAGACGGGAACCGAAATTATCTTTGGTGAAGGACTTCTTACCGGTGAGATCATTGACGTGGTCGAGGAAGGGAACAGGCTGATCAGATTTCGCTATGAGGGGATTTTTGAAGAAATCTTAGATCAGCTTGGACAGATGCCGCTGCCGCCGTATATTACACATCAGTTGAAGGACAAAAACCGTTATCAGACTGTCTATGCAAAATACGACGGCTCTGCAGCTGCTCCGACGGCAGGATTGCATTTTACGCCAGAGCTTTTAGCGCAGGTAAAAGAGAAAGGGATAGAAATCGCCGAGGTGACCCTCCACGTAGGACTTGGGACATTTCGCCCTGTCAAGGTGACGGATGTGCATCAGCATCATATGCATTCGGAATTTTACCGGATAGAACAGTCTGAGGCGGATAAGATCAATCTTGCGAAAGAGCAGGGACATAAGATCATTGCCGTTGGCACGACAAGTACGAGAACGCTTGAGTCTGCGGCAGACGAGAATGGGAGATTAAAGGAGAGCAGCGGCTGGACGGAAATTTTTATTTATCCCGGATATCAGTTTCGCGTGATCGACTCGCTGATCACGAACTTCCACCTCCCGGAGTCTACGCTTGTGATGCTTGTGTCAGCACTGGCAGGAAGGGAGCATGTGCTCAATGCGTACGCAGCGGCGGTGCAGGAGAAATACCGTTTTTTCAGTTTTGGGGATGCAATGCTCGTCACGGATATTGAGGAACAGAGCTTGTAATCGGACGGGATTTAGTATACAATAAATGCATGGCTTATATTTGGAGAAGGAGCGATGACAATGGAAGAAAAAAGAAGGCACAAACGATTGGATCTGGAGGTATCGGTACAGCTTGAAAAGCTCACGCAGGACGGGGTCACTACCTTGCGCTATATTGATGTAGACGTGACGGATATATCAAGGAGCGGTCTGGGATTTCGGTCGATCAAGGAGCTGGATATCGGGACGTATTATGACACAAGGATTCAGATTTGGACCAAAGAGATTGTGGAAGCCGTGATAGAGATCGTGCGCCGTGAGAAAACGGAGAACGGTTACAGGTACGGCGGGGAGTTTATCGGCATGTCAGATACCGACGCATTAAAAATCGATATTTATCAGATTTTTAACGACCTGTAGAAGGAGAGAAAGCTATGCAGAAATTTGACTATGAGATTGGAGATGAATTAGGGATCCATGCAAGACCGGCGGGAATTCTTGTAAAAGAGGCAAAGCGCTTTCAGAGCAAATTGACGCTGACAAGAGATGGTGAGACGGCAAATGTGACAAGGTTGATGGAAGTGATGGCTCTCGGAGTCAAACAGGGTCAGACAGTGACCATAGAGGCTGACGGGGAAGACGAGGAGGATGCGATCGGTGCAATGAAGAGGTTCTTTGAAGAACATTTCTGAATGAAAAAAGACATCATATAGTTATATAGAAAATTTTACAAAATAATATGCAAAAATCAGGAAATAGTTGACATTATATACAAAATGAAGTATGATGTAACTATAAAAAATAACGGATGGGTTGTTACTGATAATGCAGGCAAGACCAAATTTTATAAAACCGATAGGTTATATAAAGTTTGGTCTTTTTTATATAGAGGCATGGTAGAAATGAAGATTCATAAAGTGATCAACAATAACGTGCTATCCGCTTTTGATTCGCAGGGACATGAGCTTGTTGTTATGGGACGCGGAATTGGTTTCAAAGCGAAATCGGGAGATATAATCGACGAAAGTAAGATCGAAAAAATTTTTCATATAGAGAACAGTGCAATAGCCACTCAATTTCAGGAAAAGCTTTCCCATATACCGTTGGATCATATGGAGATTTCGGCAGACATCATAGCATATGCGCAGAATGAATGTAATATGAAATTGAATCAGGGAATTTATGTGGCGTTGACAGATCATATTAATTTTGCCATTGAACGTTTTCGGAAAGGATATAAGCTCGAAAATGCGCTTTTGTGGGAGACGCGCCAGTTTTATCACAAGGAATATCTGGTGGGGGAGTACGCGCTCAGGCTGATCGCAGAGCGGCTGAACATTCATTTCCCGGAAGATGAAGCGGGGTTTATAGCGCTCCACTTTGTCAATGCCCAGTTTGATGTTGACGTTCACGGTGCCTATGATATCACTAATATCATTCAGATGAGCCTTGCCATCATAAAACGTGAGTTTGACGGGAACATGGATGAGACATCCATGCATTACGAGAGGCTGATCTCACATCTGAAGTTTTTTGCAAGAAGGCTGCTTTACAGTAAGGAACTGCTTCCGAATGAAGAGGAAGAGCTTTCTGACTGGATCAGGCAGAAATATCCTGCAGAATATGCATGTGCGCAGAGGATTCTGGATGAGATCGGGGAAACGTATCAATGCAGCATTACACGGGAGGAAATTACGTATTTAGCAATTCACATTAAAAGAGTACTTTTAAAAGAGTGAATTGAATATAGATAGAGGGGGGAATTGCGAAATGGGACTTTTTAAGAGAAAGGCGAACAAACTGCAGATAGGTGCACCGGTAAAGGGAAACGCGGTATCGATCCGTGAGGTGAGCGATCCAACGTTTGGAGAGGAGATTCTCGGAAAGGGCGTTGCGCTGCAGCCTTCGGAGGGAAAGATATACGCGCCGGCTGACGGGGAAGTTTCTCTGCTGTTTGATACGCTGCATGCGGTCACCATCACCACGGAGGAAGGTGTTGAGATTCTGGTCCATGTGGGGCTGGATACCGTTACACTTAAAGGACAGCATTTTACCGCACACACTGCAACAGGTGCAAAGGTAAAAAAAGGAGACCTTCTTCTCACTGTTGATTTAGAGCAGGTGAAGGCGGCAGGATATGATGTGATCACACCGATGGTCATTTGCAACACGGATGATTTTGCATCTGTGGAGGCGATCACCCAGGATGCGGTGAACGCAGGTGATACGGTTTTGGAGATCACGAAAAAGTAACATCATATTTTAACCGGAGGGTCCGGTCAAAATAAATAGGGGGCAAAAAATAAAAAAGGAGGGTGAAGTTATGATGAAATATCTTCAGAAGTTAGGAAAAGCGTTAATGCTTCCGGTAGCTTGTCTGCCGATCTGTGGTATCCTCATGGGAATTGGGTATGCGCTTTGTCCTGAGACGATGCAGGGCGGCGAGATTACCGGCGTGCTGGGTATGATCGGATTTTTCCTTGTAAAGGCCGGCGGAGCATTGATCGATAACATGGCGATCCTGTTCGTAGTAGGTGTCGGTGTCGGATTGGCTCAGGACAACGACGGTACGGGCGGTCTTGCGGCATTGGTATCATGGCTGATGATGACAAATCTGCTATCGACGGGAGTTGTCACCACATTGATGCCGTCTATCGCAGAAAATGCGAACAAGACAATTGCATTTGATAAGATTGCAAATCCGTTTATCGGTATCCTTGCAGGTGTGATCGGTGCTACCTGCTACAACAAGTTTAAAAACACAAAATTACCGGATTGGCTGTCTTTCTTCAGCGGAAAACGCTGTGTTGCCATTGTTTCCGGTGTGGTTTCTATCATTGTTTCAGCTGTTCTGCTGTTCGTATGGCCGGTTGTATTCGGAATTTTGATCTCTGTAGGTCAGGGAATCGCAGGTATGGGCGCAATCGGAGCAGGTATCTACGCATTCTTGAACCGTCTGTTGATCCCGACAGGTCTGCACCATGCATTGAACAATGTATTCTGGTTTGATACGATCGGACTTGGCGATCTGTCCCACTTCTGGGCAGGCGATACATCAGCTGATGTTTCATGGAGTCTTGGTATGTATATGTCAGGTTTCTTCCCATGTATGATGTTCGGTATCCCGGGTGCGGCATTGGCTATGATCCATACAGCAAAGACGAAAAAGAAAAAGGTTGCGATCGGTCTGGTTGCTTCCGCGGCAGTCTGCTCCTTTGTCTGCGGCGTGACAGAACCTTTTGAGTTTGCATTTATGTTCCTTGCTCCTGTACTTTACTTAATCTATGCATTGCTTTACGGTATCTTTACGGTAATCGCGACTCTGGTTGGATTCCGTGCAGGATTCAGCTTCTCAGCCGGTGCAACAGACTTGCTGTTCTCCGCTTCGCTGCCGGCAGCACAGAATACATGGATGATCATTCCTCTTGGACTCGCAGCATTTGTGGTATTTTATGTA
The DNA here is from genome assembly GCA_014804775.1 of Roseburia sp. GTDB lineage: Bacteria > Bacillota > Clostridia > Lachnospirales > Lachnospiraceae > Roseburia. The sequence goes on along the minus strand of JAAUZB010000049.1, from coordinate 29,282 downwards.
GTATTCCGGTTTGCTATCGTGAAGTTCGACTTAAAGACACCGGGACGTGAAGATGACGATGAAGAGGAAGTAAACGTTAAGCTTGCCAACAACAACTATACGGAAGTTGCAAAGACGATCCTGGAAGGAGTTGGCGGAAAAGACAACGTTGCAAGTATTGATAACTGCATCACCAGACTTCGTCTGGAGATCAAGGACCACACGAAGGTGGACGAAAAGAAGATTAAATCTGCGGGCGTTGCAGGTGTAGTTCGTCCAAGTAAGACGGCAGTACAGGTGATTGTCGGCACAAAAGTGCAGTTCGTGGCAGATGAATTTAAAAAGCTCTGCAAGTAATATCTAAAGTAAAGAGCAAACAATTTGTCCGGTATATTTAAAATGCCCTCAAAAAAAGCGACCGCATATGCGGTCGCTTTTTAACGCTCATAGATCGTGTAATGATGTTCCTGCAGAAGTGAAACAGCAGAGGAAAATGACGGTTCGTCATATAGTTCAAGTCTCAGCACACCTTCCTCAAATTCCCGGTTATGGATAATGCCGATATTCCTGATACTAAGACCATATTCCGCCAGAAGTGTTGCGATGGAGGCGATTTCACCGGCCTCATCCGCCAGATCAATGTACAGTTCATAGATTTTTTTGAGTGCGCCCTCATTGGCAATGGGAAGAGAGTCACGGTAATCTTTGGCCTGTCTAAATGCATCCAACAGAGCATCGCTGTTCGAAGCAGAGATATCCTCGCGGATATGCTGCAGGGTCTCAATATAAGCATCCAACAGTTTCAGCAGCTGCCTGCGGTTTGAAAGACAGATATTTTCCCACATGACGGGGGAGGAAGAAGCAATTCGGGTAATATCCTTGAACCCTCCGGCGGCAATATTTTTCATGGTTTCATTCTCATCATCCGATTCCCGCACCAGATTGACAAGGCTGTAGGCGATGACATGAGGAAGATGGCTGATTGCAGCAGTTGCATAGTCATGAGCTTCATAATCCAGTATCATCGGAATGGCGCCGAGAGAGACGACCAGGTCACGGAAAGCGAGGATGGATCTGTCGTCCGAGCAGGCTGTCGGCGTGATAATGTAGTAGGCATTTTGAAGCAGATTTTCGCTGGCATTGGCGAGACCGGTTTTTTCGGAGCCTGCCATCGGATGCCCGCCGATAAATTGATGCTCCATATCAAGTGCGGTCACTTCCCGATGAATGTCTGATTTGACGCTTCCCACATCTGTGATGATACAGCCGTCCTTGATATTTCCCTTCAACATCTTTAAGTATTCAATATTTTTCTGTACCGGTGTGCACAGAAAAATATAATCGCAATCATAAAATTCTTCTATGGAACAGAGAGAATGGTTTGCGATCAGCCCTTGAGCGTAGGCGGACTGCACCGTGTCGGCATGACCTGCGGTGGCGATAATGGTAAGATCTGGATGGAGCGACTTCAGGCGTTTGGCAATGGAGCCGCCGATCAGCCCAAGGCCGATAAAACCGATTTTCTTAAATGTCATTTGGAATCCTCCATATATGATAATGTAAAGTCCTTCGAAAATTTTTTACACTGTCTATCATATCATGTTAAAGAGAAAAGTCAACGTGTGTACTGTTTGTAAATTTTGTGTAAACATTTAAAGGAAACATCTATAAAAAGTTTAGATTGCATACATAATATATAAATATATGTATGATAGCATAAAATAAGTTGGTAAAAGTGAATAAATAAGTTGTAATAAATGCCAATATTTAGTAAAATATAACCATGCATTATAATATTACCGAGACGGGAGGATTTGCTATGAATGTTTACACAACAGACAAGATTCGTAATGTGGTTTTACTGGGCCATGGGGGATGCGGCAAGACAAGTCTTGTAGAAGCGATGGCTTATCTTGCAGGAATGACGACGCGTATGGGAAAAGTGTCAGACGGCAACACCATCAGTGACTACGACAAGGAAGAGACGAAGCGCCTTTTTTCCATTAATACCTCTGTGGTTCCAATTATATGGGAAGATACCAAGATCAATATTCTTGATACACCCGGTTATTTTGACTTTATCGGTGAGGTTGAGGAAGCAGTCAGCGCAGCGGATGCGGCGATCATTGTAATATCCGGCAAGTCAGGCATTGAGGTCGGAACAAGGAAAGCGTGGGAAATCTGTGAGAAATATAAGCTGCCGAGAATGGTATTTGTGACGGATATGGATATTGATGAGGCGAGCTACCGTCAGGTGGTAGAAGATCTGCAGGGACTGTACGGAAAGCGCATTGCACCGTTCCATCTGCCGATCCGTGAGGACGGAAAGTTTGTCGGATATGTAAATGTTCTGCAGCAGAGAGGAAAACGCTGGAAAGAGGACGGAACTGTTGAGAAGACCGATGTGCCGGACTATTCCAAAGAAAATCTCGATATCTGCAGAGAAGCATTGATGGAAGCTGTCGCAGAGACGAGTGAAGAATTTATGGACCGCTATTTTGGCGGAGAAGAGTTTTCGGAGGATGAGATCCGTCAGGCACTGCGTGTGAATGTGGCGGACGGAAGCATTGTTCCGGTTTTGATGGGATCGAATATTCTTGCAAGAGGAATCTATACGCTGATGGTAGATATCGTGAAATATCTTCCAAGCCCGGAGAAGCGTGCCTGCGCGGGAATCAATGCAAAGACCAATGAGGTTTACAATGCGGACTATGATTTCTCGAAGACAAAATCGGCATATGTGTGGAAGACGATCGCAGACCCGTTTATCGGTAAATATTCTCTGATCAAGGTCAATTCCGGTGTGCTCAAGACGGACGATGTTCTGTACAATCACCACAAGGACACAGAAGAGAAGATTGGAAAGCTTTATGTGATCCGGGGGAATAAGCCGGAGGAGGTTAAAGAGCTTCATGCCGGCGATATCGGAGCACTTGCGAAGCTGAACAGTGCCACTACCACTGATTCCTTGTCTGTCAAGGCAAACCCAATCCTGTATATAAGAACCGCAATCTCCACACCATATACGTGCAAGCGTTATAAGGCGAAGAATAAAGGCGATGAAGATAAGATTTCCCAGGCATTGCAGAAGCTTATGCTGGAAGATCAGACACTAAAGACAGTCAATGACAGTGAAAACGGACAGACACTTCTGTACGGCATGGGAGATCAGCATTTAGATGTAGTGGTCAGCAAGCTTGCAGAGCGTTACAAGGTAGAGATCGAATTGAGCAGACCGAAGGTGGCGTTCCGTGAGACCATCCGTAAGAAAGCTGATGTAGAGTACAAATACAAGAAACAATCCGGCGGTCACGGACAGTACGGACATGTAAAAATGACCTTCGAGCCGTCCGGTGATCTGGAAACACCGTATGTGTTCGACCAGTGCGTCGTTGGCGGTGCGGTTCCGAAGAATTATTTCCCGGCGGTTGAAAAGGGTGTGCAGGAAGCAGTCTTAAAGGGTCCGATGGCGGCTTATCCGGTTGTCGGCGTGAAGGCGGTTCTCTACGACGGTTCTTATCATCCGGTGGATTCCTCCGAGATGGCATTTAAGGTTGCCACGGTTCAGGCGTTCAAGAAGGGATTTATGGAGGCATCACCGATTCTCTTAGAGCCGATTGCTTCTTTGAAAGTAATTGTTCCGGACAAATATACCGGAGATATTATGGGTGATCTGAATAAGCGTCGTGGACGTGTGCTTGGAATGAACCCGGTAGACGGAGGATATCAGGAAATCGTTGCTGACATTCCAACCATGGAATTATATGGATATAACACGGATTTGAGGTCCATGACAGGCGGAAACGGTACATTTTCTTATGAATTCGCAAGATACGAGCAGGCACCGTCCGATATTCAGGAGAAGGAAGTGGCATCCAGAGCATCTAAGCTGGAAAGCGGTGAAGAGTAAGAGACAGTAAGGAGGAGAACATGCAGCGGCTGCGTAAACAATGGCTGGCAATTTTATATGTTTTCATTTTTCTTCTGACAGACCCGCAGTTGGAACGCGCGTATGCATTGGAAAATATTGGAAGACAAACGCAGCCGTCTGAAGCGGCAGAGTGCTCGCTTGACCCTTTTTTGGGAACGGAAGGTTCGGGAATCCATCTGGTGTATGAGCTGAATGGAGGGATCAACAGTAATTATAATCCGACCGTGATCGGGCAGGAAGAACTTCCGTTTGTTCTGAACCTGCCGGTAAGAGAGGGATATAATTTTGCAGGCTGGTATACGGACAGTTCCTGTACGCAGAAAATCACGCAGATTGATGAAAGCAACGCTGCAAATATGGTTCTCTTTGCCAAATGGACTAAATTGATCGATAATCATTACAATGTAGAGATGTATGCCTATCATGCGGCGGTACTGGGAAGAAGCTGCAAAGAATTAAAAGAATGCAGCTATGACTTTTTGGACGATATCGAAATCCCGGGGATGCCGTCTACAAGGGAGAAGGATTATCTCGAGAACATGATCGGATGTGAGGGTCAGTGTCTGCAGGGATTATGCTTTACACCGGAATATGTGATGGTGACATCCTATTCGGAGTGCGCGTCAACACCTGGCTCATTGATGATTTTCGACCGGAGTGACGGTACGTATCTGGTAACGCTTGGAATGAAGCAGGAGAGCCATCTTGGCGGAATCGCATTTGACGGTGACAATATCTGGATCTGTCATTCGAATTCGAACACACTGGAGCGGATTCCGTATGAGTTTGTCCAAAAAATAGCTGAGGATGCGCCAAAATGCTTTGTGGATGCGACGGCGCTTTTAAACGAATACCATTTGAAGAACGTACCTTCCTGCATTACCTGTTATGGGGATAGGATCTGGGTTGCCACGCATACAAAGCTGTTTGACTCGGAAATGCTGTCTTACAGTTATTGTGAGGAAGAGGATACATTGGCTGCTGTGGAGACATATCATATTCCCAGCAAGGTTCAGGGGATTGCTTTTGATCAGGAGGGAGCTGTGTATTTGAGCACTTCATACGGGAGAAATAATTCTTCTTACTTGAAGGTTTATTCGTCTCTTTTGATATTGAACCGCAGACCGAACCATCCGGATGTCAAGGTTGAAATGCCGCCGTGTTCGGAGGAGATTGTGATCGCGGATGACAATGTCTATATTCTGTTCGAGTCGGCAAGCCGGAAATATTTTGAGGGCACCGACGGCAAAGGAAGCAGTACGGCGCCGATTGATAAAGTATTGGAAGTCAGTATGGCGTCAATATGGTAACTTTAACAAAAGAGGACGGAGTGGTATCAACCGCTCCGTCTATTATTCATCATTGCTATGATTTTGTCTGCTTTGGCAGCTTCATCAGCAGACATGTTTTGTTTTAAAATTGTGATCAAAAGTTCAGTTTCCGGGTCTGTAAACTGAATGTTGTTTTTTTTTGCAGAGTTCATGGTGGAGAGCAAAAATGGCATCATTTCTTTCATATCTGTCGGTTTTTTTGCATTTGCGAAATTCATGAGAAANTGCATTTTTTCCGGAGACATGTTTTTCAACATGGGATTATTGCTTAAAAAATTGTAATCCATAGTATTCCTTTCCGATTACACTTCCTGTGGCCAGGAGTTGAAAATAGTTTCATAGGTTTCCATCATGGAGAACATGTTGGTGAGCATGTCGAGCGTTTCCTGCTCCTTTTCCGTGCAGAATTTCCGTAAATCGTTCAACATGGAAAGCATGTTATTTTCATTGTCATCTACAGAACACATGGAGAGAACCTTCTCTTCCTGAGAGAAGACTTGGATGGTATTCTGAAGCTCCATATATTTTATTAATATGGCGAATTGTTTTTTTTGTTCCTCTTTCATGTATGGAAGGACAGTCTTTAGCATTTGGATTTCCCTTGTCTGGGTCATATTGTCGAATAGGGTGAGTGACGGTTCCATAATCAGCCTTTTTTGTTTTAGTTTATGTTTGGAAAAGATGCTTTATGACAATACGGGCATATGCTATACAGGAGGGATTTGTGAATATGCTGATCATTGAAAANAANAGTGTCTATGAGATAGATGAAGAATGNACAAAGAGAAAAAAGGTGCCAAAGGGATGTCAGACTTATGAGAAACTGAANCGTAAGCANGAAAGGAATCGTGCGCCGATAGGGGTGCATGCACCGATAGGGGTGCATGAAAAAAAAGAGCGGTGAAACCGCTCTTTTTTTTATGTGTGCCTGNNNGGAACGATTAGCANCCGCAGCCGAANCCGTTATTTCCGCCACAGAANAAGAGAAGCAGGATGATCCACAGGCATTCATTGCCACCGCATCCACAGCCGTTGTTGGAGTTGGTCATAATGCCATTTCCGCCGCAGCTGCACAGCAAGAGGAGAATCCACAGGATGGAGTTGCATCCTCCCTCGTTACAGTTACATCCACAGTTTGTTGCAGCTAAATCACTCATATTAATTCCTCCAAATTTTTCTTACACTGTATCTTATGAAATATGAACATAAGTGTGACTGAATTTTTTGAAAAAGAATTGTGATATGTTTTTCCATTTGTTATGATAGAGTCATACATATGATATAGCAGTATTCTGCGTGAAGGTACGGGAGGGATAACAGATGGGATTTGTAGTAATTGTTGAGCCGGATGAAGTAAATGCACAGCGGATACGCACTATTTTGGATAGTGTTTTGGACAGAGAATTTGATTATGAGCTTACCGGGACAGCAGAACGCGGGATTGAGCTGTTTGAGCAGCGGGAGGTGGATGTATTTATCGGGGATATGGAGATGCCGGTCATCAGCGCCTCAGAACTGTTTTCTATGNTAGAGATGATGTCNCCGGATACAGTGNGTATGGTNNTGACAGATGCNNACAAGGTGAAGGAGACGATCGCGTTTATGAATCAATGCCGCACCTTTAAGCTGATCATTAAGCCNTGNCGGATTGCAGANGACATCGTCACTCCGATTGAGNCNGCTTTNNAATATAAGAGGATGGGNTGCCGTGAGGAANGNGNANATACGGAGCCGGATGCGGAGTACGAAGCNCAGAAGAAGAAATGCATGAAGGCACAGCGNATATGGAAGGANAACGAGGACGCNGACCGACGGATCGGGGAGNTTTANTCACAGTTANTNTCATGTAATCTTAAAATGAGCAATTACNGTCCNGCAGTCAGAGAAATGCTGGAACACTGGTATGCNTGGATTGCGGAGGAATATGTGCAGGACATGCTGTTGGGAGTGGGAAATTACAGGGAGTGTGACCGGAGACTGAATGAGATGTTCCATCAGCCGGATCGGGAATGCAGCTTTCGGCTGCGCCGTTCTTCGGCAGANCCGATAGAGCCGGTTGTCATGAAGCGCATGGCTTATCTTGTGGCGCTGTTGTCNAAGGAGTGTCAGGAGATTTTGNCCCGCTATGATATTACNGCGTTGATCCTTACTATGAAGGANTCGCAGATGATACGGTTTCGNTGNACNTTAGAGAANGANCCTGAACTTGAAGGGGCAGAGGGGCTGTTTCGCATGACNGANAGACAGCAGCGGNAAGCNCTGANGGAGGCGGCAAAACTTTGTGTGGATGCGATGGGATATCAGNATTCGGTCCAGAAAAAGGAATGTGATTATACGATCAACATTATGGTGAAAAACGAAAAGCCTTGACAAGCAGGATGAGAAGTGTATAAAATTTGTCCAAAGGATATTAAAGGAGATACGACATGGAAAAAATTAAAATGACAACCCCTCTGGTGGAGATGGACGGGGATGAGATGACCCGTATTTTATGGAAAATGATCAAGGACGAGCTGTTATGTCCGTTCATTGAGTTGAATACAGAATATTATGATCTGGGATTGCAGTACCGCAATGAGACGAACGATCAGGTGACAGTTGACTCTGCCAATGCGACAAAAAAATACGGTGTGGCAGTAAAATGTGCCACCATCACGCCGAATGCTGCACGTATGACGGAATACGAGCTTAAGGAAATGTGGAAGAGNCCGAACGGAACNATTCGCGCTATGCTGGACGGAACNGTGTTCCGTGCGCCGATCATNGTGAAGGGAATTGAGCCGTGCGTGAAGAACTGGAAGAANCCGATCACCATTGCACGTCATGCATATGGNGATGTCTATAAGGCATCNGAGATGAAAATACCNGGACCGGGCAAATGTGAACTGGTATACACGGCAGATGACGGNACNGAGACAAGAGAACTGATCCATGATTTTACCGGAGCAGGCGTGATCCAGGGACAGCATAATCTCTGCGGTTCCATTGAAAGCTTTGCGAGGAGCTGCTTTAATTATGCGNTGGATATCAAACAGGATCTTTGGTTTGCGACAAAAGATACNATCTCCAAAAAATACGATCATACATTTAANGATATCTTTCAGGAGATTTTTGATGCGGAATACAAAGANAAATTTGATGCNGCNGGAATNGAGTATTTTTATACGCTGATNGACGATGCGGTGGCACGTGTGATGAAATCGGAAGGCGGTTATATCTGGGCGTGCAAGAACTATGACGGTGACGTGATGAGTGATATGATTTCAAGCGCGTTCGGTTCTTTGGCNATGATGACNTCCGTTCTGGTNTCTCCGGACGGTTACTATGAGTATGAGGCGGCGCATGGGACAGTACAGCGTCACTACTATAAGCATTTGAAGGGAGAAGAAACCTCAACGAATTCTGTTGCAACTATCTTTGCGTGGACAGGAGCATTGCGCAAACGCGGTGAGTTGGACGGCAATAAAGAGCTTTCTGCATTTGCCGGNCATTTGGAGCAGGCATGNATCCAGACNATTGAAGAGGGCAAAATGACAAAGGATCTTGCTCTGATCACTACGATTTCNAATCCGACTGTCTTAAACAGTGAGGACTTTATNANGGCAATTCGTACGACGTTAGAGGGAATGTTAGAATCATGATTTTATCTTGTCAGAATGTCTCGAAGTCATTTGGGACTGACGAAGTATTAAAAGATGTAAATTTTCATATTGAANCAAATGAAAAAGCAGCGATTGTCGGCATCAATGGTGCCGGCAAATCTACGTTGCTTAAAATAATNATGCAGGAAGAANCCGCAGANAGNGGAGAGGTGATTTTTGCAAAGGAAAAGACGGTCGGATATCTGGCNCAGTATCAGGATATCTCCGGNGACAAGACGATATATGAGGAAGTGCTCTGCGCGCAGGAAAAGCTGATCGCNATGGAGTCAAAGCTCAGAGACATGGAGACGGAGATGAATGANCTTTCCGGGGAAGCGCTGGAGNCTCTTTTGGACAGNTATCACCGGCAAAGCCATGAATTTGAGCTGGCAGGAGGATATACCTATCAGAGCGAGGTGACAGGAGTTTTAAAAGGGCTGGGTTTTGCGGAGGAGGAGTTCGGCAAGCGGATGAATGAACTNTCCGGNGGGCAGAAGACAAGGGTGGCGCTTGGGAAGCTTTTGGTCACGAAGCCGGATATACTGTTGCTGGACGAGCCGACCAATCATCTGGATATGGAGTCCATCTGCTGGCTGGAGACATTTTTGCTCAATTATAAAGGAGCGGTCGTGATCGTGGCGCATGACCGTTATTTTCTTGACCGAATCGTCACCAAGGTCATTGAAATCTTTCAGCATAAAGCGATCATATATCAGGGAAATTACACGGATTTTGCAAAGAAAAAGGCAAAGATACGTGAGGACCTGTTAAAACAGTACTATAATCAGCAGCAGGAGATCAGACGTCAGGAAGAGGTGATCGCAAAACTGAAATCCTTTAACCGGGAGAAATCGATCAAGCGGGCAGAAAGCAGGGAAAAGATGCTGGACAAGGTGGAGCGTCTTGCCAAGCCGGTGGAAGAGAATTCGGATATGCACATTGTGCTTGAACCGAATGTGGTCAGCGGAAATGATGTGCTTAGAGTGACAGGTCTTTCTAAGGCTTATCCTCCGATGACGCTTTTTTCGGATCTGACCTTTGAGATCAAACGCGGGGAGCGTGTGGCGCTGATCGGCAATAACGGAACCGGAAAAACTACGATTTTAAAGATCATCAATGACCTGGTGCAGGCGGATGGCGGCACGGTCACTCTGGGCACGAATGTCCACATCGGATATTACGATCAGGAGCACCAGCTTCTGCATATGGAGAAAACGATTTTTGAGGAGATTTCAGACGATTATCCCGGTCTGAACAATACCAGAATCCGAAATGTCCTTGCGGCGTTTCTTTTTACGGGAGATGATGTATTTAAACGCATCGGCGATCTGAGCGGCGGAGAGAGGGGACGTGTGTCGCTGGCAAAGCTTATGCTTTCAGATGCCAATTTCCTGATTTTGGACGAGCCGACGAACCATCTGGACATCAGTTCGAAAGAAATTCTGGAATCGGCGTTATGCCAATATACGGGAACCGTTTTGTTTGTATCCCATGACCGTTACTTTATCAATCAGACGGCGACCCGCATTTTGGAGCTGACAGAAGAGACGCTTGTCAATTATCTCGGTAATTATGATTATTATCTGGAAAAACGTGAAGATCGGATGAAGCTTTATGTGAATGCAGAAGAAACGCAGGGGAAGCAGACGGCATCCATTATCAACGGTTCAGAAAAGCAGGCACAGTGCAATAAGCAGGATTGGCAGGAACAGAAAGCAGAGCAGGCGAGAATCCGCAAGCTGGAGAATGAGCTGAAGAAGACGGAGGAGAAGATCGCGCAGTTGGAGAGGCAGATTGCCGAAATTGACGAGGAGTGCATGAAACCGGAAAATGCTACGAACTCTGCAAAGCTGGGAGAACTGACGGCAAAGCAGAATGAATATTCAACAGAACTGGAAGCGTGCTATGAGATATGGGAGAGGCTTTCCACAGAGAGTATTCATTCTTCCGCACATTGACAGATACGGCGGGAATCACTATAATGAACTTTAAAATGAACGTGAGAGAAAGGTGGGCATCACCGTGGAGCAAAAGGATATTTCCCAGGCTGTGATTCGAAGAATGCCGCGTTATTACCGATATCTGGGGGAATTGCTGGAGGCGGGAGTGGAACGCATCTCTTCCAATGAACTGAGTCATAGAATGAATGTCACTGCTTCTCAGATTCGTCAGGACCTGAATAACTTCGGAGGATTTGGACAGCAGGGATACGGATATAATGTCAAGTATCTGTATGAGGAGATCGGAAAGATTCTCGGACTGAACCAAACGCACAACATCATTGTGATAGGTGCGGGTAATCTGGGGCAGGCTCTTGCCAATTATGTCAAATTTGAAAAACTCGGTTTTGTGATCATTGGATTGTTTGATGTAAATCCTGTACTGTCCGGCAAAGCAGTTCGTGGAATTGAGATCCATATGCTGGATGANCTTGAGGATTTTTGCAGTGCAAACCGTGTGGATATTGCGGCGCTTACCATGCCGAAGGAAAAGGCGGATGCNATTGCAAACCGTCTGGTGAGCATCGGAATCCGNGCCATCTGGAATTTTGCACATGTGGATCTGGAGCTGATCGACAGGGACGTGGTAGTGGAAAATGTACATCTTTCAGACAGCCTGATGCAGTTGTCTTATAATATTGTGAAGAATCAGAAGAACAGGGTGTANTCATTTGCAGGGCGTCTTACCGAAGGTATTACCATAGGTACTACCATAGGTAGGGCGCTTTTGTCTCATCGGAGGAAAGTATGAAATATCTTGTAAACAGTCGTGAAATGAAGTGCTATGACAGCAATACCACAGAGCANTACCGTATTCCTTCCATCGTATTGATGGAGCGGGCTGCCGTTGCTTTTACGGAGGAANTATACCGTCANAACGTCGATCTTACGAGGGTNCTTACAGTCTGCGGAAGCGGAAACAANGGAGGGGACGGCTTTGCTATNGCAAGGATACTGATGCTTGCGGGNGTGCAGACAGATATTGTGTNTGCAGGNGATGAGAGCCGNACNTCGGAGTCAGAACCGTCTGCAGCGNGAGATCCTGCAGGCNTANNANTTTGAGATATATTCNGAAATCCCTGAGGGCAGATGCTATACAGCCGTCATAGATGCGTTGCTCGGTGTGGGGCTCTCCCGGGAGATTACAGGAAATTATGCTGCCATCATAGAAAAAATGAATACACTGACAGGCTGCAAGATTGCGGTGGATATTGCGTCTGGCATTTCGTCCGATACCGGAGCCATTCTCGGAACAGCTTTTCGGGCGGACATGACCGTCACATTTGCCTATGAAAAGCTCGGCATGCGGCTGTGGCCGGGCGCAGACTGTTCCGGACAGATTTATGTGGAAGATATCGGCATCGGTGAGCCGAGCCGCATGGGAGAGATTCCGTCGGTGGCGGCGCTCGAAGATTCGGATATCCGTTGCTGGAATGAGAGGGAATCCCGTTCAAACAAGGGAACCTTCGGAAAACTGCTTGTGATCGCCGGAAGTATCAATATGGCAGGAGCGGCCGTGCTCTGTGCGAACGCCGCGTATGCTGCGGGGAGCGGTCTGGTCAGAGTGTATACTCCTGAGGAAAACCGCGTGATCATGCAGACTAAGGTGCCGGAAGCAGTTCTTACGACCTATCCGGCACAAAACCCGGATATGGATGTACTCGCAGAGGCACTCCAATGGGCGGACGCGGTCGTCTGCGGTCCGGGGATCGGCACTTCGGAAGCAGCGTCTGCGACCGTGTCTTTTGTTCTGCAGAATGTGGCAGTCCCGGTACTGCTCGATGCAGATGCTTTAAATATTATGGCGAAGGATTTGAGAACCTTTGAATATCTTCACACGGAGGCAGTGATCACGCCGCATTTAGGAGAAATGAGNCGTCTCACCGGAAAGTCAGTGGCCGAAATACAAAATTGCCTGACAGAGGTTGCGGAAGAGTTTGCAAAACAATATAATGTAATATGTGTACTGAAAGACGCCCGCACGGTGACCGGTATTCCTTCCGGGCAGACGTATCTGAATCTTTCAGGGAATGCGGGGATGGCGACAGCCGGAAGCGGAGATGTCTTAAGCGGGATCATCGGATCTTTGCTGGCACAGGGGATGTGTGCAAAGGAAGCGGCGCCTTTAGGTGTCTATGTACACGGAAGAGCGGGAGATTTTGCGGCGGCAGAGCTTGGGATGAGAAGCATGACGGCTTCTGATATAATAGACGGTCTTCGGAGTTTTTCGAGAGAAAGGAATGGTATTTCACATGGAGAGCTACAGCAGGGTGTATGCCGAAATTAATCTGGATGCGGTGATTCATAATATGGAGGCCATGCATGATAAAATATCCAATCAGACGAAAATCATGGCGGTGATCAANGCGGATGCTTACGGACACGGTGCATTGGAGATCGCAGATGCGATTGAGAATATGGAGTATCTTTTCGGTTACGGAGTGGCAACAGTCGAGGAGGCAGTCAGCCTGCGCAGCCACGGTATCAGAAAACCGATTCTGATCCTGGGATATGTGTTTCCGGAACAGTACGAGGAGATCATCCGTGAGGAGATCCGTCCGACCGTATTCACCAGAGAAATGGCAGAAGAANTGTCTGCGGCTGCATCTAAAATNGGCAAGGACTGCCATATCCATTTTGCGGTGGATACCGGCATGAGCAGGATCGGCTATCAGGTAACAGAAGCGTCTGCCGATGAGATTGCACGGCTTTCCAAACTGCCGCATATTATGGTAGAAGGTATTTTTACCCATTTCGCAAGAGCGGATGAAAAAGACAAGANTTCCGCTTACGGACAGATAGAGCTTTTCCAAAAGATGCTTTCCATGCTGGAGGAAAGGAAAATCAAAATACCGATTTGTCATTGCTCTAACAGTGCAGGAATCGTAGAACTTCCGGATGCCAATATGGATCTGGTCCGGGCGGGGATCACCTTATACGGACTGTGGCCGTCCGAGGAAGTGGATAAGAGCANAATNGANCTTATNCCGGTATTGTCGCTTGTNACGCATNTCGCGTATGTCAAGGAGCTTCCCGCAGGCAGGGNGATCAGCTATGGAGGGACCTATGTGACAAAGGAGACGAGAATGATAGCAACCATTCCCGTCGGTTATGCGGATGGCTATGCAAGAAGTCTTTCCAACAAAGGCTGTGTGCTGATTCACGGCAGGCGTGCACCGATCTGCGGCAGGGTATGTATGGATCAGTTCATGGTGGATGTGACAGACATTCCGGCTGTGAAAATCGGAGATAAGGTTGTTTTGATCGGACGGGATGAAGAAGAGTGCATCAGTATGGAGGAAGTGGGAGAAATTTCGGGCCGGTTCAATTATGAATTTGCCTGTGATTTGGGGAAACGGATTCCANGGGTNTTCACGCGGGGAGGGAAAAATATCGGCACAAAGGATTATTTTTCGAAGTAAAATTTTTTACTTCTCCAAATTTGGAATACACACGGTAAAATTGGCAATACTATCCTAAAAAGATAATGGAGCGGAAAGTATATGGTAATTCGACGTGGTGATATTTTTTATGCAGATTTACGGCCTGTCATCGGCTCNGAACAGGGCGGGGTACGACCGGTACTGATCATACAGAANGATGTGGGAAANAAGCACAGNCCTACNGTGATCTGTGCCGCTATTACNTCACAGATGAATAAGGCAAAATTGCCGACNCATGTGGANCTGGACAGCAGAAAGTATGATTTGATGAAGGATTCTGTCGTGCTGCTCGAACAGCTGCGCACGATCGACAAGAAGAGACTGAAGGATAAAGTGTGCCATCTGGACAATCAGATTTTGGTGAAAATCGACAAAGCACTCGAGATAAGTCTGGAGCTATATACATAAGCATGCTATATAAGCAAAATATACTTGTCAGAATCTGGAAACGATGTTAGAATAAATCGTATTTTAGAATACAAAATCCGGCAACGGTAAACATTTAGAAAAGAGGAAACAGGATATGTCAGGACATTCAAAATTTGCCAATATCAAGCATAAGAAAGAAAAAAATGATGCGGCGAAAGGAAAAATCTTTACCATCATCGGAAGAGAGATTGCGGTGGCGGTCAAAGAGGGCGGTCCCGATGCGTCGAACAACTTTAAGCTTGCACAGGTGATCGCAAAAGCTAAGGCAAACAACATGCCGAACGACACGATTGAGCGCGGTATTAAAAAGGCGGCGGGAGACAGCAATGCCGTAAATTATGAATACTGTACATACGAAGGGTATGGTCCGAGCGGTACCGCGATCATTGTAAAATGTCTGACAGACAATAAAAACCGCACGGCTGCAAATGTTAGAAATGCATTTACCAAAGGTCACGGAAGTATCGGAACGCAGGGATGTGTCTCTTACATGTTTGATGAAAAGGGACAGATCATCATCGCAAAAGAAGAATGTGAGATGGATGCGGACGAGCTGATGATGCTTGCACTGGATGCGGGAGCAGAAGACTTTAACGAGGAGGAGGACAGCTTTGAAGTGCTGACGACTCCGGATGACTTTGAGACGGTGAGAGCGGCATTGGAGGCAGAAAAGATTACGATGGCGGAAGCAGAGGTCACCATGATCCCGCAGAATTATGTGGAGCTGACAGCGGAAGAGGATCTGACGAACATCAACCGCATTTTGGATCTGCTGGATGCGGAGGACGATGTACAGGAAGTGTACCATAATTGGGATGAATAAAAAAGATATGGAATTGTATGTCTAAATAGTATATTATAAAAGATAAGAAGAGACAAAGGAGTACGTGCCGTTATGGAAAGGGATTATAGGATTGAGACGAAATGTATTCAGTCAGGCTGGCATCCGAAATGCGGAGAACCAAGGGTGCTTCCGATTTTTCAGAGCACAACGTTTAAGTACGATGACAGTGACCAGATGGGAAGGCTGTTCGATCTCGAAGCGGAGGGGTATTTCTATACAAGACTCCAGAATCCGACCAATGATGCGGTAGCACAGAAGATTACGGAACTGGAAGGCGGTGTGGCAGGGATGTTGACTTCTTCCGGACAAGCTGCCAACTATTATGCCATTTTCAATATCTGTGAAACTGGCGATCACATTATTGCTTCCAATACGATTTACGGAGGAACTTTTAATCTTTTTGGTACGACGATGAGAAAGCAGGGGATTACATGTACCTTTGTCAATCCGGACGCTTCCTATGAGGAACTTTGTGAGGCATTTCGCCCGAATACCAAGGCGGTTTTTGCGGAGACGATCGCAAACCCCTCGATTGTTGTTCTGGATATCGAGAAATTTGCAAAAGTGGCTCATGACCATGGGGTACCGCTCATCATAGACAATACATTTGCGACACCGATCAACTGCAGACCCTTTGAATGGGGTGCGGATATTGTGACGCATTCCACGACAAAATATATGGACGGACATGCGATGGCAGTCGGCGGAGCGATTATTGATTCCGGCAATTTCGACTGGGATGCGCATGCAGAAAAGTTCCCGGGACTGACGTCACCCGACGAATCCTATCACGGAATTACATATACCGCAAAGTTTGGCAAGAAAGCCTATATTACAAAGGCAACGGCGCAGCTTATGAGGGATCTCGGGTCCATACCGTCGCCGATGAATGCGTTTTTGCTGAATATAGGACTTGAAACCTTGCATCTGCGCATGGAAAGGCACTGTGAAAATGCGCAGAAAGTGGCAGAGTTCCTGCAGGGACATGAGAAAGTGGCATGGGTCAATTATGCAGGGCTGCCGGACAACCGGTATCATGCACTGGCAGAGAAATATCTGCCGAACGGGACCTGCGGCGTCATGGCGTTTGGCGTAAAGGGTGACCGCGAAACGACAGTGCGGTTCATGGATGCACTGCAGATGGTTGCGATCGTTACGCACGTTGCAGATGCGAGAACATGCATTCTCCATCCGGCCAGTCACACACACAGGCAGATGACAGAAGAGCAGCTCAAAGAGGCAGGAATTGAACCGGATCTGATCCGCCTGTCCGTTGGACTTGAAAATGCAGAGGATATCATTGAGGACTTGAAGCAGGCATTGGCTTTAATATGATATAGAAAAGGAGAGCAGTATGAAAAAAATACTATTTGCGGCATCAGAGTGTGTACCATTTATCAAGACAGGTGGTCTGGCAGACGTATGCGGAGCGCTTCCGCAGGAATTCAACAAAGAAGAATGGGATGTAAGGGTGATCATTCCGAATTACAGCTGCATTCCGGAAAGTTATCGGTTTAATTTTGAATATGTGTCACATTTCTACATGAGAGCCGGAAGCTATATCCAGAACAAATATGTAGGTGTCGTAAAATATGTGATGAATGGCATTACATATTATTTTATCGACAATGAAGAGTATTTTGGCGGTCCGGTGCCGTACGGTGATATCCGCCGCGACATCGAGAAATTCTGTTTCTTTGACAAGGCAGTGCTGTCCGTATTAAAGCACATCGGATTCCGCCCGGATCTGATCCACTGTCATGACTGGCAGACCGGTCTGATCCCGGTTTATCTGAAAAATGAGTTTCAGGCAGATTCCTTCTACTGGGGGATCAAGACGATCATGACGATCCACAATTTGAAATTCCAGGGTGTCTGGGATATCAAGACAATGCAGGGACTGACCGGATTTTCCGCACATCTTTTTACTCCGGATAAGCTGGAGTTCAAGAAGGATGCCAACATGTTAAAGGGCGGCCTTGCCTACGCAGACTACATCACCACGGTCAGCGATTCCTATGCAAATGAGATTCAGACCATGTACTTCGGCGAAGGACTCGACGGTCTGCTCTCGGCACGCCACTATGATATGCAGGGAATTGTCAACGGTATTGATTATAATGTTTACAATCCGGCGACAGATCCGAAAATATATATGAATTACGATGCGGAAAGCTTCCGCAAGAAGAAATCGGTCAATAAGACAAGACTGCAGGAGGACCTTGGTCTGACTGTGGATAAGAGGAAATATATGATCGGTCTGGTCTCCAGACTGACAGACCAGAAAGGTCTGGACTTGATCAATTATGTGATCGACCGCATTGTGGATGAGTTTACCCAGCTGGTGGTCATCGGTACGGGAGATCCTCAGTATGAAAATATGTTCCGGCACTACGCATGGAAATACGGCGACAGAGTTTCGGCGAATATCTGCTATTCGGATGATCTTGCCCATAAGCTGTACGCGGCTGCAGATGCATTTTTGATGCCGTCCCGCTTTGAACCGTGCGGTCTGACGCAGCTGATTTCCTTCCGATACGGAACCGTGCCGATCGTCAGAGAGACAGGAGGACTCAAAGATACGGTTCAGGCGTTTAATGA
Source organism: Roseburia sp. (assembly GCA_014804775.1). Taxonomy (GTDB): domain Bacteria; phylum Bacillota; class Clostridia; order Lachnospirales; family Lachnospiraceae; genus Roseburia. The sequence continues at coordinate 11,083 of JAAUZB010000049.1, read as the reverse complement.
GTATGAGAATACGGGAACCGGTTTCTCCTTTACCAATTACAACGGAGAGGAGATGCTGAAAGTCATCAACTACTCCAAGCATATTTATTTTGACCGCAAAAAGCAGTGGAACCAGATGATCGACCGTGGCATGGCGAACGATTATTCCTGGAACAGCTCTAAGGGACGTTATGAAGGTCTTTACAATTATCTGCTGGGATATTGCTGATCGTGAATAATTGAAGATATGATTGCAGATATTAAGACAGGATGCGAAATGCATCCTGTCTTTTTTGAATATATGGGCAGCGCACGGAGTGTGCTGTCCGTTGTATGAAGACTGACGAAAAAGAGGGAGGATCGTATATGGCAGAAAAAAAAGAGCAGGAAGCTGCGGAAACACAGGAAAAGAAAAACGAGGCGATTCGCGAATTTGGTGAGATTGAACTGAAAAATAACCCGCAGGATGACCGGATTTCCATGCTTACGATCATTGGGGAAATCGAAGGTCATGACTGCCTCCCTGCGACGACAAAGACAACGAAATATGAGCATGTACTCCCGAAACTGGCAGAAATCGAAGACAATCAGGATGTGGATGGCGTACTTCTTTTGTTAAATACGGTGGGGGGAGATGTAGAAAGCGGTCTGGCGATCGCAGAGCTTGTAGCGTCGCTCAGCAAACCGACGGTGTCCCTCGTGCTTGGAGGAAGTCACTCGATCGGAGTGCCGCTTGCGGTTTCTACCGATTGTTCTTTTATTGTGCCGTCGGGAACTATGGTCATCCATCCGGTCCGCATGAGTGGAACAGTGATCGGGGCACAGCCTACCTATGATTATTTTAAGCAGATGCAGAACCGCATTCTGAACTTTATCAGCAGTCATTCAAAAGCAGATGCGCAGAGACTGGAAAAACTGATGATGAATACCGGAATGCTGACAAAAGATCTGGGAACCATACTTGTCGGGGAGGAGGCTGTTCAGGAGGGACTGATCGATGAGGTTGGAGGCGTCGACCGCGCCTTTGCTAAATTGCATGATCTGATTCAAAAAAATAAAGCTTTTAATGACAAGAAGTGAGAAATATGATATGATAAAATATGTATGCAAAAGATTTAATCGAAAGTACGTTTGGAAGATAAGGAGGCAGCATGTCATTATTAAAAGCTATCTTAATGGGACTGATTCAAGGACTGACTGAATTTCTGCCCGTCAGCAGCTCCGGTCATCTGGCGCTCTTCAAAATACTGTTCGGAGTGAAGACAGATACCGGAATTCTGTTTGATGTGTTACTGCATGTCGGTACGCTAATTTCCATCTGTGTTGTCTATTATAAGGATATCTGGAAATTAATTGTTGAAGGCTTTGGAATTCTGGGGGATGTATTCGTCAACGGAGTTCTTTTTGTGAAAAATAAAAGCGGAAAGGAGCAGGAGCCGTACCGAAAGATCATTCACAGCAGCTATCGCAAGTTTGTCATGCTGATCATTGTATCCACGATCCCGACAGGGATCATCGGTTTTGTCGGAAGGGATGTGGTGGAGATGGCATCGGAGCTCCTGCTTGTTCCGGGAATCTGTCTGCTCGTGACGGCGGTACTGCTGTTTGTTGCAGACCGGATCAGGGATGGTGAGAAACTGCCTAAAAATGTTACATATACGAATGCTTTCAGTATCGGGATCGCACAGGGGATTGCAACATTGCCGGGAATCTCACGCTCCGGAACCACGATAACAGCGTGTCTGATCAGCGGCTTTCAGCGCAATTTTGCAGTGAAATATTCCTTTATCATGTCCATACCCGCCATCCTGGGCGCTATGGTGCTGGAGATCAAGGATGTGGCAGGCACGCCGATAGAAAGTACAGAGATTCTCTATTATGTGATCGGAATGCTGATCGCTGCAGTTGTCGGTTATATCTGTATAAAGACAATGCTTGTCATTGTGAGAAAAAAGAAATTTACAGGCTTTGCGATATACTGCCTGATTGTGGGGCTCGTCTCCATCGGCGGATACTTTTATATGTCATAGCATTAGAAGTGCAACAGCAATAGAATTGCTGTGACATTGCATAGTTACTGTAAGCAGGAGGTAATTGTTTTTGGCAACAGGGAATAGAAAGAGTACATCCGGCAGTAAGAAGACAGATACGCGCCGGAGGACAAATTCGAAGCAGAAAGGAAACGTGAAGGGAAGACAGGAGAATAGCATGACGCGGGAAGTTGTACTTTGGATTGTCATTGCGGTATCCCTGCTTCTTTTTATCAGCAATTTTGGAGTCGGAGGAATCGTCGGAAATACGGTCAGTAGTTTTTTCTTTGGTATATTTGGCCTGATCGCATATGTCTTTCCGATCATTCTTCTTGTGGGCACATTTTTTGTTGTTTCCAACAAGGGAAACACCATAGCGACGGTCAAGATCATCGCTGCATGTCTGTTTGTAGCGTTTCTGTGTATGTTTATATCGCTTATATGGAGCGGTGAAGATGTGGGAACGCCTTTGGAAGCATATCTGATGGGCTATTCGGACAAGCAAGGCGGAGGAATGGTCGGCGGGTCGCTCGCATATCTGATCTGCCAGTGTTTCGGACGGATGGGAGCCTATGTGATAGATGTTATCGTGTTGATCATCTCACTTGTTTTGATCACGGAGCGTTCTTTCCTGAAAGGGATGCAGAAAGGCGGCAAAAAAGTCTACGAATCTGCGAAGACCGGAAATGAGCGCTACAGAGAGAGGGCGGAACAGAGAAAGGAAGAGCGCGAACTGAGAAGAATGGACCGCAAAGTTGAGGGCGTCGCTATCGATACCAGGATCATTCCGGAGACAAGAGAGGAATCGGACGATGTCAGCGAACTTTATCCGGATTCTGCGATCGAGCTTCCGGAGATCAAAGAGGAAGCGCATGTGACGCTGACAGCAGAAAATCCTTTTGCGGAAGCTATGACGCCTTCCGCATTTTCGGAGGAAGCGCTTGCGGCGTTCCAGTATTCGGATACCGCTGTGCAGCCGGAAGCAGTCACTGAGATCCGGTATCCGGAAGCAGTCCCGGAGACCAGGTATCCAGAAGAGTCAATCGTATTGCCTGAGATCGAATATGTAGAACCGGAATATGAGGAACCGGAGCCGGCCATGTCATACAACTCAGTGTCAGATACTGTTCAGAAAACAGAGATACATACGAATACGGAGAAGCGGATGAGGGAAGAGCCAGAGGAGGAGATTTCTGATATCGCAAGCGAGATCAAGAGTGAGAGCGAACCTCCGAGAGAATATGTGCTGCCCCCGACGGAGCTTTTGACCAAAGTGGAGAAAAAGGCGGGGGATTCAGGAAAGCATCTGCAGGAAATGGCAATGAAATTGCAGCAGACATTAAAAAATTTTGGTGTCAATGTCACAATCACAAATATCAGCTGCGGGCCGACGGTGACACGCTATGAGCTGCAGCCGGAAATGGGAGTGAAGGTCAGCAAGATTGTCAACCTTGCTGATGATATTAAACTGAATCTTGCGGCAGCGGATATCCGTATCGAGGCGCCGATTCCGGGCAAGGCGGCGATCGGTATAGAGGTTCCGAACAAGGAAAATGTTATGGTTTCTTTCCGTGAACTGGTGGAATCGGAAGAGTTTCAGTCCCATACATCTAATATTTCTTTCTGTGTCGGAAAGGATATCGGAGGCAAGGTTATGGTTGCCGATATTGCAAAAATGCCGCATGTATTGATCGCCGGTTCTACGGGGTCAGGAAAATCTGTCTGCATTAACACGATCATTATGAGTATTCTCTACAAGGCGAATCCGAGGGACGTCAAGCTTATCATGGTTGACCCGAAGGTGGTAGAGCTCAGCGTATACAACGGAATCCCCCATCTGATGATCCCTGTTGTGACCGATCCGAAGAAGGCGGCAGGAGCACTGCACTGGGCTGTCTCGGAGATGATGGAGCGATACGATAAATTTGCGGCTGCGAATGTCCGGGATCTGAAGGGATATAATGCGAAGATAGAGAGCCTTCCGACGGTAGAAGGCGATCCAAAGCCGGAGAAAATGCCGCAGCTTGTCATCATTGTGGACGAGCTTGCAGACCTTATGATGGTAGCGCAGAATGAAGTAGAGGAAGCAATCTGCCGTCTGGCACAGCTGGCGAGAGCGGCAGGCATCCATCTGATCATAGCGACACAGCGCCCGTCGGTCAATGTCATCACCGGTTTGATCAAGGCAAATATGCCGAGCCGTATTGCCTTTGCAGTGACATCGGGTATTGACTCCAGAACGATCCTGGATATGAACGGTGCAGAAAAGTTGCTTGGAAAAGGAGACATGCTGTTCAGTCCGCAGGGGGCGCCTAAGCCGATCCGTGTGCAGGGAGCTTTTGTCTCAGACAAAGAGGTATCGGATGTTGTAGATTTCATTAAAGAGCAGAATGGACAGGTTTCCTACAGTGCTGAGATAGAAGAAAAGATGAACAGCATTGAGTCATCGTCGGCTGCGGTTGCGATCGACTCAGGCGCAGGAATGGGAGACGGAAGAGATTCCTATTTTGCGGATGCAGCAAAATTGTTGATCGATAAGGAAAAAGGCTCTATCGGTATGCTGCAGCGTTACTTTAAGATTGGGTTTAACCGTGCGGCACGCATTATGGATCAGCTAGAGGAGGCAGGAATTGTCGGACCGGAGGAAGGAACCAAACCGAGAAGAGTGTTAATGTCACCGGAACAGTTTGAACAGTTTATGGAGGAGGAATTGTAATGAAAACAGATATTGAAATTGCACAGGAAGCGAAAATGGTACATATTAAGGATGTGGCGGCAAAGCTGGATATCAAAGAGGATGAGCTTGAATTGTACGGAAAGTATAAGGCAAAGCTGTCAGATGAGCTGTCAGAACGCGTCAGGGACCGTGCGGACGGGAAACTGATCTTGGTCACTGCTATCAATCCGACTCCGGCGGGAGAGGGAAAGACTACCACAAGTGTTGGTCTGGGCGAGGCTTTCGGAAAGCTGGGAAAGAAAGCTGTAATCGCACTCAGAGAGCCGTCTTTGGGACCGTGCTTTGGAATCAAAGGCGGAGCTGCAGGAGGGGGATATGCACAGGTCGTTCCGATGGAGGATCTGAACCTTCATTTTACCGGAGATTTTCATGCGATCACTTCTGCAAATAACCTTTTGGCGGCACTTTTGGATAACCATATCCAGCAGGGAAATGAACTCGGCATTGATCCGAGACAGGTTGTGTGGAAACGCTGTATGGATATGAATGACCGTGTGCTCCGCAATATTGTGGTGGGATTAGGAAGAAAGATGGATGGCACGGTGCGCGAGGATCATTTTGTGATCACGGTTGCATCGGAGATTATGGCGATCCTCTGCCTTGCAGATGACATGCACGATTTAAAACGCAGACTTGGACAAATCATTGTTGCATATAATTACGAGGGGCAGCCGGTAACGGCAGAGGACTTAAAGGCGACAGGGGCGATGGCAGCGCTTTTGAAGGATGCGTTAAAACCGAACCTGATCCAGACCTTAGAGCATACACCTGCCATTGTACACGGCGGACCGTTTGCAAATATTGCACATGGCTGCAACAGTATCAGGGCGACGAAAACTGCTTTAAAGCTGGCAGATTATGTGATCACGGAGGCAGGGTTCGGTGCGGATTTAGGAGCAGAGAAGTTTTTTGATATCAAATGCAGAAAAGCGGGACTGTCTCCAGACGCAGTTGTGCTGGTGGCGACTGTCCGCGCATTAAAGTACAACGGAGGTGTCGCAAAGGCAGACCTTGGAACGGAAAATATAGAGGCGCTGAAAAAGGGAATCGTAAATCTGGAAAAGCATATTGAAAATCTGCAGAAGTATCAGGTACCTGTGGTCGTTACTCTGAATTCTTTTGTCACGGACACCGCTTTAGAGACAGATTTTGTTGAGCAATTTTGCCGTGAACGCGGTTGTGAGTTTGCGCTTTCGGAAGTATGGGAAAAGGGCGGAGAAGGCGGAATTGATCTGGCGCAGAAAGTGCTGCAGACGATAGAGACGAAGGAAAGCCATTTTACACCGATTTATCCGGATGAACTCTCCTTAAAGGAGAAGATTGAGACGGTTGCCAGAGAGATTTACGGGGCTGACGGTGTTTCCTATGCACCGGCGGCGGAAAAGGAACTGAAGCGTATCACGGATATGGGATTTTCAAACTTCCCGGTATGTATCGCGAAGACACAGTATTCGCTGTCTGACGATCAGACCAAGCTTGGAAGACCGGCCGGTTTTACCGTCAATGTCCGGGAAGTATATATTTCCGCTGGAGCAGAGTTTGTGGTTGCGGTAACGGGAGCGATCACGACAATGCCCGGACTTTCCAAGAGTCCGGCAGCTTACGGGATTGATGTCAATGATGACGGTGTCATCACAGGTTTATTTTAAAAGAAGATAGGAGAACATTCATGACGCAAGTGATTGACGGAAAGAAAATTTCGCAGGAAATCAAGGATGAACTGAGGGAAAAAGTGGCATCCTTAAAAAATGAGGGCAGGGAGGCTGCACTTGCAGTGATTCTTGTGGGAAATGATCCAGCGTCCACAGTTTATGTGGGAAATAAAAAGAAAGCCTGTGAGTATATCGGGATTCGCTCACAGTCCTATGAACTCGCGGAGGAGACGAGCGAGGAAGANCTGTTGGAACTGATTGAAAAGCTGAATCAGGACGACAGTGTAAACGGTATTCTTGTGCAGCTTCCGCTGCCGAAGCATATCTGTGAANATAAGATCNTNCGTGCCATTTCGCCACAGAAGGACGTGGACGGTTTTCATCCGCAGAATGTCGGAAAACTTGTCATTGGTGAGGAAGGGTTTGTACCCTGTACGCCCGCCGGTANTATTTTGATGCTGAAACGTTCCGGGATTGAGATTGAGGGAAAAAACTGTGTGGTAGTCGGAAGAAGCAATATTGTCGGAAAACCGATGGCGCTTCTGATGCTGCGCGAAAATGCCACAGTCACTGTTGCACATTCCAGAACGCAGAATTTAAAGGAAATCTGCAGACAGGCAGATATCCTGATTGTGGCAATCGGAAAGCCGCGGTTTATCACAGCTGAATATATCAAAGAGGGAGCCGTTGTAGTCGATGTGGGAATCCACCGGGACGAGAACAATAAACTGTGCGGTGATGTCAAGTACGACGAAGTTGCAGAACATACATCTGCGATCACACCGGTTCCGGGAGGCGTAGGACCGATGACGATCGCGATGCTGATGCATAATTGTGTGGAGTCTGTCTGCATGATGAAGTAACATTGTTATGAGAATGAGAGGATTTGATTTCATATGAAGTGTGTGAAGTGTGGAGCAGAGTTAAAAGAGGGATGTCTTTATTGTTCTGTCTGTGGTCAGGAGTCTCAGATTTTACCTGACTACGGAGTGTTGGAGGATGAATATCTCCGCTCTATTTTGCAGGCAGAAGATAAACAGACGGATCAAATCAGAACATCCGACCGAAAAGCACCGAAGAGACAGGATGCTATGCCGAAGAAACAGGCGGCTTCCCCCAAAAAAAGCAGTTGGATGCCAATCGTTGCGGTGTGCTGTCTGTTGGCAGTTGTGATTATTGTTGCAGTTTCCGTAAAAGTGTCTATCAACAATAAAAATGCAAATTCCTATGACTACCAGGTGCAGATGGCGGAAAAGGAGCTCGTGGATCACAATTATGAAAATGCGCTCAATTATTATAAAAGAGCACTCACAATTCAAACGAATGATATTGCTGTTCGAATGGCGATGGCAGACATCTATATCAACCAAAACGAATATGATTCTGCGATGGTTCTCCTGATGGAAGTCATAGAAAAGGACCCGAAAAATTCCGAGGCATATAGGCGTCTGATAAATATTTATGAAAAGAAAGAAGACTATGACAGCATTGTAGAACTGGCGCGCGGTGTGGAGGATACCGCTATTCTGGAACTGTTTGCGGGTTACATCGTCGCGGCTCCGGTCATTTCACCGGATGAGGGAGAGTATGACGATATCCTGATGATCACACTGTTTTCTGTAGATGAGGATAACATTTATTATACGCTGGACGGCTCAGTGCCAAGCGCGGAAAACGGAATACTCTACAGTGAAGAAGAGAAGATACAGATTCAAAAGGATGGAATTTATGAGCTGCAGGCAGTCTGCTGCAATGAAAAGGGAATTTACAGTGCCACAGAGAAATCGGTATTTACCGTTAAGCTGGCACCGCCGGAATATCCGACTGTGACGCCGGATGGCGGCAGAATGTCAGAGGAGACTTTTGTGACGATCGAGGCGGAACCGGGCTGCAATATTTATTATACATGGGACGGAACAGACCCCACGGAGCTCTCAGAACGCTATGAGATTCCAATCCAGGTGCCGGAGGGAAATACCGTTTTGTCGGTTCTTGTTGTGGACCGAGAGACAGGATTAAACAGCGGGGTATACCGAACGAATTTCATTTACTATCCATAAGAAAAGGAATAACAGGAATGAAGATCACGATTCTTTGTGNCNGAAAAATAAAAGAAAAATTCTATCGGGATGCCATTGCCGAGTACGAAAAACGGTTAAGCCGCTACTGTAAGCTGGAATACATAGAAGTTGTCGATGAAAAGACTCCGGATCATGCCAGTGTATTGCAGGAAGATCAGATCAAAGAAAAAGAGGGAGAGCGGATGCAGGCGCGTCTGGACAAACTGGCGAGGGAAGGTACCTATATCTGTGCGCTCGCGATTGACGGCAGGCAGCTTGACTCCGTCGCATTTTCGGAGAAACTGGAAAAGCTGGGTACATCGGGAATCAGTCATATAGTATTTTTGATCGGAGGCTCTCTGGGAATGCCAGAGAGCCTTTTGTCAAAGGCAGATCTGAAGCTTTCCTTTTCACAGATGACGTTTCCACATCAGCTGATGCGGGTGATTTTGTCAGAGCAGATCTATCGGGCATACCGCATTATGAACGGTGAGCCATATCACAAGTGAGGGGAAAAACATGGTACTAAAAACGTCAAGATTGAATATACGGTACATTGAATCAGATGATTGGAAAAACCTGATCGAGATATGGAAAGATTTTAATCAATCCGAGTTCTCAAAGTATGATGTTCCGCATTCATTAGATGAAACGGAAGTGCAGGAAAAAACAAAACGCTGGGCGCAAGTATCGCCCCATAAGGAGCATATGTTTTTTGCTGTGTGTAATCAAAAAGAGATGATTGGGTACATCGACTTTCACAAGAACGATGATGGTTATGAGTGCGGATATTGCTTTCATAGTAAATTTCATGGTATGGGCTACGCAAAGGAAAGTATGCAAATGTTGATGGAATGGTTATCAAGAGACAGCAGCAAACGATTTGTGGCGGGAACAGCTTTGAACAATCTACCCTCGGTTAAATTGTTGACTTCTCTTGGATTTAGAAAAATAGGGGAAGAAAAGGTGTCTTTCTATAAAGACGAAAAGGGTGAAGATATTTATTTTGACGGAGGTATATTTGAACAATGTAAAATTTTGTTATAAAAGAAGCGGTTTTGACAAAATTTGTCTGATATAACCAAAAAGTGAAAAAAATATAGCGCGGAAGAATGATTAATCACCAATGAATACTTGACGCACATGCTAATATGTGTCATAATTTACAAAAAACAACCAATTTAATATAGATAAATTGGTGAAATATCACATGCGGCGTTCTGGCCGTTTGCGAGAGAAATTATCATAGAAAAGGAGGTAATGTTATGTTATTCCAGACCACAACAGAACATGAACAGTTACGGGCAAAGATTCGTTCCTTTGCTGAAGAGGAGATTAAACCCATAGCATTTTCTCTGGATCAGGAAAACCGTTTTCCTGATGAGGCGGTGAAGAAGCTCGGCGAGATGGGGCTGATGGGAATTCCCTACCCCAGGGAGTACGGCGGAGCGGGGCTTGATATTGTGAGCTATGCAATAGCTGTAGAAGAGCTTTCACGGGTTGACGGCGGTTCAGGTGTAATACTTTCCGCACATGTTTCTCTGGGTTCATGGCCAATCTTTGCATTTGGCACCGAGGAGCAGAAGCAGAAATATTTGACGCCTCTTGCAAAGGGAGAGAAGATTGCAGCCTTTGGTTTGACAGAACCGAATGCCGGCTCTGATGCCGGCGGCACAGAGACAACGGCTTTGGATAAGGGAAGCTATTACCTTCTTAACGGTGGAAAAATATTTATTACAAATGCACCGAAAGCGGATACCTATGTTGTATTCGCGGTAACCACACCGGATATCGGAACTCGCGGAATCTCAGCTTTTATTGTCGAGAAAGGGTGGGAAGGATTTGAATTCGGTGACCATTATGATAAGATGGGAATACGTTCTTCCACTACTGCAGAGCTTATATTTAACGATGTCAAAGTTCCGAAAGAGAATCTTTTGGGTAAGGAAGGGGAAGGGTTCAAGATTGCGATGGCTACCTTGGACGGTGGACGTATCGGTATCGCTGCGCAGGCATTGGGAATTGCGCAAGGAGCTTTTGAGCAGGCATTGGATTACTCCAAAGAACGTGTTCAGTTTGGCAAGCCGATTGCTGCACAGCAGGGCATTTCTTTCAAGCTGGCCGATATGGCAACGAAACTGCGCTGTGCCCGTTTTCTGGTGTACTCTGCCGCAGAATTAAAGGAAGCGCATGAACCCTATGCGATGGAAGCTGCTATGGCAAAAATGTATGCGTCTGATATTGCCCTTGAAGTTACGAACAGTGCTTTGCAGATTTTTGGTGGTACAGGCTTCTTAAAAGGTATGGATGTTGAGAGAATGTATCGTGATGCAAAGATTACCACAATCTATGAAGGTACCAATGAGATCCAGCGTGTGGTAATTGCTTCAAACCTGATCGGAAGGATGCCGAAGCAGTCTGATGGCGGTGGCAGCCGTTCCGCAGTGAAGAAACCGGCGCCAATCACTGGAGTGCGTAAAAGTCATATTTTCAAAGAAGGCAGCGCAAAAGAAAATGTAGATGCTCTGGTAGAAGCACTGAAAAAGGACGGACATGATTTTACGGTTGGCATCCCTGCTGATATGCCGATTGCCAAGGCGGAACGTGTCGTTTCTGCGGGCAAAG
>JAAUZB010000048.1 GCA_014804775.1 Roseburia sp. | reverse complement strand
AATCAATGGAGTAAAGGCTGTCAAAGTTGTTCACGATGTCAAATATAATCGGCTGCGCCACTGCATTGCCGTCGGATTGGCTTTTATCGCGCTTACCATCTGCTGCGGACAGAGCCCGCCCGATCTGCTGCAGATAGAGGATCGGCGATACCGTGGGGCGTAGCAGAATGACACCGTCGATGTTCTCCACATGAACGCCCTCATTGAGCATATCAATGCAGTATAAAAGCTTCAGATGCTCGCTCTGATCCGCCTTAAATTCCGCAAATATGCGGTCTGTCTCCGAATTGTCATAGTAGACCGTATAGATATGCGGCTTTTTGTCCACCAGACCAAACCACGTCTTCGCCTGCTCGACCATCTCCTCCATGTGCTCTTTGTCCGAGCAGAAAACAATGTATTTTCCGTCCTTCTTTTTCATATGGCGCGCAAAGACAGCATCCAGTCCTTCCGCCTGTTCCAACGCTCTCCGCAATTCTTCGAGCATTTCCCCGCAACATGTTGCGGTGCTGTTTCTCGCGGATGCCATTCTCTNCTGTATCCGCTCAAGCTCTTTCTGNTAGGAATACATGGAGATCACGTAGGTCGGCACCGGGAGGATTCCCTTTGCGATNGCTTCCCCGAGCGTCATCTCNGATGCGATCTGNCCGTAAAAGAGCTCCTCCGCCATATCTCTCTGATGNTCGAGATAGCGGATATTGGTCGCAGANAGNCCGAGCACCTTNGCCTTGGGATAATATGCCAGAAGCTTCTCCACACTCCTGCCCCANTCTGCGGCTCCGCAGCGATGAAATTCATCGAGCACGATGTAATNNGGGCGCAGTGTCGCGATCACAGCNTCGTTCCNCATCAGTCTCGCNTAGGTCAGAAAGCTGATATTGGTAAATCTTTCCTCNCCGTCTTTTTGCANCTGTTCTANCTGCGTGCGGTAAATATACTCGCTCGGCGAAAGCCAGAGAATCCNGNNNTCCGAATGCTCCTTGGCGAGCTTGAAGGCNATGTANGTCTTNCCGGTTCCCGTCGGATGTATGACGGCNGCACGTCCCTTTTCTTCCATCAGTGCAGCGGCNGCTTCGTATGCTTTTTGATTGTGTTTGAATAAAATCAGNCNCATTTGCGCATCCTATGCACGTAACNGCTCATGCTTTGCAGTTACATGAAAAAGGTAAGCCAAAAATACGCACCGAAATTTCGCAGATTACACCAATCTGCGAAATATATCTGGCACTTCAAAANATGTATTTTAGCTTTATGTCAATCAAATCAAGTATTATTCTAGACACTCCTGTCATTCTTGTCAAGCCATTTCTACAAAGATACAAAATTTCGGTGGNAAAAAACAATTTGTTTTACCNTTTTCTACCTGTGTAAGTAATTATCGTTGTAAAATAATAAGAGAATTCGATCTATTCAGGGTCAAGAAAGGGGTCAGATCATATGGCTAGAAAAGGCGAAAATATCCGTAAAAGAATCGANGGCAGATGGGAGGGGCGCTATACCGAATGGCAGTCCGGAACAGGCAGAGTGCATTCTGTCTATGGCAGGACTTATAANGAAACCAAGCAAAAGCTTGCCGCCGCAAAGGCNAATATAGCNGCCGTTATCGCAAAAACGGGGACGGGCACAAAGAGAATACTCACATATACAGANTATTTTGTGCATCAGGAACAGGAAAATGAAGAAAATGAAATATCCGTCAGCATGATTGCAGAGAAATGGCTGGCAGAAATAAAGCAGACCAGAAAATACGCTACCTTTGTNAAATACCGGAGCATCTATGAAAAATATATCAGGGAGCCGTTTGGCGCACTTCAGCCCAACGGNATATCAATGGACACAGTNAACAGCCGGATGGTTTCCGGCATATCGGCGAGTGTCAGAAAAAGTATATACAGCGTGCTCAATCAGATTTTTTCTTATGGGGCNCTGCATAATCATATGCCAAGNATCCGNCTCAAAGGAGCTATGCAAAAAAGCAGGAACGGTTCGGCAAAAGTGCTTGATCTGTCCGAGCAGGCAAAGNTGATGAACTATCTAAATCANGACATGGATATCTACAAGCTTGGAATCCTGCTCTGCCTGTCTACAGGNCTGCGTCTGGGGGAAGTCTGTGCTCTCAAATGGAGTGACATTGATATGGACCTGAAAATCCTGCATGTNAACCGTACCGTACAGCGNATTGTGGCTGAACACGGCACNTCGCGNACNCAGCTNTTGGAGGGAAAACCCAAAACAGAAAGTTCAAAACGGGAAATCCCTATTTCAGATCAGCTGTATGAGTTGCTGCGTCCTTATTACCGACCGGAGGGATATCTGTTTCGGAGGAAAGCTCCTCTGGAGCCCCGCACCTATCAGAACAAATTTAAGTCTTATCTTCGNANGGCAGGAATAGCNGAAACAAACTTCCATACACTACGTCATACCTTTGCGACGAANTGTATTGAAAACGGAGCAGACGTAAAGAGNGTCAGCGAAATGCTNGGNCATTCCGATGTCAAGATCACGCTGAACCGATACGTNCATCCGACCGTTGCCACAAAGCGCAGTCACATGAACTCACTTTCCGCCATTTATGGTCAATATATGGGTCAGGTCTCATAAATAAATGCCGTATTTATCAGATTTTTGAACAAAAATTCGCAGATTGGTGTAATCTGCGAAATTTTTTTTGCAATAAAAAAAGGGGTAAAGTCCTTCTGTGATATAATCACTTTCAATAGACTTTACACCCTGTGTGATATTTTTATGTAGTTGATGTTATGCTAATCTCTGAAGCTTTTCACTATGCTCACGGATCACACTCTTCATAACCTCCATATCTGCTTGCATTGCTTCCATCTCTTCTACTCCCGCCTGATATCGTTTAAATGTACTTATGTAACAGGATTCAATGTTTTGCAACCGTGGTAAAATATCATTTTCCTGTGTAAGCTCAATCTTTTTCAACCGTGGCAAAATATCATTTTCCTGTGTAAGCTCAATCTTTTTCAATCTGTCATTAACAGGTTTTAACTTCTTGTCCAACAGATCGGACATTGTAAGTAATAACTCATTATCTGTCATATTCATCCCCTCCATATCTTCAAATATCCTGTTCCTGCCAATACCTACTCAGATGCATCTCCGCAATATCCTCCTGCAAAGAAAATTTCTTCATAAGACGGATAGATGTCTCATCCCTCGACATGCCCAACTCTTGGCAAGTCTCAATTAAAACTCTCATTCCCTGCTCAAGTCCCTGTTCAAGTCCCTGTTCCATTCCAATCTCAAGAATATTCATCTTCACAGCCTCCCACTCTTCTGATTGTTTCACCTCTCCCACGATCCGGTCCAGATCTATGATGCGCTTATCCTTTACAGTAATATCCGGGTTCTCCAGTGTAGTATCTCTCATGTATTGCAACAAGCTTACGAGCTCAGGTCGTCCGTTTTTGCTTGCCATATTTAAGAATATTTTCTTTGTTCCGTCCTCTAAAGGCAAGTCCGGTATCTCCTCGCACCACTCGCTAAAGGTATACTTTGCCAGATTCCTACCAAAAATATCATCCTGTGTGATAAAAATAATCACCGTGGACGGCAGATACCGGTATCTTGTCTCTTTGCCTGATTTCAAAACAGGTGTATCGATCAGCCCCTGATAAAACCTGGCTCGTCTGCGGAGATCATCGCCTTTCGAATCGTTCTGCATTTCCATATCAAACTGACGCTTTTTCGCATCTGTCGCCCATGCATCCAAGCGGATTGCGCGCTTTCCCGATTTGTTTAAGACCACCTGCTCTACTTTAATTTCCTCAAGCCTTAAATCCGGCTCATCCAACACAATACTCAGCACATCCTCATATGCCTCTTTGACCTTCATGACCGATAAGAACAGTGCAAAATCGCTGAGATTCAGCTGATAATCCTCTGGCAGTACTGGGTGTACGGGTTGCTTTTTTGTCGTTTCCTGTTTCATTATAAACCTCTCTTTCGCAGTGTGCAGAGAGGTTTTCATCCTCCCTGCCGTTATTTAATTGTAAGCAAGGAGTTTTGCAGACACATGTCTGCCTGATTTGAATTCTCTGACAAGAATTCAGTTAAGATAATTATGAATCTTAGAATTGTTCTTTGCTTGATGCAATTTTACCACAGCCGTCTCATTTTCACAAGAACGATTTTCGTTACTGTTCACTCCGTTCACAGTAACATTCGCAAATCCATTTAAAATTCACTTCGTGAATGGGATTTGCTCACTCCTGAATCATTTTCTTACGGACTTTGCAGTGAATGCAAAGTCCTGTGTGAACAGTAACCCTCAATCACTTCCCCGATCAGCTCCACGCCCTGTCTGATTTCCTGCTCTCCAAGCTTTCCGTAACCCAGCAGCAGCACCGGAAACCTCTCCTCTTGCGTTTTCTCCACCGGATCTCCAAACCTGTACTGCGATATCCCGGATACCCTGACCCCGCGCTCCGCCGCGAGACGGCACACTTCCTCCTCACTGAGCGCAGTGTCTGCCTGCACCAAAAGGTGGAGTCCGGCATGCTCGCCGCTGACATGTCTGACCCATGAGCATTTTTTTAATTCACCGAGCAAAAAATCATGGCGGCCCCGGTAGATACCGCGCATCTTATTTAAATGGCGCTCAAACTGGCCGGTCTGTATGAATTCCCGCAGGATCTCCTGCTGCATTCTCGGAACGGTGGTGGAATAAAAACCGCATCTGCTGCGATATTGCTCCATAAGCTTTGGCGGAAGTACCATATAGCTGATGCGCAGCGACGGTGCAATGCTTTTGGAAAACGTACCCAGATAGACCACCTTTCCCTGTCTGTCGTTGCTCTGCAGGGACGGGATCGGTTTTCCTCTGTAACGGTACTCGCTGTCGTGATCATCCTCGATCAGATACCGATTCTCCGCCTCTGAAGCCCATTTCATGAGCTCCAGACGCCTTCCCAAGGGCATGACCGTACCCACGGGAAACTGATGGGACGGCATAATATAGATCAGATCCGGGTTATGTCTGCGCGCCTCCTCCTCCCCCATACTTCCGGCAGCAACACCCATCACACGGTATCCCACATTGCAGAAGGTGCGGTATGCCTGCGGATATCCGGGATTCTCCATCAGCACGGACTGATGGGGAGGCAGCAGCTGTGAAAGCAGGATCTCAAGATATTCGTTACCTGCACCTACAATGATATCCGACGCCTTGCAGTTAACGCCCCGCGCCTGATGCAGATAACCCGCGATCGCACTGCGAAGTTCGTATTCGCCTTGTCCGTCTCCGGCGAGCAGCAGCTCCTCGCTGTCGTCGAGCAGTATATTCCTGTTGATCTTTCTCCACGCGTTATACGGGAAATCCGCCGTATCAACGGCATACGGAGAGAAATCCACCTTCCAGCATTCTCTCGGCTGCGGTTTCTCCTTCTCCGAACCGGATGGATTCCGCACTCCTAACCGGTACAGCTCCGCCACGTCACAGACGAAGAACCCCCTGCACGGCTCTGCCTCTATATAGCCCTCCGCGAGAAGCTGGTCGTACGCAAGTTCCACCGTACTTCTGCTGACGGCAAGATTTCTTGCCAAAAGACGAGTAGACGGCAGTTTCTCTCCCTTAAGAATCCTGCCGTCTGCAATCTCATTTCGTATATGCTTATATATTTTATCATACAGGGGAGCTTTCCCTCCCCCCTGCAGATCAATCATAATCTCTATCATGCCTGCTTACTCTTTTTGATTTCCTGTACGATCTCCTCTTTCAGCTCGCGCGCCTTGTCTTTCATGCGTGCAGAGGATGAAGGAGCTGCAAGGATATTTGCAATACACTTGGAAGCGATATCATACCTCTTGTAGTGATGGGACATCCCTGCCAAAAGGAAATCCATCGTGGACTGGTCCATTCCGCAGATCGGGAACATTTCNGAAGACACCGCCTGCATAAAGCCGTCATATGCTTCCTTGTAAAATGCCTCTTCCTGTTCTGCACATTCCTGCTTCTGCTGCTTATAGTCAGCTGCCTGTGCATCCAGAGTNTCTGCCTTTCCGCGGTACAGCCATGCCGTATTCAGGCAGATATATGCCTTTTCACTGCTCTTCGCTTTTTTGACAACGGCAGTAAAAAGNGCGAGTTTGAANCGTTCGATCGCCTTNTCATAATCGACCGTCGCNGACTCNTCCTCCCCGGNCGGACTGAATTTTGAGCAGATCTGNTCATTGATCAGCTTAACCTGTGCCGGCANAAGNTGTTCAAAATACCGGCTCATTGCCGTATAACCGCAATGAGGACAGGAATANACCGTATATTTGAGTGTATCNATATTTTCCGCCCGCGGTCTTAAGTCGCGGTCGGGCTCAAGGCGTTTTACCCGTCCGTTCTTCACCGTTTTTACCTTAAATACCTTATCGCAGACAATGCAGCGGATCGTCTTATCCAGAAGATAGCTTTCCTCCGGGATAACTTCTTCTTTTTTGTCACCGTTTTCTACTGNAACAGTCTTCTTCTCTTCCTTATAAAGNTCAATGTCGTTGTCAACCTTGATTCCGAATTTTTCCAATCCTGATAATAAATTCATAGTTATCTTCCTTTTTCTCTATGCTATTGGCAATTTAAATGAGCTCTTTAATGATACGATCCGGTTAAANACCAGATGATCCGGTGTGGAATCCTTTGCATCCACGCAGAAGAATCCCTGCCGTACAAACTGACAGCTTTCATATGCTTTGGCGCCGATAAGATTTTCCTCGACAACACTGTCTTTGAGTACCGTCAGTGAATTCGGATTCAGATTCAGACTTCCGTCCTCATTGTAAACGCCNTTTTCCTCATCCACGATATTCTCATACAAACGTACTTCCGCATTTACGGCATGCGCCGCNGATACCCAGTGGATCGTCCCTTTCACCTTTCTTCCGTCCGGNCTGTTGCCGCCTCTCGAATCNGGATCNTACGTNCAGTGGATCNCCGTCACCNTTCCNTCCGCATCNTTCTCNAAGCTNTTGCAGGTCACNAAATANGCATTCATCAGCCGGACCTCNTTGCCGGGGAACATGCGGAAATATTTCCTTGGCGGNTCCTCCATGAAATCCTCCCGCTCAATATAGATTTCTCTGCTAAACGGAACCTTTCTGCTGCCNAANGNCTCATTCTCCAGGTTGTTTGGCACATCAAGATATTCNGTCTGTCCTTCCGGGTAGTTGTCGATGANCACTTTCACCGGGTCGAGCACTGCCATCATGCGGGACTTCTTCAGCTTCAANTCCTCACGGATACAGTATTCGAGCATCGCNTAATCCACAGAGCTGTTTGCCTTTGAGATACCGCAGAGCTCCACAAACATTTTGATGGACTCCGGCGTAAAGCCTCTTCTCCTGAGCGCCGCGATAGAGACNAGCCGCGGATCGTCCCAGCCGTCCACGATGCCTTCCTCTACAAGACGCTTGATGTATCGCTTNCCTGTCACCACATTGGTCAGATACAGCTTTGCAAATTCAATCTGCTTGGGCGGCATCTCGTATTCCANTTCACGTACCACCCAGTCGTACAGCGGTCTGTGGTCTTCGAACTCCAATGTACAGATNGAATGTGTGATNCCCTCAATGGCATCCTCGATNGGATGTGCAAAGTCATACATCGGATAAATGCACCACGTATCGCCGGTCCTGTGATGGGACATATGTGCCACACGGTAGATNACCGGGTCTCTCATATTGATATTNGATGCAGACATGTCGATCCTTGCACGAAGCACCTTCTCNCCGTCGGCAACCTTNCCGTTNTTCATATCCTCAAACAGCGCAAGATTCTCTTCAACNCTCCTGCCGCTGTACGGNTCNTCTTTTCCCGGTTCTGTCAGCGTTCCCCGATATTCGCGTATCTCATCCGCNGACAGATCGGAAACATATGCCTTTCCCTTTTTGATCAGTCTGACCGCACACTCATACATCTGTCCAAAATAATCCGATGCAAAAAGCAGCCGGTCTTCCCAATCNGCTCCCAGCCANCGGATATCTTCNGTNATCGCCTCGACAAACTCCGTCTTCTCCTTCGTCGGATTGGTATCATCAAACCGGAGATTAAACTTGCCNCCGTACTCTGTCGCCANACCGTAATTCAGCAAAATAGATTTGGCGTGTCCGATATGCAGATATCCGTTCGGCTCCGGCGGAAATCTGGTGTGAACCTCCGCGCAGTGACCCTCTCTGATATCCTTATCAATGATCTGCTCAATAAAATTCCTCGAGGCATTTTCCTGTTCCATTCTGTCCGTATCCTCCTCATGCTTTCCTCAACAATAGAAACTATTGTCAAAAAATAAAAGCAGCCTATGAGATATCATACATGATACACCGCCAAGGTGCAAGTATAATATTTCAAAAAACTGCCTTTTGTTGAAGAATTTATCAATACTCAAAGCTTCCTGCCGGTATCCTCTTTTGCTCCTTCCTTTCCTGCATCCAGTTTTCAATATTCATCCGCCATCCCGCGAAATCCGACCATTTTCCGGGTACCAGTCCTGCCAGTTCATCCCAGACCGAATCCGTACCCCCGCCGACCCGGATCATGTTAAGTCCGTACCGGCTCGCAAAGCTTTNTGCTGCCGCGTCCGGCGCCCGGTATTCCTCTCCGCACCAAATGTTGATCCGTGAAAAGAGCGCCTCTTCATCCGGCTCCTGATAGATCAGCACATCTCCGTATTCATGCAGCATCCCTCTCACGGTGAGTTCTCTCTCTNCAAGGCATACGGTCAACCCTTCNGCATTCCTGCTGCCAAAAAGCCGGATCGCCGCGTCTGTGCCGAGCAGACATCCTTCCGTGTCCTCCTCATGCAGCAATTTTCCGTAAGGGATCAGATATTCCGAGGAGCCACGGATCGCAACCGCAGAAACCGTCGTACTGCGCAGTCCGTCAAGTGCCGTGATCTTCNNTGCCGCTGTCTCCTCCCACACGGTAAAGACTGCCGGCGTATTCTGCTGTTCCTCTAAGTTTCGCATCTGCGCTGCCTGCTCCCCCGTCACTCTGTAATCGGCCGCTCTTGCCGCCAACGACACGATACATGATGAATCTGAAGAATCTGCGTGCAGCCATCCGTACAATACTGCGGCTCCGATCAGGACCANTCCTGCGGCGGCAGCGATCAGCAATCGCTCCGCCTGTTTCCCGCGGCTCACTGTTCCAGCAGGCGTACCCTGTCGCCTGCATTGATGTACTGATCCGAATCCACGATCACCTGGCTGCTGCTTCCTAATGCCCCGTCCCGCAGCGCTGCGTAGATGCCGTTTTTCTCCAATACAGAGATCTCTATCTTCTGGGCAAACTGCTGTGTGCCGAGCACCGTCTCCTTTTCACTCAAAATATAGACGTACGATCCGCTCTGCTCCACATGGACCGCCGCAAGCGGGACAGTCGTCTCATAAAGCGCGGACCGCTTTACAACCGTGATCTTTACTGATTCTCCGATTGAAAACGCATCCTCGTTTCCGTCCGCTTCAACCGTGATCTCAAGACTTCCGTCCTCCTTCTGTTTTATTGCGGACACCGAAAAATCTTCATATGTGACGCCGTTCTTTTCCACCGATGCCGCGTCCTTTGCCTGCACGTAGGAAGCGTCGCTCTTCGGAACCGATGCGGTAAGCTTTACACCGCCTCCTGCCACCGCCATGGTGAAAGCGGCGGTATCCGAAGTTTTCTGTCCGGTCGAGATCAATACTCCTGTAACGGTTCCGTCCTGCGGTGCCGTGATCCTTGCGCCTTCCCGAAGCAGCTTCTCTAAATCTGCAAGCCGCCTCTCTTTCACGTCAAGCGTGATCGCTCCGATCTGGGCCGCATGATCGTCCGCCTGTATCCCGGAAGCGTCCTCGAGCATCCGTTTTGCCTGCAAGAGAGCATCCTTCTCATTCTGCGACACCTGCTCGCATGCCTCCTGTTTTTCCTGCAGATTCATGAGAAGGCGCTGTTTTTCCGCCTCAATTTCCTCTTCCGGAACTCCCGAAAATTTCCCTTCTCCCGCCTGCGCAAGAAAACTGTTCAGTGCATCCTCAGCCGCTTTTTTCTCATTCTCCGCTTTCTGCACCGCTGCATTGTAGGCCTCTGTGGCAGTATCGTAATCCTCTTTTGCCCGCGCGTAACTGCGCTGTCTTTCCTCTGCCATCGCTGCCGCAGCCGATCTTGACGCATCCTCCTGCAGCTTTAAAATCTGTATTTCATCCTTAAGTGCATCGATCTGCTCCCCCAGCTGCTCCGTATCGATCTCTGCGAGCAGCTGCCCTTCAGTTACTGTCTCTCCCTCGCTTACGTAGACGGTCCGTATCAGCAGATCCGGTTCCGTCAGCAGAGGTATTTCAAGATTTCTCTCCACCGTTCCAACAATCTCCACGATATGCTCGATCTTCTTTGCAGAAGGATTTTCGACTGTTACCTGCGGCACCAGAAAACTGTCCGTCGCCCGCGATATAACGGTAAAAAACAGCATCACCGCAAGAAAAATCAGAAAAACTTTCATTCCCTTCTTCATTCAGATAACCTCTCTCTCATTCTATTCCTTCAACGCCGATGCGACGATTCCCTGCTCGATATAGTCTTTTCCGTTGATAAATACAAGCAATGCCGCAAGCAGCGTCACGAGTGACGCACACATCGCGAATCCGCTCTCTCTGACATTGATCTCGGGCAGATACAGCGACAGGGGCCACAGGCTTTTATCCTTTAAAAATGCGATTGGCTGCTCGATCATGCTAAAGCATTCCAGAAATTGCAGGATCAGCGCCGAACACACTCCTGCCGATCCCAGAGGAAGTCCCACATGCCAAAAGATCTGCCATTCTCCGGCACCGTCGATCCGNGCCGCCTCAAGGATCTCCTCNGGCACCTCCGAAAAAAANCGGTACATCAGAAACACGGAGAACGTGGAGAANGCNCCCGGCGCGATCACCGCCCAAAGCGTGTTGTTTATGCCAATCTTCTCTAAAGTGAGATACTCTGAGAGCATCATGACCTGAAACGGCATCATCATCAACAGGATATAGAGCCGGTAGATCAGACCTTTTCCCGGGAAAGAATAGCGCGCCAGCCCCCATGCTCCCGGCATNCCNAATATCATCTGNCCGATCAGNACGCCGCATGANAGTTTCACGGTNTTCCAGAACATATGAAAATATTCGGGNGAATCAAGCAGAAGTTCCACCACATTTTTCAGTGTGGGATACTGCGGTATCATCCGCCATCCGGCGTATCCTTCTCTTCCCAAAAGNACCGGTCCGGCATATTCCTGTATCTCTGCNGTTCCCATAAATGTNCCTGTGANAAGAAACACCAGAGGCGTCAGTGCAAAGAGTGCCGCCGCTGTNAGCATCAGGATTCCGGCAATCTTTCCNGNTTTCTGTTTCATGACCCACATCACTTCCTTTCCCACAACCACATCAGCGCCTGCACGATCAGACTGATGATAATGGCGAGCATCACCGCTCCCGCCGCCATCTTGTCAACTGACAGACTTAAAAACCAGTTGTTGAATAAGTGTTGCAGAAGGTAAATACTCTCCTGCGGATAATTTCCCGCCACCAGATATGCCTCCCGAAACGCCTTAAATGAATTTAAAAATGAGATCACAACGATCGTGAAGGCTGCCGGNCGGATGCAGGGAAGCGTGATNGANAAAAAGCACTGNCGCCATCCCGCACCGTCTACACGCGCCGCCTCATAAATGCTGGTCGGAACTCCCGCCATTGCAGCAAGCCAGAGTATCACGACATATCCGAGATTCTTCCATATATAGCTTCCCACCAGTACATAAAACGCCTTGTCTGTATTCATCCAGTCATAACTGATGCCAAAGAAACAATCCAGAACACCGTTGACAATACCGTGCGCGTCAAAGAGCAGCTTCCAGCACAGTACCATACTCGCCGCCGGAATTGCCATGGGAACCAGATAGATGCTCTTGAAGACCTCAAGGAGCCGCCCTGCGCTCTGCAGCAGCAGGGCGACTGCCAGCGAGATCAGAAGTAAAAGCGGCAGACAGACCAGCGTGAACCGCACCGTGTTGGCTGCGGCAAGGCGGAACGCTTCATTGTTCCACACCGTTTTATAATTCTCAAGACCGCAGAAGCCGCCCATTGCCTGACAAAAAGAGCGCCGCACCATGTCCCCAAAAGGAATCAGGTAAAAAAGCAGGACACCGGATAGTCCCGGCAGGACAAACAGGTATCCTGCAAGATTTTTTTTCGTGCTTTTTTTCGCTGCCGACATACGCATCACCCTTACTCCGACAGATAAAGATTGCACTTCTGCAGGATGGTATTGACCGCATCCTCCTTTGTCTGGTCGTCGGACAAAAATCTGCCTGCCGAATCTAAGACGATGTCTTTGATCACTCTGTCGGAATATGCGGGTTTTTCCAGACTCTCCAAAATCGAGGTCAGCTTCGCGATATCATTCTCTGTCACACTGTTCAGACTCAGATCAATACGTACACCTTCATCCGTTGACACCGCAACGCCTCCTGTACCTTCCTCTCCATACTGCTCTTTGGCCTGTTCACACATCTGGTCATACGCCGCACGGTTTACCGGGAAGCCCCCGCCGAACATGCTGATGCATTCTGTTCCAAGCATAGTACGGATAAAGTTCTCCGCCTCTTCCATCCGCTCCGTTCCGTTTACGATTCCTGCCAGCTGATAGGGAAGAAAAACTTTTACTGTGTCTCTTCCTGCAAGATCGTAGTCTCCGCCGAACGTCTGATTTACGGAGCATATCATGCTCATCTCGCTCATATCTGTGAGACTTCCCAGACCGATTTTATTCTCACCGTCCAGTATTCCGAAAACGTTTGCCGTGCCCATCAGCTCATTGCTCTCGCCCATGCCATACATCAGATAATTAATATCGTTTCTTGCATCCACATCATAAATTCGTTTTGCCAGTTCAAGCCACTCGCTGATCTTGTCTTCTTTCAGCCTTCCGCTCTCATCTCTCCAAGTGACAGAGTCCATATCGTAAAGACGCTCCAAAAGATTCTTTTTCGATGAATAGGAAAAAATATTGCTTTTTCCTTCTGACTTCAGTTTCTCCCCGTATGCAGCCAATTTCTCCAGAGAAGCCCCTGCCGCAACTGCCTCTGCGTCACCGTCTGCTATGTTCAGATAGAACCGTGCGGGAAATTCGTAGATTGCGCCGTCTTGTCTGTATGCCTGATAAATATTTTCAAATAATCCGTCTTTTTTGTTGATCTCCTCTATCAGCGGAGCAATATCTGCAAGGATTCCTTTTTCTATATAGCTGTCCACAGGCATACCGTCCAAAATCAGCACATCCGGTCCGTTTCCTGCCAGCATATCCGCATTCAGCGCCCGAAGCGCATCCTCAGCCGTCATTCCGTCGTCTCCGGACAGACCGATCTGCAGATTTACATAGACATTGCCATTCTCTCTCTGATAGGCTGCAACCGTCTGACGCAGAAAACCGGAATCCTCCAAGGCATAAACTTTGAGCTCCTTTTCCGGCATTGCGGACACCTGACTGTCATAGGTGTATAAGAACAGGCCCGGTTTGCCGCTATATGTCTGTATCAGAATGTGTTCCTCATCTATCATGACAATGCTGCCCATAACTACACTGGTATCCCCGATGGAGTTGAGCATTCCATTGATCAACTGTTCACTGACGCTGCCGCCTATGGTGTGATAATATACTCCGTCATGGCATGCATATACAATTGTATCTTCTTCCACTCCTTCGGTAAATACAAGCGGATTGCCGCTTTCTCCAGAGTCTTCCGCCAGCGCGGGATTCGCCTTTATGATGTCATTCAGTATGGAATCCGCTTCCAGACTCTTCTTGTTTACACTGTCAAACATCTGGATACCGCTGTCCGTCACCGCTAAGATCAGATTTCCTGCAATTCCAAAGTATCTGGAATAGGTTCCCTCCAGATCGCAAAACAGCTCTGTATTCCCTGTCTCCGTATCGACTTTATAAATGCTTCCGTCCAGATCCTGCGTGAACAGGCTTCCGTTGCCGTCAAAATCAATAGACATCAACGGTTCGGACATGTTTAGCGCCATGTTCTCGGTCTCTCCGCCTGTCTGGACAGTCATCAGAATGTTGTGCCATTCATCACCTACCCGTCTCTCCAGAATTGCCGCCGCACTGCCATCTCCCCGGATTGCCGCCACAGACAGATAGCCGTCATCGCCTGCCTGGATTTTTGTCCCATCCCATGACTCTCCCATGTCTGCGGAAGTGTACAGGTAATAACTGTCCGAATCGTATTCTGCAAACAGTTCCACCTGTCCGTTATCCAGTTTTTTCATATCGTAGATTCTGGTGATGCCGCTCGGAAGCGTGAGTTCCGTCTCAAGGAAACGTCCTTTCCCCGCACCAGCTCCGTTGGCGCTGCTGCCCCCCGCATGCGCTTCCGGCATCGATGTATCCGAGACTGCGCCGGCTGCATTGCTGCCATCCTTTGCACATCCCGACAGCGCCGTGCATAACATCATACAAGACAGTGCCAGTCCGACTATCCTTTTCCATAATTTCCTATTTTTCTTCATTTTCTGAATTCCTCCCTTTCTTTGTCTCTTATCCTACCAGAACTGTCTTAAAATTTTCTTTAAATCCGCCTTTAATTTTTTTTCGTTTTTAAAGATTATTTTAAGGTTAATGTGGTAATATTGATTCAGGTGTCAAAAGCCTTGAAGGAAATATTGGTCGGCAAATTACACAAAAGGAAATTGAGCAAGCGACTTTTGCACCATGGAAATGAGACTTAAAAATCGTGGAAGCCTTTGCTGAACACGATTTTCGCTTTAAAAGGCTCATTGGAATGTTCGGTGCAATGGAGCGCGCACAACTCTTTTTGTGCAATTTGCCGTCAAGCACTTTGAAATAAGGCTTTTGACTCCTGAATCAATATTACTGTAAAGACAGCGAGGTTTGAAATGCGGATTTTATTGATCGAAGATGACAGAAATTTTTGCGACACATTGACATTTCAGCTAAAAAAGGAACAGCATGAGGTTGACGTCTGTGATGACGGAAGGGACGGACTTGATCTGTTTTTGCAGGACGCGTACGATCTGGTTCTGTTAGACCGGATGCTTCCGACCATGAACGGTCTTCTGGTTCTGAAAAAAGCAAGGGATGCAGGCATCCGAACGCCGGTCATACTGATCACTGCCTTAGGCGAACTGTATGACCGCATCGAAGGTCTCGACTGCGGTGCAGACGATTATATGGTAAAACCTTTTGCCTATGAGGAGCTGTCGGCGCGCATCCGCTCGCTCGGACGGCGGAGCGGCAAATGGGAAGATCACGAACAGCTCTGTTTCGGCGATATTTCTTACGATCCGCTGTTGCGGGAGCTCACCGGACCGGGCGGGAGTCTGATCCTTTCCGGGCGGGAAGGCAGACTGATCGAAGTTTTCCTGCGGGATTCCGGCATGACGTTAAAGCGTATGGTTATTCTATCACGTGTCTGGGGCGCGGATGCACAAGTGGAAGAAGGAAATCTTGATACCTATATTCATTTCCTGCGAAAACGCCTTGCCACCGTCCAAAGCACACTGTCTCTCGCTACCGTCCGCGGTGTGGGATACCGATTGGAGATGCCTGATGTTTCATAAATTACACTTGCAAATGACAATATTTTGTACCGCGGTGACGGGTATCATACTGATTTTGCTGACCGTCATCTGCTTATTTATCGCAGAAAAAGGACTGAAGTCCAACCGTTATGCCTCCTTTTTGAACGAGACAAGTTCCATTCTCACACATCTGCAGTCACAGGAAGTGGTTTCCCTGCAGTGGATCAATCAGCTCCGTGAAAAAAATGACTTTACATTTCTGTTTTATGATCAGGGCAAGCCTCTGTTTTCCCAACGGCTCACCAGCCCGGAGCATGAGATCGGAGGCGGTCTGCTCTCCCGTGCTGCTGCCATTGCCAAAGAGGATCACAGCATTGATCTGTTTTCGCAAAATAACGATACATTGCCCTCTCATGCAGAGTTTTCGCTGTCGGACGGCAGTTCTTCTTACTATGTGTCTGCGGGAACGATACCTAAGAAAAACGGAACTTTTTCATTTCTGATTTTCTATTCGTTAAGACAGGAACAGCAACAGCTTAGGATGCAGCGGCTTGCATTTGCCGCGGCTGATCTGTGCGGCATATTGCTGCTCATCCTCTTCTCTTACAATTTTACCGGACGAATGCTCCGTCCGATTGCAGAAAACAACCAGAAACAAATGCTCTTTATCGCGTCTGCCTCGCACGAGCTTCGCACGCCTTTGTCAGTCATCCTATCCGGCATAGAGGCTCTGGAAAAATCCGATTCTGTTCAGGAACGCCGCCATTTTATTGATCTCATGCGATGTGAGGGCGGCCGAATGCAGCATCTGATCTCCGATATGCTGTTTCTGGCAGGCTCGGACGCCGGTTCTCCTGCGCTTCGCCGCATTCCCTGCCAACCGGACGAAATACTGCTGTCCGTCTATGAAAAATATGAACTGCTGGCACAAAGCAAACACCTGACCTTAAAGATCGTTCTGCCGCAGGATTCCCTTCCGGACTGTCTCTGTGATCCGGAGCGCATCCAACAGGTGCTTATCATCCTTATTGACAATGCACTCTCCTATACTCCCGCCGGCGGTGTCATAACGCTTTCTGTCTCTCAAGGCAGAAACGGAAGGAAGTCTTTCATCTGTTTCACTGTCTCTGATACCGGTCCCGGCATTCCCGATGAGCATAAGAAACAGATTTTTGAGCGCTTTTACCGGGCAGAGCGTTCTCACACCGATAAGAGCCATTTTGGTCTTGGACTTTGCATCGCAAAAGAGATCGTGGATTCCCATCACGGGAAAATATACGTGACTGATCAGGAAGACGGTGGCGCCTGTTTTCATGTGGAACTGTAACTTGGGCTTTTACACAGATAATTTTATTTTATATTTTTTAATGAAACGTAAATAGACTTTATGCCTTACCTGTGCTATACTTCAACTATCAAAGAAATAAGTCCTAAAGGGGGTATGCTTATGACAGATAATGAACTGTTGCTTGCCATCTATGATAATATGCAGACAATGAAAGACGATCTCGCGGTTGTCAAAAATGATGTTGAGGCTGTTAAATCCGATGTTGCTTCCGTCAAAGGCGAGCTGGAGATTGTCAAAAGAGATGTCAAGCATCTGAAAAAACAGGCAATAAGATTGCAGGCTATGGATGATGCTATCCTCGATGAAGTCGAGAAAGTGCATCACATCATAATTGACCATAAAGCTGACAAGACAGTACATACTGCATAAACCGACCGACATAAAAGAGGGTGTAAGCCGCTTACACCCTCTTTTCTTGAGCCTTTTCAATTTTTATGTAATCCCAAAAGCTGATTCCTTAAATCGAGTAATCAAAGGAGCCGCCTACCGCTTTTTCATCCGCTGTCATGATATGATCAGCACGCTCGTCAAACAGAACCCCATCAATTTTTCTCATCAGATCATCCCAGGAAGAAGCCGTTACTGTCACAAGATCAGAACTGTTTGCCGCCTTTTCCGGCTCGCCCTTTTCGTTGCCGTTAGCTTTTGCTTTTGCCTTTTCCTTTCGCTTTTCCTCGGCTGCACGTTCTGCTTCCTTCTTCTGGTCTGCTTTTTGCTTTTTGGCATTTTCAGCCTTCTTCTCTGCAATGCGTTCACGCTGTGCTGCAAGTGATTTGTCGATCACTGCAAAGAAAGATGCATTGCCGTGATCGTCAAAACTCAATCCGACAGAACGGACACTCTCTCCCTTACTTGCCAAATTGTTCTTCATCTGAGCAATCTGAGCGGTGGCTCCGTTTAAAATACTTTCATATTTTTTGCGGTACTCTTCGTCCTCCGCCATCTTTTCAATCTTATCCGAATCAATCAGAACAAGCAAATCCTTCGAGCTCTGATACATTCCCTTATTCCGCTCCGCCTCCGCTTTCTTTTCAGGCGATACGAGAACAAAATCCATATTGGAATACTTTTTTTTCAGCTTCTCATAATACTTGGCTGCCTTTTCGGACAACTCCGGTTCGCCGATGGTTCTGCCGCTTACCTTTGTCTTCTTCTCCGTCTTCTCTGCCGTCTCGGTCTTCTTGTTCTGCTCCGTGCGGTACTGATAATCCGCCGCGTAAGAGTTTACTGCATTGTTGTTGATCTGTTCCATATTTTTTTCCTCCTTGAAATGAAACCAGAAATCGTTGTTAGTTATACTTGTTGATAAATCCGTTTATCTGATAAAAATATCGGCACAAAGGAGGAAAAAGTGAATAGCTCTTTCTTGTTTTCCTCCGGCTAAGCCTGCACCAGTTCCCAAAGTTTTCCTACTTCTATAGGCTTCGAATAAAAATACCCCTGAAACCAGGTAGCCTGATATATCCGCAGATAATTCTGCAATTCCTCTGTCTCCACTCCTTCTAAACAGGTACTCATGCCGCAGCTGTTGGCAAATTCTACAATCGACTTGACCATCGCCTGCTTTTTGGCATCTTCGGTAATGCCCCGTATAAAACTCATATCCAGCTTGATCTCGTCCATCGGGGCATGAAGTACAATTCCATGCGAAGCGCTTCCGGTTCCGTAATCATCCATTGCCATGCGGATCCCGTGCCCTTGGAAAAATTCCACTTCTTTCTTTATCATTTCTAACGGCATGTCCTTACACCGTTCTGTCAGTTCCAGACACAGGTGGCTGGCCGGAAAGTGTGTCTGCTCCAAAATACGCAGCACCTCCATACGAAACTCTTCCCTCTCCATCTGTCTTACCGACACATTGACATTGAGCACAAACTCCGGTAAGATTTCAAGCAGTCCTACGGTTTCCCGCAGAGCCGTTTGCAGCACATAGTTGCCGAGGTCATACATTGCGGGGTCCGTTTCCATCCATTCGATGAACATGCCGGGCGGAACGGTTCCGTAAGGCTCTCTGCGCCATCGAACCAAGGCTTCCGCTCCTACAATGCGCCCTGTCCCGGAAAGTACGATTGGCTGATATTCCACATAGAATCCTTTGCAGCCATCTCTGACCGACTGGTGGATCACCTTCATCAATTCCAAATCTACGCTCTTTGACGTGCGTACTTCATCATTAAAGATGATCAGTTTTCCCTGATGCTCTGCTTCCGAATGTCCCATTGCATAGGCAACCTTAGAGCTGAGGGAATCTGCTTTTCCATCGTACTGTTCAATCAAAATCGCTCCTGCACATATTTTCAGTGTGATCTGCCTGCCGTTTACATGAATTCCCTTTGCCAGTCTTTCCCTGATCTTCTGCTCGAACGTGATCAGCTTCTCTCTGCCGCATCCTCTTAGGATAAAGCCAAATTTCGGACCGTCCAGGCGGTAAACTGCGCTGTTCTCATCCATCATATATATAAACTGCAGCGCTATTTCTTTTAAAACCTGATTCGTAAAGTCACTGCCGTAAATAATATTCAGATTGTTAAATCTCTCCAGCTTGATCATTAACACGGCAAAAGGCTCTTTCTTTTCGATCTCCGTCTCGATATCTGCCACCAGTCTTGCCTTAGAATATAAATCCGTTAAGGCGTCAATTCTTGGCAGGACATTTTCATTGTGCAGCAGAATGAGCAGATACCTTTCCGTATTCTTCTCGTCCGTCACAATATCTGTATGGATACTGAACATATGGTATTCCCCGGAAGCATTTTTCATTCGAACGCATAATTCCCTGTCCAAGTCCTTTCCCTGCATCCTTTGCGGGATTCCCTCCTCATACTCCCACAAATCATACGGGTGGATCAGTCTGCGCATAGTCTCATAATGATCTGAAACATACGTATCCCGAATCCCGAAATATGCTCTTGTTGTCTCTGAAAACCACGCTCTGTTCTGCTCCAGATGCAGAATATAAATGTAGGTATCCTCCGCCAGAATATTTACAGTATTCATCACCGAATCTATGTAACTTTCATTTTCATGCCAAAACCCCTGTTCTCTCATTATATACCCCATTCCTTTCTTATTATCCAAATGTGGTAATCTGTTAATTTGTATTATATTATATTTACCGATATATGACAAGCACGCTGTTTTGACAACAGCACGCCGTTTTGACAACAGCACACCGTTTTGACAACGGCGGGCAAAAATGATACACTTAAAAACATCAAACCTGGAGGAATTTGTTATGGCATTGGACGGATTAGTCATCTCCAACCTAGTATATGAACTAAATAACACAATCTTAAACAGCAGGATCAGCAAGATTGCCCAGCCTGAGAACGATGAGCTGCTCTTTACCATAAAAGGAAGCGGAGGACAGTTTCGCCTCGCAATGTCAGCCAACGCATCTCTGCCGTTTTTGTACCTGACCGCCCGCAATAAGCCAAGTCCCATGACTGCGCCGAATTTCTGCATGGTGCTCAGAAAGCACATTTCCGGCGGGCGCATCACACAGATCAGCCAGCCGCACATGGAACGTATCATACGTTTTGAAATTGAGCATTTAGACGAAATGGGCGATTTGCGCACCAAGACTCTTATCGTAGAGCTCATGGGAAAGCACAGTAATATTATTTTCTGTCATTCCGACGGCACGATCATCGACAGCATCAAACATGTCTCGTCTATGATGAGTTCTGTCCGCGAAGTGCTGCCCGGACGCATGTATTGCATCCCCGCAACGCAGGAAAATAAGTGGAATCCTCTGACGGTGACGGAAGATGTNTTTATGGGCAGTGTGATGCATAAACCGCTGTCCGTCNCAAAAGCNATCTACACCTCTTTCACGGGAATCAGTCCTGTGATGGCAGGAGAAATCTGCTATCGCGCCTCCATNGACGNCGACATGCCGGTCGATTCTNTNGATGACGNCAGCAGNAAACATCTGTTCAACAATTTCAGCTGGATGATGGACGACNTAAAAAATCACAGCTACTGCCCGAATATTGTCTTTCGCGGCAGGGAACCGATTGAATTTTCCTGCTTCCGGCTGTCTGAATATGCAGACTGTACGGTGNCNGAGTACAGTTCCGTTTCCGAAGTTCTCGAGCAGTACTATGCANCAAAAAATGTCTATACACGCATCCGGCAGAAATCGGCTGANCTGCGCAGNATCGTCAGCACTGCCCTCGAGCGNAGCCGAAAAAAATATCAGCTCCAGAATAAACAGCTAAAGGATACCGACAAGCGCGAGAATTACAANATCTACGGCGAGTTGATCCACACCTACGGTTACGGTCTGCCCGACGGGGCAAAAGAATTGGAAGCNCTNAATTATTATACAAATGAAACTGTTACCATACCGCTNGANCCGACATTGGATGCCATGGCAAATGCCACAAAATATTTTGANAAATACGGAAANTTAAANAGAACCTATGAAGCACTGACTGACCTGATACAGGAGACAAAAACAGAAATCGAACATCTGGAAAGCATTGCGACATCCCTTGATATCGCCCTGACCGAGGACGANCTCGTTCAGATCAAAGAGGAACTGGTGGAATTCGGCTATATCAAGCGNAAACATACCGACAAAAAGTCCTCCGGCAAAAGCAAACCGTTTCACTATCTTTCCACGGACGGATATCANATCTATGTCGGAAAGAACAATTATCAGAATGAAGAACTGACNTTCAAATTTGCGACCGGAAACGACTGGTGGTTTCATGCAAAGGGTATGCCCGGCTCTCATGTCATCGTCAAAGCAGGCAGCGAAGAACTGCCGGACCGNGTCTTTGAGGAAGCCGGAAAGCTTGCCGGCTACTACTCCAANGGCCGCGACAATGACAAGATCGAGATTGATTATCTTCAAAAAAAGAATNTNAAAAAACCGAACGGAAGNGCCCCCGGATTNGTCGTCTATTATACNAATTACTCCCTGACGATCCATCCGGATATCTCCGAACTNAAATTGATCGAATAAAAAAGAGCAGNTTCCTGCTCTTTTTTACTAATGATTCTNAATCCACGTATCCATATGCGCCTCAATAATGTCAAACGGCGCCGGTCCGATCTCCATCAAAAACTGATGNAAATCCTTTAATGTAAAGTCATCTCCCATTTTTTTGCTCATGCTGTTTCTCAATCCGATNATTTCCAGATATCCGACAAAGTATCTCAGATAAACCGCAGGCTCTTCAACAATAATATCAAATATCTCNTTGGCGANCTCCTCATCATACCCGTAATCGCTCAGATATNNTGCAAGCTCCTCACGTCCCCAGCCGTCATAATGGATTCCCATATCGGCATATGCGTACAACCCCAGTGTCGCTGCGTTGTTCCACGCAAGGAATTTCGCAAGTTCTTTGTCCAGTCCACTCAGACCGTATGCGTAATTCTCCACATAAGTTGCCCAGCCCTCCGCATAACCTGAATACGAAAACAGGCTGCGCACCGGTGCAAGACCGCACNAATTTGTATAGACGTCCTGATAAAGATGTCCCGGATAACCCTCATGGGCAAGCGTTGTATAGAGATCCATATTTGAATCTTCTCCGAGATATTTATCGTTGATGTAGATGACATGGTTTTCCGAGTCATCGATCGGTGTCGTCAGGTAAAATGCCGGNCTCTCATGCTCCTCCATGGACGGATGCACCTTTTTGATGGTATAGTTTACATCTGGCAGCTCCGGGAAATCCGCCTTGATCTTCTCCTGCAGATCGATCAGTATCTCCTCTGGCTCTGTGACCGGAAATTCATAATCATAAATCTCATCCTCAAGTTCCGGATAAGTGTATATACTATCCAGCATATTCATCAGACACTGGTCAATGTAGGCATCCGTCTGNTTTTTCATTTCTTCTACCGACATGGCGGAACCTGTATCTGTGCGCACCAGATATTCATAATATTCTTTTCCGTCATCATAGTAACACAAGCCAAGTTCGTTCGTCCCGGTTCCTTTTAATTCCGTCAGTCCATCGATCAGAATGCTGAACGCATTCATCACATCCGTTGTAATGGCTTCCGTGTTCCGTCTGCGGTACTCCTCGCGCTCCTCCTCAGTAATTCCCTCAAACGCCTCGATTTTGTCATTAAACACATCTATCATATAATTGTGCTCCGGGTCTGCAATAAATTCCTCGCACTGATCGATGATCTCATCCGCAACCGCATCCGACATAAACAGTCCTGCTTCGGATTTTTTCTGCTCAAATACAATGATCTCGGCAAACAAGTCGTCCATCTGTGTAAGAAGTTCCAGATAATCCTCGATGTCGCGCTCTGTCCGGAACGTGTATTCTGCAAGAATGACAGGCAGCTGTGCCTGATATCCCGTCGTCGGTCCAAGTATCTCCGAATAGAGCACCAGATCCTTCGCGGAAAGCTCCGTGTCTATATGATCCATCACGATGTCGTATGTTATTTTCTGTTCTTCGGTCAGCTTTTCTCTGTCAAATTCAAGCATCCGCTCTCTCGTCTCTTCGATCTCCTGATACGATTCCTCCATTTCCTCCAGCGAATAGCTTCCTAAACACACATCGTAATCCGTGATCCCATAGTTTTCGGGATATGCAAGTGTATAGTGCAGATTGACCGTATTCAATGGCAGCTCACTGAGGAAGATCTCGTCCATATATGNGTCAAACTGCTCCGACATTTCCTGTGCGTCCACTCCACTGTTTCCTGCCGCATCCGCCGTGTCCGTCTGCGAAGATCCCGTACATCCATTCAGGAGCAGCATACCGGTAAGCGCCGCCGCACAGAACCGTTTATAGCCAAAAATCCGTTTCATATCCATCATACCTTTCTTCTGTTTTTCTTTATTTTAACACAAAATCTGTATGAATCAATTTTTTTATTTTCTGACAAAAATTGCATGTTTATCCTCATCTGTGAAGCACATACTATCCATGATCAAACAAGTTGCTCAGGACAAGCAAGTAGTCCATGAGCAAAACAAGTTTGCTCAACACAAAAGAAATCTGAAATGTACAAAAAGGAGGAATGAACTATGTCAAGTCGTTCATCAAACAGAGCAGCTGTACCGGAAGCAAAAAGTGCATTAGACCGTTTCAAATACGAGGTAGCCAACGAGATTGGTGTCCCGCTGACAGACGGTTACAACGGTGACTTAACTTCCAGACAGAACGGTTCCGTTGGCGGTTATATGGTTAAGAAGATGATTGAAGCACAGGAAAAACAGATGGCAGGCAAATAAAACTTGCCGCAAATGAAAAAAGGGGGCTGCTACCACGCGTACGGTCTCCTTTTTTTATAGGTTCATCTGCTTCTCCGGATTTTTCATATGATGCTCCACATAGTCACGAAGGTTTCTGTGTTCTTCCTCTGCAAGCTCCGGGTCAGACGCAAGCAGTTCCTTTACCGCCTCCGACGCTTCCTGCAGCACGGATGCATCCTGATAGATATCCCCAAGCGCGAACTGCAGCTCTCCAGACTGCCGGATGCCGAAAAAGTCTCCCGGTCCACGAAGCTTTAAATCCTCACTCGCAATATGAAATCCGTCATTGGACTGATTCAGAATATCCAGTCTTTTCTGCGCCGTCTTGCTCTGCGACGCATTGATCATAATACAGTAGGACTGCGCATCTCCCCTGCCCACGCGTCCGCGCAGCTGGTGGAGCTGAGCCAGACCGAAGCGCTCTGCATTCTCGATCATCATGACCGTAGCGTTGGGCACATTGACGCCAACCTCCACCACTGTTGTCGACACCAGCACCTGCACGCGGTTTTCTAAAAAAGCATTCATGACACGGTTTTTCATTTCCGGTTTCATCTGACCGTGCAATACGCCTAATTCAAACTCTTCCGGGAAAATACCTCGCATTTTTTTCACATAGTCTGTTACGTTTTCCAGATCAAGATTCTCTGTCTCCTCGACCAGAGGACAGATAATGTATGCCTGATGTCCCTGCCTGATTTCCTGCTCGATAAATTCATATGCCTTGGGTCGGTAACCCGTGTTGACCACACAGTTTTTAATGGGAAGGCGCTTTGCCGGCACCTCGTCCACAACCGAAATGTCAAGATCACCGTAGATGATGATTGCAAGCGTGCGCGGGATCGGCGTCGCACTCATGACGAGAATATGCGGATGGCTTCCTTTTTCCGCAAAGGTTTCGCGCTGTCTGACTCCGAAACGGTGCTGTTCATCTGTGATCACCAGCGCCAGATTGTCATACAGTGCCTTCTCCTGGATCAGTGCATGTGTTCCCACGACCATAGCGTTTGGATACAGTTCCAACGCCTCATAAGACATCCGTTTCTGTCTTGCCGTCATAGAGCCTGTCAGAAGGACCACCGGTATTTTTAATCCGAACTGCTCACAGAGTCTGGTGTAAGTCTCATAATGCTGTCTGGCAAGCACCTCCGTAGGCGCCATGATCGCCGACTGATATCCGTTGTGCGCAGTATCTGCCATTGCCAGAAAAGCAAGGATTGTTTTGCCTGATCCGACGTCTCCCTGAATCAGCCTCTGCATCACATAAGGACCCCGCATGTCGCGCTTTATGTCCGCAAGCGCCCGTCTCTGTGCACCGGTCAGCTCATAAGGAAGCTGCGATATGAGTTCTTCTGTAAAAGAGTCATCCTGAAATTCAAATCCGTTTTCCTCCTGAACACGCTTCTCCCTGTGATACTGCATATTTAAAATAAACAGAAAAAACTCGTCAAATACCAGACGTTTTCTTGCGGTGATCAGCGTATCCATGCTGTCCGGAAAATGAATCTGCTTTATGGCATAATTGTACTCGCAAAGCTGATACCGGTCCCGAAACTCCGACGGCAGGTGATCCCGAAACAGGCTGTCATCGGAAATGACTGCGCGCACTGTCTTTGTAATCTGGTGATTTGAGATACCTCCGGTCAGTGCATACACGGGAAGAAAAACATCTTCCATAGTAGCATACTGCTCTTTGGAATAGATCGCCGGCTGTTCTATCACAAATCTGCCGTTCTTTTTCTGTACTTTCCCATAAAAAATATAGGTACTTCCCGGTTTTAAATTGTTTTTGATATAAGGCATGCGAAACCAGACCAGTTCTACCGTAACATCCTCTTCGCCGATATTCGTCACCGTGACAGGCATTCTTCCCGCACGGTGCACCACAGGTGTTTTCAGCACTCTTCCGAAGACCGCCGCCGTCTCTCCTTCTGTCACTTCATTGGCGCGCTTTACGTTTGGGTATCTGACATATGTTCGGGGATAATGAAGGAGTATATCACCGACGGTGTATACTCCCAATTTATGAAACAGTTCTTCTGTTTTCGCACCGATTCCCTTAATCTCCTGAATCGAGGAATCTCGGTTCATACAGACCTCCTATATTCTGCGCATCTGCGCCGTTATTCTACGGAAACCACATAATAGTAGATTGGCTGACCGCCATAGTGAACTTCTACTTCCACATCAGAAAACTTCTCTTCGATCTGAGCCGCTATGGCATTCGCATCGTCTTCACCTATGTCCTCACCGTAATAAACGCTGACAATGGCAGAGTCTTCATCGATCAGCTGCCCCATCATATCCATCACGGTCGCCGTAAGCTCCTGACCAACCGAGAGGATTCCGTCATCACCGATGCCCATATAATCATCCTGCTTGATCTCCTTGTCGTCAATCACAGTGTCACGAACCGCGTAAGTCACCTGACCGGATTTTACATTGCTAAGCTCAGCGTTCATGCGCTCCTCATTCTCCTCCGGCGTGCTGTCCGGAATGAAATTGATCAGCGCAGTGATTCCCTGAGGGATCGTCTTGGTCGGAATCACGACTACCTTTTTATCCTCTGTCAGGGAAGCCGCCTGATTGGCCGCAAGAATGATGTTCTTATTGTTCGGAAGGATAAATACCGTCTGTGCGTTGACCGCTGCGATCGCATTGAGCATATCTTCGGTGCTCGGATTCATCGTCTGACCGCCCTCAATAATATGATCGACGCCCAGCCCCTTGAAGATTTCATTGATCCCTTCCCCTATGCTGACTGAGATAAATCCCATGTCCTTCGGAGGCATCTCCTCCTGCTGCTCCTGCTCTTTCGCCGGCTGCGGTTTGTCGGCCTCTGAGATCCCGGCAGACTGCATTTCTTTCTCTTTGAGCGCAGACAGCTTCTCGTCGCGCTCTAACTTCATATTCTCAATAATGATCGTAGTCAGACTGCCGTAGGTCAGGCCCCTCTGCATTGCCATACCCGGATCGTTGGTATGCACGTGTACTTTCACGATCTCATCATCCGCTACCACTACAATGGAATCACCGATTGATTCCAGATATTCCTTAAACTCATTCTCCTGTCTCGTCGTGATCGGGCGGTCCAGCATGATCAAAAACTGAGTACAGTATGCAAACTTGATCTCCTGTGCAGCCTGAGCGTCAAGATTGTAGGATGCTCTTCCCTCCTCCATGCCGGATGGCTGTGCGGAAAGTTCAATGTTATAATCAATCTCCTTGCCCTTAAGAGAATCCAATGCCCCCTTCATAACCTGCATCAGACCCTGGCCGCCAGAGTCCACAACGCCCGCCTGCTTTAACACCGGCAGCATATCCGGTGTCTTTGAAAGGACATGATCGCCCGCCCGGATGACCGCCTCACAGAACACGATCAGATCGTCCGTCTCGTCAACCATCTCCGATGCACGCTTTGCCATCCCTTTGGCAACCGTGAGGATCGTACCCTCTTTCGGCTTCATAACAGCCTTGTAGGCAGTCTCGACCGCACGCTCAAACGCATCCGAGAGAATCTGTACATTAATCTCGTCGTACTCAGCGATAACCTTTGTAAATCCCCGGAACAGCTGAGAAAGGATGACGCCGGAGTTGCCTCTTGCCCCCCGCAGGGAGCCGGAAGAAATCGCTTTCGCAAGAGCAGACATGGTCGGATGTTCCATGGCGCTCACTTCTTTGGCGGCAGACAGAATCGTCATCGACATATTGGTGCCGGTATCTCCGTCCGGAACCGGGAACACATTCAGCTCATTGATCCATTCCTTCTTAGCCTCTAAATTTTTTGCCCCTGCAAGAAAAGCTTTTGCAAGCGCCTCAGCATTTATCGTAGTGATTTCCACCTCAAAAATCCTCCTTAATCAATCACTCGTACGCCTTCGACGTAGAT
This sequence comes from Roseburia sp., assembly GCA_014804775.1. Taxonomy (GTDB): domain Bacteria; phylum Bacillota; class Clostridia; order Lachnospirales; family Lachnospiraceae; genus Roseburia. The sequence continues at coordinate 128,956 of JAAUZB010000048.1, read as the reverse complement.
ATTAATCTTACCAATCTGCATACCGGTAAATTCTTCCACTTTATATCTGACCGTGTCGATCAAATTGTCAGTAACCGTTACGATGCTGACACCGTAGGATACGATAACGTGAAAATTGATCGTAATTTTATTGTCCCCATCCACTGACACATTAATCCCATGCGTCAGGTAATCTTTCTTCAGAAGTCTCACAAGACCGTCCTTCATATTGACAGCCGCCATACCAACGATTCCAAAGCATTCCACAGCCACAGAGCCTGCATACATTGCAATGACATCGGTATCTATTGTAACCTTTCCCAAATGGGTCTCCATCTGTCCATTCATATAGATTTGTCGCTCCTTTCAAAGCTATTTTGACGCTAATTTATTGCTATTATAACCGCTTTTCCGCGAAATGCATAGTCATATTTTGGATTTTTTATATTTTTTTTAATTTTTACTTGCATTCTATGCCCCCATCTGATAGAATGAACATGTTGTGAGCCTGTAGATGATACAGGTAATTCCTGTAAATACAGGCATCATGAAAATGCAAGGAGGTGCGGAACATGGCAAAATGTGCAGTTTGTGGAAAGGGCGCTCATTTCGGAAATAATGTCAGCCATTCTCATAGAAAATCAAATAGAATGTGGAAATCAAACATCAAGCGTGTCAACTGTAAAGTAAACGGCACACCGAGAAAATTATATGTGTGTGCTTCCTGTTTGAAATCCGGCAAAGTAGAACGTGCATAATCTAAAAGGCTGTCGCTCATGCGGCGGTCTTTTTTATATCAAAATATTGATTGGATGACAAAAGCTCTACAGCAAAGCACTTGGCAGCAAATATATATATCCCTTTGTAATATTCCCCTCGAAATTATATACATTTGCTTGCAATCGCAAGCATTTTGATATATAACAAAGAAAAAGAGGAGTGTGCTACCCAAATGTCCTATAGTCAAATCGTACTAACAAGAGGACTTCCTTTTAATCTTCACTCACCATCTGCGAAACCTACAGCAATCTGCAGCATGAGCCGCGCTNAAATAGATGCTGAACTTATGAAAGGAATTGATTCCCTAAAGTCAGGCAAAACCTATACGGCAGATGAGGTTGACGCAGAACTCTCNAAGGAGTTCGGTAACGGACTGGATAATGAAAACAGCATAATATCTGAACAGCAATAAATTAAGAATATCNCACGCAGACGAGGCTATATAGCGCCCCTGAACTGTCTGCTTAGAGGTATTCTTTTTGATAAGCCTTACTCTTAATTTTTCATTATTATAGCAAAACATCCTCCATATACAAAACACCGAAATTATCATAAATTCTTATACGCTTCACTTTAATTTTTTTCTGATTGCGTAAATACAAGTCCGTTGAATTGTAGAAGAAAGATTCTGCGTACATTTTGCCATTCACATCTTTTGCAACACACAAGTGATTATATCCTTGCTTCTTTTTCTCAAATAAAATATATTGTGCCTTTAAATTAGAACCTATCAAAGAAGCATTGAAATCAACTATAACATCTGTATATGACATGGTAAGAATGTTCTCTTTACTGAAACTGTTAAATCGAAACTCTATGCTGGGAAAATAAACGCTTCTCTTAATAATATTTTCTGTAAGCAACTCTTGCTTTTTTATTTTTGAATTTATATATTTTGCACCAATTACAAGATTATTCTTATCATTAAACTTACGTATGACCGGAATATCTATCAGTTTATGCAATCCCAATAAATGCGGAAAATCTGTTTGTTTGAGTTTGAATCTAATACTTGTATCATCCTCAACTATGTACTCCATACGGTAATTAGCAATAGACTTATACTCATTAAATTTATCTAACAGTTGNTTCAAATAGTCCTCCATATACACCAAAAGCTCTTGACCGCAGCCAAGAGCTTTCTGAAACCCTAAAAGCGGTTCTCNTTTCTTCAGCTTGCGCCTATTCGGTGTAAGTGAACCNNAACTTACGGAAGAACCTCCACTTATGAATCCGAAAAATCATAAGCTTCCTCGGTTAAATTTATTATATGCAATGACTTGTATAAAATCAACGGTTATCAAAATATTTTACAATATTTTAATATCTTTTTTAAGAACATAAGTCTCCAACCTTAGAGCGGACTAATGCCAAAGTCAATANTTCGCCGAACCTTTTCGGCATTAGCCAGTAAACAGCAGAGCGACGCAAAAGGATATCTCTAAGCAGACAATTCAGGGGTGCTTTTTATGGCGGCAAAATCCACTGCTTACGGAATCTTAGGCGTGAAGCCTTTGCTGAACGTCTTAGATTCCGTTAGACAGTTAGTTCGCCGCCATATTGCCCCGTCTGCATGAGATATCCTTTTGCGTCGCTCTGCGTCCCCTGACCAATGCATAAAAGACCAGAATTCATTCAAATGTTTTCCCTCAATTGAGTTTCTNTCCCCCACATTGTATAATAAAGGCGATTTATTCCAATAAATAACTATGATATCAATGATTGGAGAAGGACACATGAAACAATTTATGGACAATGACTTTCTACTGCAGAACGAAACAGCCAAAAAGCTGTATTTCGACTATGCTGCGGCCGCACCNGTTCTGGACTANCACTGCCACATTAATCCGCAGGAAATTTATGAGGANCGNCAGTTTGAAAATATCACTCAGGTGTGGCTGGGCGGGGATCATTATAAGTGGCGCTTCATGCGTTCCTGCGGTGTCGAAGAGCGCTNCATTACAGGNNANGCTTCCGACANNGAAAAATTTATGAAATGGGCNGAAGTTCTCGGCAAAGCGATCGGCAATCCTCTTTTTCACTGGAGCCNCTTAGANCTGCGGAAATATTTTCATTATCAGGGCGTTTTAAATAAAAATACTGCCGAGGAGGTCTGGNAACTCTGCAACAAGCGTCTCNCNGAACCGGACATGACNGTCCGCGGNATCATCCGNCAGTCCAACGTCACCTTGATCTGTACGACAGACGATCCCATAGATTCACTCGAATGGCACCGNAAAATNGCCNATGATGACACNTTCGACGTACAGGTTCTCCCNGCGTGGCGTCCGGACCGCGCCATGAATCTGGAAAAACCTNACTATTTGGATTACCTTGNCAGATTGTCTAAGGTATCCGGCATTTCCATTNCGNCCTTTNCNGATCTGTGCCGGGCGCTGCACAGCCGTATGGACTTCTTTGCCTCCATGGGCTGCTCCGTTTCCGACCACGGTCTGGAATATATCATGTACGCACCCGCTTCNNNTGAGGAGATTGAANCAATTTTTNCAAAGCGTCTCTCCGGNGCCTCCGTCACGCGTGAGGAAGAACTGAANTTCAAGACTGCGTTCATGCTCTNTGCCGGAGCCGAATATGCAAAACGCGGCTGGGTCATGCAGCTTCACTACGGCTGCAAACGTGACAACAATACCCTGATGTATGACAGACTCGGTCCCGATACCGGTTACGACTGCATCAACAACTACACNCCGTCCTCCCAGATCGCTGATTATCTGAATCGTCTCATTCAAAACGNNGGTCTTCCNAAGACGATCATCTACAGTTTAAACCCGGGCGATAATCAGGCGATCGGCACTATCCTCGGCTGTTTTCAGGATTCGGAAGCTGTCGCAAAGATACAGCAGGGCTCTGCCTGGTGGTTCAATGACCACAAAGTTGGCATGCAAGATCAGATGATCTCTCTTGCNAGNCTCGGNAANCTTTCCGGTTTTGTCGGAATGCTGACNGATTCCAGAAGCTTNCTCTCCTACACAAGGCACGACTATTTCCGCAGGATTCTGTGTGANCTGNTCGGAACCTGGGTGGAAAACGGAGAATTNCCCGCCGATTATGAAACACTCGCGGAAATCATACGCGGCATCTGCTACAACAATGCCGTGAACTATTTCGGATTCCGTCTGCACACAATAGCATAGCCTCAAATACGGCGTCATTCCCATCACNTGNNTTTNCTTCAGGNATCCGAATCTCCCCGGAAAATGTGGATGACGCCGGCNTCATTTAAACTCTTTATAAAGGCAACNCCAAACGGAATCACAAACAGCCCGACAATCCCAAACANNTTCANNCCCACCAGCATACAGGGCAGCATCACCACCGGTGACAGTCCCATCTGCCTTCCNACCAGCTTAGGCTCNACAATNTTGCGCACGATTGTGATCACAAGNTACAGGNCCANAATTCCGATCCCNATNTTAAGATTTCCTCCTGCAAAGGCAAGNACACTCCACGGGATNAGCACGGTNCCGGTTCCGATCACCGGCAGAATATCCAGTACTGCGATGACAAATGCNATGACAAATGCNCCTTCNATNCCAAGCAGTGCCAGTCCNGTCCATAGCTCCAGAAACGTCATNCCCATNATCAGGCAGTACGACAGTATNCANNTTCCGAGNGTTCCCGTCACATATCCTTTCCCTGCCTGAAACATATGCAGNTATCTGTCCGGNATCTGATTTCTGCAAAATCTTATCACCTGATGAAATTCCAGCTCCGTAAATATTGTAGCGATCACCGTGATCAGCAGNTTNGTAAGAAATCCCGGAATTCCGGTGGCNGCCTTGGANATCCCGTCAATGGCGCCGTCCGANATNTTTGAGAGCACCTCGCNNGCCCGCTCNATACNGGCTGNATNACGCCCNCTTCCGCTCCTCGCNCTNTTTACCGCCTTACCCACTGCACCGTTTGCCGAAAAATCACCTGCATTCTCGACCGCACTGCCAACCGCATTGCTGACCGTGGAAAACAAACCGCCNAANGTATTTTCCAGCCANGCAAAAAAATTCTGCAGCATCGGCGATACCGTCTGTGTAAAATAATCGCCCCATTCGTGCATCAGATCCTGAACCAGTCCGATCAGCCGGCTTCCCGCAAAGTAGACGACACACCCCAAAGCAAAATAGAAAATGACCACCACAAAAACGGCGGCAAGATACCTTTTTACATGTAGTTTCTCCGTGATAAAATCAACAGGATATGCCAGCGCCCATGCGACTGCAAATGCAATCACAAAAGGCAGAAGCACTGACCCTGCCGCTTTTATGAACAGCCAGATGATCGCCAGCCATACCACCACAAAAGTCGCTTGAATCAGAAAGTTCTTCTGCCTCTCTATTCTCTGCTCATCTCTCATCCTAATCCCTCACTTTACCCTCTCTTCATTTATATCACTCCTTTCTGATAACATACCCAATTTCTTTGTTTTCCTTTCATCACTTCCGTGCTTTTTTGAAAGTAAAAACGCAAACCCGAAGGGTTTGCGTTTCCTGCTACTGCTGCCGCAGTTTCATCATATAAATACAGTTTGGCTTATCGACCTTCACCGGTCCGCCGCACGCCAAAGAATATCTGTGTTCAAAATCAATCGTATAGGAATAGATATCGTTGGAATCGTTGTTCAGNGTCAGATAATGCTTCTCGTCCGGATATATCGNAAGTACCTTGGGATAGTCACTGCANACNCGGGTAGAGAATGCTTCCGTCAACATTCCGGTCTCCTGATCNATCTCAAAGCANATGACAGAGTTGACACCGGCATTGCTGCAGAAGAGATANTTCCCGCTTCGGGACACCTCCATTCCGGAAGCCGCACAGGCATCGCTGTCATGGTTTTCTACCGTGCTTATCGTCTGGATTTTCTCAAATACCGGCTCATCATCCTCAACAAAGTAGCGGTATACCTCCACGATATTGAGCAGTTCATAAAGAATGTATGCAAACTTGCCGTTTCTGGAAAAACGGATCATACGCGGAGCAGACTCTAACTGACCTCTTACAATATCCACAAGCTTTAATTTGCCGTATACGTAATCCACGCGGTACAGCTTTACCTGATCAAGTCCGTTATCTACGGCACAGAGGAACTTCTGATCCGGAGTCAGCTTGACGCAGTCCACATGCGGAATGAAATTTCGCTGCGCAATACTCCTTCCTGTCCCCTTATGAAATATGCCGTCTGCGATATCCCCGATGCTTCCGTCTTCATTCAAATGCATCATGGTCACGCGTCCGTCATGATGTCCTCCCACAAAAAGGTAACGGTTCTCATCGTCCACCTCTACATAACAGCCTCTCATACCGCCGATCCATTGCTTATTCATCGGCTCAAGATCACCGTCCGGCAGAATACGGAATGCCTCTACCCCCTCATCCGCAATGGAATACAGAAATCTTCCATCCTTGGAAACTACCAGATCGGAAGGATTGTTGATCGGAACTACCTTCCGCTCGGTCAGCTTTACACGCTCCGTGTCGACATCGTAGATATGGATTCCCACGCTGTTCTCATGCGTATAGGTGCCTACATATGCAACAAATTTGTCCTCTTTCATCGTTCAATCCTCCTCTTTTCTTCGCAGTATATCATATAAATCCAGCGGCCGTCCCAGATCAAGATACAGCACCTGCTTCGGATGAGGCGCCGACACCATCTCGCAGCCCTCTTCATCCACAATGCGTCTCACTGTCACCGTCTCATTCGTGCCGTCCGGCTTCATGACCTCAAGCTCCTCTCCCACAGAGAACTTATTGCGCTGTTCAATGCGATAGAGTCCGTCCTGATTCTGCTCTCCAACGATCCCGATATAAGTGTATTCTTTACAATAAGTATTATTGTCATAAATCTGCGCCTCGTCGGAAGGTTTTCCAAAGAAAAATCCGGTTGTAAACTGACGGTAAGTACAGTTCGAGATCTGGTCTAAATACCACGGCAGATTCTCCCTGTAAAGCTCCGGCGACACCTTATAATCATCGATCGCTTTCCGGTATGTCCGCGCCACCGTCGCCACATAGAGCGCGTTTTTCATTCTGCCCTCTATTTTGAAGCTGTCAATTCCCGCCTCCACCAATTCCGGAATATGTTCTATCATGCACAAATCCTTAGAATTGAAAATATAGGTCCCCCGCTCATTCTCATAGACCGGCATATACTCATTCGGTCTTGTCTCCTCCACGATCGAATATTTCCAACGGCAGGGATGTGTGCAGGCTCCGCGGTTTGCGTCTCTCCCTGTAAAATAATTGGAAAGCAGGCATCTTCCAGAATAGGATATGCACATTGCACCGTGGATAAAAGTCTCTATTTCGAGACTGTCCGGTATATTTGCCCGGATCTCTTTGATCTCTTCAAGAGAAAGTTCCCTCGCGGACACCACTCTCTTCGCCCCCAGCGCATGCCAGAACCGGTATGTGCCATAATTGGTATTATTTGCCTGTGTGCTGATATGGCGCTCGATCTTGGGACAAACCTCTCCTGCAATCTGAAATACGCCGGGATCTGAGATGATCAATGCATCCGGCTTCAGTTCCTTAAGCTCTTTAAAGTAATTCCGAACCTCTTTTAAGTCCTCATTGTGCGCGAGAATATTCGCCGTAATATATACTTTAACGTCATGCGAGTGGGCAAACGCAATCCCCTCTTCCAACTCCTTCATTGAAAAATTCTTTGCTTTTGCCCGAAGTCCGAATGCCTCCCCGCCGACATAGACAGCGTCCGCACCAAAAATCACCGCTATTTTCAGCACCTCCAGGCTGCTCGCCGGTATCAGTAGTTCCGGTCTTCTCATCGTCGTAATTTCCTTTCTAAAACATATCTTAAGCTTTGCGCAAGCTCACGGTGATCCCATCACCGATCGGCAGCACTGCAGTCACCAATTCATCACTGTGCGTCAACTGATACAGATAGTCCCGCATCCTTTTGTGGATCGTCCGGTTCCTTCTCGTCACGGCAAAACGTGACTCAATGATGTCTCCGTCCTGAAGCACGTTGTCGGAAATCAGCACGCCGTCTCTCGCCAATAGCCGGAGTATTTCCGGCATAAAATGGATATATTGTCCTTTTGCGGCATCCATAAAGATAAAATCATAGGATTCCTGTAATGTCCCTAACACCTCTGCGGCGTCGCCCTCGAGCAGCGTGATCTGTCCCTCTCTGCCGACCCGTCTGAAATTTTCTCTGGCAATCGGGATCCGCTTTTCGTAATTTTCAATCGTCGTGATCTGCGCGTCTTTTGGAGCATACTCTGCCATAAGAAGCGCCGAAAACCCTACCGCTGTTCCTACCTCCAGAATTTTTGACGGCTTTTTCAGGGAAAGCATCAGCTTTAAAAAGGACTGCATCTCTTTGCGTATGACCGGCACATATCCCGCCAGCGCTTCCCTCTCGATCTGATCTAAAATCTCGGTATTTCCCGTGTCCAGCGAATTGATGTAGGAGACCAGTCTTTCATCTACAATCACGGTTCCTCTCCTGTATCCTCTGTCTCAGTATCCGGCTGTGCAGCCATGACCACCATCATATCCTTTGCCTCCATCGAGGTATTCAATGTGTAGATTCCCGGAACAAGCTTTCCTGAATATGCAGACAGCTTCAACTGTGCAAAAAAGAGCGTGCCGTCCCGCACCAGACCTTTGTCCTCCAAAAGCCCGCCAATCTCATGCTCAGACATATCGTCCGTGATCTGCAGCACGACATCTCTTCCCGGCTCCCCGTCTATCGGAGGCTCGGTGAATACCCGGTATCCGAACTCGTAGCAGTAGGTTCCCAATTTTATCAGACCTACGATCACTAACAGTATGACCAATATTGAAAAACTGACACTGACAAATTTAAAAACAAGCTTGTTCACATTCATGTGCTTCTTCTATACCTCCATGATGATCGGCATAATCATCGGCCGTCTCTTTGTCTCTTTCCACACAAAATCCCCAAGGGAGTCCTTGATCTCCGTTTTAATTCTGCCCCAGTCTGTGATACCCTTGTCCATACAGTACTGCATTTTATCCTCAAGCAGATTTTTTGCCTCCTCCATCAGAGTCTCTGAACCTCTGACATACACAAAACCGCGCGATACAATATCCGGTCCTGCCAGTACCTGTCCGGAGCCGTTTTCCAGCGTCAAAACCACAATAATGATTCCGTCNTCTGCCAGATGCTGTCTGTCACGCAGCACAATATTGCCCACGTCGCCGACACCAAGACCGTCAACCATGATATCCCCGGTATGAACTCTGCCGGTCACAGCCGCATTTTCTTCGTCCAGCTCAAGAACATCTCCTGAAGAGAGAATAAAAATATGATCCTTCTGGATACCAAGCTCCTCTGCCACCCTTGCCTGTGCGATCAAATGACGGTATTCCCCGTGTACCGGAATTGAATATTTCGGTCTCACCAGCGAATAGATCAGCTTGATCTCCTCCTGACAGGCATGACCGGATACNTGGACATCCTGAAAAATAACGTTAGCGCCTTTCATCGACAACTCATTGATGATGCGTGACACCGCCTTTTCATTTCCCGGAATGGGATTGGAGCTCAAGACGATCGTATCTTTCGGCTTGATCGTCACCTTCTTGTGCACGCCGCTTGCCATGCGGGACAGCGCTGCCATCGCCTCCCCCTGGCTTCCTGTCGTGATNATGACCGTCTGCTCGTCCGGATAACTCTTCAATTCTTCAATNTCGATCAGNGTGCGCTCCGGAATATTGATATAGCCAAGCTCGGATGCAATACCGATGATATTGACCATGCTCCGTCCCTCTACCACTACCTTGCGCCCGTTTTTATACGCAGTGTTGATGATCTGCTGTACACGGTCCACATTTGAGGCAAAGGTCGCGATGATGATCCTGGTATTCTTATGATCTGCAAAAATTTCATCAAAGGTTTTTCCNACTGTCTTCTCCGACATGGTAAATCCCGGNCGCTCCGCGTTGGTACTGTCACACATCAAAGCCAGCACNCCCTTCTTTCCAATCTCGCCNAACCGCTGCAGATCGATCGCATCTCCAAATACCGGNGTGTAATCAACCTTAAAGTCACCGGTATGGACCACAGTTCCCGCCGGTGAATAAATGGCAAGNGCTGCCGCATCCTGAATACTGTGGTTTGTCTTGATGAATTCCACCCGAAAACAGCCTAAGTTGATATGCTGTCCGTATTTAACCACCTTGCGTTTTACCTTTGTGAGCATATTGTGCTCTCTCAATTTATGCTCNATGATGCCGTTCGTCAATTTAGTAGAATAGATCGGCACATCGACTTCTTTCAACACATAGGGGATCGCACCGATATGATCCTCATGCCCATGCGTGATAAAAAATCCCTTTACTTTACTGATATTGTCCTTTAAATAAGTGACATCCGGAATGACCAGATCGATTCCNTACATGTCATCCTCCGGGAATGACAGTCCGCAATCCACAACAATAATACTGTCTTCATATTCAAAGGCAGTGATGTTCATTCCTATCTGCTCTAATCCTCCCAGCGGGATGATTTTAAGCTTTGAAGTTGTTCTTTTTTCCAAAATATGACCTCCGTTTTTCTTTTTGTTCCGTTCTCAATTTTCATATTCGATATCTGCGTCTTCTACCAGTTCCGCAAATATCCTGCCAATAGCGTTCAGTTCCCTGTCATCTTCCACCATTTCATATACGATCTCATCTTTTTCTGCCGCGACCTCACGCAGGATATAGGCATCGCAGTCTCCCTCTTCCTGTTCCGTCACAAAAAGATAGCGTGTGCCGTTTAACTGCGTCTCTTCCACGACAAAAAACTCAATCTCGTCTTTCGTAGTCGGATTGACAAATTTTACTTTTTCCATATTTTCACCATTTCTTGCATCGAAATGCATGCATCCTTATGAGTCTTTTCCCTCATTCATGCTCAAATAGTCGAGGTATCCCTGTAATATGAATACCGCGGCAATCTCNTCTACATATTGCTTCCGGTCTTCTCTTCGAATCCCTGACTCTATCATATGTCTGTCCGCAGATACCGTAGTCAGGCGCTCATCCCAGAGCACTACAGGCAGTCCCGTCCGGCGTGTCAGCATCTCCTGAAATTCTTTTGTCTTCTCACAGCGCTCGCCTTCCGTATTGTTCATATTCTTCGGATAACCNANTACGATACGTTCCACGTGGTATTCCTGTACGATTGCCTCTATTCTGGCAAGAGACTGGCGCAGTTTACCGGGAGACTGNCTTCGAATGATTTCCAGTCCCTGCGCAGTTAATAAAAGCTCNTCACTGACTGCCACCCCGACAGTCTTGGAGCCAAANTCCAAACCTAATATNCGCATATTGTTCCTATTCCCAGCTGCTGTTCCTGATATAAGCCCTTAAGACTTCCTCTACCAGTTCGTCACGCTCCACTTTCATGATCAGACTTCTTGCATTATTATGGCTGGTAATATACGTGGGATCTCCAGACATAATATATCCAACAATCTGATTGACCGGATTATAGCCTTTCTCACTCAGTGCGCGGTATACGATCTCAAGCACATCGCGNACCCTAAGCTCCGGTTCTTTCTCGACTCTGAAATACTGTGTGTTATTGATATTCTGCATAATTGTCACGCCCTTAAAACCTGCCCTACGGCATTGCTATTATCTATTCTAATATAGATTGTCCTAAAATTCAACCAAAAGATAGATATCTTCTATTAATTGTTCCTTAATTTTCCCCTTCACGAACCGGTTAGTCAGATTCTCCTCCGTCTCAATTGCCACTCTTACATATTCCCGCGTATAACCGGTAAAATAAGATCTCCCATTTACGATCAACGGCTCCTCNAAAAGAGCAGTCGTCTCCCTGTCCAGATAAAAGTCCCGGAATTCCTTAGACATTCTCTGTTCGAGCGCAAGCAGAACTCCGCTCCGCTCCGTCTTGGTCTCTTCCGGTATCTGATCCGGCATATCTGCCGCCTTCGTGCCCTCACGCCTGGAATATTTGAATATATGCATCTCGTAAAAATGGATCCGCTCGAGAAATGCCCGTGTGGTCTCAAACTCCTCTTCTGTCTCCCCCGGAAACCCTACAATAACATCNGTGGTGATCGCAGGATGCTCAAAATATTTCCGTAACAGATCACAGCCTGCCTCATACTCTGCCGTGCGGTACCGGCGGTTCATCCGCGTCAGAACATCGTCGCATCCGCTCTGCAGCGAGAGATGAAAATGCGGACAGATTTTGCTCTGCCGCGACAAACGCTCCACAAACTCCTCCGTGACAATGCGCGGTTCCAAGCTTCCAAGGCGGATGCGCTCAATTCCGTCTTCCTGCGCTGTTTTTTCGATCAGGTCTAACAGCATCTCTCCCGTGTCCGCTCCGTAAGAGCTCAAGTGGATTCCTGTCAGCACCACTTCCCTGTATCCTGCATCTGCAAGACGTTTGACTTCCGCCAGCACATCGTCCATACGCCGGCTTCTGACCCGTCCGCGCGCAAACGGAATAATACAGTAACTGCAGAACTGGTTGCATCCGTCCTGCACCTTGATAAACGCTCTTGTATGCTCCGAGGTCCGCTCCAATGCAAGTTCCTCGTAATCCTGTCTCTCATGATTAATATCCGCTACACTCGACTTCTTTCTACGGGAAGTCTCATATTCTTCCAACAGCTCCACGAGTTCATGCTTTCTGTTATTTCCGATGACAATGTCCACAGCCTCATCCAAAAGCACCTGCGCTTCTTTCGTCTGCACGTAGCATCCNGCTCCCACNACAATCGCATCCGGGTTCTTTTTCTTCGCCCTATGAAGCATCTGTCTTGATTTGCGGTCTGCCATATTTGTGACNGAACAGGTATTGATGACATAGACATCCGCAGCCTCTGAAAACGGNACGATCTCATACCCNGCCTGNTCCAGCAGCTGCTGCATTGCCTCNGTCTCATACGCGTTTACCTTACATCCCAAATTGTGNAGCGCNGCCTTTTTCATNTAAATCACCGTGCCTTTCCCGCTGTCTTTTGTCCCTCGCTTTTCCTGTTGACTTTTCCACCAAAAACCAGTAATATGAAGATGACTTAAGAGAGTCAATCTCAAAAGGAGGTCTTATTATGCAAACAGTACAAATTTCATTNAATTCCATNGACAAAGTAAAGTCCTTTGTAAATGCAGTAACTCAGTTNGAGTATGATTTCGACCTGATTTCCGGCAGATATGTCATCGATGCGAAATCTATCATGGGAATTTTCAGTCTGGACTTGTCTAAGCCGATCGATCTCGCAATCCATGTCGAGGGCAATGTTGACGAGATTCTGGAAACCTTAAAACCCTACTTAATCTGATCACAGTTACGGTACATCAGAAGCCACAGGTATATACCCGTGGCTTTTTTTTCTGTTCCTATTCCGCCCCNACGCGGATCACTTCCACTGTATCAATAGCTTCCCGCATCAAGGTATCAATTTTTTCTGAAAGCTTCTTTTCATCATTGTGGATGACATTTAAACTCGGCTTNGTCACCGGATGCTTTGCNACGAATATGGTNCAGCAATCCTCATANGGNAGAATNGATGTCTCNTATGCNTCNATCTTCTCNGAAAGCGCCACNATCTCCTGCTTNTCAAATCCGATCAACGGACGGTAGACCGGCATCGTACACACCTCATTTGTCGCAGCGAGCGACTGCATNGTCTGNCTTGCCACCTGCCCGATGCTCTCCCCNGTGATCAGTCCGAGNCACTTATTCTCATTNGCGAAATGNTCCGCNAATNTCATCATATAACGGCGCATGATGATAGTCAGNTCCTCATGCGGACACTGTTCATAGATGTANAGCTGGATGTCCGTGAAATTCACGACATGAAGCCGGATAGGACCGGAATATTTTGCAACGATCCGCGCTAAGTCCACNACNTTCTGCTTCGCNCGCTCCGAAGTATAGGGCGGGGCATGAAAATAGACAGCGTCTATGGCAACGCCCCTCTTTGCGATCATATAACCCGCCACCGGACTGTCGATNCCGCCTGACAGTAAAAGCATCGCCCTGCCGTTCGTTCCCACCGGCATTCCGCCCGGTCCCGGTATCACCTCAGAATATACATTGATCTGGCTTCGGATCTCGATATTAAGCATGACATCCGGTGCATGTACGTCCACGCGCAGCCCGGGAAAAGCTAAAAGCAGCCGCTCTCCNATTCCGGCATTGATCTCCATGGATTCTAACGGATAGTTTTTTCTGGCGCGGCGTGCGTTTACCTTGAACGTAAAATTCTTATCCGGNTATGCCTGATCCATGTACCGGATCACCTCTTCGGCAAGCACNTCAAATCCCTTGTCTTCTAAGATCACNACCGGGCAGATTCCGACGATNCCGAACACGCATTTGAGCGCATCCACAGTATCTTCAAAATCNAANTCNCCCTCNGCTTCGACNTANATCCTTCCCTGCTCCTTGCGGATGCCAAATACGCCATCCACCTTTTTTAATGCATGGCCTATCTGGCTGACCAGCGCATCCTCAAACAGATATCTGTTCTTTCCCTTGATTGCTATCTCTGCATATTTGATGAGAAAAGCTTTATACATATTCTCCTCCTGTTTTTACTTGCCGCAGCTTTATCTGCCGCAGCTTTATCTGCGTATGTACCTTCGAAGATACGGCACGATCTCCCTGAGCTGTTCCACCGTATAGTCGATCTCTTCCTCTGTCGTATGTACCGAAAAACTAAAACGTATGGTCGAATCCAAAAGATTCCTTGAAAGTCCGATGCTTCTGAGTGTGTTGCTGACAGACGGTTTGTTCGACGAGCATGCGCTCCCCGCGGAGACATAGATTCCCTTTTTCTCCAGCGAATGCAGCATGACCTCGCTTCTGACTCCGTTTACACTGACACTGACAATATGCGGTGCCGAATCCCGTCCCGTCCTGCCGTTTACCGTCACTCCTTCGATGTCCAAAATGCCCTGCAGGAAGCGTTCCTTTAATGCATACATGTGATCGGTCTTCACGTCAAAATCCTCATAAATCTCCGCCGCCGCCTCGCCGAGCGCCGCATAGCCCGGCACATTCTCCGTTCCGGAGCGCATCCCTTTCTGCTGCCCTCCGCCGTATAGGATAGGTTTGATCTTCGTCTTATCCCTGATATACAAAAAACCGGTCCCTTTCGGTGCATGGATCTTATGTCCGCTGACCGAAAGCAGATCGATTCCCATGCGTTTCGGGTAAATCCGGTATTTCCCGTAAGCCTGGATCGCGTCCACATGCACGATCGTCTGAGGATTTTTTTCTTTTATGATCTTAGCTGCCTCACTAATCGGCTCTACCGCGCCAATCTCATTGTTTACCATGATCAGCGAGACAAGAATTGTGTCCTCGCAGACAGCATCCCGCAGCTCTTCCAGCGAAATTATCCCGCTGCTGTCCACTCCAAGATATGTGACGCGAAATCCCTGTTCCTCGAGATAAGCCGCAGGCGCCGATATGGACGCATGCTCTATAGACGTTGTGATGATATGTTTCCCGGCACGCTGATGTGCAAGCGCCGTTCCGATCAATGCCATATTGTTGGACTCTGTGCCGCCGGAGGTGAAAAGGATCTCCTTTTCCTCCGCTTTCAGCGTTGCCGCAATTTTATTTTTTGCCTCTTTCAGATAATTCTCTGCCTGCATTCCCTTTAAGTGCAGGGAGGACGGATTTCCATAATCCTCCGTCAGCAGTGTAAGCATCAGCTCCTTCGCACGCTCACTGCAGCGCGTCGTCGCCGAATTATCCAGATATACTTCCATAATTACCTCCATAAGCACTGTTTTTTTCCTGCTCTGTTTCCAGATAATACATGAGGATTGCAAGCGCGGTAAAGCCTGCCGTCTCTGTTCTCAAGATGCGTTTCCCCAGAGAGATCGGCTTCATCCCTTTTTCCCTTGCAATTTCAATCTCCTCCGGGTCAAATCCACCTTCCGGTCCGATAAAAATACCGACCGACGCTCCCGGTCTTATCTCATTCAGTGCTTCCTGTGTTGCCGTCATGCCGTGCGCATTTTCATAGGGCACCAGATTCACATCCATCTGTCCGGCATATGCGACCGCATCCCGATAGCTCATAGGTGCAAAAATTTCCGGAACAATGCTGCGCTTAGACTGCTTTGCCGCGCTCACCGCAATCTGCTGCCAGCGATCCCTCTTGCCCTTGGCCTTCTTCTCATCCAGCTTTACCACACAGTTTCTCATAGACACCGGAATTACCGCATATGCCCCCAGTTCCACTGCCTTCTGGATGATCAACTCCATTTTATCCGCTTTGGGCAGTCCCTGAAACAGGTAGAGGCGGGCGCCAAGTTCCGTTCCTTCCACATCCTCCTCCACAATCTCGGTCTGCACAAACTGTTCACCAATCTCTGAAATTCTGCACAGATAACTTTTGGAAGACTGTGCGCTGATGCGCACCTCCTCCCCTATCTTCATGCGGAGCACATTCCGGATATGATTGACATCGCTTCCCGTAATTGTGATCACCGTTCCTGATATCTGCGTGTCGTCAACAAAAAACTGGTGCATCTTAATCTCCATTCTCCGTTTTGCGGGCTGTAATATTGACCCACTCTCCCTGATGATTGACCTCCACCACGGTAAGTCCCGCTTTTTCGATGGCACATCTCACCTCTTCTTCCTTAAAGTCAATGATACCGGAAGTGATAAAATAGCCGCCGGGTTTTAAAAACTGCGGAACCACGGGTGCCATCGGAATAATGACATCCGCAAGGATATTGGCAACCACAATGTCAAATCTTTCTGCCCCCACCTTTATCTGCAGTTCTTCATCGTCGATCAGATTCCCCACATAAAAAGTTCCAAGCTCCGGCGAGAGACGATTGACTCTGATATTTTCCCGTGTCGAAACCATGCAGGCAGCGTCCAGGTCGGTTCCTACCACCTCAGATGCGCCGAGCTTTAACGCCACGATAGAGAGGATTCCGCTTCCGCAGCCAATATCAAGCACGCTTTCTGCTTTTTGTTCCGGCTTGTATTCCTCATTGCCCCTCATATACTTGAGCAGCTGTCGGATGCAGAGCTGTGTCGTCTCGTGCTTTCCCGTTCCGAAGGAGATGCCCGGATCGATCTCGATCAGAAGCTTATCTTTGTCTTCCTCTTTCAGTTNCTCCCACGTCGGCTTGATCAAAATATCCTCGATGCAAAATGAGCTGAAATATTTCTTCCAGTTATTGATCCAGTCCAGATCTTCGGTCTGATCCGAGGTAATCTTTCCACTGCCCACATCCACAACGCTGCGCAGGTCCTCCAATGCCATTTTTACCTGTGCGAGCAGCTTTGTGTCATCCGAGCCGTTATCCTCCAGATAAAAGCTGACATGACTCACACCGTCATCCGGCGGAAGCTCGGGAAGAAAATCAATAAACATATCTGACTGGTCTTCTTTTGAGAGCGGAATATTGTCTTCAATCTCAACGCCCTCAATTCCCAGATCCATCAGCATAGAACTCATGTAATCCTCCGCCGCCGTAGTTGTCTCTATTGTATACTTATTCCATTTCATAAAATCCCTCCGTATGGCTATAAAATGCCAAACTATATTTTACGCTTTCAATTCTGTTTCGTCAATTGGAACTTAATTTTCATTCATATCCTGCCGTTTTTTCTTTCTCCACACAAACACAAAAAATCCGACCGCCGCTATCACTGCGATTCCCCCGACGATTGGCGCCGCTCGCCACAGACTTTCATGCATATGTTCCGCCGTATGCATTTCTTCTTCATAAAACCTTGATTCCGCCCCGTCAAAAACACGTGTTCCTCTCACGAGCAGCCGATGTGTATTGATGCCATAGGGAGTGCATGTGACCAGCGTCACATAGTCTTCTCCCTGCACGATCTCCAATGCCGATGTGTCATGCGGTTCAACCACGAGAATCTGATCCACCTGATAGGTCAGCGTTTCATTCATGACTCTGATATAAAAACGGTCTCCTGCCTCTAACTGTTCCAAATGAGACAGCAGCAATGCCCCCGGAAGCCCTGTATGACCGATCAATACGGAATGAGTGCTCTCCCCGCCAATCGGAAGCGACGTCTGGTACAGATGCCCTACTCCCTGCTCCAATACAGCGTCCTCCGTACCGTGATAGACCGGAAGATCCACCTCAATGTCGGGAATCAGCAGCTCTGCCATGGTCCCATCTCCAAAATCCAGAACATCATAATAACGCTCCGACTGCACATCCTCTGCTTCAAAGGGGTCGCTGATCCTCACATGATTCAGCGTCTGATTGTATGCTTCCGCCTCATCCAACTCCGAACTGCACTGTTCTGTTTCCATCTGCGCTACGTAGTCCTGCATCTTTTGTATTGCCTTGCGCTGTTGATATTCAGTTATACTGTTGCTGAAATACGGATAAAAGATCATACCGATTCCGACCAGCAGTAAAATAATCCATACGGCAGCCGTCAATTTTCTTTTCATATTTTCCTCATTTCCCCACATCACAGCATCCGTACCGCTGCGAATGCACATATCAGCAAAAGCCGATCCATGCACATATAGCAGGACCGGCTTTTTACGCAGATACATTATAGCTTACTTTGTTTTTTTCTTCCGAAAATCACCAGAAATACAATTCCAACTGTCAGCAGAGCTCCGATCACACCAAAAATCACCTGATTGAGATCTGCTGTTTTTGGTGCCTCAACCTTGGGCGGATCTTGCTTAGGCTGTTCTGCCTTAGGCGGATTTTTCTGCTCCTCTTTTGGCGGCTCTTCCTTAGGCGGATCATCTTTTTCATTTTCAATCACTGCCGTCAGAATCCCTGTCTCCGTGTTCAAGCCGTTTTCCTGTGACAGCTCAATTTCCACCGCCTTATCCGGTAACTGGTAGCCGTCCGGAGCCTTTGTCTCCACCAGATAATAGGTTTCCAGATTAAGCCTCTCTGCGGATGTGATTCCTTCCTGATCCGTCGGCTCCATATGTGCCACAAGCACATACCTTCCGTCCTCAAGCTGTGGAATATCCACATGTGTGACAACCGGTTCCGTCTCATTCTCCTCTGCCCTGCGGTACAGATCAAACTCCGCTCCCGAAAGCCGCACTGTTTTATCATCAGCCGCTGTCTTTACAATCTGTAATTGAAAAGTATAGACTTTCTGTTCATCGTCAGCAAATTCGTGATATTCTCCACTCATAACAAACGGATTTACGCTGTATTCCATCGTCGCAACATTGACATTTCCTCCGCCTCCGACCGTAGCAGATTCGTTCGTCCGCGCCTGATAGACAACCTTGATCACACTGATTCNGGCTGGAATTTTATTATAGTCAAATTCCATGGCAAAATCCTGCACCTCAGACTGCCCTTTCAATTTCTCACACCGGGTATAGAGTCCGTCAATGATGCACTGTGTCAGCGTACCAAATTCTGTTGCATCGATCTCCTCATCAGCGTCCTCTCTCGAGGCATATCCAAACACATGGATACTGTCATCGTCAATATCTATTCCACTGACACTCTTGTCTCCTATACCNAAATATTTATCCAACGCATCCGGCGCATACGTGGGAATATCAACTGTCACACTGAATTCGACCGTATGCGTCTGCCCCGTTGTAACGGTATTCACCGTCTTTACAATTTTGATCGGTACTCTCTTTGCAACAAATTCCAAACTCATTGTGTAGTAATCATTTGTTTCTGTATCAAGGGCTGGCTGCACCATTCCAAACATGATCTGATATACTTCCGTTGTATTTACCGGTATGATCATATAGCCGCCAAGCGGCACATCCTGCCATTCTACCGTTCCCGAATCATCCACCTTCTTCGAAGGCAGCTCCGGCGTTTTCTCAAGCTGCGCGCGAAGCTTTGCAAGTATCGCAAGCCTTTCGCTCTGCGTTAAGTCAATGAACTCACTCACTGACAAGTGTNNTCCTCCGTTTGCCTCTGCAATCAACGNCTCTATCCCATCCGCCCATGTGTAAGCAGTCACCTTTTTCGCGGCGTCATAACTGGCGTCCATCANTTTATAGCCGCAGAGCAAATCTCCGACCGCAGCTTCCNTGACCGTAACACTTCCGTTTTCTGTTCCCGTNTATGCNGCCTTTATGNCCNTTCCCGGGAGCCATCCGGATACCCATGTCAGTATAATGAAAAATAATCCTGCTTTTGCAATAANTTTTTTCATAGCTGTATTCTCCATNTTTCTGCCNATCGACGATTTTTCGNCGATTTATTGCCTATTTCTCTTTTTTATGAATCTAAGCATCGGAAACGCAAGAATGACCATTGCCAGCAAAAGNCCCCGAATCACTGCCTTCCCGTAGATTTCCATCCAGTTCTCATAGCCGGCGCCTTCATCCTTTTGCGTTTGTGCCTGTATTTCAATATCTGATGTGTATGGCACCCTGCTTCCTCGCACTAAGAGCCGATGCGAATTAATTCCGTACGGCGTGCAGGTGACCAGCGTAACATAATCCTCCTCCGGATCGATACGCAGATCACGTGTGTCAGAAGGCTCTACAACCTTGATCTGATCGACTTGATATGCCAGCGTCTCCTTCAGAATATGTATAAAAAAGATATCGTTTTCTTCCAGGGTATTTAAATCCGTAAAAATTTTTGCTTCTGTCAGTCCCGTATGACCNGACAGCACTGCGTGAGTACTGATCCCTCCAATCGGAAACGACGTATCTTCCAGATGGCCTATCCCCTTTTCCAACGTCTCCTCCGATGTTCCGTGATAGATCGGCTCATAAATGCCAATCCTCGGAATTTCTACATATCCAATGATCCCGTCTCCGTTCAAATCTAAAATCCCGATATAATTTTCATGCGTATCCTTTATATCTTCCGGGCTGAAAGGATCTGTTATGATAACCGTCCCGAGCAGCTCTTTGTTATAGTCCTGCGCCGACATCCGCGCGGNCTCAATCTGTTCCTCCGACCTGCGCTCCATTTCTTCATCGTATTCCGTCAAAATCTGAACCTGTCCGCGCTCTCTCTGCAGATTGCTGACGANCGGATAACCTAAGCTGCAAAGACCCACAATCATAAGTACAACTAACAGCATTGTAATTATTTTATCTCTCATAAAACTTTTCTGTCAGACTATTCAACCGATACTTCTCTTCGTCTTTTAACTGCCATTCGAATCAGCAGAAAAGATGAAATGGCCACAAGCACGATTCCTGTCATGGTGATCACTGTCGTTCCAATACCTCCGGTAGAGGGAAGGATAAATCCTCTATTGTTGAGTACCGTCACCGGAACCAGAGCACTCAACGAACTTGTATTAAACGTATCCGCAGTCATAGTCACCGCAGTTCCGTTTACCGTTGCCGTCGCCGTTCCATCGGTATTGCTTCCGGTAATAACGATCCTTACCGGCTCCACCAACAGGATATATCCTGTCGCTGTTTTTGTCTCTTTCAGATCATACACATCACTTTTCAGTCCCCGGATCACCAGTTTTCCTGTAGAATCCGTTACCAGTGTCTCTGTTGCTCCAGTTCCCTCGTCAGGAACATAGTAACTGTTGTTTCCGTTTTCTATATAGCGGAATTTGTAAGTCTCATTTTCGTCGTTNGTCAGTTTAAATTCGACTCCCTGCAGTACCGTACTGCCTTCTCCCCTCTTTGTGAGGTTAATACCCCAGGTAAAGACNGTTGTCTTATCATCTTCTGTTTTTTTGTCCGGTTCCGATGACGGCAGCGAAGTNTTACGGTAATATGCATGCGCTTCATTTGGATTTCCCGTAGTTCCCAGAACCGCNTCTTCATTTAAAGCCGCTTTATATTCCACCTCAAACTCAGGCAGCCGGTTAGTCAAATCATTATTCAGGGTGCTGATGTAAGTATTCGTAAACTCTATCTTTAGTGTAGTTTTCCCGCTTGATGCACTCTTCACTGCAGAAACAGTATAATTTGTCGGTGCAATCGTTGTCGGTGTTGCGCCGTCCACCCTTCGTATGGTTACATCCGCACTTGCCGCTGTGCTTCCTGCCGTCTTGAACGTCAGGCCCTTGCACATGGTATCCTCAATTCCCAGTTTCGTGAGTCCTTCGCTGGGCACTGCCATGGTAAACGCAATCTGGAATGTAATGACATCACCAATATTTGTCTCTGCAGAATGATTGTCATCCGCAATATCAGGTGCGTCCTTATCTCCATTTATCGCAAGTATCTGTTTGTCAAAGTCAATTTCCCCTGTCGTGTTTTTCGGATATGCAAAGACATCGTACTGCCACTGATTTAAATTCACTCTGTCAGACATCGGCAGAGAAGCAAAAAACGGATGTGTGCGCTTCGTCACATTGTCCGGCGCAGATGTCTCCACGACAAGGTAAAGTCCCTGGCCTGAAATATGTTTCACGCTCGTCGATGACGCGACGCTTGTATCGCTTGTAAATTTTACAATGCCGTCCACTCCTGTTTTTGCAGTAACCGCATTCGGCATTTGAGCCAACCCTGTAAACACGCTATCCCGTGCCGTTTTTGTCTCAATAAAGCTCTTCAGTGTGGTAATCGATACTTCCTGATTTTCCGTATACGCTGTTCCGCTCTTTGAGAGAACTGCCGCACCGTCCGCCGTCAGACGGTAGGATATCGATACTGTACCGTTTGTATTCTTCTGCGACAGTTCCGCAACCTTTAAAACAGTAAACTCCACATCGGCCATGGGATCTCTTCCCGTAACTGGCTGCGGTTTTCCGGTAACCGTGTTGTCCAATGAGGTTCCGTCGCCCGCCGCAGCTGCATACTTTGTCAACGTCAGGCTGACCGGTTTGTCCTTGTCAACCGTTTCTCCTTCTGCAAATACAGTCATCGCCATATTCATGACAATCATTGCCGCAAGAACCATCATAACAGCAATTTTCTTAAATAAACTGTTCCGTTTTCCTTCCATCGTCCCTCTTCCTTTTTCTGTTTGATTTAATTTTTCTTTTATCAATCATCTTTTTCCGATTGACATGAAATTCCCTTTGGCATCCACCCGCTTCTGGTCGATACAGCCTTTTGCCGGACTGNTGTCCGTGCNGCCGTCCGTCTGGTCCAAAGCAGCAAAAAGANCGCTCCTGCTGTCACGCTAAGAAGCATTGTGCCGAAAAACACAAAATCTCCTGCTCCTGTCTGACCGGTTTCCGGTAAAATAAATACTCTGTCATTAACAATGGTATAAGACAAATGCCAGGTTACTCCGTCCTCCGTCACTGTCTGACCGTTTACAACGTCTCCTCTCTTATATGCATAGGGCAGCGTCACCTCGATCTGCTCCGTCAGCAATGTATGCCCTGACGTTGTCTTTGTCTCTCTCAGGTAATATGTCACCGGCTGATCTTTTGTGCCAACCGGAATTTTAGAAAATGAGAGCGTTCCGTTTGAGGCCGTCACGCCTTTCAATTCTTTCCCATCCACGTCTTTTGCCACAGATCCGTCCGCTGTAAATAACGTGAACTCAATGCCCTGCATTGTTCCGGCAGCATCTTTTTTGAGAATGTCAATACTTCCCGCGGACTTTTCATTCATAAAGGTAAACAAAGTCTCTTTCAGATTTGCAGCATCGTCGTCNGCCTTCACAACTCCTGTCGCTGTGACACCCTTCTTTCCCGACACATTGACAGTTTCATTTCCGTTGACCGCCGTTGTTCCGACTTTAATCNCTGTATCNTTTCCGCTTNCNACTTTGACGCTTTCCAGCGTATANCCTTCCGACGTNGNCTCTGAAATGGTATACACGGTACCTGCCGGGATTCCTGTAATCTTTTTTTCTTCCCCTGCTTTGAGCTTGAATGTCAATTCCTTCGGCGTGTCCCCTTCCAGTTTCATTCCTGCCACATCGGTGAAACGGACTGTAAAGGAAAACTCCTCGTTTCCAAGGGCCTCCGACTCATTCGTCTTGTCTTTCTTTACGGTGATCGTTCCGGTTCTCACCGTATTGATCTCTTTTACCTTCAGATCCAATCCTATCGTGCTGTCAGGATCCCCATAAGAACGGAATACCAATGTCTGATCCGTCGTGCCATTTTCAGTATGCGCCGGTCCTGTCTGTGTGTAACCGGTATTTGCAACTCCGTCGACTCCTATACTGGCGGAGGTCAAATATTTCTCCAGGCGACCGTCCGAAACAGTCGTTCCCTTTGTATTCTCCCCTGTCAGCGCTTTCCCTCCAGAAACGAAACTGCTTGATACCGTCGGGGCCGTCGTGGTTACTTTTTCCCCTTCGTCATAAAGTTCCCATATGGTACGGAACACATCTGCGTCCACTTTTTCTTCCAGATATATGTAACTGCCTCGGCGGAATTGGTTGACAAAAACTGCCGTCTCTTCATCCTTCAGTCCAAAATTACCGGAGCCGTCCACCCTGGCGTCCTTGTCAGAAATACTGTATAAAGCGCCCGCAGCGTTCTCCAGCTTTCCGCTCTTTACCGANCCGTAGTCACGAATATTCTTCTGACTGACGACAAAACCTCCGGCATCTTCAGCATCGTAAGTCTGATAATGCGTCGCCTGATTTTTGATATTGAATGTAAACTCCGCGTCATCAAACAATCCGTCAAACAGTTCGTTTACGTCACCCGTATTCACCTCTTTTTCAACGGAAAACCGGTTCTCATCCGGGAAATTAAACGTAATATAAAGATTGGATTCCCAGATTCCTCTCTCCATATAAAACATAGTCAGCGTGTGGTCTTCCTTGTAAAAATTGTCATTCATCAATCCAGACAGATCGTTTACGACATTATAGGAAACGCCACTGCTCAGGCTTTTCACACAACTTACCGTTGCCTTCCTATGTCCATTTCCTTTTGCAAAGTCAATAACGCCTTCGACAATACCGTGGTCGCCTCCAACATCCAGAACCAACGTATTGTCGATAAACACCCATACATCGTCATCCCCGCTGAAATTAAACTGGATCGGAACTGTATCTCCTTCTGTCGTCGATACCGTTCCATCCTCGGTCACCCGGAAATCAATCTCCATCTTCTGGGCAAATCCGTAATTCAATGTTCCCGCATTTCCGGACTGCCCGCTTTCGTTCAGCGGAAAAAAGTTTCCGTTTTCTGTAACGCCTTCTGTTTTCCTTCCATGTACGGCATCCGCGCTGCTTTCCAGGTAATACAGCTTCAGTGCTTCGTCCCATCTCAGGATCAGATTTCTGTTGCTCGTCGAAGGATCGTTATCTTTGCTGTCAAAGTACCAGTAGTCCACCGTACCATTTGCAGGCGTGTTGTCCACTGTCGTCAAGTTTCCTATAGATTTCTGGATAAACGGAAATGCGATATCGTGATACACTTCTCCCAAAACGGCGTTTTTGGAATTTTTTCCCTTTAAAAAATCCTCATCAAAGAAAGGTGCCTTCGTCCAGAATCCATTTTCCGTCTCCCCTGTCTTCAGCATCAGATTCCCGTTCTCTAAAAGATCAGTAACCAGTCCCTGCGTTGCATTTGCTCCGTTGCTGGCAGTTAGTTGTCCGCCGTCTCTTCCCCACATGGAGTTATTTTCGTAAAAAAACTTTTTATATGTATCCGTGCTGCCTTGCCAGTCATAACCATACAGCTTCAGCGTATCCTGTATCTCATTAAAATGGTTCCCGGTATAATTCTGAAAGTTTCCCCAATATAACGGCGAAGCCGCCTTTGCAACACTGTAATAATCACTCAACGCCTGATTGAACTGACGGAACGGCTGATAAATACGGTGTGAGTTTACCTCCGATGCAGCTGCTGGATAGCTGTCTCTGTTGTGTCCGTTCAGCTCGTAATCCGTATAGTAATCATACAGCGTTACCCGTGCATAGTAAGTCTGAAACTCACGGTTGAAAGTTCCATCCAAAACATTTACTATATCGGCGTCTTTTCCTTCCTTTGCCTCTGCATTGCGGATCTCATAAGCCTCTCCCCAGTAACCGCTTCTCTTGGTAGCGGACACCCAGTCCGTCCCGTCACCGGTATCTGCATAAAAACACGGATTTGTAAACGTACTCTCTTCCGGAATGGTAAGATCGACTGTCCCCGGTGTAGCCAAATTACCCAATGCCTCCTTTGAGTCTCCGCTAAAAAAAAGAATACTGTCATATTTCTTATCAATTTCCGCTGCATAAACATCATTCCATGTATTTCCGTCTTTCGTCTGAGCCTCTAAACGAATCATTTCATAGTCATCATACTGATTGGCAGCATCCGTGCTAACCCATACGTGACACCACATACGGGTACCATCCGTCGTTGGAAGTCCCGATCCGCCACTCGCAGAGCCTCCATAAGAAAGCTTCGAGAGCGTCGCGTCAAAATACACGGTCCGCATATCGCCTTCGGCGACGGCATTTACCAAGTCTTCGGACCCCATATCTTCCTCAAACTCCGTTTCGGTGTCTTCTAAATCAATGACTTCCGTATCCTCTTCCCCGTCCGAAACGAACTCCGTATCCTCTTCCATGACGCTTTCTGTGGAATCAGTCTCTGTGGAATCATCCTCTGTAGATTCGTCTTCCACACTCTCATTCCCTGCGGATTCATCACCACCGCTTGTGGAATTACCATCCTCATTTGTATCAATGATGTCCGGCATCTCTCCGTCACCATTCTGCCTTTTTTCTGTCTCGTCTTCTCCCTGCGAAACAACTTCCTCTGATTCTTGCACACTGTCATATGCAGTAACTCTAAGGGCTCCAGTCAATTGAAGTGCCAATATACACAGAGCAAGCAAAAATACCGGCATTTTTTTGAACTGTTTTCGCATTTTCTCCTTCCTCTACCTCTCCTTTTTTGTCATATATCGTTATTATACCATAAAAATAATATCTTGCACTATAAAGTTTCCACAGTATCAAAAAAATGTGTGCATAGTTTCCACAACGCTTACGATAAACCTCTGGCAGACCTCCGCCACTGACTCATCAAAGTCCTCTCCGTTGACAATCGAATTTGACAAGATGCGGATCCCCAGAAACGGAATCCCATAGGACAGGCAAAGCTGTGCCACCGCCGCAGTTTCCATATCCTCCGATGCAGTATGGCAGCGTTTCCGCAGCAGTGCAATACGGTCAAGCTGATTATTCCACTCGTCAGCAGAACCGATCACGCCTCTGGCAATGAGTGATTCTCCTCGTTCCAAAAATCCTTGTGCGGCCTGCTCTGCGGCAGCCAGCAGTTTTTCGTCGCATGGGAACTCTGTAACCGTCCCGGTCACTCCCTCGCTCCTGCGAAAAACTTCAATCGGAAGCGGCACAGACTCCGCCTCCCTGATACCGGCGCCCTCCGGAGCATAGGAATACTCCACAGCACTCATCATCACAGCTTTTTCTCCCAGCACGATATCCCCCCGGTGAAATGCTTTGTCATGTCCGCCGCAGAGTCCCTGATTGATCACTGCCCGCGGTGCAAAGCCTGTCAGGGCAATACTTGTTGCCGCCGCCGCATTGACCATTCCCTGATAGGTTCTCGATATGATCACCGGTTCGCTATATCTCCCAAGAAAACCTGTGGCAAAGCTCCAGTTTCCAATGGTAATATATTCCAGATCCTTCAATTTTGTAGTCATATAAGCAGTCTCCGACTCCATGGCTCCCTGGATCAAAATAGACGGCTGCTTTGTAAAATCGTATTCTCTCATTCTTGTCCTCCATATTCCTCATCTGTCTGTCAAGCCGTATTATAACGGATTGCATTTCTATCTGCAACAAGATATAATAAAATAAAACGGAGGTATAATATGGAAAAAATTGCAAGTTTTACCGTCGACCACATCAAATTGCAGCCCGGCATCTATGTGTCCAGAAAAGATCATTTTGGTGCCGAGGTCCTCACGACCTTTGATCTGCGCATGACGTCGCCAAACGATGAACCGGTCATGAACACGGCAGAGATACACACCATCGAACATCTCGGTGCTACTTTTCTGCGCAATCACAAAGAATTTGCATCAAAAACTGTTTATTTCGGACCTATGGGCTGCCGGACAGGATTTTATCTGATCCTGGCAGGTGACTATGCCTCAGGAGATATCGTGGACCTTATGATTGAAATGTTTGAGTTTATCCGGGATTTCCGGGGTGAAGTACCGGGTGCTGCGGCAAAAGACTGCGGAAATTATCTCGACATGAATCTTGGCATGGCAAACTATCTGGCGGACAGATATTTGAAGCATACGCTCTATGATATCGATGAGGCGCATCTGATCTATCCGCAAGCGCAATAATGCGCCAAAAAAAGAGCCAAAGGCTCTTTTTTAATGCGCATAA
Source organism: Roseburia sp. (assembly GCA_014804775.1). Classification (GTDB taxonomy): domain Bacteria; phylum Bacillota; class Clostridia; order Lachnospirales; family Lachnospiraceae; genus Roseburia. The sequence goes on along the minus strand of JAAUZB010000048.1, from coordinate 100,984 downwards.
TGCACTTTTAACTTGTTATACTCCCGATTGATCTCCTGCAGCGTTGCAGTATCTCCGTTCAGATTGTCCGGATGGTAAATCTTCAGCAGATCCTTATAACGTTTCTTTAACGATTGCTCATTCTCCACTCCCACGAAAAAGAGCTCGCCCCGCACCACATCTGATGTCTGCGTTCCTCCGGCAGAATTCTCAGAGCCATTCAAACGCTTATAGAATTTACGTTGCTTTTCAACCTCAAGCTTCTCATCTGCAAGCTTTTTTAATTCTTCCTCGAGAATTTTGAATTTCATGTCAAAAAGTCTGCTCTCTTTTTCCATCCGCATCTTTTCTGTGTTGATCTCAGCGTCAAGCTGCCGTCTCTCGCGCTCCAGTCTATGCCTCTCATGGTCAAGTTCCCTGCGCTCCTCGCGCAGCGCCTGTTTCTTATGCTCAAATTCTACGATGTCGTTAAAGCGCCATTGTCCGAAATCTAATCCTATGTCATCGGTCTTGATGACTGCTCCATCCATGACACATTCTCCTTCTTCCATGTAAAAAATTTCCATCCATGTTGTCGGATTTCTTTTACACATAAGCACTAACTATAGTTACCAACCGTTTCTATAATACTATATTTAGTAGGAAGGCTCAATTAGCAATATTACACAAAATTTCGGGGCGCAAACGGGAAAATATCAATATTTTCCCTTGTTTTAGATATCATCCAGCGATTCTTTGATTTTATCCATAAAACCTTTCTTCTTTTTGTGCTTCTCTGTTGTAGTCGTACCCGTGCTGGCGCCGGATTTATTCAGGGATCCATCTGTCAGTTCATCAAATTTTCGCAGTGTCTCTTTTGCCTCTGACGAAAGACCGGTCGGAACCTGAACCACAAGGGTAACATAATGATCTCCCCGTATATTCTTATTCCTAAGAGATGGCACTCCCTTTCCTTTGAGACGGATCTTGGTGTCAGTCTGTGTTCCGGCTTTCACCTCATAGAGCACATCCCCATCCACCGTGTTAATACGGATTTCACCGCCAAGGGCTGCCTGTGCATAGCTGATCGGAGCCGTGGAATAGATATTCATGTCCTGACGCTGCAAAATCGGATGTCTGGATACGACAACCTCCACGAGCAGATCTCCTCTCGGTCCTCCGTTAATGCCGGGCTCACCTTTTTCCCGGATGCGTACGCTCTGCCCGTTATCAATACCGGCAGGGATCGATACCTGTATTTTTTTCTTGCTGGAAATATATCCGCTTCCACGACAGTCAGAACATTTTTCGCGCACGATCTTTCCGCTTCCGTTACACTCCGGACAGCTCTGCACATTCTGAACGGTTCCGAAGAAGGATTGCTGTGTAAATACCACCTTGCCCTTACCGCCGCACTTCGGACACGTTTCCGGATTGGTCCCCGGCTTAGCCCCGGTTCCATGGCAGGTCTTGCACTCGTCTTTTAAGTACATCTCAATCTCTTTTTCGCATCCGAACACCGCTTCCTCAAACGTGATCCTGACACTTGTTCTTATGTTCTGTCCCTTCATCGGACCGTCATTTGCCCTTCTTCTGGAACCACCGCCAAAGAAATCTCCGAAAATATCCCCAAAGATATCTCCCATATCCATGCCGGAAAAGTCGAACCCACCGGCTCCGCCGGTTCCGTCAAATGCGGCATGACCAAACTGATCATACTGCCTGCGCTTTTCCGCATCGCCCAAAACAGCATACGCCTCCTGAGCCTCTTTGAATTTTGCCTCCGCCTCCTTGTCACCCGGGTTCATGTCCGGGTGGTATTTTTTGGCAAGACCTCGAAATGCCTTCTTGATCTCATCATCGGATGCAGTTTTGCTTACACCTAAGACCTCGTAATAATCTCTCTTATCTGCCATAACTATTCCTCTCTCCAACTACACAAGGGCTTCCAAATGTTTCCATCTGAAAACCCCGTGTGTATTTATGCTTATGCCGTTTTAGACCTCTTTGAAATCTGCATCGACAACATCGTCATCTGCGGAACTCTGGCTGGCTGCACCGCCCATGCCGCTCATGTCCGGACCTGCTCCTGCTGCACCCTGTGCTGCCTGAGCCTGATCATACATCTTGGCAAATACCTTCTGCGCACTCTGCGTCAGCTTCTCCTGCAGGGATTTCAGTTCTACTACGTCCGCTTCTGTCATCTCCTCAGCATTCTGATGTGCATCAAGGAATGATTTCACGGCATTCATATCGTTCTCAACTTCCGACTTATCGGCTGCATCCAGATGCTCGCCAACCTGATCAAGTGCCTGCTGTGTCTGGAATACGAAGGAATCAGCATCATTTCTCGCATCGATCGCTTCTTTTCTCTTCTTATCCTGTGCCTCGTACTCTGCTGCCTCTTTGACTGCCTTCTCAATCTCGTCGTCAGACATGTTAGAGCCGGCGGTGATCGTGATGTGCTGCTCTTTTCCTGTTCCCAGATCTTTTGCAGATACGTTTACGATACCGTTCGCATCGATATCGAAGGTCACCTCGATCTGAGGTACTCCGCGGCGTGCAGGCGGGATACCGTCTAAACGGAACTGTCCGAGGGATTTATTATCTCTCGCAAACTGTCTCTCACCCTGTACGACGTTGATATCTACTGCCGTCTGGTTATCTGCTGCCGTGGAGAAAATCTGGCTCTTCTTGGTAGGGATCGTAGTATTTCTCTCGATCAGCTTCGTTGCAATGCCGCCCATCGTCTCAATGGAAAGTGAAAGCGGTGTGACATCCAGAAGAAGGATTTCACCGGCACCGGCATCTCCTGCCAGCTTACCTCCCTGAATGGAAGCTCCGATCGCTACGCACTCATCCGGATTTAAGGATTTGCTCGGCTCCTTGCCTGTCAGCTGTCTTACCTTATCCTGCACTGCCGGGATACGTGTGGAACCGCCGACCAGCAATACCTGACCGAGATCTGCATTGGTAAGTCCTGCATCCTTCATTGCATTCTGAACCGGAACCGCGGTCCTCTCAACCAGATCATGTGTCAGTTCATCAAATTTTGCTCTGGTAAGGTTCATATCAAAATGCTTCGGTCCCTCTGCAGTTGCAGTGATAAACGGAAGGTTGATATTGGTGGTAGTAGCGGAGGAAAGTTCTTTCTTTGCCTTCTCTGCTGCCTCTTTCAGTCTCTGAAGCGCCATCTTATCGTTGGAAAGGTCTACACCTTCTGCTTTCTTGAATTCGTCGATCATCCACTGTGTGATCTTGTTGTCAAAATCATCACCGCCAAGACGTGTATCTCCGTTTGTTGCCAATACCTCAATGACACCGTCTCCGATCTCAATGATAGAAACGTCGAAAGTACCTCCGCCAAGGTCGTATACCATGATCTTCTGCTCTTTCTCATTGTCAAGTCCGTATGCGAGTGCTGCTGCGGTCGGCTCGTTGATGATACGCTTTACATCAAGTCCCGCGATCTTTCCTGCATCCTTCGTCGCCTGACGCTGTGCGTCATTGAAATATGCCGGCACTGTGATAACCGCATCCGTAACCTTCTCGCCTAGATATCCTTCCGCGTCCGCCTTCAGCTTCTGAAGCACCATAGCGGAAATCTGCTGCGGAGAGTATGATTTGTCATCAATCCCAACCTTATAATCAGTTCCCATATGTCTCTTGATGGACGCGATCGTCTTCTCAGCGTTCGTCACTGCCTGACGTTTTGCGGGCTCTCCGACCAGTCTCTCTCCTGTTTTGGTAAATGCCACGATAGAAGGTGTCGTTCTTGCTCCCTCCTGATTCGCGATAACAGTAGGCTTTCCTCCTTCCATAACCGCTACGCAGCTGTTTGTTGTTCCTAAATCAATACCTATAATTTTTCCCATGATCTTTCCCTCCTAAATAATATAGAAAACTTTGTGAATCTTGTTTATGAGACAACAGCAACCATGCTGTATCTGACTACGGTATCCTTATACATGTATCCCTTCTGCAGTTCCTGTGCGATCATGCCGGATTCATATTCCTGACTTTCCACCTGCATCACTGCATTGTGGAAATCCGGGTTAAATTCCTGTCCTACCGCTTCAATGACAGTGACTCCGACTGTCTCAAGCTCAGCGAGCATCTGCCGGTATACTTTATCCATTCCCACAACAAACGGATCTTCTTTTCCCTCCGCGGGTACTGCGGCAAGACCGCGCTCAAAATTGTCAATGACCGGCAGGATTTTCTCTATGATGCTTTTGGAACCCATATCGTACATCTGTGACTTCTCTTTCTCGGTACGCTTCCTGAAATTTTCAAATTCTGCCATCTGGCGTTTCAGCTTATCGTTCAGTTCCTCGATCATCTCGTCTTTTTTGTCTTTTTTCTTCTTGAAAAAGCTCTTCTTTTCGCCCTCGGCATTTTCCTCAGAGGAATTTTCTTCCGCGTCTGCTTCCGATTCTGCGCCGGCTTCTGCTTCGTCTTTCGCTTCTGCCTCCTGACTTCCCGCTTCTACCGTCTCCTCTGCTGCATTATCTGTGGATTCTTCCGCCTGCACCTCCGGCGTTTCCTCTAAAATATCTTCGTTCTTCTCTGACATCTGCAAACCACCTTTCTATGTCTTTCCCTTTGGCCTGTCTAAGATTCCGTCTAAGGAATTCTTCAAGGTTTTCAGGTTATCCATCACATTCTCATAATCCATACGTTTCGGTCCCACGATTCCTATCGTCCCCCGAACTCCCTTGCCTAATTCATAGGTTGCCGTGACCACGCTGCAGTCCTTCATCGTCTGAATGGGACTTTCATTTCCTATATAAACCTGTATCCCCGTGTTCTCTTCATCCAGCAAACTTTCCGTGACCAGACTTGCCAGCTGCTGCTTCTCTTCAAAAGTGGAGATCAGCTCGCTTGCTTTCTCGGAAGCGCTCAGCTCCGGATACTTAAAAAAGTTCGTCGTTCCGCTGGTGTAGATCCTGATGTCTTCATCCTGCCCCATGGTCTCTGCCAGTGTGTCAAGCACGTTGTTTATGATGTCGCTGTGAATTCCCGCCTGTTCTTTCAGTCTGGAAATCGTCCCGAGATTGATCTCCTCTAACGCCAACCCGTTGAGATTGGAGTTGAGCAGAATGTTCAGCTTCAGCATCGTCTCATTGTCCAGCGGTTCGGAGATCGGAATGATCTTATTCTTGACAAGATTTCCCTCCGTGACGATCACTGCAAGGATCTGTTCGTCATCTACATTGGACAGCTGAATGAACTTTACCTTGTTGCGGTGGTAGCTCGGAGCCGTGACCATCGTCGCATAATTGGTGTTGTTCGCCAGGATCTTCGCAACCTGCTGCAGCACCTGTTCCATCTTCTCAGTATGCTCAATGACAAACTTCTTCATCTCATCAACTTCCTGATTCTTCTCCTCCATCAGATGATCCACGTAAAACCGATATCCCTGATCCGAGGGAATCCTCCCCGCCGATGTATGCGGCTGCACGATATATCCAAGTTCTTCCAGATCTGCCATCTCATTGCGGATCGTCGCCGAGCTCAGGTTTAAATCGGTATACTTGGAAATGGTTCTGGAACCGACCGGCTCGCCTGTCTCCAGGTAATTGCGGATAATCGCTTTTAAAATTTTTGTTTTCCTTTCGTCTAATTCCATCTCATCCATATCAAATAACCACCTGACTTGTTTTCGGATACAGCTTTTTCTTTTTATTAGCACTCATTCATGTGGAGTGCTAATATCTATGTATTAAGATAGCATCATCATGTTTTTTTGTCAACAGGGAATATAAGAAATTCTGAGATTTTATATTTTTTTTAGATATGATGTTTCGGGCATCAAAAGCCTTGCATAAAACATTTACATGAAAATAGCACACAGGAAGTTGTTCGCGCTCCGTTGCACCAAACACTCCAATGAGCCTCTCAGAGCAAAACCGTGTTCAACAAAGGCTTCCACGGTTTTTGAGTCTCATTTTCATGGTGCAAAAGTCGCTTGCCCAATCTTCCTGTGTGCTATTTTCTTGTAATATTTGCGTGCAAAATATTTTCAGACAAAATATTTTCTGCCAAGTATGTTCCGTCAGGGGTTTGGCACCCGAAGTTTTTTAATCGCTGATATAATTGCCGTTTGTTTTCCATTATTCGGATTCATCGAACAATATCTTCATGTAATCCATTTTTTCCATAATAATCCTGATAACTTCTATATAGCTATCATGCACACGATAAAATGCCTTATACCTTTTAAAATTGACTGCATAAAAACCGGTAAAGAGTCCTCTATATACAAGCGGTATTCCAGAAAGCGGAAATTGCTTTTTCTTCTCCATCTCGTCTATAAAATCATTCACATACCTATCAGCAACATCAGACTCTTTTGAGGCTTCATATACACCATCCCATACCGCGTCCATATCACGCATTGCCTCCGGTGTATAGCGGATTTTATATTTTTTCATCTGTCATTCCTTCTATTTATAAAATGGCTACGAAAATCATCCTCTGAAATCCATCCTTCCTCTTCTGCTGAGCGGATACCGGCATTAAGCTCACACAGCAACTGAATCATAGCCTCCGCTTTCTGGAAGCTTTCTTCATCCTTAATATCACGAATGCTATATGCTCCGTGTCCATTCCGTGTTAAATATACAGGAGAACCGGTAGATACTTTTTCTAAAACACTACCATAATTTCTTAAATCTGAAACAGGTGCAATCGTTGGCATATATCCACGTCCTTTCGATGAATTTATAGAAATATCATAACATAGTCTACCTATTCCTTCAACAAATTATTCGATAAAATTTCCTTAATCACTGAATCGGATTCTGTCTATCAGCGATTCCTTCTGTACTGATTTTCCCAGTATCAGCGCAAGTGCGATCTGTACAAGCAGTAACACGGCGGTCACGATGAGCGCCGCTTCGACCGGATACCGGTACACGCTGATATTGAAAGCCCCTTGATCCTTCGCCCAGAGAAATACCGGATATCCGAGAGCGCTACCGCCTCCTACCGAGAGGATCAGCGTACCTACCGTATAAAAGCATCCCTCCGCCAAAAGCATTTTTGTCAACTGCTTTTTCGACATCCCGATCGCCTGCAGCATACCGATTTCCTTTCGGCGGATATGGACACTGTGGATCATCGTATTGACCATATTCATGATGCATATCACACTTAAGACGCCCAGAAACGCATAACACGCCCCGCTTGTCATCGCCATCGCGATCTTCCATTCATCGTATTCTGCCTTCCAGCTCCTCATCTCCAAAAGCTCCGATCCGGCAATTATCTCTTTTATCCGGCCTTCTGTCTTCTCATTATAATCCTCTTCGGCAAATACCCTGAAATACTTGTTCAGATTGTAACTGCCAAGAGATTCCACAGCCTCCCTTGGCATCAGAAGATAGCAATAATTGATAAAACCGCTCGTATAGTCCCCGATCGCCGCTACCGTCAAGTCCTTCTCATAGGTGTTGTCACCGTCACAGACCGTGGCATGCAGAACCGTTCCGATTTCAATATCCGGACACCAGCGAAGTATATCTTTATCCACGATCACGCTGTCTGCACCCAGCAGTCCGTCATAGGTCGCATCTCCACGGATGATCCCGTCCTCCAACTCCTCTCTGAAACTTTCCGGTACTCCCAGAATATCGACGCCTTCCTCACCGAAAGCCTCCCGAAAGATATCTTCTTTTACTACTATGCTCATAAAATTTTCTACCCGCAGTACACCGTCCACCTGTTCCAACTCTTCCCGAAGCTCCTCCGTCAGCGGATTATTCTGCTGAATGCTGCTCCACGCCCGCTCCGGATGCTCTTTGTTTCCTTCTTCTACGGCAGGCAGGATCTCATACTGTCCCGTGATCGAATTTGAAGCGCTGATCGCCGGATCTGCACAGGAGAGCACCGATGCAACTACCATGACAAACACACCCGTGATCCCCATGGAACAGACTGTGATCAGGCTCTTTTTACGGTTGCCCGTCAGATAGATCCGGGCAAGCTTCAAAATGCCAATCTCCCGGCACCCTTTTCGCTGTTTTTTATGTCCGTTATCACTTCCCTGATAGCGCATTGCCTCCACCGCAGATACTCTTGACGCAATTTTCATCGGTTTTTGCAGTGAAAGATACACGGTGAACACTGTAATCAGGATGGCAAGCACATAGCACCACCCATGAAGAACAGAGAAACGCTTTTCCGCATACAGCCGGCTTATTACCTCTGCCATGTCGTTTTGTTCCCCGAGAATGCGCAGGAAAATATCAAAGCCGAATTTGGCAACGACGGTGCCGACGATCAGACCGAGAGGTATGGCAAACAGCGCCACCGAAAGCCCTTCTCCAAGCACGATCCTTCGAAGCTGCCGTCTCGTCGCTCCGATCGCCTTAAGCTTTCCGAACTCCTGGATACGATCTTCCATCGAGACATAATAGATACTGTATACGGTAATGATACCCGCAATGACGATGATCAGCATAATGACCGCCAGTACAGGGACGAAGGACGGATCTACATAGTTTGCAAGCAAGTAATCCTCGTTTATTCCGATATCACCCTCTCCTATCCCAAATTCCTCTGCCAGCGCACGGATTTCCTCCTCGAACTCATCCGTCGTAGACATCGTCTCCCCGTCGATCCGAAACAGAAAACGGTAGAAAATCTGCCCTGACGGCAGTTCTTCCTCCAAAAAGGCTTTTGAGACAAACGCCGTGTAGGCTCTCTTCTCCCGATTCGTCTCTGTATCCGCAAACAGGCCGGAGATGACGAAATCCTTTTCCTGTATCAGGTCAAGACCTCCGTCGCGATAAATCTGATACGGCACATGCACCGTATCCCCGACTGTTCCATTTTGTCCCAGTTCCTCCAAAATTCCCTGTGATACGACAATTTCATTCTCCTTCTCCGGCAGGCGCCCCTCTGCAAGCTCCATATGATAGAGGGAAAGTCCCTCTTCATCCAGATAGAGCATTGCGATATCAGCATCTTCTACAGCCACAATTCCGGCGTCTCCCCGCAGTCCGTATCTTTCGATTCCGTGATGTGCCGCCAGCTTTATAACCGTCTCCTCATCGACATTCCGATACAGGGCATGAAAAGTCGGATATATCTCATTGACCGCTGCGAATTGTCCGTCTATCATGCCCTTTCCGATCGCCGGCACCAAAAACAGCAGCATCGTTGTAAGAAAGATTGCAATCCCTATCAATATGTTTTTGCTCTTATGATGTTTCATGTTTGCAAATGCGATCCGCGCTTCCGTTCTCATGATTTCCTCACCACCTTACCGTCCTCGATCATAACGATCACATCCGCCATCTGTGCGATCGTCTCGTCGTGCGTGATCATGACAAGGGTCTGACCAAAATCGCTGACACAGCTCTTTAAAACACCCATGACTTCAAGCTCTGTCTGAGAATCAAGATTTCCGGTCGGTTCGTCCGCCAGAATGATCGCAGGCGTCGATGCGAGCGCTCTCGCGATCGCCACTCTCTGCTTCTGTCCCCCGGAGAGTGTGCTCGGCATGACGTCCTTTTTGTCCGCAAGCCCGATGCGTGTCAGAATGTCCATGACCTCCGCCTCAACTACTTTTCTGCCGTCGAGACCAAGCGGCAGCACGATATTCTCCCATACATTTAACGACGGGATCAGATTAAAATCCTGAAACACAAATCCGATCTTCTTCCGGCGGAACCCTGCAAGCGCATCCTCCTTTAATGTATAAATGTCCTTTCCGTCAATCAGGACCGTGCCGGAATCGGGACGGTCAAGTCCGCCGATGAGGTGAAGCAATGTGGATTTTCCCGAACCGGAGCGTCCCACGATCGCTGTAAATTTCCCTCGTTCCACCTCAAGACTGGTGTGGTCTACCGCCTTTACGACATGTTCTCCCGACTGATAATATTTTACCAAATCTCTGATTTCCAAAACTGTGTTCATCTCTGCCCTCATTTCTGCGCACAACTTGTGCCCTGTATTATTTTCCCCTGTATCATAACTCCCTAACATTACAAAACCCTTACAATCCAGATCATTGTAAGGGTTTTTCTATAGTAGGAAGCACAATTCTAAAAATCATTCCGTTTTCCGCTTTTCTTTTTGCCACAGCCGTGCCGCCCTGCCGCTCGATCACACTGCGCGCCAGATACAGCCCAATACCCGCGCCGTCCCTGACGAGCTTTTCTGCCTCTCTTCCCCGGTAGAAGCGCTGAAAGATTTTGTGCAGTTCATCTGCCGCGATCCCCATTCCCCAGTCCTCGATTTCGATCATGGTACTCCCCGGCATACTGTTCACCCGGATTTCAACCGGACTTCCGGGTTTAGAATATTTCACGGCATTGTCAAGAATATTGGAAATCGCCTCAGCCATCCACTTCGGGTCATGCCGCACGATCACATCTGCCTCCTGCTTTACACGGATTTCCATCTGTTTCTGATGCGCCTTTACAAATACCTGTTCTACGGCATTCAAAATAGTATTTCGGATACCGGCGTCCTGCGGTACGATCTGAACCATCCCGGTCTCTAGCTGCGAGAGCTTAAGCAGCTCCTCCAAAAGCAGCTCAAGCTTTTGGATTTCCCATTCCTCCTTTGCTGCAAACTCTTTTCTCTCCGAATCGGTAAGCGTCTCCTCCATGGTCAGCTCATAACTCATTCTAAGTGCGGCAAGCGGCGTCTTAAGCTGATGTGAAATATCTGCAATGAGCGCCTTCGTGTTGTTCTCCTCTTCTGTCATTCTTCTCTTCCATACCGAAAGCGCGTCTCCAAGTTCTTTTAACAGCTCATAGACACGCTGCCAGTCCGCCCCGTCATTTAGAATTTCATCTGCTTCGTCCGAAAGCGGAATACACGAATAATCCCCTCTGCGAAACTCTTCGATCCGTCTGATGACAGCCTCTGCCTGCACTGACATTCTTCTCTCCCTCTTTTTGCACTCTATTCTCTGCGCCAGATAGAAAACACAGCAGAGCATACCAAGACCGAGAGCCAGAAATCCCCACAGCATCCCGAAGATTTCCATCCCTCTGTCATGATAATATCTGCTGTTCTCCGTCAGCGCTTTTTCAAGCTCAGGATGTATCACGATAAGCTCCGTCACATGAGCGTCCCAGATTTTTTCACCGAAATATAAAAAGCAGACCGCTGCCACTGTCATGACAGCTGCGGATACAATCCATATTGCAATATAAAACGCTATTTTTTTATCACTTCGTCGGTCCATAAATATCCCAGTCCTCTCACATTTGCAATACAGTCCGTCTCCAATTTGTTTTTGAGCCGGCTGACATTTACCGTGACGGTACTGTCGTCCACAAACTGTCCGTCCACTCCCCAGATCGCATCGAGCATTGCCTCCTTTGACACAATATGTCCTGCATTCTCCATCAGATAGATCAGGATCCTCACCTCGGTCCTGCTCAACGCAACAAATTTGCCCGCTTTTTTCGCCTGCAATTCCGTCACCGAAACTTCAAGCTCTCCGGAGAGCAGCGTATCAGCAGCTTTTTCTTCCAGCCTTCTCATCAGCGCGTTGACCTTTAACGCCAGTATCTTCACGGAAAACGGCTTTGTGATATAATCGTCCGCCCCGGTGCAGTAACCGTTTGCAATATCCGCCTCCTGATCGCGGGCAGTCAGATAGATCAGATAGACATCCCCTTCCGCGCGGATTTTTTTCCCGAAGGCAAGTCCGCTTCCGTCCGGCAGCGTGATATCGCTGATGACCATATGGATTTTTTCCATGCTCCAGATCTGTTCGGCCTCTTTTAACGTATGAGCAGAGAAGACCTGATAGCCTTCTCTGCTCAGTTTTAAGGTGATCCCCTGATTTAAAATCTCGTCGTCTTCCAGAAGTAAAATAGTTTTCATGTGCCGCTCTCTCTTCACACTTTATTCGTATCGCAGTGCGTCAATGACCTCCATCTTGGATGCCTTATTTGCCGGATAATATCCGAAAAACACTCCTGTCAGCATGGAGAAGAACAAAGACAGCATGATCGCCGTCGCTGACGGATGCACTTCCATAATGATATAACTGGAATATTCCGCATACATGTTCTGAATGACAAATCCTGCCACCATTCCAAGCAGACCGCCGATTCCGATACCGATCAGAATTCCGATGACGCCGCCGATCAGACAGAGTACGATAGCTTCGATGACAAACTGCATTCGTATCGTACGCCGCTTTGCTCCTAACGCCATGCGCACGCCAATCTCTCTGGTGCGCTCTGTGATGGATACCAGCATAATATTCATAACGCCGACGCCTCCCACGATCAGTGAGATCGCAGCTATGCCAGAGACTGCAACGGTGATGACATTGAGCACCGTATTGATCATTCCCAGATCAGACTGCATATTATAGGCATAGATATGAAAATCCTTATTGTCGGCATATATTTCATCAAAATATTCGATGATATGCGCTGTCGCCTGTTCCACATCTGCAAGCGGAGTGAGCAGCAGATTGAAATAGTCATAGCCGGTCCGCTCCGCTCCCTGCAGTTTAAAACTTGTCTGCAGCGGTATCATCACATCCGTGAACCGGTCTTTCTCCGCGACAGAGGTGTCCACCTGTCCGAACATCGCCTGATTGTACCGGTAAACACCGACGATGACAAGCTCGTAAAATGTCCCTTCACCGGTCAGCACCGAAATCTGCTCTCCAATCGGATCTTTTTCTCCGAAATAATGCGCTGCCATGGTATCTGCGATCAGACACACCCTTTTCATCCCTGCATTATCAGCGGCAGTCAGGCTTCGCCCCGCATGCATATCCAGTTTCATATAATCCAGATATTCGGGCGTGATCCCATAAACGGTAACATTGGCATAGTTGTCGGGATCGGCATCATCCTTGATCTGTCCCCCGCCAAGGTAACTCTGCGCCGCAATTCCCCGAATCTCGTCCGGATACGCCGCGATCAGTCCGTCGATCATCTCCTGGCTTACATAGTCAGTGTCCTCCATGTCCGGATAAATCCATGTTTCCCACTCTTCATCCGTCTCCGGATATCTCGCCTCCACATAGGCAGAAACCGTGTTCCCTCCCAGAGAATTTAATGTCGCTGTCAGAGTGCTCTGTATGGAACCTCCGATCGTGGTGATGATGATGACTGAGCTGATACCGATGATAATACCCAGCATTGTCAAAAGCGAGCGCATTTTATTGGAAAAAATGCTTGTGACCGCCTCTTTTAAATTTTCCAGAAACATCAGCGCACACCTCCCTTGTCTGCCACAATTTCTCCGTCCAGAAGCGTTACGATCCGCTGTGTCTCAGCCGCCAGCTCCTGCGAATGTGTGATGAGCACGATGGTCTTGCCCCGCTCCTCATGCAGCTTGTGAAACAGATCCATGACCATGTGACCTGTTTTCGAATCCAGCGCTCCGGTCGGCTCGTCTGCCAGTATAATGGCGGGATCGTTGATCATCGCACGCGCGATCGCCACACGCTGCTTCTGCCCGCCTGAGAGCTCATTGGGACGGTGTCCCGCACGTTCTTCCATTCCCACCATCGCGAGCATCTCCATCGCACGCTCTTTCTGGTTTCTGCTCTTTTCCACATCGTACATCAACGGGACCATTACATTTTTGAGCGCATTGGCTCTCGGGAGAAGATTAAAATTCTGAAATACAAAACCGATCTTCCGGTTGCGAACGGCGCTTCTCACTTCATCCGTCATGCCGTTTACATCCTGCCCCTCCAGATAATAATTCCCTGCTGTCTGCCGGTCTAAAACTCCTATAATATTCATCAGCGTACTTTTTCCGGAACCGGATTCTCCGACAATGGAAATAAATTCCCCTTCATTTACCTCAAGATTGATTCCATGCAGTATCTCCAACTCATTTGGCTTTCCCACATAATATGTCTTTACGATATCCTCCATTCGGATCACTGGTTCACTCACTGTCCTATAACCTCCGCATCTGCCGTTCCAAAATTCTGCTCCGGATACATCTGCTCCGGCACAAAGGTATCTCCTTCTGCAATGGAATAGGTATAATCATAGATCAGCTGATCCCCCTCCTTCAGTTCGCCTCCGGTGATCTCGATGTAGTAATCGACTTCTTCCCCGATCTCCACATCTTTTCTTACCGCCTTAGCCGTACCGTCACTGTTTCCTTCTGCGACAAGGACATATGCGTTTCCGCTCTCGTCATACTGCACCAGATCGTAGGGAACGGCAAGCACACCGCTCTTCTCTTTCAGCATAACCTTTGCCCTGACTTCCATCCCGATCAAAAGACTGGTATTGTCGAGCGCGATCTCCACGGAATATCCCGATGAGGACATATCTGCTCCCGCAGACTGGTTCTTTACTCTGACAACTCTCGTCACCGTTCCGCTTATCTCTTCCTCTCCTGTCGCATTGGAGGTGACAGTGGCTCTCATACCCTCCTCAAGCTTTAAGATATCAGCCTCATCGACCGTTGCCACCATCTTTAAAGCGCTGGTATCCTCGATCGTGATCAGTGTCGCGCCCGGCGCATTCTTATCCCCGACAGACACATTGACTGCAACGACCACACCACCGCACGGCGCTTTCAGCTCACAACCCTCAAGCTGTTTTTTCAGATCGTTTAAGGTGTCCCTTGTCTGGGAGATTGAGCCGTCCGCCATATAGCCCGATTTCTCGATTGCCTCCTGCGCGTCCTGTACCGCCTGATCTGCGGAAAGCGCGGCTCTGTCGTATGACTGTTTTGCGTCATCGACTGCCTGCTGTAAAGATGTGATCTCTGCTGCTGAAGAATTCACATATTCCTGCGTCTGCTGCGCAAGCTGCGCCCGTTCCTCCTCACTTGACGCATTCTGTTGTGCCGCGATCATCGCCTCGATCTTTCTGTTTCTATCTGCGCTCGCCTGATCGTATGCCTGCTGCGCGCGGTCCACCGCTTTCTGAGCATCTTCCAGTGTCTGCGTCCGTGCAGTCTTTGCGCTCTCAAGCGCCTCCGCTAAGTCCCTGTCATTATATCTGTCTAACACCGTACTGTTGGAGATCGCAGTCTCAAGCTCCTTGATCTGCTTTTCGATGTCTTCCCGATCCAGCATCACAAGCGTATCTCCCTCGGCAACCATGTCCCCGACCTGTACACTGACCTCCGTAACCTCAGCCGCCGCAAGTGACATGACATTCGTCTTGCTCTCTCCCGAGACACTTCCCCTGAGAGAAATCGTATCAGACAGATCCCTTAACTGCACCGGCTCCACCTCCACCGTGCTGCTGATCTGCTCCACCTGCTTTGTCATGTTATGTACTGCCGTACCGATCACAGCCACAAGTACGACCGCGACGATCAGAACAATCACAAGCACCGTCTTTTTCCGGCTTTTTACGTTATTATTGTCTTTCATTGCTTATATCCAATCCTTTCGCTTTATTGCGTATCGTTTTTTTACGACGTATAGTATTGTATCACATCTTTCGAAAAAATCTTCCCTCTTAACCGTTTTTTAAGAAATCTTTGGTTTTTCTATCAAAAATTTTCCAAAAAAAGACAGACGGAACATTTCCATCTGCCTTTTACTGTCAGTTTTCAGATTCTTTTTTCGTCCTGCGCATGACAAGTATCACAGTCACAAGAGCCGCCGCCATGATGATCGCAAGCCAGATAAAATAACATATCCCGAGGAATGTCGGGCAGATGTGGCACAGTCCGCACTTATGGCTTCCTCCTGCCTCATCCGTCTGCTGATATGCGATCGCATAGGTTGAGAACAGATCTGTATGGATAGTAATAGTGTCCGGTTCGCTGTCCGTATCTTCCAGAACAGCGTATTCCCCTTCATGCACACGGATCACGTAATACTCCCTTCCGGCGCTTTTGAGTTCTTCCGGAACCCCGATAACGATCTCAATCGGTTCCTTCGTTGCTGTCACTGCATCCCAGTCGTTATTACCTATCTTAACAAAAACAGAAATATCGATATACATGCCGACTGTAAGCGCTTCTGCCCCCTTCCGGCGTGACATAACGCCCTCTTCTATGACATCTTTCTCCTGCTGATCTATCTGCGTGGAAATATCCTCCACATCCACACGGATTTCAACCGTCTCACCGCTATTTACAGACTGTATCTGCTCCGGCGTCAATATCGCGTTTGCCACTGCCACGGTATCCGCCACTCCTGCCGTATATGATTCATCCTTGCAGACTACCGTGACGATCACTGCGCCGTTTCCGACTTCGATCACCGTTACCGTTTGAGCGTCCTCCGTCACATTACCTGTTGCCACAGTATCTCCTGTAATTACCGTTCCCTGCCCAGGCTGCTCGGACTGCTCGGGCTGTTCTCCCTGTCCAGGGCGCTCAGGCTGCTCTGCCTGTACGGCCTGTGCATCTCTGTTTTCCTGTGACACCTGTTCCGACACAGTGACGGAATCCTGTTTCAAATTCTGCTGCGTTTCACCGCCGCCTTCTTCCTCACCGTCTTTCCGGTTCTCATTCACCGGTGTGTCCACTATAACGGAACCGCCTGTTGTACCGGAATTGTCCGGTGTATCCGTAACATCCGGCTTATCCGGCATATTCGGCTTATCTGGAACATCCGGCTTATCCGGCGTATCCGTAACATCCAGAACTGCCGTTTTAGAGGCAAAGGTATGTTCATTCGCCTGATAACGTATTTCATAGCTTCCTGCAATTGCGGCAAGTGTTCCATCCGTGATCATATCGTCCGTGAGTTTCGTCCATATACTGTTTCCGGCCATACGATATTCCATATCAGTGGAAAGTCCGCAAATCGCACCTTTTCCTCCTTCGACGGATACCGGTACAGCCAAAAGACCTGTGGGTGCATCCGGTCTTGCGGGAATTGTAAGCATCTGCGGCTCGCTGTCTATGAATTCCCTGCCGTTGCCCTTGCACACAACGGACACTTCTTTTCCAAACCACTCCTCTTCGATGTCTGATTTCCCGTCAGATACAGCAATGTCCTCTCCGTCCATAGCATATGCCTTTTGTGCCGCAAATCCTTCCAGCGTCTCGTTGATATAGTCAATCGCGACACCCGGCATCTCCTCTGACACCCTTATTTTCACCACTGCAGTCTCCGTGCCGATATTTCCCGCATTGTCAACTGCTGTCACACGAAACGTGTGCTCTCCGGCACCAGACAGTTCCACGTTAAAGCTGCATTCGGTTACGATACCGTCTGCAAAACCTTTCCCGCTTACCTCCGTTTCTTCTCCGTCGTCTATGCGGTAAGTCACTCCGGCAATTCCTCCGGATAACCTGTCGCCGCCATCCTCTGTCAGAGCATCTGCAACATGTACTGTCACCTCTGCGCGGTCAGGGATCCATTCATCAAGATCCAAATCTCCCAAAGCGCTCTCAAAACGGATGATGGGTGCATAGTTCTCCACGATGATGCCGCTGTCTCCCGTGCCGATCGTCTTTACTGCTGAGACATAGCCCGCCCGGTCGGTTGCCGTGATCTGAATGCTTCCCTTAAAATCTGTATCGATCACAATCTTTGCCAGATAATCACCGGATTCATCCGTTCCAGCCTCCACTTCCGCCATCCTGCTGATCACCGTGCCGTCTTCGTCTGTCAGTGTATAGGAAACACCGTCTTCTGCAATACCGCTTCCTTTCTCGATCACCGGCAGGGTAACGATCAGACTCTTTTTGCGGATAATCCAGTTCCAGAAGTTTTTATACCCTTCATTGAAAAATTCTTCTCCCAAAACCGGCTCTGCCGTATCCAGTCTGGCTGTCAGCGGTCCTGTCTCGGTTACATTGCCCGCTGCATCCTCCGCTTTAAAGGCGTAAGTGTGCTCTCCCTCTTCCACGTCATTAAAAATACATTGATACTCTGTATTTCCGTCCGAATCTCTGCCGTTTACCGCGCTGCCGCTCATATCCAGTTTTTCATATTCTCCGTCATCTTTCTTCGCATACAGATTTGTCACGCCCACGTTATCCGAATAAGTCAATGTAACAGAGAGTTCCGAATCCCAATTTTCCGCGTCTTTACCGTCTGTCAGTACTGCATTCAGTCTTGGCGGCTGACTTTCCCGCCATTTCGCATAAAGAGTAACATCTCCTGTAAGCCGGTCCGCTTCTTCCCCGATACCGGTCTGTTCCGATGCAAAATGCCATATGTTTGCTTCCGTACAGTTCGCATCACGGTACCAGCCGTCAAAAGCATATCCCGCTCTCACCGGTTCCTCCGGCTCGGTAACAGTATCGTTCCACGCTTTTCCCGTAACAGGAGCAATGCTGCTTCCTCCGTTCGTCATAAAAGTAACCGTCAACGTTCTTGCTGACTGGACCGTTACCACCGTCTCCTCTCCGTGCGGCGCCGTTTTCGTAGCTTTGATGCGGACCAAAACCTCACCGGCTGTGAAATTTGCCATACAGCCGTTGGCATCAATGTCATCCTCTTCTACCAGATTCCATGTCCTGCCGCCGTCGACGCTGTATTCCATTGTCCCGTCGAATCCTGTCAGCACACCGTCTTTTTTGCCTTTTACCGTCTCATCACTTACCTTGGATACGGAAGGAGCATGTGGACGCGCTGCGATGCCAATCTGCACGTTCTCACTGTCCAGTGTATTTTCCGTTCCTTTTTTGTAGATTAAAATATCACTGTCAAACCATTCTTCTCTGATCTCAATACATCCCTGTCCGTCAGCCGTTACGGTTTCCTCTCCGATCACATACTCTGCATTCGGGATCAGCTCGGTAAGCTTCTCCTGTACATAATCAATGACAGGTACCGGTATCTCTTCTGTCGTTTTGACATGGACCGTCACTTTCTGCTCCGCAATATTGCCTGCCCAGTCAACAGCCTTTACGGTTACTTCCAAAATACCGCTTTTGCCCTCCAGCGCGATGACCGTAAAGCTGTGCGATGTCTTCATGGATGACTGGAAATCTTCACCCACCGGATTTTCTTCCCCGTCGCCAATCTTCCAAGAGACAGACGCTAACCCGGATGTGACCTCACTGCTGCCTGATGCGGCAGTGTCTTCTACCGATATCAAAAGTCTCGGAGCCGTATTATAGTATGCTTCCGAAAGAGGTATCCCGTCTGGCTGTGTAGACGCATCGTCTGTCAAAGAGCGATCCGCAAGAACCGTAATGACAGGCGCATTGTCCTCTACGATAACACCGTTGATTCCGTTGCCGTCCGTGCCGATGCTCTTCTGATCTGAGACATTCCCTGCCCGGTCTCTGGCTGTGACCGTAATCCTGCCCTTGAAACTTGGCTCGATACTTATCGTTGCCGTGTAACCGTCACCGGAACCCGTTTCTACTTTTGCCTCTTTCGTGATCAGCTCTGTGCTTTGATCCTGTCCTTCCGGCATCAATATATATTCTACGGCATCTATACCGCTTCCCGCTTCGCTCACAGGAATCGTGATCAGCAGACTGTCCTTTCGGACGATCCAGTCCCAAAGATTTTTATATCCCTCGTCAAAAGATGCCTCTCCAAGCACCGGTTTCGTTATATCCAGTCTGGCTGTCAATGCCGCAGTCTCTGTCACGTTGCCCGCCGCATCCTCCGCTTTGAATGTATAGGTATGCTTTCCTTCTTCCAGATCAGAAAAAACATACTGATACTCTGTGTTTATGTCCGAATCACTGCCGCTTACCGTACTGCCGCTTATATTCAGTTCGGTATATGCTCCTTTATCCTTCTTTACATACAGCTTTGTCACGCCCACATTGTCCGAATAAGTCAGTGCAACCGAAAGATCCTGATACCAGTTCTTCTGATCCTTACCGTCCGTCAATACCGCGCTAAGATCCGGCGCCACGTTTTCCCGCCATCCCGCATAAAGCTTTACGGTAATGATATTATCGACCAGCTCATAATTTTTCTCTTCCTTATCAATGATATCGCCTGTCACGTTCTCTTCAAAGTTCCAGAAATCCGTTTCCTGACACGCCGCATCCTGATACCATGCCACAAAGTCATATCCTTCCCGCTCCGGATCGGACGGCTTCTTCAGCGAATCCGTATATATCAGTCCTGTCTGGGCAGCCGGCGCAGAATCAGTATTCGCATCCGCATAATTCAGGTCAAAGACCGCCGTAATGGTATTGGCACTGTTCGGAATGCGAACCGTTGCCTTTTCTCCGGCAGGCGTATCATCGTCCGCCTTGTCACGGATAATGACATCTCCCGGTTCCAAGTCCCGGATAATATTGTCATCCGGTACATCGGTCCATGTTTTCCCTCCGTCAGTGCTGTATTCTCTGTTCTTATCGTCGGTTCCGGGACCCACATCAATCGTTATTTTGATCTCGGCGTCTTTTGCACCCTCCGCGATTTCCGGCGTCACTTCAATCTCCGTGTCAGGGTCCAGCGCCCGCGGACGCGCCTCGATCGGAAGGCTCTGCGCTTCAGAGTCAGATGTAAATACTCCGTCTCCTTTCTTTACGATGCTGACCGTCCTGCCGCAGAGATCAATTTTACTGCCGTCATCCAACGTCAAAATCAAAGGGATCTCTCCCTGCCCGTCAGCAGTACAGATACAGGAAACTTCCTCTTCCCCGTCAGGAACCGTGATCTCATAGGAAGCATTCGGTGCCAGATTTGCCAGCACATCCTTCGGATAATCCGTTTCCGCTTCCGGCACGGCTTCCGATCCTTTAATCTTCACATCTATGCTCGATACAGCAGTATTTCCGGCATGATCAACGGCCTTCACCGTGACGTTGACAACACCTGCCCTGCCGGTCAGAGGTACGGTAAATCCGTAACTTCCGGTCAGCTGTACCTCAAAGTCTCCTGTGACCGCAATCTCCCTGCCGCCGCCCACGGTATAGGTAATACTCTTAATTCCCGCCGTTACCGCTGCACTGTCCGCGCCGTCATCCTGCACAGACACATAGAGCGTCGGCTCATTTCCCTCTTCATAATACTCGTCTGATACTGCATTTCCCGGCTTTGGACCGTCCTCTTCCGTCAAATCTGCTTCCACGATCGTGATCGCGGGCGGATTATCTTCCACAATGATTCCGCCGCCTGTGCCTCCGATACTCTTGCTGTCAGAAACATTTCCCGCCGTATCCGTACATATGATATCAGAAATTCTGCCTTTCCAGTCGGCATCCAATGTCAGCTCTACCGTCTGCTCTCCCGGTTTTCCGGAAAGCGAAACTGTCTTTTCCGCCGTACTCTCCCCCTCCGGGGTAATCGTTGTTTCCGTATAAGTCAGGCTTTTTGCGCCGCTGACATCATCCGTCACCGGAATGCGGACGATCAGACTTTCTTTTCCTATGATCCAATCCAGGAAGCCTGCTGCTTTCTTTTCATATGTGATCGCTCCGATCTCGGGCTTTGCCGCATCCCACTTCACAGTCACGGTATTCGACACCGTCTCATTTCCCGTTGCGTCCACCGCCTTGAACGTATAGGTATGTTCTCCGTCCAATAGCCCGTAATAACGGTAAGTGCCCCGATCATCCGCCGTAAAACCGTCCTGCTTTATAAATAAGCCATCATCTGTTTTCAGCCATATTTCAGTCACCTTCATATTGTCGGAATAATCTGCGCTGATATATGATCCTACAGCGCTTTCGGAGTCTTTTCTCCACCATCCGTCATCACCTGTCAGGTAACCGCCAGAACCATTGTTCTGAATCGAAGGTGCCTGTGTGTCCTTAAAATATGCATAGTAATTTTTATCACCCGTCGCTGTCTGTGCGACCGACGTATATGCTGTGCCCGTATAATTGGCATTATCGTACCAGCCATAGAAAGTAAATCCTGTCTGTGCCGGTTTCGGCAGTGTCAGTTCCTGTCCGTACGTATATTGTTTCGCCGCGTCGGCCGCTGCATAAGCGCTTCCGTCCGGATTAGCCAGATGATATGTCACGCGATAGGTATTCGCTGTCCACTTGGCGTAGAGCGTGGTATTCGCCCTGACTTGTGTGGTAAAGTCAAATTCTTTTCCCGCAGTGCAAGCCGCATCCGTATACCAGCCGCCGAACGTGTAGCCGGTTCGGACAGGATCCGCCGGTTTAACGATAGAACAGTATACCGTTGTATCGTTTTTGTCCCATACAAGCTGGGATTCCACCGCGCTGCCGCCCTGACTGTTAAAATCAATCTGACGCACATAAAACGTCCAGTAAGAATAAGTTGTATCGGTTTCCCCGTTCACCGCATACCGGTAATAATAGAAACGGTTCAGTCCGCTGATTTTCGCCGTATAATCCGCCTCTACGGTTTTGGTCCCCGTTCCGGCATGTGCCTCCATTGCTGCAATCTGTGTTGCCGATGCCGCTGATGTCCCTGCTTTCAAACGTCCGCCAGCCGGACCGTACCAAAACTTTATGTGCATTTCCAGTCCCTGCGATACCGGCTGTCCCTCAGACGGTCCGGTGATCGTGGCGCTTCCTGTGTAGGAATCCTTCTGTATGATATCGGAGAACCCCTCTGTCACATTCCCCGCCATGTCTGTCACTTTATAGTACAGATAATAGGTACCGTAGTAACTGCTGGTAAGGTTATATGTATACGTGCCGCTGCTGATTGTAGAATCAGACAGACTGCTCAGTCCACTAGTCGGTATCGTCTTGTCCGTCACCCGTTTATACTGCACCAAACGGATGCCGCTGACCGCGTCTCCCGTCCCTGCCTTGTCCGCAAAATTAAGGACGATCGGAACTGTAGAAGCCGTATACCACCCGCTCTTCACATTCACTGTCGCATTGACCTGACAGGTCACCTCGGGTTTCGTCTTATCAATGTTGGAAACCGTAATAGACGCCGTCCCTATATTTCCCTTACTGTCCTTTACCGTCACGGTGTAAGTGCCGTTTTGAGTGACAGAGAAGGAGCCGTCATAGACAGACGTCTCCGCCTTACTNTAACTCAGAGTNGATGCCGCTGTGGTGCCGTCCNTCTTCCATGTGGCNGAGGCAATGCTTCCCTCCTCATAAATAGATGCTTCAATCCGCACTGCCTGATTCGTCCAGCTTTCATCCGCCTGATACAGACGTACCAGAGGCGCATCACCGTCCACTCCCGCTGCCACTGTCATTGCTGTGCTTCTCACCACATGACCTGCTGCGTCACTGACGGTCACATAATAAGTGCCCGGCGCAGTCAGCTCAAACGTACCGGTTAATGCTTCTGTCACCGTTCCGTCCGGAAGTTGGACAGCTGTGACNGTATTGCCGTTTGCTGCCACGGTATAAGACCATGTATCTCCCGTGCTGCTGCTTGCCGTTTTTTTCACAGTAATGGTTGGCACTTTCAGCATCACCGTATAGGTGTTGGAGGATACGCTCTTCGTATTTCCCGCATTGTCCGTCACCGTGACGTTCAACCTGTATGTATAGTTATTTCCCGTTGTTCCGGGCGTTTTCGCCGTATAAGTCCCGTCACTGTTTTTCGTCAGCGTGGCAGTTACAGAGGTGGATGTTCCTCCATTCGTCGTCCTTGTCCACGTACCGGTCACGGTCTTAACGCCGGAACCGCCTGCATCCGACGGCGTCACGGTAAACGTTACATTCTCACTCTGCTGTATATTATTAGGACCGGTGATCACAGCCGCCGGCGCCGTCCTGTCGATCCTGCTCACCGCAATGGATTTCACCACCGTCTCATCGTCGGATTTCAGGGTGAATGTATAGGTGCCGTTTGCGGTTGCCGTATAACTGGTCGCAGTAGAAGTCAGTGTGGATGTCGTACCGGAAGGCGTCTTTACCGTCACCGTCGCCGTGGAAGGCGTTCTCGCAACGGTAATGGTACGGCTCTTCGCCCACTGGCTGTTGTCCGCAGACAGCGTCAGCTCCGGCATCTTTGTTGTGCTTCCGCTGCTAAAGTTGAACGACTGATACGTATGTGCCATCGTTCCCGTGGCAGTGTAGGTTCCCATCACATGCAGATACCATGTGCCGGAAGTCTGTCTCGTCAATACCTGCTGGCCGCTTGTGACATCAAGCCAGCCGGTGACAGGCATAGTGCTGCTCTGCGTCCATGTATATTGAAGCTTATCAGTATTGGTTCCGGTGACGGTTGCCTTTGCCGTCCCGTTTGCCAATGAGGTGCCCGAAATCGCAACTGTGGGTTTCTTATTGTCCACACTGACAGAAACAGTTCCGCTTCCGCTTGACGCGGTCCCGGCGGTGCTGCACATATCCTTGATATACGACGCATTCGTGATGCTGTTTACCTTCAGTGTTCCCGAAGCGTTCTCCGGCACTGTCCCCGTGAAATAAAGAACGTTGGTATCCGCTCCTCCCGCGTAGCTTAAAGTTCCCCATGAAGTATTTAAGGATACACTGGATAATGTGCTGTTCTGGCTGTCTACGATCTCGTCAAAGATCAATGAAACCGTAATCTTATCGCCGGGTTTGTAGGTGCCTGTCACAGGCGCAACACCTAGAAGCTGCGGCTCCACCTTATCGTACACGATGGCATAGCTGACCAGTCCGTCCACATACCAGACGTCGCTGTCTGCTCCGGTAGCTCCGAAATAAAGATAGCAGGTATCGCTGCATCCCAGATTAACATAGGTCTTACTGTTATAAGAGGCAGTTGTACCGGAACTCTTATATGGATAGCCGCTGTTTTCCGCACCGCCTGTCCGGGTATCAGGAAAATAATAGTATTTTGCTGTATCCTTTGCCCCCTGCAGGAAGTTGCACATCCAAAGCTGACCGTCTATCCCTGAAATTGCAGCTCCTTTATTACCGCCATCAAGACCATAGTGTTTATCCTCTAATGCTTTTTTCCCGAAATAAGCATACTCATAACCGTCTACATCCTCATATGCCTTGAGTACATAGCGGTAATACCATCCGCCCGCCGTAGCATTCAGATAAGCTCTCTGGTTGGCATCTGTGTAATAAGTCGAAAAAGAACTGCTGGTATTATAGTTTGTCTCTTTGTAGCGATTGGTCAGGAAGCTCACATTCGTCTGTGTTCCGCCCTGCCCTCCTGTAGTATCGGCAATCCTCTTTCCGTTCTTGCCTGATGTATCCGCAACCTGCGTTTTTGATTTTTCCGTCGTATAAACGGTTCTGTCCACCGTATAGCTGCTGTTCTTTGTCATCGTTCGCGTGGCGCTTGTTGTGCTCCCGAGTGTACCGCCGCCGTCCACCCGGTAGATCTCGACCTGATAGGTGCGGTCGGCGTTGGAATATGCGGTAGCTGTTTTTCCTCCGTATACTGCCGTCACACCCGCTTCCGTTACGGTAATGGTCTTGGACGTCTCACCCTGATTAAACGTCAGGTACGACGCCTGATGGGTAAAGTGCGTACCTCCCACAGCCGAACCGTTGACCGTACGGAAATAAACCTTCTGGGTGCCGTCCGTACCGCCCGTCCTTGTGACCGTAAAGGTATTGTTTCCGTTGTTCTTGATGGTAAACGCCCCATAAGACTTTCCGCTAATGGAAAAGTCCTTCTGCACACTGTAATAAATATTCCCCGTGCTTGTGCGCACATACGCCCTTGCATAGTAGGTGACGCCGTCTGCGATCGAAGGCGCAGTGACACTGAGCTTCCCGTTTTTGGTCTTGATCACCGTAGACGTACTGCTCTTCCCGTTATTCATCTCCGTCGTGGGATTCTGCATGATACCCCAGACGAAACCTGTCTCCGAAATCGTCTCAGTGCCCACGTGCTTTAAGGTGGCGGAGAGCGTAAAGCTGTCCTGTCCGCTCACTCTGGCCGCCGTGACATCCGACAGTTCCAGCGGAAGCGCCAGCACCGTAACCGTAAGCGTTGCCTTCGCGTCCGAAAATCCGGTTTTCTTTGCCGTATACGTAACAGTGTATGTACCGGGCGTCCCTACTTTTACAGTAGTCGATGTATAGCTTACCGTACCGTTGGAGGATTTGATAAATCCCCGATACCATGCATCGTCCAGTACACTGTCCTCCATGACGGAAACCGCCGTATCGGTCAGCAGAATGGCAGGTGCGCCGCTTACAGATGCATTGACCGTTCCGACATCGGAAATTCCGCCCTCCGGCGATACTGCCCAATAATTGAGCGGCGTCTCGCCCTCCGGCGCATCCTCCGGCAAAGTCACCGGCACGGTAAATTTCCCGTCGGTTCCTGTCACGGCACTGTATTCCTCTCCGTTCACCTCAATGCATACCGTATTTCCCGGCTCCGCAGTACCGGTGATATTTGTTGTCTTTCCTGCTGTCAGCTGCGGATCACTGTTCGTCAAAGACGGAGCCTTTGCCGCAGGTGGAAGTTCCCCAACGCCTAAGAGAACATAACGGCTCCATTTGCTCCCCGGCGCCACCGTGCCGCTCCAGGACCACGCCATACCGCTGTCTTTGGTATATTCTGTGCTCCTGTCCTCAAGATTGGTAAACATATTGTCATATGCCTGTGCATAATATCCGTACCACAACGTGTCCGCCGTGGGCGCAACCAGATTAAACAGATAGCTGTTTTGGGGTTCTCCGCTCATGGACAGTCCGTTTGCCGTACCCACCACCGGTGCAAAGTCATTATTGTCGATCATGACATCCGCCGACGACCCCACCTGAAAGCTCTGCGACACAGATCCTTTGTTCTCCACCGTATATTTGATCATGACATATCTGCCGCTGTAGACCAGNGAAATCTCTCTTTTTCCGTAGAGGGAATTGCCCATGGCTANCTCCGAGGCTGCATTCCATTGTACCTTGTTGCCGTCTGTCGAAGAGGCGGTCTGGTATCCCGCATCCAAAAACGTAGTCTGTATACTTTTATCTCCGTCGATTCCCCTGATATTAAACCGAACTCCATTGATGTAATACATATAGCTGCTCTGACCNCTGTCTGCAGCAGCCGCCATCGTCATGATGCCAAGATCCGGTATCTGCCAGTCATCGGCGGCCAAAGCAGTATAACGTATCCCGTCTCTTTCGGCAATACAGCGAAACCGGTAAATATACCACTGCTCCTTGTCCACGGTAAGCTCCGGTCCGTACTCTGACATTTCCTGCCATGCTTCGCCGTCCCATGCTTCCCATGAATAACTGTCGTAGCTCCCCTCCAGATAGTAGACCATATCGGAAGAACTTTCCTCNTCGTATGGACGCATCAGAAGTTCCACCGTCTGCTCTTCCGTCTCCAAAGGCACAGTCTGTTGTTCTTCCGTCCCCTCGGGCAAGATCTGTTCTCCTTCTTCCTCTGACAGACCAAGAGACTCTGTTTCCGCGGCGTCATCCGCGCCCCAAACCTCTTCCGCCAAAACGGACGGTACTTCCTGTATGCCCGAATAAGTGGTGAACATCAGACAGAAAATAAGCGCTGCTGCAATCAGGCGCATATTCTTTTTCTTTCTTGATTTTTTCTGTTCATCCATAACATAATCCTCCTATCTCAAAATTTGAAATTTGTCAATATATCTCCCGATATATTTTGTAATTTTTATATCATCATCCATAAATGGATGAAACAATTGATAACTGCCGATGCATATCCATACACTTACCCTATCAGTTCTCGCTGGGTCTGTGCCCTGACATTCCTTCATTCTGCTTTATGGATAAAGGCACGGGGCAGACTTGTGCTTAATTGCTGCCTCGTTGGGCTGATGGAGGACTCCTCCTTGTCCCCGTGCCATTACCGGCTTATTCTATTCTCATGCAGCTGCTTTCAGCTGCTCCCTGCGGACATGTCCGAAGACCTTCCCCGGATCGTAGTTTTCTTTCTTTTTTGCAAGCGTATGGATCAGCGCCAGTATCTTCTTGCTGACTACGATCAATGCCTGCATCTTCCTCAGAGGGGCTTTCTCCCTCGTTTTCAAGTAATGATAAAGTTGTTTCATCTCGTCGTTTGTCGCAACCATTGTCAGCGCCATTTGGTACAGCACGCACCGCAGGTTCTTCCTTCCCCTTTTTGATATTTTCGTCCCGCTCTTATTCTTGCCGGAACTGTCTTCCACAAGGTTATATCCTGCCATGCGGCTCATCTGCCGGGAATCCTCAAATCTTGTCGGGTCTCCAAGCTCCCCCAAGCAGGCTGCCAGCGTCACAACACCTATTCCCTTTATGCTTAAAAGAAAATCCGCATAGTCCGTCTGATGCAATGCATCTGCCATCTGCCCTTCCAGTTCTTCTGTCTGTTTTTCCAAAAGTTCCAGTTCTTCCAGCATAAGACGCAATTTCAGCCTTGCCGCTTCCTCCCCGTAATCTACTCCGATGGATTCCTTTGCCGCCTTTGTAAGTTGTGCTGCCTTCTTTCTCCCGACAGTTTTCTTTACTGCCTTTTTTATCTCATCTGTAACCCCGTCCTCCCCCATTTCAAGGATGAACTTCGGAAACGGGCAGGTCTTTAATATATGCCGGGATGCCTTTCCTGAAAGAGGACATTTGAACACTTCTTCATACTCCGGGAAATACTCGTCCATTACCGCCGTGATGGTATTCTTTAATGCATTCTTACGCTTGTTCAGCCCGGTTCTGGTGGTGGACAGTCCTCTCAGTTCCGCTCTGCTTCATTCCGCTTACTTACCTAAAATATTTCAAAATTATATGGATGCATGAGATAAGGCCAACAATTCCTCCGCAATGTTTTTTACCCTTGTAAATGACTTTTCGGTAAGACCCGTAATCTCTCCTTCATTGTTGGCATCGTCCACGATCTCATCCGCCCTGCTCTTAAAATTTGAAACAATTTCATCCAGAGAAAGCGCCATATCGCGCACCTGTTCACCATGCGATCTGGTTTTATTGCTGCGCTCTACGATCTGCTCAGTCATGGTTATGGAATTCTTCTGCATGTCCCCCAAAGATTCGGCTTTGATCTTGGCATCTAAAATATTTTCAATCCCCGCCTCAACAGATAAACGATTCTGCTCATTGATAGACTTTACCCCCTCCAGCTTGGACAGGATCTTGGGTACCAGTTCCTGAATGGAAGTACTTGCTGCTTTAGACTGTTCAGCCAGCTGCTGTACATTATCCGCCACAACAGCAAAGCCTCTGCCCTGTTCTCCGGCTCGTGCCGCTTCAATACTCGCATTTAAAGCCAAAAGATTGGTCTGTGCAGAAATACCGGAAATCTGTCCCACAAAATTGGTGATCTCATCGAATTCATTCTCCAACTGGCTGATAGATACCCCGGTCTGGTTCGCTGTTTCTTTAATCTGATGCATGGAATCCACTGCCACATCCATCGTCTTGACAAAGCCTAACGTATGGTTGGTAACATCCTCGGATATCTTAAACATTTCTTTGGTATTTTGATAAATACCGTCGATAGCCTCTGACATCTCTGAGACACTTTCCTGAATACGCCCCACCTGATTACGGCTTTCGTCACAATCAGCTGATGTATCACGAGCAGAAGAAACGATCTGTTCATTGGCACGACGGGAGTTCTGCAGATTTTCTTCCACATCTCCCACCATAGTGACCAGTTCCTCAGAGGCAGATTCACACTTTTTGAGAAGTTCCGCCATCTGCATACCTTCCTGCTCTTTTTTGGTCTTTTCCAAAAGCGTGTTTTTGATGTAATTCAAGACAGCATTAAATGCCACCAGTGCCATAATTCTGGGAAATACAAAGAACAAAATGACATTTACAATATTCGTATTAATGGCAAAAGTGCCTGCCAAAAGTTTTTCTGCTTCCCTGGCTGAGGTTGTAGTAGTCAAAATTAATGTATTGGCATCACACAGTCCCCAGAAATATCCGCCAATAACAGAGAGGAAGAAACCTCCGATAGTTATTACAAAGGCAAAGCTTTTATACTTTTTCTCAGTATAGACAACGGAAGTTATCATAGGAAATATCATAAAGAGGGTCGCATGATAAGCCAGTTCCATATTAGCAAAGGAAATCATAGCCACCAGCAAAAATAACATGATGTAATTGGATGCCGTCTTTTCAAAACCAATCACATATTTAACAGCATGTCCCAGCAGTACAAATATAGCGACACCAATGAGAGCACTGTTCATAATGGCCTGATCCACTATAAAAATGTGCAGCACGTTCAAAATCCATGAGATAACCAATACAATAAAGGTAACACGCATACATTTTAGCGAATAATTATTCGCTTTTCTAAATTCAGCTTCATTTACCATTCTTTCCTCTCCTCTTTTACAGTAATGAAAAAAAACGCTTTCCTACGGTAATCTAATTTACGCATTTACGCAGGAATTTCCTGTCAACTCCTGCTTTCCTCGCAATTCCCGGTCCCAGTGTACAGACGCAGCCAATCGCCGAGAGCACTGCAAGGTCATCATATTTAATTTGAAATGCACCTGCCGCCGTTGCCAGAAACAAGACCGGAAAGACCAGTGTCATCCATTTGAGGATATTGGTAAGCTGTTTACATACCCTTTCATCGTTTTGTTCAAAAAAATCCATATGCACCTCGCCCATACTCATAAGTCATCACTCCTCTTCGCAATAGTACCGGAAATACTGCTCCCTTAAGGTTTTGTAAGTACCTCTCGGCAGAAAAATCTTCATTCCGTTATCCATATGCAGCTCCTTCGCATCCAGACTGCCGACATATCCGAGATTGACGATAAATCCAATCCCGACCCTTACAAACTCCTGATACCGTGAAAGCTGTTCATATATCTCTGTCATGGTCATCCGCAGGACACAATGCGTGCCGTCTGCAAGGTACAGGCATTGTACTTTTCCCTGTGATTCGCAGTATAAAATATCATTTACTGATATTCTCACGAGCTTTCCCTCAATTTTCAGCAGAACGTATTTCCTGCGTTCCTCCTCTATATCTTTCAGTAAGCCGTCAAACACCGAAAACAGTTTATTTTCCGATACCGGCTTTACCATATACTGCATTGCGTCCACACCGAAAGCTTCCAATGCATACTCTTTGGATGTAGAAAGGAAGACAATTTTCCCTTTGTAGTTCATGCTGCGAAGCTTCTTTGCCGCTTCCATTCCCCTGGAATGTAAATCGCCATTTTTATCCGGCATAAAAATATCCATAAATATTATGTCCGGCATATAGCTTTCTTCTATCACCGAACAGATCAGCTTATCTGCATTTTCAAAACGCCGGATCATAAAATCCAGACCGGACTGTTTTTTCTCATAGTCACTCAACAATTTTTCCGTCTTCTCCAGCTCCGCTGTCTCGTCATCGCAAAGCGCTATCAGATACATGACCTTTCCTCCGTTTTTCGTTCTATAGATTGAGCGGAATGCTCATGATCAGTCTGAATATAAACACTCCGTTATCATTTTTGAAATCGTATTCTCCGTCATATTTTTCCGCAGTCTTGATGATACTCGAGACTCCGATGCCACCCGTAAATTCTGTTTTCGGCTGCCCGTTCTTTAATTCGGTTTCCATTCTACAGGTGTTGCTGCACAAAATGATCAGTTTATTTTTCTTTCTTTTGACCGTCAACTGAATCGAGCATTCCCTCTTGTCGGAATACCTCTTCACTTCCATGCAGGCGTAAATCGCATTTTCATAGGCATTGGCTAGGATTGCCACCAGATCAATGCTCGGTATCGCAAGCTCTTTTCCGATCTCAATATCAAGCGTAACCTTAATCTGCTCGTTCCTCGCTTTTCTGGTATACGCTGAGACGATATTGTTGACTGCGGTATTGGCACATATCATCTCCGCCGTACCCTGATCCGTTTCCCTGTCATACTCTTTTAAATATTGCAGCAGTTCTTCCTTCTGCCCACGGCGTGCATATTCCGCCATGACCGCATTATGATGTCTTACATCATGACGGATCTGTTTTCCTGATTCTACGGATTCCTCCAGAATCTCCAACTGACGTTCCAAAAGCCTGTGGTTCATCTGTATCAACTGGTTTTCTCTCTCATATTCCTTCTCTTTACCGATATGCAGATAGAAGCGGAACATGAGGATCTGCAGGGTTCCTGTCAGGACAAAATTCGTAATGATCTGATAAATACGGTACCCGTTTGCCTCTCTGAGTGTCGGGTTCATGATGAATCCTATCCCGAAAAGAATATCGATGATCATAACGGCAACGCTGAACTTATCTACCTCTTTTTCCACATAATCACTAAAATCTCTGATGGTATTTTTCAGTTTCTTATCTATTAAAACCGTCATAAATAAAATGAGCAAAATACGCACAATGATGTCTGCCCATACACTCCTGTCAAAAAAGATAATAGCAATCTCCAACCCGCCGATCAGAAATACTGCCAGCAGATAAAAAGTCAGCGCCAGCTTATAGATTGACAGATAAACAGAATCTCTGCTCATAAAAATGGCAAAGAACATAAAACAAACATACATCGCAAATGCCACGATGCGCACACAGCTTTCCCAATCCGCCACATACCAGATACATGCCAAAATAAGTTCAACCGCACTGAATCCTACATAGCAGACTATTGTCTTTTTCCTGCCAAACCGCGATTCGCTCATCCTTGAAAACAATAAGATCACGCCTGCAAGGCTTACCGCAAAACGAATCAATGCTATATATACTGAACCGCCTAACATACCAGTCCTCCATACCTATATCTTAAAAGATGCCACTGTCCGGTTCAAAAGCTCGCTTAACCTAAACAACTCCTCCATTTGTTTCATTACCGCCCCGGAATTTTCGTTGGAATTTTCCGCCGATTGATTCATACCCTGCATTGATTCCGCGATCTCTCCCACAAGCTCTGTAATGTCAATGATCGACTGATTGATTCCCGCCATACTCGCGCTCATTTCCTGTGAGGATGCTCCTAAATCACCGGAAATATCACTGTAAAACCCCGCATCCTTTTCATACATTCTGGCAAGCTCTGTCATTCCCTTATAGTCCTCTATCACCTTACCGGTCATAAACTCCAGCAGCNTGCCCGANGTTTTCGATAAAAAGGAAACGTTACCTACCACNCNCTCNGTCACCTGACGGATCTTATCCACCGCCTCTCTTGAGTTATCTGCCAGATTTCTGATTTCCTCTGCCACAACGGCAAACCCTCTGCCCGCCTCGCCGGCCCTTGCAGCCTCTATGGACGCATTCAGNGCCAAAAGATTCGTCTGAGAGCTGATNGCAAGGATTTCCTCTGTCAAAGCNTTGATCTCACTTACCCTCTTGCTGTCTTCAATTGCCTGCTCCATCTCCCTCTTCGTTTTCTGATAAGTGGATGTGACTTCTTCGGCAGACTGCCTGAAAGTTTCATACTGCTTTTGGGCNCGCTCCACAATGTCACTTGACTGCCCTGCGGCNTCTCCTGCTTTCTTTGCCACATTTTCGATGGCATTCCCCAACTCCTGTCCGTTATTCTTAATATTTTCCGCCAGTTCTCTCGCCTCCGCAGTCTGCTCCATCACCANACTGACGGAATCGGTAATACCNGAGATATCNTGATTTAACACCGTCATTTTGGAGGAAGTCCCTTCGGCAATGGTGCCGATATTTTCTGCTTCCTGCTTTGTATTTAAAATAATCTCTCTGATCTGCTGCTTTACCTCTGCGGTCGCTTTTCTGATCTGTTCCGTCTCGTTTTTATATTCACTGGGAATTACCTTTTCAACCACGGTATTCTCGGAAAAATCGCCGGAGGCAAACTGCTTGAGCGTCTGCACAGGCGCCAGCATTCTTCCGATCAGGCCTGCCATAAATACCGCTACAAACACCGTGATCACAAGTGCTGTCACAACCGCTATCATAATCATTGTCATTAAAGACCCTGTCACATTCGCCGTTGGCACTACGACTCCCAGCTTCCAGCCGCACCCGCCTATTTCCGTCAACGCAAAATAACACGTACTGCCGTCATAGTCCGTAAATTTTTTTACACCGCTTTTCGCACCTTCCAGCATCTCTCCAAGCTGAGGAAGAGTATCCGTCACCAAGACCGTGGTTTCCTCCGTCGGTTCGAATTCTTTATTTTTATGCGCTACATATTGTCCGGTGCTGTCCACGAGAAAACCGTAACCCCCGGCATCATAGTTAATGCTTCCCGTCAGTTCCGTCACAGTTCCAAGGGTTACATCCAGACCGATGACACCCGCCAGTTCACCGTCTATATATGCCGGTACGGCAACCGTCGCGCACATCTGTCCGGTCAGTGCATCACAATAGGGGTCCGTTACAATGACATCCCCTGCTTCTGCCGCCTGTTTGTACCATCCGCGTTCCACCGGATCATAGTCCGCGGGCATTTCTATTTCTCTGTTCGACCAGATGAATCTGCTGTCTTTTGTTCCGCAGTATAGGTTCAAAAGCTCCTGCCTGCCCGCCGCATGGGCATCCACGACAGACTGGACATAATCTGTGTCAATTGTTCCGCCGGCCGCTATACTTTTGGCAGTCCCGTCTGCAAGCATTTTTTCATTTTCGATCCATGTGTTGATCTCCTCCGCATATTTATCAGCATTCAACTGCAGAGCCTGTGTCTGTTCCTGAAACGTCCGCTTTCCGGCCACCGCAATGATCCCCACCGTAGTCAAGAGAATACTTGCCACAACAATACCGATCATGCTGACCGTAAGTCTTCCTTTGATTGTCTTTAACACAGTTTTCAACATAGTTATATACCCCTTTCTCTGACTTAATTTTTACAATATTCAACATATAATAACAACCGGTCTGGTACACTTCGCACTTTTTTCGGTATAAATCGCAGTTTTATAAAAAAAGTAACTATTCAGAACCCCCGAAAATCGGATAAACTGATTCGTCATGTTTACATGTAAGAAGCTGTTTATCCAATTTTCGAGACGGCTCGAATAGAGCTGCCACCCCATATATGAGCAAAAGGTAAGCTTCGAAGAAGCGACAGACAGCTTTGCTGGCTGTTTTTGCGAATGTATGCGGTGGGGTTCTGAACAGTTACAAAAAAGAAAAAAAGGAGAAGCATTTATGCTCCTCCTGTCGTTAATATCCCTTTCAATGCCTCTGTGTCAATAACAAACTCCGGCATTCCCATAGTTCCCGGTCCAACTTCATATTCGTCAAATACGATCACAAGACAGTTCTGGTCNTTNATATAGAAATTCTGATCCGGGGCAATCTCCCGGAACCAATCCTCTTCTCCCCAGATGCTGCCCGGAATAAAGTAATTTCCTTCCCCGCGCCGCATGCGCTCTGTCATCTGCCTTAAGACTTCTGCGCTGATCACTTCCACATAGTCGCTGCCTTTCACAAACAAATCCTCCAGCTCCAGTACCTCCCCGCTTCTCTTGTCCAATGTAAAGCAGCGGCTGTACTGACCGGAGCCTCCCGCATTAATGGTAGCCTCATATCTCACGGACAAAAGCACCTCGTCATCTCTTAAGATCCGCCAGGTGATGTCACTCTGCACATATCCGTCATACTTTCTGGAGGCATACCATAAGAACCGCTCCCTCATCTTCTTCAGATATTGCTCTATCTGCCGGTTCATCTCTTCAACGCCTTCCGAAAGATCCGGCGGTGCCTGCGTATTTGGCGGTACTGCCGGGAGCACTCCCATCTCCAATGACACAGCCGGAAATGTCTGCATATCCGAATTTCCTTCCGTGTCCGCGGGTGCTTTTGTGTCGGCCGATACAGTCACGGATACTTCCGTTTCTGACGGCGCCGCCGGGGACACTTCCGTTTCTTTCGATGCCACCATAGACACTTCCGTTTCTGACGATGCCGCCGGGAACACTTCCGTTTCTACCGATGCCGCCGGGAGCGCTTCCGTATCCGAAGGTTCTTCCGGTAACACCATGCCGCCGGTTTCTACCTCTTCCAGAACGGGAATTTCCGCATGAAAGGACGTATCCCCCCAGTTCATTCGGAAAGAACGCCCGCTTACCTTAACGCTTGCTCCGTTCGCTCTGACAATCGCCTGCGCCACCATGGGCGTACAGCCAAGAAACACCACGATTGCCGCTATCAGAATACCCACAGAGGATAGCAGCTTCTTGCGCATGCTTTTCCTCTCCTCCGCCGCAGAGAGCTCCTTTTGCCGTGCACCGAATAGCGCTGCCTGAAAGCAGAACTCACCTTTCTCACATTTACACTGAAAAAATCCGTTATATTTATCTATAACGGCCCGAATACTCTTCCATCCGATCCCGTGTCCGTCCGGTTCAACCGTTATGGGAACACCTTCCTCGTCAAACATTACCTGCGTGCTGCAGGCATTCTTAATGGAAATGATCAGCCTGTGTCTGTCCAGAAACTCCACTGCGATATGTATATAGCGGTCCTGTTCTTCCGGGAGCGTCCGGCAGGCATTTACCGCATTCTCCAAAGCATTGGCAAGCACCATACATACGTCCATTTCATCAAACGGAAGCATCTGGGGCAGATTTATTTTGTCCGTGACGGCACAAGCGGCCTCTTTTGCCCTCCCGATACAGGCGGACAGCACCGCATTGACAGTGGAGTTGGCACAATAAGCCTCCCTCTCCGTATCTGAAAGCTGTCCGCTCATATTCTGAATGTATTTGCGGATGCCTTCCAGATCGCTCTGCACCGCCAATTCTTCCAGCACCAGAAGATGATGCCGCATATCGTGACGGTAGATCCGACCCGCCTCCATTCTTTCACATACATCCTCATATTCCCGAATCTGTCTGTNCATCTGGTCTTTTAGCTCCTGTTCTTCCTTCTTCATATATTCTATTGCCGCCTGCGACATCATGATCCGGATTACGATCAGGAANACGGACAGAACCGTAAGCAGCGTCAGGATCAGAGCTGTAGGATTCGTGACGCTGTTGTAGAAATAGGACAACAGCANAAAGCTCATGAGAATNGGAAAAAAGAGCCACAGCCAGCTTGACCTTTTTTCTTCCATACATCTACGGAAAGGCTTGCGGAGAAACCGAAACACAAGAANCTCCAACAGTCCNGCCGCCATAANCAGAATACAGNNNNTCAATANTTCCCCATAGGGAAACGGCATNTTTNTCCNCGNANNCCACANCAGAATCTTTTTCAANATNNTGAGAATATAAACNGCAAAAATTCCCAGCGTACAGACCGCCGTTGTCTGAACAAANCTNAAACAGGTGAGAAGATACAACCCGACAGAAAACGGCAGATATGCNGTGACCGGGAGCATTGTCAGCACNAATGTCACATCCTGCCCCGCAATAAGAAGTACTGCCTGAAGCAGAAAGATCACTCCTGCCAGTGTGCCCACCCCGCACAGCATATATTTCCTGGAACGGACGCTTTTTGTCAAACTGCTGCATATCAATACATAGGTTAAAAAAATAATTCCTTCCTGCAATAACTTCATTCGTTTTCCTCCGCACAGTAATATCCAAAATACTTTTCACGCAATGACTTATAGGAACCGCGGGGCAGATAGATATTCCTGCCGTTAGCCATCTGTATTTCCTGCGCATTCAGACCGTCCACATGCTCCAGATTCACTACATAAGATCCCCCCACCCGCACAAACTCCTGATAACGGCAGAGTGTCTCAACAAGCTCTGTCATGGTCATGCGCANCAGATACTGCCTGCCGTCTGAAAGATATATNTTTTGATTTTTCCCCTGCGCTTCACAGCATGTAATATTGCTCACCGCTACCCGCCGGATCCTGCCATCAACCCTAAGCAGCACATATCTTCTGCACTCTTCCTCCATATGCTTCAGCAGCTTGTTCAATATCGGATACAGCGTTTGTTNCGAAACCGGCTTTACCAGATACTGCACCGCATCCACCTCGAAGGCATCCAGCGCATGCTCTCTGGATGTGGTAAAGAAAATGATCTTGCCTTCACTTCCTAGCTCCCGCAGTTCTTTTGCCGCCTCAATCCCCGTCTTTCCCGGCATATAGATGTCCATTAATATCANATCCGGCGTATAATTCTTCTCCCTGACCATATATAGCAGTTCCCCTGCATTTTTAAAACATTGTATCTCAAGTCCTATCTCAGGATGATTTTTCTCATAGCTGCTCAACATCCGCTCTGTTTTTTTTAATTCTGCTGCCTCATCATCGCAGAGCGCTATCAAATACATAAGCTGCACCTCTTTTGTTTCAGTTGTCTCATTATATCTTATTTCCTACAGGAAATCAAAATGTATCTATTTCCACTTTNCNNGATAACTCTGCTTACTATCCTAACAGAAAACATTGTCTCGGACTATAGTCCCGGCACACTTTGTATTTTTTTCGGTATAAATTGCAAAACTCCAATGTAATCCCCTGTGGGAGAACATTGGAGTATTCTTCACTCGCCGGTCAGGTTNTCTCCTGCCGCATCCTGATAAGTTTTCAATATGGCATTTCCGATCGCCGCCGCATATTGCTCTAGCTGCTCGTCATACAGCTTATTGTCATAGGAATCACTGATAAATCCAAGCTCAACGATGCAGGACGGCATATCTGAATTCTGATTCACATAATAATCTCCGGCATCATTCTTCTGGGTTCCCTGTTTCACNCCNCGGTCCTTCTGTATNCCGACATCCTTCAATCCCTGCAGAATATTTCTTGCCAGCGCAAGCGCCTCAGCATTCGCATTGCTGTTCACCCAGATTTCCACACCCTTCCCGTTTCCGTCGTTCCGGTGCAGAGACACCAGATAGGCCGCCTGCTCATCATTGGCTCTCTGACAGCGCTGCTGTAAACTCAGAAACACATCCGTCTCTCTGGTCATCACCACCCGGACATTCTGCTGCTCCAGATAGGCCGCCACAGCTATCGCAAGTTTCAGGTTGTCATCCTTCTCCATGCGGCTGCCCAGATTTGAGCCGTTATCCTTACCGCCGTGGCCTGCGTCAATGCAGATCGTAAGCCGGTCATCCTTCGGCTCATCTGTCTGATCATTATTCATGACAGGTATTACTGCCCCGCTGACCTGATGCACATCCAGCCATTTCCCCAGCCCTCCGAACAGAGTGACTGCCAAGAGCAGCTCTGCCGAACAGTAAAAAACAGATATTATATTCCTCAGTCGTCTCTTCTTGCGTTTTCTCTCACTTAACATCGTATCTCTCTTTGGTCTGCAAATTTTATCCTGTTTTAATTATACCGCCAACTTGCAAAAATCCAATAAAGAGTTTCTTAAGATTTTATAATGATAGACGAATTTTCTATTCCCCACTCTCCTCACCGCGGAAGGTAACAAGATGCAAATCCACGGTCAGCGCCGGACGCACGCCAAAGCCTTCCAGCCCCGCATTTTCCTGNCTGATCACCCTTTCGGTATAGCCGTTATCCACCAGATAGCACAGGCTTGCCGCTTCTGTCTCCGGTTCACGGAGCCACCAGCTNANGTACTCGACCTCGTAAGTATTGTAATCCAGAATATACCAGAAGCTTTGATCCTGCTCGACCGCCGCGTCCGTGGGCGACGTGAACTTTCTCATGCCCGCATCGTCAAACCATGAAAGTTCCTCCAAAGATAACAGCCACACTCTATCATAAGTCGTCACACTCTCTGTCTCCGAAAGCNCATTTCCCTTCGTCACAAGCTCCGTCTCCACGATCGCATCACGTTCTTCCTGTGTAAATCCGTAAAGAAAACCCGCTTCATTCTGATAGCCGTTTTTCTTTTCCGACATTGCTGTCNCCACCGGCGGCTGATCGGTATAATTGACNACTTCNGTATCGGCGTTCAGCCATGCCCTTAGNTTTGAAACACTCCAATCGCTGTTGCCGCGCACCCTCACCTGAAGTGCCATATCGGTATCCGCCTCGGACTCTCCNGTCCAGTAATCCTTGTCCCCGTCATAGTTATAGCGTCCGCTCTCCGCCGCGTCATACGCTTTCATCGTCAATATGTGNGAAGCAATTAAAANCGCCTGCGTTNCNTCCTCGGAAANGCGCAACACGCGCCACTCAATATCCTCATCTAAATAGCTCCCGAACAGCACNGTCTCACCCACCTGAACCGAGACCGGTTCAGGCTCGTTCTTCTCTTCTACGGTCTCCCCCGCTCCAGGCTTTCGCATGGCAAAAAAAGCAATCGCCGCAATCGCAAGTACGGCAACAGCTNCNGCCGCAAAACTTCCNGTTTTCCGTTTTGCAGCGGCTTTGGGTTNCTNGTCCGCCGCATTTTGGGCTGCTTNNGTTCTGCCCTGCTCCTCATTCTCTTTTTTTGCTAAATCCCGCGCAAACGCCAAAATATCAGCATAATCCTCCTGTGGCTTTGAGCTGACCCACTGATGCGTCATCAAGAAATATTCCATGGATTTGGAAAGCACCACATCCTCAATCTTATATACCAGAATCGGCGTGCCACCGCTGACCGCATGCTCCACCTCCCGCAATACATGGGGGGAACTGTTTGCATTCTTAGACATCAGCAAAATCACTGCCGCTGACTCGTCAATGCCGTTGATGATCTCCTCCGCATATTCTTTTCCCGGCCGGATGTTTCTCGGTGCAATAAAGCACTGGATGCCGCTTTTCTCAAGCTGCTCGCAAATCCGTTCCGCGATCACGGCATCCTTAGAGGAATGTGATAAAAAAATCTGCATGACGTTTTCTCCTTTATGTAATCTTAATTTTATAATAGAAACTTCGCCAGTGCGTAGTTGCTGACCTCCTGCCCCCGCTCCGTCAGGAAAACCCTGCCTGCCCTTTTTTGAAGGAGTCCTTCCTCCATCAGTTCATTCAGCTCGATCTGGTATACCCCTTCAATGGAAAGTCCAAATGTCTGTTCAAAACGCTCTCTCGACACGCCGTCGATCATCCGAAGCCCAAGGAACATAAATTCTTCCATCTGGCCCTTACGCGAAATCTGCTCTGCCGATGCGTGAAGGTTGGTAGCGGGAAGCTCCTCGATACCGGTCACGGTTCCGTTCTCATCTACGATATCATTCTGCCAGATTCCCGCGCGGAGTGTCTTCGTTCCTTCCAGATAGACATACAGCTCCGATGTATTGGTATAGCGGATATTCTCCATCAGTGAAGATGCGCCAAGTCCCAGTCCCAGATAATTGACTCTCTCCCAATACCCGATATTATGACGGCATTCATAGCCCGGCTTGGCAAAATTGGAAACCTCATAATGGCGGTATCCGGCCTCTGTAAGCGTCTGCTCTGTGAGCTTTGTCATCCGATACACCTCGTCCTCGGACGGGAGTACAGACGTCCTGATCCCTGCCTGTTGTTTTACCGCGTCAAACTTGTACAGATCATAAAACGGGGTTCCCTTCTCTATGATCAGCGAATATGCCGATATGTGTTCCGGCTTTAAACGCAGTACTTTCTGCAGTGTCCCGGAAAAGCTGTGTACGGTCTGATGCGGCAGGGAATTCATCAGATCCACGTTGATATTATCAAACCCGTTTCTTCTCGCCAGATCATATGTCTTTAAAAACTGCTCATAGGTATGGATCCGCCCCAGCCGCTTAAGATCCGCGTCATTTGTGGACTGAAGCCCGATGCTGATCCGGTTGATCCCGCAGCTTTTGTATACCGCAAATTTGTGATCTGTCACCGTTCCGGGATTGCATTCGATCGAGACCTCCGCATCCTTCTCGACACGGAAGGAATCACGGACGGCATGCATTACGGACGCTATGGCGTCTTCCCGAAGCCACGAAGGCGTTCCTCCTCCGATATAGACGGTCGGCACTGTATAGGCGCTGCATTTCGGTCCGTAATAGGCGATTTCCGCAAGCAGTGCATCCACATATGCATTCCTCGTATTCTCGTCTGCCGGAAATGACAGGAAATCACAGTACCCGCATTTTTTGACACAGAAGGGTATGTGGATATAAAGCTGCAGTTTTTTTTGGTCCATTGCAATTACTCCTCGTCCAATTTCAGCACACTCATAAATGCCTCCTGCGGAATCTCTACGTTTCCGATCTGACGCATTCTCTTCTTGCCTTCCTTCTGCTTCTCCAACAGCTTTTTCTTTCGCGAAATATCACCGCCGTAACACTTTGCAAGTACATCCTTGCGCATCGCCTTGATCGTCTCACGCGCAATGACCTTGCCTCCGACTGCAGCCTGAATCGGGATTTCAAACAGATGCCTCGGAATCTCTCCCTTCAGACGCTCACACATCCTTCTTCCGCGCTCATAGGCACTGTCTTTAAATACAATAAAGGATAACGCGTCTACCTGTTCCCTGTTGATCAGAATATCCAGCTTGACAAGCTCGGAGCGCACATATCCCTTTAACTCATAGTCAAAAGAAGCGTAGCCTCTCGACCGGGATTTGAGCGCGTCAAAGAAATCATAGATGATCTCATTCAGTGGGAGATCGTATTTAATCAGCGCTCTTGTCTCTTCCAGATATTCCATGCTGATATAAATACCGCGGCGTTCCTGACAGAGTTTCATGATGGCTCCCACATAGTCGCTGGTCACCATGATCTCCGCTGCCACGACCGGCTCCTCCATATAGTCGATCTCGGTGGGATCGGGCAGATTGGACGGATTTGTCAAGTCAATGACTTCACCGTTCATCTTGTGAACCTTATAGATTACGCTGGGCGCCGTCGTCACGAGATCGAGATTGAATTCCCTCTCGAGACGCTCCTCCACAATCTCCAGATGGAGCAGTCCCAAAAAACCGCAGCGGAACCCGAACCCGAGCGCCAGAGAGGTCTCCGGTTCATAGTAAAGGGAAGCGTCGTTGATCTGCAGTTTCTCAAGTGCATCACGCAGATCCGGATATTTCGCACTGTCTGCCGGATACATGCCGCAGTATACCATCGGATTGACCTTCTTATATCCCGGCAGCGGCTCCTTGCAGGGACGCTGTGCGTTCGTCACCGTATCGCCGACGCGCGTGTCACGTACATTCTTAATGCTGGCACAGAGATAG
This sequence comes from Roseburia sp., assembly GCA_014804775.1. Lineage (GTDB taxonomy): Bacteria > Bacillota > Clostridia > Lachnospirales > Lachnospiraceae > Roseburia. Next base: position 58,398 of record JAAUZB010000048.1, on the reverse strand, counting down.
CCTACCATTCCGGCAGACAGCTCCTCGCAGGGAATGAACTGTCCTGCACCGAAATATCCCACCTCCGTAACTTCACTTTTGGCTCCGGTCGCCATCATAAGGATATCGTCTCCTACTTTGACCGTTCCCTCTTTGATGCGGCAGAACACGATCACTCCCTTATAGGAATCATACAGTGCATCAAAAATCAGCGCCTGAAGCGGCGCTTCCCTGTCACCGGACGGTGCCGGTATCTTTTCTACGATCTGCTCTAAGACTTCCTCGATATTCAGACCTGTCTTGGCGGAAATCCTCGGCGCATCATGCGCTTCTATCCCGATGACATCCTCTATCTCCTCTGCGATCTCATCCGGCCGTGCGCTCGGAAGATCGATCTTGTTGATAACCGGCATGACATCGAGATCATGATCCAATGCCAGATAGACATTTGCCAGCGTCTGCGCCTCCACTCCCTGTGCCGCATCCACCACGAGGATCGCGCCGTCGCATGCCGCAAGGCTTCTGGATACCTCGTAGTTGAAATCGACATGCCCCGGCGTATCGATCAGGTTAAAAATATATTCCGTGCCGTCCTTCGCCCGATAGATGATCCGGACAGCCTGAGATTTTATGGTGATCCCTCTCTCCCGCTCCAAATCCATGTTGTCGAGAACCTGCGCCTGCATCTCACGGCTGGTCAGTGTTCCCGTGCTCTCTATAATGCGGTCGGCAAGCGTGGACTTGCCGTGATCAATATGTGCAATAATACAAAAATTTCTGATTCTGCTCTGGTCGATAGACAACGTTTGTTCCTCCTTTACCGCAGACCTGCTTTGATCTCATCCATGATCTCCGCAACAGCCTCTCTCTCATCAAAGTGATATTTGACTCCTTTGATTTCCTGATAATCCTCATGTCCTTTTCCGAGCAGCACGATCATGTCGCCGGGCATCGCATTCTTGATGCAGTATGCGATCGCTTCCTTCCGGTCATCGATCTCGATGTATTTTCCGTTGCTCTTTGCCAGACCGACCTTGATGTCTTCATTGATGTCACGGATCTCCTCATCCCGCGGATTGTCACAGGTCAAAACGCAAAGATCCGCCATCTCACCCGTCACTTCTCCCATATCGTACCGGCGCAGCTTTGAACGGTTGCCGCCGCCGCCATAGACACAGATCAGCCGCTTCGGATGATATTCTTTTAAGGTTGTCAGAACACTCCGCGTGCTCACCTCATTGTGCGCGTAGTCAATAATGACCGAAAATTCTTTTGACACCGGAAGCATCTCCACTCGTCCTTTGACCTTGACACGGGCAAGCCCGTCTAATGCCGCCTGCTGCGGAATCCCTGCCAGGTGGCATACGAGCATGGTCACCAGTGCATTGTAAACGGAAAAACGTCCCGGTATATGCACCTTTGCCTCGCATTCCATGCATCCGCTCACGGTATAACGCATGCCAAGCTTTCCGTCCTCGTTGATAAAGTGGAGATCGGATGCCAGAAGATCTGCCTGTTTTCCGGCAATACTGTCAGGATTCGCCGAAAAAGTCTTTGCATGGCAGGTATGCCCTTTTAAGATTTTTTCATAATAAGGGTCGTCCGCATTGACAAGGCCGATCTTGCACTGGCGGAACAGAAGGCTTTTGCACTTCATATACTCTTCAAACGATTCGTGCTCAGCAGGTCCGATATGGTCGGGGGAAAGGTTGGTAAATACCCCGTAATCAAATTCTATGCCAGCCGTGCGGTCAAGCTTCAATCCCTGAGATGATACCTCCATCACCATGTATTCACATCCTGCCTCCACCATCGCCGCGAACAGCCGGTGGAGCTCATAAGATTCCGGCGTCGTATTGACGCACGGAATATGTTCATCCCCGATCATCGCCCCGATCGTTCCGATCAGGCCGACTTTCTTACCTGCCATTTCCAGAACACTTTTGACCATATAGGAAGTCGTCGTTTTGCCTTTGGTTCCGGTCAGCCCGATCGTGACCAGTCTGCGGGCAGGATAGTCGAACAGCGCAGCGGACATCATCGCCAACGCCCTTCTGGCGGACGACACCTTTATCACTGTAATATCCTCTGGAATATTCGCCGCCTCTTCCTCTCTCTCGAGAACAATTGCTGAAACTCTGCTTGCAACGGCATCCGGAATATATTTGTGTCCGTCAGTCACCGCACCCACGATACAGACAAATACTGTCCCTTCTACAAGCTTTCTGGAGTCATATATGATGTCGCGCACTTCTACANCTATGCTTCCCTGTATGCAATCGTATTTCATTTCCTGACATAACCTACTTAATTTCATGCCGGTCCCTCTTTCATTTGTTATTTTGTAACTGTTTGGTACTCTCACAGTTACGTTATTTTTTCAGTATGTACGACACATCTATGTCTGCCTCAAAAACCGTGTGGGACGGACCGGTCATGAAAAGATGCCCTGTCTCTTCTTCCCACTCGATCAGAAGCGGTCCTCCAATCTGTTCCACCGTCACTTTTCTCTCACAGCGTCCTGTCAGAACGCCCGCCACAACAGCCGTAGCGCAGCCTGTACCGCAGCCTATCGTCTCACCGGTACCGCGCTCCCATTCACGTATTTTAATATAATCCGGTCTCACAAATTCTGCAAATGTCACATTTGTCTTATTTGGAAACAACTCGGTCATATGTTCAATGGTTTTTCCGTAACGCTCTACATCCAGATCCGCAACAGAATCCACATACATGGCACAGTGCGGATTCCCCCATGATACCGCTGTGATGTAAAAGGTGCGGTCCAATACCGAAACCGGCTGCTCCACAAATTGCGGCAATCCGGTACTGACAGGTATCACCTCTGCCGCAAGCCTTGGCTCTCCGATATCTGCCCGGATGTTAGAGACAAAGCCGTCTGTTACGGTAAGTTTTAAGTGCTGCATACCGCCGAGCGTTTCAATGACAAGCTCTGTCTTCTCCGTCAGACGGTGGTCATAGACATATTTTCCCACGCTGCGGAGTGCATTTCCGCACATTTCACCCTCGGTTCCATCCGGATTGAACATTCGCATCCGAAAGTCGCCCTTATCAGACGGACAGATCAGCACCATACCGTCCGAACCGACTGCAAAGTGACGGTCGCTGACAAAACGTGCCAGCTNCGGCAGATTGGCCAGNTCCTGATGNATGGCGTCAATATAGACNTAATCATTGCCATATGCCTGCATCTTGGTAAATTTCATTGTGGTCTATCCCTCCGATTTGTTCATCGCACGATCCAGATCGGCGATAATATCCTCTGCATTCTCGATTCCCACTGACATCCGAAGGAAGCAGTCTGTGATTCCAAGCTTCTCTTTGACGTCACGCGGCGTGTCCTCGTGTGTCTGGGTTGTCGGATAAGTGATCAGNGTCTCCGTACCTCCGAGACTTTCCGCAAACATGATCATATCCACGCCCCTTAAGATATTCTGTACTGTCTCAAAGCTGTCTACCGCAAAAGATATCATGCCGCCGAAGCCNGTGGTCTGTTTTCTGGTCACTGCATAATCNGCATGATCTTCAAATCCCACATAATAAACCTTCTTCACCCTNGGCTGTGTCCGAAGCCATTCCGCNACCTTCTGTGCGTTCTCATTATGACGGTCCATGCGCACNGCCAGCGTCTTAATGCCNCGCAGCACCAGCCAGCTGTCCATCGGCGCNAGCTGNCTTCCGTGGGANTTAATGTGNATCCGNATCTTTTTTGCAATCTCCTCGTCTTCNTTTACCACCACGATACCGGAAATCGTATCGTTGTGTCCGCCCAGATACTTTGTNGANCTGTGNGNCACAATATCNGCNCCAAGCGCAAGCGGCTTCTGGAAATACGGNGTCAGGAAGGTATTGTCCACNACCGTGAGCGCTCCGATGCTCTTCGCAAGCTCTGAGATCACCTGAATNTCTGCNACCTTCATCATCGGATTGGTCGGNGTCTCTANNAAAAACATTTTTGTTTCCGGNCGGATCGCCGCNTTAACCTNCNNCAGATCCGACATGTCCACATANGTATGTTCAATCCCGTATCTGCCGAACACATCTCCGATAATACGGAATGTTCCTCCATANATNTCATCNGATAAAATNACATGCTCNCCCGGATTCAGCANNGANAATACNGCCATGTTCGCAGCCTGTCCACTGGAAAAGGCAAATCCCTCGATTCCTCCCTCNAGGATCGCCATCGTACGCTCCAGCTCCTGTCTNGTGGGNTTCTGCAGACGGCTGTACGCNAANCCGGTNGACTCNCCCAAAGCCGGATGCCGGAATGTAGCNGNCTGGAAAATCGGCATACTGACCGCTCCGGTCAAAGGCTCTGTGCCAAGTGCACCGTGTACCGCCTTAGACTCAAAATGCAGATTTTCTTTTTGATCGAAATCGTTGTGATTACTGAAATTTTTCATATGATNACCGCACCTTTCTATCGTTCTTTTTCGGATNAAATATCCGAATCATATCTCTATTATAAAGAACACTTTTTAAAATATATACCCGTCCAGTGCTTTCTATGTTGCAAATTGTGCTTTTTATGNTAAAATCATTATATCATTTGCAGAAAGAGGTGTTTCCATGCCAGAGCATGAAAAAGCGGGCTATCTGACGTCCAGTTTTAAAATTTTTCATATCAAAGATCAGGAACGCAGAGATTTCTCTTATCACTATCACGATTTTCACAAAATCCTGATCCTCTTGAGCGGCGATATCACCTACTGTATCGAGGGNCGNTCCTACGGGCTCNTCTCCGGCGANATCGTTCTGGTCAATGCCGGAGAGGTACACCGTCCCATCATCAGNTCCGACCGTCCCTATGAGCGCATGATCATCTATGTTTCACCCGATTTTCTCTCNGGCTACCGCGATGCCGGNNNTGATCTGACGCTCTGTTTTCTGCAGGCTTCCGTTGAGCAGTCACATGTGCTCCGCTTTCAGAGCGGCTCTTTGGAGCGNCTAAACAGCGCCATCCGTGCTCTNGATCTCTCTCTTAAGGACAGTGACTATGCCTGCNGTCTGTATCAGGAGCTTCTCTTTCTGGAATTNATGATACATCTCAACCGTGCAGCNATGCACAACCGTATTGAATATATTGAGAATTCTCCCTCCGATGAAAAAATCATCGCGGTTCTGGATTATCTCAACGCACACCTCGCGGAAGATATCTCTATTGACAGTCTTTCCTCGCGCTTTTTTTTGAGCCGGTATTATCTGATGCACAGCTTTAAGGAACAGACCGGGTATACCATTGGGAGTTATCTTTCCACCAAGCGCCTTCTCATGGCAAAACAGATGATCCGCAGCGGCGTACCGATCACAGAGGTCTGCTATGCCTGCGGCTACAAAAATTACTCCACCTTCCTGCGGGCCTACAAAAAAAGCTTCGGCGAATCCCCCCGGGACTTCCGCCAAAGCCTTCTGTAAATCTAATCCTCTGCCATTGCATTCATGAGCGTCGGGATCAGCTGCTTCTTGCGGGATACGATTCCCTCCAGCAGGATTCCGCTCTCATTCTCGCTCTGGTGAAATGCCTTTGCCAACGCGCGTCCGGCTCCGTTCCCTGCAAAAATTACTTTAGAGGACTCCGCAAAAATATTCGTCAGCATCACATAAACCATATCCAGTTTCTTTTCTCCCAATACCTGTGTCATAAACGGATGCAGCTGTTCTCCCAGCTTATCCAGCTGTTCACTGCTCATGGCGCTGACCTGCGCCACACCAAAGTCGCACTCCTCCGTGTGGAAAATCTTGAAATCCTGATAAAAGATCTCTTCGGTAGTCTTGTTCTTAAAATCGCTTCCGGCGTGGAACATATTTTTGGCATGGGTTTCAATATCAATCCCTGCAATNTGAGCCAATGCCTCCGCTACAGATTTGTCGAGCGCCGTACAGGTTGGCGAGCGAAACATAAGTGTATCGGAGATGATCGCCGACAGAAGAAGACCTGCAATCTGCTTAGGAATCTCNACCCCCTGCTCCCCATACATCTGATAAATGATNGTAGAGGTACACCCCAAAGGCTGATTTCGGAAATAAACCGGAGACATGGTCTCAAGACTTCCGAGTCTGTGATGNTCGATGATCTCCAGAATCTCTGCCTCGTCAATCCCGTCTAACGCCTGTGCCTTTTCATTGTGNTCTACCAGAATGATCTGTTTCTTCTGCATACTCANAAGATTTCGCCGCGAAATCATTCCCACATATTTACCGTCTACCCCTATCACCGGGAAATCACGGTGTCTGACCTTCGACATCACGTCCTTGACGTAGTCTACATAATCGTCNCTGTAAAAGCAGATCAGATCTTTCTTCGTCATAAACTGCTTGATCGGCATACTCTGGTTGATGAGTCTCGCCACGGAGAACGTATCAAACGGCGATGCAATGACGACACAGTCCTTCTTTTCGGCGAGCTCTCTCACCTCTTCATCTACCTCGAGACCTCCGCCTACCACAATACAGCTTGCATTGGACCGGATCGCCTGTATCTGCGCCTCCTCGCGGTCGCCAAGGATTACAAGGTCATCGTTTTCTATGTAATCCGCCATATACTCCGGATTGGATGTGGCAACTACCACTTTCCCCTGAACAAAATAGGCGTGCTCGTTGCCGACGATCACCTCTCCGTCTATGGTCTCTGCAATTGTCTTATACTGTGTTCTTGCCTTGGATAGCACATGATTGTCAAACACATCCATATAGGAGGTCGCAATATCTTTCGTGACAATGACGCCCTCCATTTTTCCCTGACGNTTTGTCACAGGCAGGGTCACAACTTCCAGCTTCTTCATCAGCTCCCATGCACGTTTTAGCGAGATCTGACTGTTGACGCCCACCGTCTTGCGAATGCTGATATCTTTGATCTGGGTTCCGGCATACTCCACAAGCTCCGGCTCCTCGGCGGCAAAGTATTCCAGCACATATCGCGTCTCCTCATTGATGGTTCCGGCACGCTTGGGTACATAGCTCTTTTCCTTATCTGACTGATTTTTCAAATATGCGTACGCAATTGCCGCACAGATAGAGTCAGTGTCCGGATTTTTATGCCCTACAACCCATACTTTTTTGGTTTCTGAGCTCATGCCATTTCCCCCCTGCCCGCTTTCCTAATTTTAAAAATTGAATATCCCGATCGAATACAGGATAAAAGCGATCAAAACCACAAAATCCAAAATAGAAAACCATGTGAGGCACTTTACATAACCTTTTACAGAGTTAACACTCTTCTCGGTATCCTCTATCTTCTCCAACTTAGAATCAAATTCATTGAACAGATCCTGAATATTTCGATAGCACTTAACATTCTCCGTGTGAACCTTCTCAGAAATATCCATTTTGATGGTTTCCAACTGTGTTGTGGTATTCTCAAGCAATCCCTTGAGTTCTGTATCCTGGCCCTCTCCCAGCTTTCTGTACTCGGCGGCCAGTTCCTCAAGCAGCTGCCGGTTGGGTGCCAGCTGCTCCTCCACATACTGCTGATTTGCCGCAAGCTGTCCCATCAGATACTGCTTATTCTCCGCCAATTGGTCTTCCACATACTGCTGGTTTGCCGTTAACTGCTCTGACACCTGCTTATGTCCCGCTGCAATCTGACCCATCAGATACTGCTTGTTCTCTGCAAACTGGTCTTCCATATACTGCTGGCTGGTTGCAAACTGCTCTGCCAACAGACGCTGATTCGCTGCGAGCTGTCCCGTCAGATACTGCTTATTCTCTGCAAACTGATCCTCTATATACTGCTGGCTCGTCGCAAACTGCTCTGCCAATACACGCTGATTTTCTGCAAGCTGATCCTGATCCGGCTGCTGACCGGTGGCAAGCTGCTCCTCCAGGATACGCTGGTTCTCTGCAAGCTGCTCTGCACTGACCTGCTTGATTTCTGACACATGATCCAAAATGCGATTCTCGATCTCAGCCATTTTGTTCGTCACAGCAGAGGTCATCTCATCTACCTTCCGGTCAAGCTGTGTCACAAGACCGTCAGCCTTTTCCTGACGCTCCGTGAGAATCGTCTCCAATTCCTGTGCCTTATCCTCCCGTTCATTCACCAGTGACTGAAGCTCAAGTACCTTGCTCTCCCTCGCTGTCAAAAGCTCCTGCAGCTGTTTTGCCTTCTCTCTGAATTCGTCAATCTGGCTTAATAAGAAATCTTCATTTTCCATTTCTTCTGTGATCCTTTCCCTCTGTTGTGTTCTTTCTCTGTTCTGTGCCTCTGTATCTCTTTGTACCTGCGGCGTTCTATTTCTGTTGGGGTGTCGCTGTGCCAATAATGTTTCAAATACGTTTGCCATAGAAACGCTTCCTCCCCTGTTTTGTATCCGTTACGGCATACTTTGCCATAACGTGTAATCCTGTGTTTTCCATGCAACTATCTATTATTGTAACATTATGCAATTTTATTGTAAAGAAAAAAAAAGCGCAGCCCGTAAAAATGGACTGCGCTTCTGTCATTGCTTCATGTTTTCTTATTTGTATAATTCTACCAATCTCAACAGATGTTCGTAACGAGCCTTTGCAGCTTCCTCGGATGCAGCAAAGAGTTTCTCTGCTCTCTCCGGGAATGCCCTGGTCAGACGGCTGTAACGTGTCTCGTTGTTCAGGAAATCCTGATAACTGCCGTCGCCCGGCTTTGAGGTCAGTGTGAACGGATTCTTGCCTTCTGCTTTGAGTGCAGGATTGAAGGAGAAGAGATTCCAGTAGCCTGCTGCTACCGCTTTCTTCATCTCATCCTGGCAGTGATTCATACCGCCCTTTACACCGTGCAGCTCACACGGAGCGTAGCCGATGATCAGAGAAGGTCCGTTATAAGCCTCTGCCTCTGTCAACACTTTGACAGCCTGAGCCATGTTTGCGCCGAGAGCGATCTGTGCCACATATACGTAACCGTAGCTCATTGCGATCTCCGCAAGGCTCTTCTTGCCGACATCCTTACCTGCAGCCGCGAACTGGCAAACCTCACCGATGTTGGAAGCCTTGGAAGCCTGACCGCCTGTATTGGAGTACATCTCGGTATCAAATACCATAACGTTTACGTTCTCGCCGGAAGCAAGTACATGATCCAATCCGCCGAATCCGATATCATATGCCCATCCGTCACCGCCGAAGATCCAGATAGATTTCTTGGTGAGGTAATCTTTCTTTGCAAGAGCATCCTTAGCATCCGGGCATCCTGCTGCTGCCGCTTTCTCAAGCTCAGCTACAAGAGCGTCTGTTGCTGCTGCATTTGCCTTGGTGTCGTTCTTGGTCTCCATGAACTGATCAAACGCTGCTTTTAACTCTGCGCCAGCGTTATCGGAAGAAGCACATTTCTGTGCACTTGCGATCGCCTGCTCACGAAGAACTCTCTGACCGATCTCCATACCCAGACCGTGTTCTGCGTTATCCTCGAACAGTGAGTTCGCCCAAGCCGGTCCCTTGTTGGAATCTTTGTTCACAGTATACGGTGAAGTTGCAGCCGGACCACCCCAGATGGAGGAGCATCCTGTCGCATTGGAGATATACATATGCTCACCGAACAGCTGTGTGATCAAACGAGCGTAGGAAGTCTCCGCACATCCTGCACAGGAGCCTGAGAACTCAAGCAGCGGCTGATTGAACTGAGATCCCTTTACTGTATTGTCTGCCGGCATACCCGGTTTCTTGCCTACGTTTGCCACAAGGTAATCAAATACAGGCTGCTCTGCTGCCTGAGATTCCTGCGGAACCATCTCGATCGCGCCTACCGGACATACGGTGATACACTCGCCGCATCCCATACAGTCTAACGGTGATACGCTCATGGTATATTTGTATTCGCTTGCCTTCGGTTTGGTATCAGCCAGCTTGATCTGCTCCGGAGCTGCCTTTACCTCATCCTCGCTCAGCATGAACGGACGGATGGTAGCATGAGAACATACAAACGCACACTGGTTACACTGGATACATTTCTCTGCGCTCCATGTCGGAACCGTTACGGCCGTACCGCGCTTCTCGTATGCTGCTGCACCGTGCTCGAACTGTCCGTCCGGATTGCCCATGAATGCAGATACCGGAAGGGAATCGCCATCCATCAGGGAGATCGGGTTCATCAGCTCGGTTACCATCTTAACGGTTGCAGGACGTCCTTTCAGCTCAGCGGGAGCCGGATCTGCCTGGGGATTCTTCCATGAGTCAGGAATCTCTACTTTATGTACCGCATCCACACCGGCATCGATTGCCTTGTAGTTCATCTCTACGATCGCATCGCCCTTCTTGCCGTAGGATTTCTTTGCAGCCTGTTTCATGAAGTCTACCGCCTCATCGATCGGCATCACATTCGCAAGCTTGAAAAATGCTGACTGAAGGATCGTGTTGGTACGCTTGCCCATTCCGATCTCAATCGCCTTGTCGATCGCGTTGATGGTATATAACTGAATGTTGTTGTCTGCAATATATTTCTTTGCCTCTGCGTTCAGATGATGCTCAAGCTCTTCATCTGACCACTGGCAGTTGATCATGAATACTCCGCCCGGCTTAACATCCTGTACCATCTTGAATCCTTTGGTCACATAGGACGGATTGTGGCATGCCACAAAGTCTGCCTGATTGATGTAATACGGACTTCTGATCGGCTTGTCACCGAATCTCAAGTGGGAAATGGTAACACCGCCAGTCTTCTTGGAGTCATACTGGAAGTATGCCTGAATGAACTTGTCTGTGTGATCACCGATGATCTTGGTTGAGTTCTTGTTTGCTCCAACCGTACCGTCACCGCCGAGTCCCCAGAATTTGCACTCTACCGTACCCTCTGCCGCTGTGATCGGAGCCGGTTTTACTTCCGGTAAGCTTAAGTTGGTAACATCGTCTACGATACCGATCGTAAAGCGTGCCTTCGGAGCATCTTTCTCGAGCTCTTTGTATACAGCAAATACGGATGAAGGCGGTGTATCCTTGGAACCTAATCCGTAGCGTCCGCCTGTCAGCACGATCGCATCAAGTCCTGCCTCGCGAAGAGTCGCTGCAACATCCAGATATAACGGATCGCCAAGCGCTCCCGGCTCTTTGGTTCTGTCAAGTACAGCAACCTTCTTAGCGGTCTTCGGAAGAACCTTTAAGAAAGATTCTGCTACCCACGGACGGTAGAGACGAACCTTGATCAGACCGACTTTTTCGCCCTTAGCGGTCAGGTAATCAATTACTTCCTCAGCAACATCGTTGATGGAACCCATCGCTACGATCACGCGCTCCGCATCCTCTGCTCCGTAGTAGTTGAAGAGATCGTAATTGGTTCCCAGTTTCTCGTTGATCTTCGCCATATATTTCTCAACGATAGCCGGCAGCTCATTGTAAACTGTGTTACATGCCTCACGGTGCTGGAAGAAAACATCTCCGTTCTCATGAGAACCGCGCATAGCCGGATGCTCCGGATTAAGTGCATGCGCACGGAATGCTGCTACAGCGTCCATGTTGCACATTTCTTTTAAGTCTGCATAATCCCATTTCTCAATCTTCTGAATCTCATGTGAGGTGCGGAATCCGTCAAAGAAGTTGATGAACGGAACCTTGCCCTCGATCGTTGCAAGGTGTGCAACCGGGCTTAAGTCCATAACTTCCTGCGGGTTAGTCTCACATAACATTGCGAAACCTGTCTGACGGCAGGCATATACGTCACTGTGGTCACCGAAAATATTTAAAGACTGCGTTGCCACGGTACGCGCAGAAACATCAAATACACACGGGAGCTGCTCACCTGCGATCTTATACATGTTAGGGATCATCAACAAGAGTCCCTGTGATGCTGTAAAGGTAGTCGTCAATGCACCCGCTGCCAAAGAACCGTGAACGGCTCCTGCCGCACCTGCCTCTGACTCCATCTCCACTACTTTAACCTGATTACCGAAAATATTGTCCTGTCCCGCTGCAGACCACTGATCTACGGTATCTGCCATCGGACTGGATGGTGTAATTGGGTAAATAGCTGCAACATCAGTAAACGCATAAGCTACATGAGCTGCCGCAGTATTACCGTCCATTGACTGTTTTGCTCTGGACATTACTGATTCCTCCTTAGATAATTATAAAATGAATGACTGTCTTCATTTTATCATTTAATTTCTCGATTGTAAAGCGTTCTGACTGTACGAAAATGTGTGCAATCTGTACAGTAACCTCATATGTACTTGCGTTCAAATTCGCTTACCGGGATCGGGCGGTCAAACAAATACCCCTGACCGTACCGGAAACCGCAGTCCAGAAGAAATTTACACTGCCTCTGCTCTTCAATCCCCTCAAAAATCACTTCCTCTTTGGCTGACCGGATGAATTTTCCCATCTGGGCAACGAAATTGCGCTGTTCTTCCATGTTGATCCGGTCGGTAAAGCTCTTGTCTATCTTGATGACGTTCGCCGGTATCTCCAACAGAGCACTCAAGGACGAGTATCCCGTGCCGAAATCGTCGATGGCGATCCGGTATCCAAGCTTCGCCAGCTCATCGAGGCATCCTTTTAAGCCGGAAAGATTTTCCGCGATCACACTCTCCGTGATCTCGATCTCAATATATTTTGGTTCGATTCCGTAACGCGCCACAACCGCCTGCAGCCGCTCCACGAATTTCCGGCTGTCGCCGTCAAAATTTCGTCTGGAGAAATTGGTAGAGATCGTAAACAGCTTCTTCCCTGCATCCTTCCAACGCTTCATCGCCCGAAGAAGCTGCTCGAGAATACAGAAATCAAGATCAACAATATATCCGACATTCTCAAGCGGCGGAATAAATCTGTCCGGCGGAAGCAGATCTCCTCCCGGAAGGCGCCACCTTGCCAGCGCCTCTGCTCCGTATATCGTCTGTTCGTCCAACAGGAATTTCGGCTGGAGAAACAGCTCGATCTCCCCTTTCTGCATCGCGGCATAAAACCGGCCCGTAATCCGTATCTCATCGTCGCGGCGTTCCCTCATACTGTCACAGTAGACCACGGCATTTCTGCTCTTATGTTCTTTCGCATGCTTTCTCGCAAGATTCGCTCCCTCAAGGACAGTCTCGAAGTTCATTCCGCAATCCTCTGCATAACAGATTCCGCTGGAAAGGTGCATACTGCTCGCAGGATATTTTACTTTCTGAAGCTCCTCAAACATTTGATTGGATCGGGATATTTTCTGATAAACATCCTCCCTGCTCTCACCAGTCACGAATTCTATAAAGAAATCCGAATACATCCGGCAAGATTCCGCTATATTTTCATCCCTTTGAAGCATTCTGGCAAACTCACGCAGGATCTCGTCTCCCACCTGCTGTCCGAAGTTCTCGTTGACATAGGAAAAGTCATTGATATCCACATGTGCAAGCGCATAACACTTCGGCGAGCGCCGATTTGCCCCGCCTTTCCCTGCCTCCTGCAATACCCTGCTCACACGGGTTCGGAACGCATCTAAATTGTACAGTCCCGTCAGCTGGTCCCGATCCTGCAGATGCCTGATCTCCCGTTGGTCCTCCCTAAGCTTACTGCGCAGCGTCACAAACACAGATACCACTCTGCTCAGTTCGCAAAGCGTATTCTCCTCCACCGCGCTGAAGCCTTCGTCCCGGCGGCTGATTCCCATATACAGGCAGCCCATGCGGTTTCCGTAAAATTCAAATTTACTTCCGGCAATATGACTGATCCGGTTGACATCGCAGTTCCAGAGCTTCCAAAAATCCGGATTCTGCCTGCGCATGCTCTCTTCGTCCGTCACCACAAATGCTCCGACATCGGCATCCTTAAACTCCATGATCGTACGCGGGATCGTGACCTGTCTGCTGGTCACGCCTTCGAACCGGTTCCATGAGTTCGTCAGTGTCATCTCACACTGATTTTCCTCGTATTCAAACACAGAGACCACATCCACCCCGTACTTTCTGCCGATCTGCTCGATCAGCACATTCAAGGAACCGTTAATATCCTTCGCATGGGAAAGCAGATTAAATGCAATATGTAAAAACTCCTTATCCAGTTCCGTATTCCGCAAAAGAGTATCTTCCTCTGTGCGTTTCCTTTTAAGTGCGCCGTTTTCCTCCTCCCCCTTTTTCACAAAGGAAAAACCGTTTTTACCGGAGCGTTTCGTCTGATACATTGCCCGGTCTGCCATGTCAAACAGCGTCTCATAGTCATCTCCGTCGTCATGGTAGACCGCAATTCCGACACTGAGCGTAAGGCTGACCTCCACATTGTCACCGTTCAGCTTCTTTGCCGCTGCCTGGCAGAGCATCTCTGCTTTCCTTATCGCATGTTCCATAGTGGTGCTCTTCATAAATGCAATAAACTCGTCTCCTCCGACCCGTCCCACAATATCCGTTTTTCGGAACTGCTTCTGCAGTACATTGGCAATATCACAGATTACCGTATCACCGACGATATGTCCGAATGTATCATTGACCTGCTTAAAATTGTCTATATCGATCAGGAACATCACATTTGTCCCCTCGGGGTTACTGCACAGAAATTGATTGATTGCCTCCCCAACCGCCACTTTGTTGAGCAGCTTGGTCAGCGGATCCAAGCGCATTTCTTCGGACAGCGCCTCCTGAATCTTTCGGTCAGAGCTGATATCATAGCTCCGCCCAATGACACGGTTGACCCATCCGTTGACGCCCACAATGCTGCGGTAGACGGTTCTGTACCAGACATACACCGGCGTCCTGCCCTCCGGGGCAACGTTCAGCCTGTAATCCACAGTCCCCGTCGTCTCCTCTCTTGCCGCCTGCATGATCGCCTGCGCAAACACACTCTGATCTTCAATGAGGATGTCATCCAGCATCTCCTCCGGTTTCATATATTTCTTATCCGGATCGGTAACTTTTCCGTTCTCATGATACTTTTTGGGTACACGGAAACACTCTGTCTCAACGTCATATTCCAGCGGGAATTCATCGGTAAGCTCCTCGAGCATCTGATACTGCTCATCCCGAAGCCGCAGCTCGTCCTCGAGTATTTTTCTCGCATTGATATCCCAGCTGGTCAATATATAGTAAGGAATCGCATCGCAGTAATAATACAGCCGGCACTGTACAAGTTCCCACCGCACATCTCCGTCTTTTGTCAGCACCCGAAGTTCCAATTCCTCCACGGTACGTTTACTGCGGCATCTGTCAATAGCGCTTTCAAGCTTTTCCACGTCTGCAGAATAGATATTCTCCAAAAACGAATGCGCGTTTGTTTTCAATTCCGATGCGGAGTATCCTTTGGCTTTCAGAAATCCGGCATTCGCATCCTCCAACGTGATATTGTTGCCGCCTTTGACCACGGCAACACCCACTGGAAGATCATTGATCAAATTGCCCAGACGCTTCTTCTCCTGACTCTCATTGTTAAGTTTGTCCTTCAGCGCTGTCTTCTCCCGCATGATCGCATCCAATTGGTTGATGCAGCAGAGCAGGCAAAAACCGCCTGCACCATCCTGCCGCCGGCGGACACTCCACTGCACCGAATATACCGTGCCGTCTTTGTGCTTGACTTCGAAGATTTCTGAATAACTCATATCAGCATGCTCTGCCGCGCGGTCAAGCATGTTCTGCATTTTTCTCCTGTCATCCCTGACCAGAATCCTGTATATATTTTTATCACTGCCCGGAAATTCATTTGGCTGATATCCGATGCCCTCAAAAAATTCTCTGTTTGCATTGCAGAAGAGATATTTTTCGGCTCCCTCTCCGTCTGTAACCTGCAGCACACACACGCCGACCGGAAGTTCCTCCAGTGCATCCGTCATCATCCACTCATTTTTTGTATACTCCATAGGTGTCTCCCTTATTCCCCTCCGTAAGATATATCCTCATTATAACAAATCCACGTCAAAATCCAAGCAAATTAGTTGCATTTATCTTTTTTTTCTAGTATGATAAATTGAAAAATCAGAGAAATGAAAAATCAGGAGTAAACAAATTATGATCAGTGCAAACAACATTACACTTCGTCTTGGAAAAAAAGCTCTTTTTGAAGACGTCAATATCAAATTCACGGAAGGCAACTGTTACGGAATGATCGGCGCCAACGGTGCAGGCAAATCGACTTTCCTTAAAATTTTATCCGGACAGTTAGAGCCTACCAGCGGTGAGGTTGTGATCAGCCCCGGACAGCGTCTTTCCTTTTTGCAGCAGGATCACTTTAAATATGATGAATACACTGTACTTGACACCGTCATCATGGGAAACAAACGTCTCTATGATATTATGAAAGAAAAAGACGCTATCTATATGAAGGAAGACTTTACCGACGAGGACGGCATCCGCGCCAGTGAACTGGAGGCGGAATTTGCCGACATGGACGGATGGAACGCAGAATCGGACGCAGCCACCCTGTTAAACGGTCTCGGCATTCCCACGGAGGAGCATTCCATGCAGATGTCCGACATGCCGGGCGCATCAAAGGTTAAAGTTCTTCTTGCGCAGGCACTCTTCGGCAACCCGGACATTCTTCTTCTGGACGAGCCTACCAACCATCTTGATCTGGACGCGATCAGCTGGCTCGAAGAGTTTTTGATCAATTTCGAGAATACTGTCATCGTGGTCTCCCATGACCGCTATTTCCTGAACAAGGTCTGCACGAATATTGCAGATATCGACTACGGAAAAATCCAGCTCTACGCCGGAAACTATGACTTCTGGTACGAGTCCAGCCAGCTTCTGGTCAAACAGATGAAGGAGGCCAACAAAAAGAAAGAAGAAAAGATCAAAGAGCTGCAGGAATTCATTTCCCGCTTCTCCGCAAACGCTTCCAAATCCAAGCAGGCGACCTCCAGAAAACGCGCTCTGGAAAAAATCCAGCTGGAGGAGATCCGGCCTTCCAGCCGTAAATATCCGTATATTGATTTCCGTCCGAACCGTGAGATCGGCAACGAAGTGCTGACCGTCGAGGGACTGACCAAAAGCATCGACGGCGTCAAGGTACTCGACAATGTCTCCTTTATCGTCGGACACGACGACAAAATCGCTTTTGTCGGAAGCAACGAGCTTGCGAAAACGGTTTTGTTCAAGATCCTTGCCGGCGAAATGGAACCGGACAGCGGTTCTTACAAATGGGGCGTAACGACAAGCCAGTCCTACTTCCCGAAAGACAACACTGAGATTTTCGATACGGACCTTCTGATCGTTGACTGGCTGACACAGTACTCTGAAATCAAGGATGCAACCTATGTCCGCGGTTTTTTGGGCCGCATGCTTTTTGCCGGCGAAGACGGCACGAAAAAAATGCGTGTGCTCTCCGGTGGAGAAAAAGTTCGCGTACTGCTCTCCCGCATGATGATCATGGGAAGCAACGTGCTGATTTTGGATGAGCCGACCGACCATCTGGATATGGAATCCATCACGGCGTTAAACAACGGTCTGATCAAGTTCCCCGGTGTCGTGCTGTTCGCATCGCGCGACCATCAGGTAGTGCAGACGACGGCAAACCGTATCATCGAATTTTTGCCGGACGGAACCTTTGTGGACAAAGTTTCCACCTATGACGAATATCTGGAAAATGACGAGATGGCAAGAAAGCGTCAGGTCTACTCTATGTCGGAGAGCGACGAAAACGACAACTAACAAAAAGGAATCCTAACGGATTCCTTTTTTTATTCGCGAAGTCTGTCGATATTCCGTTTCAGTGATTCCACTGCCGCATCGATATCCGCACGTGTGGTATCTCCGCACAGAGTCATGCGGACCGTTCCTGCCGCATATTCTTCCGGAACTCCCAACGCATCAATGACATATGAGATACGGCTCTCTCCCGTATTGCAGGCAGATCCTCCTGAAGCACAGATTCCGTCTTCCTCCATAAGGATCAGCAAAGACGCCCCGTCCACACCCCGAAAGGAAAAACTTGTATTCCCCGGCAGGCGGTGTGTTCTGTGTCCGTTGATCCGGGCATCCGGGATTTCATGCATCACTTTTTCCATCAGATAATTGCGCAGCATTGTTTCCTTTCGGATGCGATAGCGCATATTGGAAAAAGCGATTTCAACCGCAGCGCCCATTCCCACGATCCCCGGTACATTCTCTGTTCCCGCACGCTTTCCGCGCTCCTGTCCTCCCCCATGGATAAAGGACGGTATGATGATCCCGTCGCGGATGTACAAAAAACCTACTCCCTTAGGTCCGTGGAACTTGTGCGCACTGGCGCTTAAAAGGTCGATCGGATAATGCTGCACCGATATTGGGATCTGGGCATACGCCTGCACGGCATCCGTGTGGAACAAAATCTTATGCTCTCTGGCAATCCTTCCGATCTGCATGATCGGCTCAATCGTTCCGACCTCGTTATTTCCGAACATAACCGTTATCAATATCGTATCCGGACGTATGGCATTCACAACATCTTCAGGTGAGACCATACCGTTTTCGTCCACATCAAGATAAGTCACCTTATAACCCAGCCGTTCTAAATATTCGCAGGAGTTNAGAATGGCATGATGCTCAATGCGGCTGGTGATGATGTGATNGCCCCGCTGCTTATATGCCCCCGCAATTGCCTTCACCGCCCAGTTGTCCGACTCGGAACCGCCTGAGGTAAAATAGATTTCCGACGGTCTGGCATCCAGCGTGCGGGCAATGATTTCCCTTGCATGCTCCATCGCGCCTGCTGCCTCCTCCCCATAGGAATACATTGTAGATGCATTTCCGAATTTTTCTTTTAAGTACGGCTCCATCGCCTCCTTGACTTTGTCCGACATCTGTGTTGTTGCCGCATTATCTAAATAAATCTGACTATTCATTTTCTTTTCACCTCTGACATATACTGAAATTATAGAAATGAAACCGGTTTTCCGGCAGTTCTCGGAGGTTGCTGTTGCAAAATTCATCTATTTCCAAAACAAAAAGTGCCTTTATTACCGGAACATTAGTACTGACTATCGCAGGAGTGCTCACTCGTGTGATAGGGTTCTTCTATAAAATATTCCTTTCCCGCACAATTGGTGCAGAAGGTCTTGGAATTTATCAGCTGATCTCCCCCGTTGCCGCGTTAGGCTTTGCCGTCACGATGGCAGGAATCCAGACATCCATCTCAAAATTTGTATCCGACGAGGTTGGAAAGCAGTCTATTCTCTCCCGAAATGGCGCAGCATCACAGACCCCTGCATCCGCCGTTGCCTACCTCTCGATCGGAACGGCGATCTCCCTGCTTCTCTCTGCAGCAGTCGGATTTCTGCTCTACCGTTATGCAGAATTTCTTTCCGTCTCCTGGCTGGGCGACGCCAGATGCACTCCCCTGCTTAAGGTACTCGCCTTTTCCTTCGCGCCGTGCTGNATCCACGCGTGCATCAACGGCTATTATTACGGTATCAAAAAAACCGGNGTTCCTTCTCTGTGTCAACTGACAGAGCAGCTTGCACGGGTGGGNAGNATCTACCTNTTTTACCNNATCTGCCTGAGTGAAGGNAANCCTTTTTCCCTCACATTCATTATCTGGGGCATGGTGATCGGNGAGNCCGCGAGCACCTTAGTCTCCCTGACCTGTTTTTCATTCCGGCGGCCGGCACCCGGACTGCGCTCCACANTGNCCCGCAATCTGGTTCCCTATACCAGAAATCTGCTTTCCATGGCAATTCCGCTGACCGCCAACCGCGTGGTNCTGACNCTGTTTTCCGGNTTTGAAAATATCATGATCCCAAACCGCCTGCGCATGTTTGGCTATACCAATTCGGAGGCGCTCGGTGTTTACGGCATCCTGACAGGAATGGCAATGTCGGTTATCATGTTTCCTTCCGTCATCACAAACTCGGTGTCAGTCCTGCTGCTNCCNACCATTTCAGAAGCCCAGGCNTCCGGGGACATCCGNCTGATNCACCGTACCATCCGNAAAACAGTGGAATCCTGTCTGATCCTGGGTTTTCTCTGCACTGCTGCCTTTCTCTTTACCGGTAAATATCTCGGAAACACTCTTTTCGGGAATGCNCTTGCCGGAACNTTTATCGTCACTCTGGGGTGGATCTGTCCGTTTCTGTATCTNGGCTCCACCTTGACGAGCATCCTGCANGGACTGGGATACCCGGGCATTACCTTCCTGTTGAATCTGCTCTCCTGCGGTATCCGNATTCTCTTCGTGATGTTTGCGGTTCCNGTGTACGGCATCAAAAGCTATCTGGCTGCAATGCTGGTAAGCCAGATTGNGATCGCGCTNCTTGCGATCNCTATATTATACAAAAAAGCGCCGGCGGAGTGATNTACACTCCATCCGACGCTTGATGCGACATACTTTATTAAACTCTGGATAAATATTCTCCGGTACGNGTGTCAATCTTGATCGTATCGCCCTGCTCTACGAACAGCGGTACATACACGGTTGCTCCGGTCTCCACAACAGCCGGCTTGGTAGCACCCGTTGCCGTATCTCCCTTAAAGCCCGGCTCTGTCTCGGTGATCTGCAGTTCCACGAACAGTGGCGGATCCACTGCAAACACGCTGCCGTTGTGTGAACACAGCTTGACCATCTCATTTTCCTTCACAAACTTCAGCGCATCGCCGATATCGTCCTTCGACAGTGCGATCTGATCGTAGGTCTCTACATCCATGAAATAGTATAAATCTCCGTCTGCATACAGATACTGATGATCTTTTCTATCGATACGCGCCTGCGGGCATTTCTCGGTAGGACGGAAGGTTTTTTCAACTACGCCGCCGCTCTTGATATTCTTTAACTTNGTTCTTACGAACGCAGCTCCTTTTCCCGGTTTCACATGCTGGAATTCGATAATCTGGTAAATATTACCCTCTAATTCGATGGTAATACCATTTCTGAAATCTCCTGCTGAAATCATATATGTTTCCTCCTTAAATAATGCACTTACATTTTTACTCNCNNGCTTTTTATTTTATATTAAAAGAACTTACATTTCAAGCTTTTTCTGTNNAATTCCACATAAATATGCCAAAACANGNCATTTTNTGCTGTTTTACGCGTTCTTCTCCTCAATTTCGNGGATCATATCCACACGTGCCTGNTGTCTTCCCCCCTGAAATTCNGCACTCAGATATGCNTTTACCATATCCTTTGCCAGTTCCGCTCCGACAATCCTTGCGCCAAAAGCAATGATNTTGGCNTCGTTNTGTTCNCTGATCAGTCTTGCNGTCGCACAGTCCGAACAGACTCCNGCNCGGACTCCCTTNACCTTATTTGCNGCAATGGAGATNCCGACGCCGGTGCCGCAGATCAGAATACCGCAGTCCGCCTCTCCCNCCACGACTGCACGNCCGACCANTTCCCCGTANTTCGGNTAGTCGCAGCTCTCCNTGCTGTCTGTACCGAAGTTGATGACNTCATGCCCAAGCTCTCTCACATAATCCATGATGACTGCTTTCAATTCTGTCGCTGTATGATCATTTCCNATTGCAATTTTCATTCGTAAACACGTTCCTTTCAAATTCCTGTTTTGCTTTTATTTTTGTACACGCCTTCTGTAAAAGAAAAGTACGATCTTTTCCAGATAACGCTTCAATACGATCTGGATCTCCTCCTTCGGATGGATCGGCTTTACCAAAATAGTGCGGATGCCGGTAAGNTTCGCCCCGTAAATATCCGTAAATATCTGATCTCCCACAAAGAGCGTGTTGTGCTCGTCCGTTCCCATCTGTGCCATCGCCCTGCGGTAACTTGCGGGATTCGGCTTGCCTGCCTTATGGATATAGGAAACCTGTACGGCGTCGTGAAACTGTTTCACCCGCGGCTCCTTATTGTTCGAGAGGAGCATGCACTCATATCCCAACTCTTTCAGATGCGAAAACAGCGCGCAGGCTCTTTCGTCTGCCGGAGCTCCGTGAGGCACCAGTGTATTATCAATATCGAAAATGGCCCCGCGGTATCCCTCTTTCCAGAGTCCTTCAAAATCTATATCATAGGTGGAATCCACATATTCTCCGGGATATAACTTCTCAAATATCATTGCAGCCTCCGTTTCCTTTCCGCTACATAGATTACTACATTTCCGCAAAAATATCCAGTAAATTTTTCAATCGAGCAGGTGCGCAAAAAAAGGGACTGCCGCTTTACGATCTACAATCGCTAAAGTGACACCCCCTGATTATGTCTCTTTCCATTGTTTCCCATGCTATTTATCCAGCATTTTTTTCAGTTCGCTCATAAATGTATTGACATCCTTGAATTCGCGGTACACCGAAGCAAAACGCACATAGGCAACAGAATCCAGATTCTTGATTTTGTCCATCACGATCTCTCCGATCGCAGTGCTCGGAATCTCTTTCTCCTCCCGGTTAAAAATCTCTGTCTCAACTTCATCCACAAGCTGGTTGACCTCATTCACAGAGATCGGTCTCTTGTGACACGCACGCAATACACCCGCCTCGATCTTGGATCGGTCATACTGCTCCCGGTTATTGTCTTTCTTGATAATGATGAGTGGTATCGTCTCCACCTTCTCATAAGTGGTAAACCGTTTTCCACATTCATCGCACAGCCTGCGGCGGCGGATCGAACTGTTATCGTCTGCCGGTCTTGAATCGATCACTCTGGTATTTTCACTGCTGCAAAATGGGCATTTCATACATTACCTCCGTGTAAAAGTACTCTTTAGTGTAGTATATCCGCACTTTTTGCGATTGTCAACAAAATTTCTTTTTCGACAATTTTTATCCGATCTTATGATGCGCTTCCTTCTCGTCGATATCCACCAAAATGATATCCGGACCGATCTTTACAATTTTGCACCATGGAATGAACAGCTCAAATTCTCTTCCCATACATCCAAGCCATTTTGCAGGCCCCGGTACGATCAATGCCTTGATACAGCCGTCACACTCGTCAAATTCCAGATCCTTTACGTTTCCAAGGCATTTGCAGTTTGTGACATTAATGACTTCTTTCCGCTCTAACTCGCAAAAACGCATACTATTCTATCCTCCTAAAAACCGTGATACAATATATGCGTTCTGCTTTTCTCTGTTACCTTGTTCTATACGTTACTACTCACGGCTCGAGAGCCGCTCATAGTAACGATTCGGGGCGATATTCTAAGATTTTGCAATGCAAACAAAGTTTGCATCGCAAAAATCGCCCCTCACTCCTGAATCATGTTCTCACGGAATGCGCAGTTTATGCGCATTCCTGACCCGTGAAAAATAACTTATACATTGAAACGGAACAAAATCACATCTCCGTCTTTCACGACATATTCTTTTCCTTCCAAACCGACAATTCCTTTCTCCTTTGCCGCAGAAAGGCTTCCGCAGTCCAGAAGATCCTGATAATTTACGACCTCGGCACGGATGAAGCCCCTCTCGAAATCAGAATGGATTTTCCCGGCCGCCTGCGGCGCCTTCGTTCCGATTTTGATGGTCCACGCCCTTGTCTCGTCCTCTCCTGCCGTCAGATAGCTGATCAGCCCCAGCAGCCGATAACTCGCCGCGATCAGTTTCTCAAGACCGGATTCCTTTAATCCCAGATCTTCCAGAAACATTGTCTTCTCATCATCGTCAAGCTCTGCGATCTCCTGCTCAATCTGTGCACAGATGACAAAGACCTCACTGTTCTCCTCTTTTGCCTTTTCCCTGACCGCCGCGACATGCGTATTGCCTGCCCCGTCATCAGCAAGATCATCCTCGGCTACATTCGCTGCATAAATAACCGGCTTTGCCGTCAACAGATTATAGGAGGCAAACCATCCTTCTGCATCCTCATCCTCAGGCACCTCAAATGTTCTCGCGAGACTGCCGTTCTCAAGATGTCCCTTGACTGCCTCTAAAAGCTCAAGCTCCTTCGCACACGTCTTATCCATCCGCGCCTGTTTTGCCACCTTTGCAATCCTGCGCTCCAAAATCTCAATATCGGAAAAAATCAGTTCCAGATTGATCGTCTCGATGTCCCTTGCCGGATCCACACTGCCGTCCACATGCACAACGTTGGTATCCTCAAAACAGCGCACCACATGCACAATGGCATCTACCTCTCTGATGTTGGCAAGGAACTGATTCCCAAGTCCCTCTCCGTTGCTGGCGCCCTTTACCAACCCTGCAATGTCTACGAATTCGATGACCGCAGGCGTCACCTTTTTGGAGTGATACATCTCGCCCAGTTTTTTTATCCTCTCGTCCGGCACAGCGACGATCCCCACATTGGGGTCGATCGTGCAGAACGGATAGTTGGCAGATTCCGCACCTGCCTTGGTCAGTGAGTTGAACAGTGTACTTTTTCCCACGTTGGGTAATCCGACGATTCCTAGTTTCATATCTGATTATACCTATCCGAAAATCCTTTATTTACAAGTTTTTCGCCTTTCTCTATATTTTTGCTTCCCGACAAAAGGTGTGATACAAGCTAATATTATAGCATACTGTCCAACATTTTGAAATAATCAAATTGAAATTGGCGTACAGATTTTTTTCCCGATCTTTTACAGATATCTTAATCCAAACCATTCATCTCACTTTCAAATAAGCTTGTTAAATCCAACGATATTATTATTGGATATTTCTCTGTGCCAGTATAGCATATTTTTAGGGAAGCGCTGATTTAATCAGCGTTCCCTCAGCTGAAATTGTGCAATTGTATTCATCAACATCTGTGCACATTCTCCTAAATGCGACGAAATTGCAGCATTTTCCTCGGCGCTGGCCGCATTATCTTCTACCATTTCACTCATTTTTTTTATACTTGCAGATATTTCATCCGCAGAATTTTTCTGAGTTTCAACAAAATTTACAATTTCGCCGACTATCTGTGTATTATTAGCTGAAAAATCTGCACTTTCAGAAATTGTTTTATCTGTTTTTGCAACAAGTTCTTTTCCTTTTTCAACAGCGGTCAGGGAATGGGCGATCACATCATGTATCTTCGCGCTTGCCTGTGAACTATTGGCTGAAAGTGTGCCAATTTCAGTGGCAACCACGGCAAATCCCCTGCCTGCCTCTCCTGCTCTGGCAGCTTCTATTGATGCATTTAATGCAAGCAGATTTGTCTGGCTTGCGATCGCATTGATCTCTGTTACAAATCCGGCAATTTCATCATAGCGGCTTGCTATTTCGTCTATCGCCATAACCAGCTCACTCATTTCTGTATTTCCAACTGACAAACGTTCATTTACATTTTCCGTATTTACTTTGATAGAAACCGCAAGCTCGGCTATTTTTTCCATATCATCTGTCAGGTTCTTCATCTCCCTTGAAGCATTCGCAACAGATTCACTTTGCATTGCCGCCACATTAGCAACACTTTCACTTGTCTCTGATAAGTTTTCCGAATATTGGAGCAGCGTTGCTACCTGCCCATTTATTTCCGCAAAGCTTTCGTTCAGCACTTTCACAATGTCAACCAATGCAATTCCTATTTTTTCATAGTCTCCTGCATACTCTCCATCAATACTAAAATTCAAATTTTTTTCTGAAATAGAAGTTACGGTATTGGTAATCTCTGAAATATAATGCTGCAGCTCTTTCATTGTATTATTAAGCGCTATTGACAATGCATTTACTTCCTGTGACTGTCTATCCACATTGAAAACGTAGTTCAATTCACCTTCTGATATTTTACTCACATTTGCTGCCAGTTCTTCAAGCGGTGAAAACATCGGGCTGATTCCATTATTCAGCTGCCGCTTTGCCCATTGCCCCAGAACAATACCCAGTACAACCGTCAGTACAATGATCAAAACAATTACCACGATTATCCAGGTAAGAGAGATCACCGCTATCACACTCCACCCTGTCGTTTCCGCAATGTTACAGATTGCAAATTTTAATCCACCGTTATAATCCCAGATTAATCTTGTTGTTAGCTTTTTATCATATACACTTTTATATTTCCCATTCAAAGCGTCTGATATTGCCGTATTTTCTTCAGTACTCAGTGCAATATTTTCATTCGGATGTGTTAAGATAGTCCCTTCCTTTGATACTAAAAACACATAATCCCCGCCATTGTAAGAATTTTCAATCAGAGTAACCAGATCATCCATATACATATCGATTCCGGCTACACCAATGATGGAATCACCACTATATATCGCTTTCGCAAGAGTGATGCAGATATTTCCAGATTGTTCATCTACATATGGCTCTGCGACATACACACCCTGCGTATCTACCGCACCCAAATACCATGCACGCTCAGACACTACAAAATCTTCATTCGGCACCCATCCGCCCGACATATAAGTCATAATTCCATCTGAATAGATCACACCGTCCTGCTTTACGCAAACATATACTGCCGATACATCATCATACTGTTCCACCATCGCATCCACATACGCATAATAGTCTGAACCTGCCATTCCAGAAGAAGCCCCTGTTGCAACAGTATTGATAAATGCTATTTTTTCTGACATTGTATTATCTATTTGTGAGCTATATAATTGCACCTGCTTGCTATTATCTTTAATTGTATAAGAAAGAATAATAGCAAGTACCGTTATCCCGGTTAATAAACATAATCCGAAGATGATTCTTCGGATTGACAGACCGGCTTTCTTGTTGACATTTGAACTAAGCTTATGTAATTCCATCTCGTAATGATACCTCCCTATGTGAAAACACACTTTTCGACAGTATATAACAAAATTTGTTATAATTTATGTCATCTGCATGAATCGTCGCTCAAATGTCTTAAACGGTATGTAAGCTACCTGTAAAATGCCTCTATATTGCGCCGGAACAGTTTTGCCGGACGGTATCTGACCCCCTCTACCATCTGCTCCGTCTCCGTCACATACGCAGACATTTTTCTTCTAAAATTGGGAGTCAAAAGTTTCCTTCCCAGAACGGTCTCAAATGCGGTTTGGAGCTCTGTCAGGGTAAACACCTCGGGCATCAGATCAAATACGATTTTCCCGTCTTCTTCTACCTTTCTTTGCAGATCAAGAAGCGCACAGATAATGATCTTGGCATGGTCAAAAGCAAAGCTGTCATTTTGGGCGATCTCATACCGTATCGACTCATGGTAATCCCGAAATGTCTGATACTGCAGAACTTTTGCTGACAGCGCAACAGCCTCCGCCTGCTCATCAAGATTGCTGGTTCGGATATCCGAATGAGTAAGCTTCAGACAGTATTCATTTTCTATCTCCGCAGTATTTTCTTTGATCTGTTTCTTCTTCTCGGTTTTGGTAAATTCAATATCGAACCAGCGCGCCTCCCACGCATCACTTCCCGCCCTCAGCTCACACCTGCTGCCATCCATCAATGCAAGAAAGGCATGGGATATGATCCATCCGCGGGGATCTCTGCCCACATCCCCGTATATTCCGCTGAGATTTAAGTATGCATGCTGTACATGTGTCTCCTCATACAGTTCCCGGTGGGCAGTTTCATAAACGCTCTCTCCGCTCTGACAAAATCCTCCGGGCAGCGCCCAATATCCTTTATAAGGAAATGATCCCCGCTTGATCAGCAGTATTTTCAATCGCTTTTCCATAATAGAGAANACTGCCATATCAGTTGCGATGGATGGTCTGTCANATGCCGCAATATCATAATTCTTTAAATATTCTTTTTCCTCTTGGCTCATGTGATACAATTTCATGTCTCAATTCTCCTACCGCNTTATTGTATCACAATCTGTCAGAATTGAAAACTCGGCATTAACTGTAACTTAAATAGATTTTTCTCATGCATCCAATCAATCTTCTTCTTTATCTCTTCATCATCAATCTCACCGGTACGGATATATCTGTCCAAAACATCATACGTAAATCCGAGATTGTCTTCATCNGTTTTACCGCAAAGTCCGTCCGAAGGGACCTTATCAANGAAATCCTTAGTAAGACCCAGTGCTCTGCCAATTTCCTTAACCTCTGTCACNGTCAGATTTGACANAGGGGCAAAATCACCTGCNGCATCACCGTACCTTGTGGAATATCCAACCCAATCTTCCGAAAGATTACAGGTGTTTGCTACTCTNCCNTTATTNCTCTGACTTACNGCATATAAAGNTGCCATACGGATTCTTGCCGGAAGGTTGGTAAACGTCTGCTCTGANATATCGGGCAAAGGTAAATTTCTGATCACCCCTTCTACTGCCTCATNAATATTGACCTCAAACGATCTGATACCCAAAAAATCAACGACCTTCTCAGACACGTCGATATCACTTTGCTCCCCATTTGGCATAAGGACACCGATCACTCTGTCTTTCCCAAGCGCTTCTACACATAAAGCAGCNGTGATAGAGCTGTCTTTGCCGCCCGAAATACCGACTACCGCATTGCAATCCTTCCCGTTCTTCTCAAAGAAATCNCTGATCCATTCTACACATTTATCTTTCATTTCTTTTGCATTAAAATCACTCATATTTCTTTCCTTCCTCCATATAATCTTTCACGGATATCCATGAACGAATCTTCTCTTACAAGTTCGCCGTTTTGAAACACTGTNGTCAACAGTGTNTTTTCACTCATATCAAGAAGCTCNTCTCTGCACATAAGTTCNCCATTTTCATCAGTATATANTTCACAGCATCCCTTNTGAGACTTCTTCAATTTACTTGTATCTGTCTTAGGATCTTTNTAGATCATCAACTTCTTACCGTTGATNATTCCATANGTTGCTTTCATGGCAATTCCNAAAGTATCTCTTGTCACTACNATNAGTTTNCCGTTTTCAACAANTGCCGAGAAACAGAAAGCNCCAACCCCATAAGCGATGCAATTCGCAGCAAANCCNCGTTTTTCCAGCTCTGTCCAGATAGTGTCAACATTTGACAGTGTGCAGCCGTCCCCATAAATAATGCCGATATGCGGATCAAGCACCTTATATCCCTTTGCATTCACTGTGCCGCCGAAAATCTCCCACAGTTTTTCTACTGTCTTTACAGAAATATCAACGATATCACCGCTGTCAGGNCGGATCANCAGCTTTCCGTTGTGTNTCATAACATCTTCTTTTACCTGCGGAAGAATGTTATTTACCATATTCCAGTAATCATAAGTATCNGAAACCATGCTGAAAGACGTATTCGGATAAAGCTCATTCAACAGACGCCTAACAAATGTAACTTCATCNCCNTCAATAGAATAATTTGCTCCCATGACGGANTGTTCCGTAGAAACCGCACCTATCCCNAANCCATTATTCCNGCANTCNGCATTGTAATATCTATCCATATAATTGATTGCCGGAATTGTTGATGTCTTATTAAAAGAAAGCAGCCAGGANGCAGANCATCTTACAGCCTCATCCATNCAGGACATCCCCCTCATGCCAAAATCNGCGCAGGCCATAGCCGGGGAAATACCTTCNACCGTCTTCGCATACCATTTATCTGCAACCTGTCTATACATGTATCCAATCGTAGCATGACAGCACGGTTTCCAAAGCTCTACCTGTAAAATACATTCGATCCACTGCACCAGCCATGCAAAATCATCNTGCGTGTTTGTAATTTCGATGCACGGNACTCCCATGGGAACCAATGTGCCTTCCGGCAATGCTCTGATCTCTAACGGTAAATATCCNAGTTTGTGAAGACCGACAATNTTATCCAGATCATAATTTTCTCTCCCGATCTGAATATCCATGGAATCTGTGTACAATTCTAATATCCTATCTTCCGCCAATCCAAAAAAATTCTCATTAAAATATTCAATTAAGTATTCTTTGATAAACGCCTGCAGTCCAAAAAATACCATCTTATCCTGAGTTTCCAACATAGATTTTCTTGGAACCCAATACGAAACCAGCTTTGTCAACCCGACAGGGTACATTCTGTCATGACACTGTTTATAGGTATCCGAAAGCAGTAAAGCCATTGTATTTTCCATTTTCTAAACCTCCATCACTGTAATCTTCTCATGCCTGCCGGTAAAAAGACTGTCTGTTGTAAACAATCTCTCGACTGTATCATTCTCTAACGACCGGATCAAAGTACCCTTTTCCCTGTCAAGGATTGAATTTTCCGTATGTGTTGCAAAAGCATAGATTTTGCCTGCACCATTTGCTTTCAATGTATCCGCACTGTGATAAAGAGAACCGCCATATGCAATAATGTCGTCAATCATAAGAACCGTTTTCCCGGATAGATCAATGCCGTTAAGCTTTATATCCAGACCAAGAATCTTTCCGGTATCCCAGTCTCTTTTCTTTTCCCCGTAACAGTATTTATACTCGGGAAACATGTCTGAATACCGCTTCGCGGCTCCCTCATCGGGAAAATATAAAACGAATCCTGGACTGTCTTTTTCAATCTTTTTGATCACTTCATCGATATAAATCTTTGGTGTTTCTATCACTGCGTTATTGATCAGCGCTGCTCCTACATTACTGTGAACATCCAAAATCTTTACCAGATCAAAATCAAGCCAGTTAATCACATCCGCGAAACTCTTCAATATAAATACTTCCTGTTTTTCATGAATCCGATCCATCCTTGCATTGGGAAGATAGTTCATTTTCAGTTCAACAGATTTCGTATATGGAATATTTCTTAAATGTCTGGTAATAAAAATAAGTGTTGAGAGTTCCTCTTCTTTTTCATATCTCCAGTCAATACCGTAACTGCCAGAGGCATTCCATATAGATTCTATTGATAATTTCTGTGTTCCGTCCGGAAAATGTTCAATACGGATCACTTCGTCATTTACTTTTATCATAAGTTACTCTCCGATCACATCGATCTGGCACATCTTCATAGTTACTAATGCTGCTTTGTGAGATTCCGGTGTGACGCCGGCACAGCAGCCTGCATCTACTGTCATCTTTATCTCCGGGAAATATGCTTTTAAGAGCAGGACATTGGACACAACACAGATGTCAGTACATAATCCAATGAATTCAATTTGTATCTCATCCTCTCCCTTAAGGCTTTGGATCTCGTTTACCAGCTCGGTTGATCCGAAAGTTCCCTTTTCAATCGTTTTATAATCCTTATCCGACAAAGCAAGCTTTACTTTCTCGTTCAGTAACCATCCATCGGTCATTCTGATACAATGTGGAACCGGTAACTTCTTCCCCTCGGAGGTTTCCATGTAATTATCCTCATGCGTATCAAGTGTAGCAAAAATCTTACCGTCAAAATCTTTAATTTTAGATACTACATTCTCCACAATCCCAACTGCTTCTTTCGTTCCCAATGCTCCGTCAACAAAATCATTTTGCATATCAACTACTACTAATACTTTCATCATCTTTTCTCCTTTTTTATTATTATCATTTTGATAATATCTCTTTGATATTCATTATAATATTATCATTTTGATAATATGTCAAGACATTTTTTTCATTTTGAGTAAAAAAAAAGCACATTATCTCCATCCACGGAAATAATGTGCTTTTTTCTATATCCCTGACCGTGTGACATACCTCCTCGACGGTTTCACAAGCAGTGTTACAACCAGAATAACCGCCGCTGTTATCCCAAGACTGATGGGGTACACCTGCATGATCGTCGTGAAAGACGGCGCCTGCCGGAACACCGTGAAAATCCATGTGAGCCGCACACCGCAGATCCCGATGACCGCACAGATCGCCGGAATAAAAGAAACACCAAAACCTCTCAAATAGCCTGACAGTCCTTCCTGTGCAAAGCTGAACATATATGCAAAGAAAATATATTGCAGCCGGATCTGTCCCGTTGCGATCACATCCGGGTCCGTGTTGAAAATACTGAGCAACGGATGGGCAAACAGCAGGATCAGTCCGCTGACCGCCGCAGTACTCACTAAGCTTTGTAACAGGCATAGCTTCAACACTTTTCGGCAGCGGTCACCCTTCCCTGCCCCGTAGTTCTGACCNACAAATGTTGTNCACGTNTGCCCAAANGAGTTCATAATNTAGTAGGNGAAAATTTCCAGGTTGTATGCCGCCGAAGATGCNGCCATTACNGTTGTTCCAAGGCTGTTGACNGCTGACTGAATGATAATATTNGCNAANGAAAAGATCATTCCCTGTATNCCTGCCGGGATCCCGATCTTNAATATCTGCACCAGCACATCCCCATGCACCCGCAGNNTTCGGGGATCGATCCGGATNGCCAGCTTCGTCTTCACCAATGCCACAAACAGGATTGCCGAGCTGACGAGATTAGAAAGCACCGTGGCNGTCGCGACCCCATCCACATCCATGCCCANTCCCCGGACAAAGAACAGGTTGAGGGCAACATTCAGAATGCCGGAGACCACNAGCGCGACCAGTGGCGTCTGGGTGTTTCCGCAGCTTCGAAAAATTGCCGCTTCAAAATTATAGAGCAAAATCACCGGCATCCCNGCCAAATAGATCCTCAGNTATTTTACTGCCAGNGGGTATACNTCNNCCGGAACCTCCAGCATTCTTACAACCTCAGGAGCCAGNAACTCNCCCANCACTGTCAGGAACAATCCTCCGAGCAAAGCTACGATCACCGATGTATGTACCGCCTTTGAAATATTNTCGTTATCTCTTTGACCGATAGATCTCGCGATAATGACATTGCTGCCCAGAGAAATCCCGACNAAAAGATTGACCAGCAATCCGATGACGGGTGCGTTGCCGCCCACCGCCGCCATAGCCTCCTTGCCGGAATAGTGTCCTACTACCGCCAGATCCGCCGCGTTAAACAGCTGCTGCAGCACCCCCGTTACAGCAAGCGGTATCGCATATCTGATGATCTTGTCTCCCAATGAGCCGTTTACCATGTCNATACGGCTTCCCATGTGAATCCCTTCTTTCTCTAAACTGTTATTCCTCCGGCGGTCTATTTTTTCAGTTCCACCAAAACAATCTCCGGACGGTTATTAAATCTGAATGGTATGACGCTGTTTCCAATGCCACGGCTGACAATCATANTTGTGTTGTNTTCTGTATATAAGCCGGCATCATATTTGGGAAAAATCCCTTGATTAGGGGCGATCAGTCCGCCAACAAAGGGCAGACGAAACTGTCCGCCATGTGCATGACCGCTTAACACCAAATCAATCTCGCAATCTGCATAGGTTTCAAACAGTTCCGGTCGATGTGAGAGCAAAATAGTGTAACTGTCCTCAATATCAGTCAACTCTCCCAATTTTGTACCAACCATAGCAGGAACTTCCCCGAACATATCACCGTTAACCGTAAAATCAGGATCAGAAAGTCCAACCAGTGTAACTTCTTCGTCTCCTTGCTCTAACTGTATTGCTTCATCTTCAAGCACTGTTACGCCAATCATCTCAAGACCGGTTTTGAGTTCATCATATTGCNGTATCCATGCTTCATGATTACCCGTNACATAATAAACCGGGGCAATCTGAACAGCTNCTTTTGCAAAATCAAGAGCAACATCCATGTCTGTATGCTGCGAATCCACCAAATCACCGGTTATCACAATAATGTCGGGCGTNNTNNCGGACAATNTTTGCAAAAGTTCCATGTTATTTTCTCCAAATTCNTCATTATGGAGATCAGACACTTGTGCAATCCGAAATCCGGAAAAGGACAAAGGAATACGGNTGCNAGAAATAACAACNGTGCTCACNGTCAATGCTGTATTACCCCATATTGTCCATACANCCAAAATCAANAGNAACACAGTNNCNATACCTAANGAAATTAAGNATTTTGAGGGACAATCTCTTTTTCAATCNTTTCACCTTCCTTTNCCCGCTGTAACCGATCATACCACAAAATTTCCTGCGTTTGCAATAAAACAGTCCAAAGCAATAAAATTGCTTTGGACTGTTTTCCAGAACCTTCTACTGATTCTCTTTGACAGATTCCGGCAGATCAGAAACCATTTCTTCGAATACTTCTGTTTCAGACTGCTCTTCTTTNGTCTCNGCTTCNGACTGTTCCTCTTCCGTTTCAGTCTCCTGCTGTTCCTCTACAGGCTCAGCGTCCTCCGTCTCTGTCTCCGGCTGTTCTTCTACAGGCTCAGNCTCTTCCGTCTTCGGCTCTATCTTTTCTCCCTTAGACATAACAGCTTTTGTCTCAAGTTCAGACTGTTCCTCTTCCAACGCTGTTCCTGCCGGCTCAGAACCTTCGATCAGGATCAGATCCACCATGGTATCCGAATACTTTGCATTCGCATATTTGTAAATTCTGCCTGTATTCTGATCGAATATATANAGTCCCATATCTCCGCCAGTGAGATCATTTGTTGNCGCAATAAATACTCTGTCAAGCTCTTGGCTGTATGCCATTCCAATATGGATATCGTTAGCACCAATAACACTTTGTGCCCATACCGCCGGAGCTATCTCATATGGATCATCTAACGGCATACTGTAAATATAATCGTTATAATAATCATAAACGAGAACCTCATTTTCTCCGGTAAATACAAATTCCACTGGATNCTGGACATAGTTGTTCCAAACCTCAATCTTTTCTCCAACAAGTTCACCGTTGCTAAGATCGACCTCACAGATATAACCTGCTATTGATCCATACTCTACCCCACTTGCCATGACATAAACCTTGTCTCTGCTCGGAGTCGCCTCTATATCAACGATATGCGGTGCATACGCATTCTTTTCATCAAAGTTGTCGAACTGCTTTATCAGCATATCTGAGCCGATCTTCTCAACTGTCTCCAGATCTTCTGTATATCTCCACAGATATCCGTCTGTTCCTACCGCATAGAAATATCCGTCATTGCAGTAGGTTGCAGTTGCGATTTCAAGCTTAGCACTATCCGGCAGTTCCACCTTCTCTGAGATTGTTCCCGGACTCAGCAGCGGAGAAACTTCCCATCCGCTCGTGTTGACCACATGGATCATCTTACCGTCGCCGACTACATTGACTGTACAAGTTTCTGTCATTGCTCCTGCCGATACTGTAATGTCTGCAGTTCCCACAGCCACTGCCGTGACAAGTCCGTTTCCGTCTACCGTTGCGACTGACTGATCAGAAGACTGATATTTGAACTCTGTTGCCGCCGTATTTACGCTTACCGGATATGTAACCGCAGATAACTGTACTGTCTCTCCAACTTTTAACATCTCCGATTTGCTGCCCATTAAAATCTTCTCTATTTCCGGCGTTCCTACTGGAATATCATTCTTCGGAACCGTATAAAGTCCGGGAACGACAGCGCCTGACAGACCGATCTTGCCCAGATTCACTATAACCGCATCCTCTAAGTCAACCAAAAGCAGATTTGAGTCGTAAGTCGGCAGTCCAAAACCGCCTCCTTTACTCCCCAGCTGTGCCCAATAGAGATTTCCTGTATCGTAGTCAAATGCCATTGACTGATAAGCATTCGCAGTATAACGCTCCTGCTCGACTACTATATCCGCTTCTCCGGTTTTCTTGTCGATCGTACAAATCCAACCTTCCGTAGTCACACTGTAGAGCACGCCGTTTTCGTCACAGGCAAGCGTCCAAAACCGGGCTTCCAGATCCGCGATCTTATATGGCTTTCCTGTTTCGATATCTATCGTATAGAGTGTAGTATTGTTTTCTACATTTCTGATTCCACCGACTGCATACATCGCTCCCTCAGTGTAATCAAACGCCAGATCCAGCATATCCGGAAACTCTTCTGATACAACCTTCTTCGTGATCTCATAAGTGTCATCGTCGATCACCATGTACTGATAATCAAATGTATCAGCGTCAACGCCATAGCCATAGATNTTGCCATCATACCATGTTCCTGCATTAAGATCGTAATCCGTATCTGCAATACCCTCACCGGTAGAGAGATCATTATCCGGGAAAGTTCCCCAGAACTGTCCGTACCCGTACTCAAGATCTGTCTGAATATATCCGTATAAGTCTCCTGCAGACTCAAATACTTTTAACACAAATGAAATCGGAAGCTCCTCAGTTTCTCCATCTACAGTTATTTCTTTCGTTCCCGATACCGTCGTGCTTCCAGCCTTCTTCGCTGTGATCATGCTGCCATTGATGGTAGCGATCGTCTCGTCTGCCACTNTCCAGTCGACCGTACGGTCCGTTGCATTGGTCGGAAGTACTTGAATCGGCACTGCCTGCGTAGAGCCTGTCAGCATCCGCATTGTGCCTCCGACAATTGCATCTGTCGGTCTCAGTTCCTCAACCGGCACATCTCCTCTTTCCGGTATTTCATCCGGCACACTGTACATAGCGGTCATCTGTGCACCGCCGTCAATTGTACCGAGAGCAATTGCTCTTCCTGTCCTGGTATCCACATACATGAGGCCAGCCGCTCCATTTGAGGAAAGCATTGCCCAGTAAAGCTCATCCGTATTATGGTCGTATGCCATACACTGTGTATACTGAGAGGCTGCATAACCCGTATAACCTACCAGACTAAGTTCTNCTTCTTCCGCATCATATGTATAGAGCATACCGGCGTAGGTGATTACATAAATTGTGCCTTCTGTCGAAATCGCAAGCGCACATGCACCAGCCTCATAATCGTCCAGAATATCCATATATCCTACATAATCCCATTCCCCGGTCAGTGTATCAATGGTAACAAGCCAAGTTGATCCATACATATCCTGCATGATTCCGTACATATATCCGCTGGAATAGTCATATGCCATATCCTGCATAAACCATTCACTGGTAGCGTCGGAAATTTTCTCTGCCTCAAGTGTNTCGGCATTGATCCGGTACAACTCTGAAGAGGAGCTGTATGCATAAATATATCCGTCCAGATATTCTCCGGCATAAAAGCTTCTGAAATCAGCTTCTGTCTGCACATCTACATTCCTCAGATNGTCTGCNGAAAAGCTTATCCACTGATTCTGAAGTGAAGNACTAGNCATAACAAATGCGTTCAGATCTGACTGAGGATTGATGACATACACATCACAGGAAGCCTGNAAGGTTTNATCCTCATTGCTTACCGTCACCNTTGTCTGACCGGCNCTGATCGCCATTACCTCACCGTTCTGCGATACATCCGCNATCTCCGGATTTTCGCTGCTCCAGTAAAGCTGCTGCTCCGTTCCGTACCANGGNGTCAGAANCAGATTNANTTNNTCTANATCTCCCTCCAGTATGCTGATACTCGNCTGCTCCANACCGATAGCCGAAAGCTCCGCCTCCGGAAGCTGATAGCCTCTGTCATCCAGCATCAACAGCCCGACAACCTCTGCATTTCCTGCAATCGTACCGATCGGCNNCANNTTNTCGCCCTTNTCTTTCNGAGAATAACNGTAAAGNATTCCGGNATTTCCCGTGCATCANGCNGCGGTTANATGCNGCCCAATAAATANNNTCNTCTTTNGAATCATAAGTCATGGACNNCGCATAGTTCGGAGTGANTCCTGTTTTCAGNANTTCTNCNCCCCANNCGCCNTTTTCCTTNTCTATGGTTNTNANAGATCCNGNNTNATCNANTCCGTANAGNGTACCGTNNTNATCANAGNNCATTCCTCTCACNGTCGNCATATCCGTNCNGCCGATANNTGTCACNTCGCCNGAAGCAANNTCAATNGTNCACAGCTTCNTANTTGTGTTGNNATATGCGTACAGCGTNTCCTCANTAGGATCAAACGCCATTTCCAGGATNNTTACATCCAGCTTTGCGATCTGNGTTCTCTCATCCCAGTAACCCGGCTTAATAAAGAGCAGNGTNTNGTTTGAATCNGNCGCAACAATGTAACCGCCGANATANTCTGCNGCCNNCAGNGCATAATCCATATANTACTCGCTGTCAAATACGCCTGNCTTTGCAGTTTCCTTATCAATNCCAATCCATCCGTACANCGAATCATCNGCATANTTTGTCATCTGCAACACGGTATCCGTACAGCAGATTTTCATCCATGACCGGATCGTTATCCTCAGTGCGGATCACATAGGTTCTTTCATTAAACGCATAGTCCTCGAGAACCAGATTAAACTGATTTCCAAATCCGGTGATATCAACGTCCATAGTACAGCTTTCTCCTGCTGCTGTCTTATCTACCGGATATCTTCCTACAATCATGGTATTTCCTTTGTTCAGGAAGTTCAATGCAGTAACCGCAACATTGTCCTTGAACGTCAGTCTCAGATAGCGATTTCCGTCCGTTCCTACATAAACTTCAGATTCCTCGAGAATAGGNGCTTCCGTATCAACCGTAACCGGAATCTTCCATACCGCCGATTCGTTCTTCTGCTCATGCNCATTATAATCAAGTTTCGCACTGATTGAGAAAATTAATTTTGTATCATTGGGAAGAGTTTCCCCATTCTCATCCGTGAAATAATATTCATGATACTCTGAACATACAAACGGAATGATCTGACCATAATTATCGTTATAGTATGATTTCGGTACATTGTTAATTACCTCATCATAATAAACTTTACCGGTTTCCGCATCCGTATAGGTAAACCGCAATTCTCCTGCATTACGCAGCAACGACAGATATATTTCTTCGAAATAATCCCCGTAGCCGTCTCCGTTCGGAGATACAGAAATATTGTTCTTGTCAAATTCTTCCTCATAATACGGGTTTAATCCCGGATACCAATAATTAGCCCCGAAATTTGTAAAAATAATATTCAGATACTGGCTCGCCTCAATTTCATCGTCACTCTGCCAGTAAAAACCGGAATCGATAATCGGTGCCTTCGTCCAGTCGCCGTAGAATCCCATATACGGAATCGACAGATCCACACCGCCATCATTTTTTGCTTCCAGCACGGTAAAGCCTTCCACATAGATACCGTTTTCAAAATTGGAATCCATGTAGCTCTTTCCTGCATCTGTAACCTGGATTTTTACAGAAACAGACGCATCATTTCCTTTCTTTACCTTAAGAACCTGATCCTTTAAATCAACATCCGATTTCCCTACGAGAGCATCCAGATACTCCTGCACATCGTCATAATTGGAGTCTTCGCTACTGTTCAAATCATAGCGGAAAAACTCATCTGCATTTGCAGTCTCATCATATTTCACCTTTAAATAAAGGCTGCGGGCATCGGAACTGTTCGTTTTTCCGTTCTCATTATAATCATATGTATAAATAAGGTTGTTGGAATTCTCTGTTGTTACAGCGTCAAGCGCGATCGGCGCCATCGCCATAAAGCTTTTCCCAAGTTCCTCGACCTCAAGCACATCCTCTGTCTGGGCATTCGTGCTTAATTTGTAATAAGCATCTTTATCCCCAAAGTTATGTACCTTGAAATTATAGGTATATGTTCCCGTTTTTGCGGGATCGTCCTTCAGTTCCACTTTCGGCACATCCATGCCATCTACAGAAAGATATGCTTTTGTAGTTACCGCATTAAATGCGTTGGCAAGTCCTGCACCCTGGCTTCTTGGTGAAAACATGGTTGTTTCATCATACGGTAACGGTTCTGCCGTACTTACCAGAAGTGAATTCACAAATTCGTGAAGCTCTGACGCAGATTTGTTCGGATAGTTTTCCTTCGCATACTGCATCACAAGTGCGGAAAGACCGGCAACATTCGGCGTAGCCATTGAAGTTCCGCTCATAAGACCGTAGTTTCCGCCATCTAAAGTAGAATAAATATTTCCACCCGGTGCCGTAATATCCGGCTCTAATGACAGGTTCGGTGAAATTCCCCATGAGGAGAAAGAACTCATGCGATATGCCGTTTCGTTTTCAACCAATCCCTGCTCAGCAGAAAATGCCATCTTGCATCCCGAATTTTCCTCCAATGCAGCCTCAAGAAATTGTCCTGCCTGCATGGTAATGGAAGCGCACGGAATCGTTGACGTACCGTCCGTCATATCCATATTGATGGTGCCAGTCGTATTGTTATAAACCAGACATGCCACCGCTCCGGCTTCTTCCGCAAATGCGATTTTCTGGGTGAACGCATTGATACCTCTTGAGACAACCGCTATCTTTCCTTCCACATTCACATCTGTGAAGTCAGACAGGCTCTGTCCGAGATTTGGGACAATAGCGTATTCGTATTCATTTCCGCCAAGTGTCGCAACCATAGGAGCGTTCGCACCGTTCGCACCCTCGGAATATCCGATTTTTTTACCGTTTGCTTCTATATAATAGCTTTTCACTGCCGCATTGTCCACACTGGCTACAGATGTTGCATTTACGTATGTAGCAGGAGAGCTGACAGTACTGTTATCAGGATTACTTGTCAGATTTGTATCGGTTCCCCACATATTTCCCTGTCCGGCAGAAGCAGAATTTCCCGCTGCAACCGCAAGAATCGTATTTGTATCCGATACTCTTCCGTATATTTCGTCAATGAAATCGGCGTCAGAGGTAAATCCTGCCGGAGAACCGAGACTCATATTTACCACATCCGCGCCAAGGATCAGAGAATCCTCTAACGCTGCAAGAATATCCTCCGTATAAGCGCCACCGTTTGCACCGAACACCTTCATGACATAGAGCTGTGCATCCGGAGCAACGCCGACTGCTTCTCCGTTATTCAAATCGTTTGCCGCCGCGATTCCGGCCACATGCGTACCGTGATCCCCCGCAGTATCTCCTGTATGGTTGATCCGTAAGTTTCCATCTACGTAGTTAAACCCGTAGGCGATTTTTGTACTCCGGTACACATTGTCGACCGTGATCTCCGGACGTAATTTTTTCGCATTCAGGTCATTAAGTGCAGCAGACACGGTTTCTCTTGTTGCCGAGTCCTCTGTCAGCAATGAGTCCGGAAGCGCCTCAAAATTCTGATGATCATCGTCAATACCGGTATCGATGATAGAAATCACAGCTCCCTTACCGGTATAGCCGCCTCTCCATGTCTCGTCCCTTCCGATCATCTCTCCGTCAGCTACGGTATAAGGCGTCACTGTATTCTCTGCAACGTTGTAAACGGTCTGCAGAATAACCTCTTTTACGCCGTCGATCTCTTCGATATCCTCGATCGCGCCGTAAGGCACTTCTGTCGCCACACCGTTTAACAGCCATGTATACTGATAGCTGATATCCAACTCTTCCCCATCCAAAACAGTGTCCTCGATTTCAGAAATAACGGACTCCTGTTTCGTCTCTAAGCTTCTGCTCCGCGCTCTTGTCGCAGAATCCAGCTCTGCATCACTGTCGTTCTCTATAATGGATTCTTCCTCCAATACAATGATAACGGGAACCTCATCCGTCTCACTGACAGTTTGCTCATTCAGAAACTCTCTTATGGAGTCTTTCTTCTCCACGTCCCTGATCAGTTCCGATGCAGCCGCATCGTTCTCTGTTTCTTCAAGTGTAACCTTACCGGATTTTTCCTCTTCATCCTCCGGCTCTGATACCTCTGCACCATTCGCTTTCGGCGCCATATCGTCGCCTGTTTCTATGCCGGTCGACTGATCCTGCACAGAATCTGCCGGTTTCCACTCTTTTTCCTCTCTTATCTTCTCTGCCGGATTTACCATGTCAGGATCTACGGTGCCGCTCCAGCCTTCCGTAGACTCTTCGTTTTCCGGTTCTGCGCCTTCTACGCTCTGTCCCTGTTCCGTTGCCTCATCCGCATAGATCAGGTTTGCATTCGTAAAAGGAGCAGATACAAGAAGAGCCGCCGACATTGCAAATGCTATTACTTTTTTCCATTTCATACGCTCTTCTCCTCCTTATTTATTTACCTTTCTTGCGGTGCCTGCCGTAGCTTTTATTATAGCAACTGCCACTAAAAGCACTCCTGCAGTCAGCATAAGAATCAAATATGTAATTCCTGCAGCATCACCTGTCTTGGCTGCCTGCGCAGTCGTTGAAGTACTGACATTTCCAGGAACCACACTTGCATTGTTACCGTTCTGCTGTCCGCCGTTACTTCCCGAATTTCCCGGTTCTTCCGCATTTAATGTCTTTACAATAAGTGCGTCTTCGCTTTCATCAAAAGCTTCTCCCGTAAAGCTGATGGCAGATTCTAACGTATCTTTATCCGCATTTTTATCCACCGCTTTAAAAGAAATCTCTGCAATTGATCCTGCATCGATTGCATCCTCGGCAAGAAAGCTGATCCTCACGCTTTCATCAACTACATTCACAGAATACATGTCGACAGCGTCAGCAACTTTCACATCTGCTTCCGTGCAGGTTACTACGGAAGAATCATAGCCAATAGTAACCACGCCATCTGTCGCTTCTCCGTTTGTTTCAACGCTTACTGAAAGATCGTTACCTTCGACGCTCGTTTCGCACCATACATCGGCGTTTGCCTCAGCATAAACAGATGTCGAAACAAGTGTTCCCAGCAAAAGCGCTGTCAACAGTGTTACAACTTTTTTCATCTGCTTCCTCCTTCTTATGATTTACATGCAGTTTATATATTGCATGGACTACAAAAAAAATAGTAGCACTGCTGCCAAAAATAGTCAATCCTTTTTCGCCAAAGCCTCCTTTAAATTGGATTTACCATAATAACAAGAAGAAGCAATCCACAGAAAAAAAGGATGCGAACCCCCAGACTAGACTCTGGTTGGTTCGCATCCTGTATGTCACTATCTTTTCTTAAATCAGATTAAAAAGCATCTGTATAAAGAGCACTTCCCTGTACATTATATGCACCAGAAGCCGTATAACCACTGGCAGCATTTGCCTGTGTAGTCATATAATAATTTACAAGCGATGCGCTGCTGGCAATAGAAGAACCATAATCTTTGAAGAAATTCTGTACCTTGGACATATCT
Source organism: Roseburia sp. (assembly GCA_014804775.1). GTDB lineage: Bacteria > Bacillota > Clostridia > Lachnospirales > Lachnospiraceae > Roseburia. The sequence continues at coordinate 16,041 of JAAUZB010000048.1, read as the reverse complement.
GATTTCTTAAATGTCTCTTCATCAATCTTCATCTTGCCATCCTTATCCACACTGATGCCAAACTGTTTGAGTGTCTCCGCATTTTGCTCTGTCTTCTCCTTCATTCGGGCAAGGTTTGATGACACACCGGAATTCGTGCTGGATTTGGCTGCATCAAGCGTGTCGTTGTAATTGCTTACAAAACTCTTTGCCGTAGCAAAAATTTTGTCAAGATCATATGTCTCCTTGCCATCCTTATCCTTTATCATATCAAACAAACTACCGGATGCAAGCGATTCGCCGTCTGCCTTGAGAGAAGCTGCTGCGGAGCTCGGTGTGCTGTCTGTCTTCTCACTGGTCGTCGCGCTTGTGCCTGCTGCAGCGCCCGCAAACTGAAGGCGAGCCATAACCGTAGAACCATAACTTGTGATATCTTTCGATGAGAACAGGTCCTTCACCTTCGAGATATCTGCTGACTTCATCTTGCTCTCATTCAACTGAAGCGTTCCGTTTTTGTTGATCGTAATACCTATTTCTTTAAGCTTATCAGCATTCGCAGAGGATGCACGCATCATAGCTGCCACATTTGATGTCTTGCCGGACAGCGTGGAATGCTTTGCATTATTCACCACATCATTATACTGTGCCACATAATTTTTTACCGCAGAAGCAACCTTGTCTGCCGCAGACTCACCTTTCTCGGTGTCAGTATAGGTCTTTTCATTCTGTAACGTAGAAACAGAATTCTTCAGAGTCGAAATCCCGCTTGTCAGACTCGCATTTGCCGTCTGTACTTCTTTAGAAACTTTCGGGTTTCTCCGCTCTTCCAAAATCTGCTCAAGAATATTGTTTGTACTGCGTCCCGTGCTGCCGGTCGATGATGTGCTCGACCCAGTGTCTCTTCCATAATAAGCCTTCATAAGCCTGCCGTAACTGCCGTTCTTAATGCTGGCATAATCTGAGAAGAAATTCTGATTCCCGCTGCCGAACGGAGAACTCTGGAATAAACCATTCATATTAGTACCCATAATCATCACTCCTTTGAAAAAAAAATTATTGACATCCATGTCTTTGCATCTACTATACACTATTTATCGTCACAAAATCCCTTATAGTTAATATTAATATAGCATATATATCCAGGAATTGCAAGATGTTCCAGCACGCCTCAGACATATTTTCTTTCCTATTTAACGGCATGTCCCAACAGTACAAATATAGTCACACCAATGAAAGCTCTATTTAACCTCAATCTCGTTTACCATACTTCCCGATCGCAGATCATTCCAGTCCAAGCCCGTTCAGCCAGCTTTCAATGTCACTCCCGGAAGCACCGGAAGAAAAGCGGATACCATCCAGCCAGTTCACGGAATCTGACGCGGAGCCGTGCAAATTTGTCGCACTGGAACCAACACCGCTGCTGCCCATCATGCAATCAAAACCTTACTGCCGTTTTCTTCTGTCTTGCTGTCATTTTCAGATTGTGATGGTGCAGTCGCTTCCTGATTGCCGGAGGCATTACCGTCCGCCCCTGCACCGCATGCTGCCAGCGCAAATACCATGCACAGAGTTAATATCAATGTCCATAATCTCTTCATTTCCATTTCCTCACTTTAATTTACTGTATTCTTCATCATTTACCGGCTCCAGCCACTCATTCGAGCCGTTTTCCCCCGGAACTTCAACGGCAAGATGGGAAAACCAGCTATCCGCTGCCGCACCGTGCCAATGCTTTACTCCAACAGGAATATTGATGCAGTCACCCGGTTTCATCGGAATGGCGTCTTTGCCCCACTCCTGATACCAGCCGCGCCCGGCAACGCAAACGAGGATCTGTCCTCCGCCTTTATCGGCATGATGAATGTGCCAGTTGTTGCGGCAGCCCGGCTCAAAGGTTACGTTGAATATGCCCACCTGGTCGCTGGAAACCGGCGCAAGATAACTCTGCCCGCTGAAATACTGCGCAAATCCGTCGTTGGGTGCGCCGATCGGGAACACCATCTCGGCAGCGTGGGCAGCTTTGGCGCTGTCTGCCGGAACATCCTCTGCCCATACTTCTTTTGCCATATTGAACACAGCCCATCCCTTCGGCCAGCCTGCGTAAAAGGCCACATGGGTGATGACTGCGGCAATCTCCTTCTTTGTCACACCGGCTTTCCTGGCGTTTTCCAGATGATATTTCAGTGATGAGTCCGTTACGCCGGATGACATCAACGCCACTACGGTGATGATGCAGCGGGTCTTGTGGTCGATGTCATGATTGTTCCAGTTTTCTCCAAACAGTACATCGTCATTGTAGTGCGCAAAATCGGGTGCAAACTCCCCCAGCGCGTTTCTTCCTGCAGTTTGTACGATTCTTTCCATGATAAAATCCTCCGTTTATTTATACAAATGTCATAAACCACTCTACTGTTTTAGGATCGTAGTGAGAAAAGAACAGACTTTCTCCGCCATCCAGCGCTTCCACTTTTGCCATCTCGTCCGCTGTCAGTTCAAAATCAAACACATTGAAATTCTCCTCCATCCTTTCCTTATGTGTGGACTTTGGAATCACAACCACGCCGCTCTGGATTAAAAAGCGTAACGCAACCTGTGCCGCAGATTTGCCGTGGGCCGCGCCGATTTCTTTCAGGACAGGATTGTTAAAGTAATCATTTTTTCCCTCTGCAAACGGTCCCCATGACTCAATCTGTGTACCATTTTTCTTCAGATATTCCTTCGCGACCTTCTGCTGCTGGAATACGTGGGTTTCCACCTGATTGACAGCCGGTTTGATCTCTGCAAAATGATGGATGTCTATATACCTGTCTGGATAAAAGTTGGATACGCCGATCGCCCTCACCTTTCCTTCTTTGTATGCCTCCTCCATTGCACGGTAAGTTCCATAATAATCGCCAAACGGCTGATGGATCAGCAGCAGGTCAATATAGGAAACCTGTAGCTTCTTTAAAGATTCCTCAATAGAGGCTTTCGCTTTCTCATAACCTGCATTGGATATCCACACCTTAGTGGTAATAAAGAACTCTTCTCTTGGCAGTCCGCATTTTGCCAGGGCATTTCCCACCCCTTCCTCATTGCCATACGCCTGCGCGGTATCAATGCTCCTGTATCCTATACGGATTGCATCCAGCACGCATTCCTCCGTCTGCTCCGGCGGTGTCTGATAGACTCCGTATCCAAGTATAGGCATTTTTACTCCGTTGTTTAATTTTACATATTCCATTTCCAGTCCTCCTTATATTCATATTCTGAAATCTTTTTTACTTTTGATAATTTCATTTTACTTTTTCCTTTGGGAAATGTACAATAAGAATATCGGAATCTGCATTTCATAAAATGAATACTGAATATGGAGGTCATTATGTTGGATTTAAACGAGCTGGAACAGCTTATCACCTTTGCAGACATGGGAACCCTGTCTATGGTTGCTGAAAAACTTCACATTTCACAGCCCACGATCACAAGGACGATGCAGCACCTTGAAGAGGTTTTCGGAGTATCTTTGTTTGTAAGGGGGAAAAACAAGATCATGCTCAATGATACTGGCATAAAAGCAGTAGAACAGGCAAGACAGCTCCTGTCAGCAACGGATAATGCTTTAAAAAATGTAAGGGCATTTGATAAAAGCCTGCATACCATTACGATCAGTTCCTGCGCACCTGCCCCTTTATGGTATGTGCTTCCTGCCCTTTCCTCTGCATATCCTGATATGACGATTGCATCCTCAATAAAAAGCATGCCTGCCATCTGCGAAGATCTTGATTCCGAATTCTGCCAACTTGCAATCCTTCCTCATAATTCACAGTACGGCCATTACACAAATATCCCATTCCTGAAAGAAAATCTCTCTGTCTGTGTGCCAGCCTCCCATGCCCTGGCAAAAAAGCCTTCCGTAACATTTTCCGAGCTGAACGGGTTCAATTTCCTTCTCAATTCAGAAATTGGATTTTGGGACGAAATGTGCCGGGTTCAAATGCCTGCTTCCAGGTTTTTAGTGCAGACAGACCAATTTGAATTCGAAGAACTGGTACGGGAATCTTCACTGCCCTGCTTTACCACAAATCTCGCCAAAGACAGTCAAAACCTTCTGGCAGACAGAATAAGAATTCCTGTGACCGATCCGGAAGCAAATGTGACCTATTATCTGGCATGCCACTCTCAGTCAATAGCATATGCGGATGCCCTAAAGCGGATTGACACCAATGATGTTATTGTCTGCTGATGTCCTCCTTCAATTTCCCTGCAAGCACAAGCGTCTGATCAAGAGTCTTCTGGATTTTGCTGACATTTTCCATATTCGTTTTTGCCTGATCATTTGCATCTTTTATTGAAGAAATAATTGTGACAAGATGATTTGTAATGGTATTTAAAGTTTCCTTAATCGCGGTTGCGGACTCGCCACTGTCTTTTGCCAGCTTTCCCATCTCATTGGCAACTACAGCAAATCCGCGGCCAGACTCACCGCTGCGCGCCGCCTCAATAGACGCATTCAATGCAAGCATATTAGAACGTGAGGCATTGCCGCTGACTTTGTTTACGACCTCAACCGCATTACCTACATCGCCATCCACGACATTCGCCATCCTGTCCATTTCCGTCAGCATATGAAACAATCCTTCAATTCCGTTAATGACGGTCTGGATAGAGCCGCTAATATCTTTCACCGCCTCCTGAAATTGACTCGCTATCTCTGACATCTGTTTCTTCATATCAACAGAGTATGTACAGATCACACATCCNATGACTTTCCCTTCTTCCTTGACCGGTACTAACTCTCCCTCAAACGCTTCACCCATAACCTCTTCCGGCAAGTAGTTATGCTTCTGCCTTCCNGTTCTTATNACTTCATCAAATGCACCGCTTGGATCTTGGAATGCCTGTCCGACACTCAACATGGGGGTTACCCNGTCCGGAACGGCATACCCCTGTACGATTCCATCACTGTCCAACACTGTTATGTATACATCCTGTTCAAAAAGCTGCCTGATCACCGGCAGAAATTCNACTATCTGAGCCAATTTTTCATTTAACACGGGCGGATACCTCCTATTTTCTCCATCTGTGCATTATTGTATCAGACTTTTTCCAACACGGCAAGATGCAACCGGTTTCTATTAAATAGCCGGAATATCAATTCACTTTTTGCTTTCCGTTTTAAGATATAAAATCACTGCGACAGCAATGACTATCGTTACGAATCCGAAATATACATATACACCGTGAATAGCAGTCAGATTACTGCCTATCAATGTGTAGATCAGCACGGAAAGCGTGGATGCGAGCGAGCTTGAGATCTGTCGCAGTGTGTTGAAGATCGCACTGCCGTCAACCCGTTCCTTTCCTTCAAGCCCGCTCAGAGCCATTGCAGTGGTCGGTGAATTCAGAGATGACATGGCAATCGTCTGTACTGCAAATGCAACCGCTATATATATGATCGACGTATTCTGCGAAAATAAGAAACCCATTACCGAATATACCGCAAATAAACCTGTTCCCGCAAGAAACATCGGTTTGATCCCGACTTTATCATACAGCTTTCCTGCGGAAAGTGTCGTAATTACCGACAGAACCGATCCTACTATCGTGGCAAGTCCGTATGCGGTATCGGAAAAGCCTCTGAACGCTTTTGAAAAAATAGGCAATATCATTGCGTTTCCCATACAGATCAGATACATACAAAGGCTTANTATAACNGCTATCCTGAANCCCGCATTCCCGAANACACGCAAATTCAGCATAGGCTTTTCGGNCTTTAACTGCAAAACNGTNAANGTACCAAGAAGCAGAANNCCGGCAAGNATAAGNCCTCCGCCCTTGATAGAAAATAGCCCTCCGCTTAAATTGCTCACACCGATAAGGAACGCCGCAAATCCCAACGAGGAAAGTGATACATACAGGATATTCAGATCTGCCGCTTCCCGATCCGTAATATTCTTCATAAATATGATTCCGCATAGGATAATCAAAACTCCAACCATAAACAAGGAGGCAAAAACGCCTTTCCAGCCAAAGGAATCCAGAATAAGCCCTGCATATGTAGGTCCTACAACCGAGGATACCATTGCTGCCATAGAATATGCACCCATAATCGTTCCATGCTTTTCTTTGGGATAAAGCTTCAGCAGAACGATCTGTGCAAACGGCAAAAGCATACCGCATCCTATAGCCTGAAACAATCTGCTTATTAGCAGCATGGGAAAGTTTACAGATAAAATGGCTGCCAGAGAACCCACCGTAAATGCNGNCATTGCGGAAAAGAAATATACTTTNTTCGGTACNCTCTTAATTAAAAATGCCGTNATNGGTATCGTGATCCCTGAAATCAGCGTTGCGCCGCTTGTGAGCCACTGGGCAAGACTTGACGGCACTCCGAAATATTCCGTAAAATTCGGTATCATATTTGCTGTTACCGTAGTAGACATTGACGTTATAAACGCCGCCGCAAGCAATGTGATCAAGATTCCCGTTCTCTGTACGTTTGAAATACTGTTCTTATCGCTTATCATTTTTGGCACCTTCCAGATTATGTAAATATAGATCAGTCGTATTATATCACCTAAATGTTAAAGTTGTGTTTTTATTTTCAACTTTTTAGGAAAAAATTCACTTTGATGTATATNTTANCATCAAAANGATAACNGCAANNGCCACCAACAGTTCTGTGATCGGCATNGCAAACCAGATAAAANCGGCTCCTGCCAAAGCAGGCAGCGCATAAATCAAAATTCCACTGACAACCATTCCCCTTNCAACCNAAACAAGGAAAGAGGCGCCCGGTTTCATCAATGCCTGGAAGTAATAGGTCGAAAAAACGTTCAGCGGCAATAACAGGAATGAGATCCCATAGCTGCGCATAATGGACGGTGCAATCTGGCAGACAGATTCNGTTGGAGCCATGAANACACGGATAAACCCGTTTGGAACTGCCCAAATGGATATTGTCCATGCCACACTGAAAAATGCCACTGTATACAGCGCATACCGGAGTGTTCCCCTTATCCGTTCCCAGTTGTGCGAGCCATAATTAACAGATAAAATCGGCTGTGCCGCCTGCCCCACACTATACGCACAACACTGTACAATCGTACTGACATTCACAATGACACCGTAAACAGATAAGGCATCCGTCCCAAAATACCTTACAATCTGCCGGTTAAAGATCATGGTCAAAAATCCCATTGCCACATCAATAAAGAATGTGGAAAATCCAACCACCAGAATCCGCCATGTCTTTTTTAAGTAACGGGAAGGAAAAATAAAGCGCAAACTGTTTTTATGTGTGAAAAAATGGGAAAGCATGACCACACAGGTAATGGCTGCCCCTATTGCGGTTGCTAATCCTGCACCCTGTATTCCCATGTCCAAAGTAAAGACAAAGAAATAATCTCCAAAAATATTAAAGATCCCGCCAGCTAAAACTGCTGCTGTTGCCAGCCCGGGAGCGTCATCATTTCGCAAAAATGCTGCCAGCATTTGATTAAACAGAAAGGCTGGAATTACGAATTTAATCGGGACAAGATATTCTTTTGCTAATGGTAACAAAGTTTCCTCTGCTCCAAAAAGTGTCAGCATTTCCGTATCAAAAAACAGGACAGCGCCCCAGCAAACTGCTGCAAGGACTATGGTCCCTATCAATGCTGCCGAAAAATATTCATTTTGCTCTTTTGTTTCACCTTTTCCTTTTGCACTGCCAAGCAGAACAGACCCGCCGATTCCCGTCAAAAGCCCCAGACTGTATATTATATTCCAGATTGGAGCTACAACAGCAAGCGCGGCTGTGCCGCTCGGTCCCTGATACTGCCCCACCATTGCCATATCCACAATACCNTAAATGGAACTGATCAACGCGCTCCCAAAGGCCGCCGTTAAATACTTCAAATAAATTCGCCTGACATTTCCAGATAACATATCCATGTTCTCATCTCCTTTAAAATTAAAAAGAGCTGGTAAGAAAACAGGCATCCCAGCCTGTTACCTTATCCAGCTCATCATTTNCTGACGAATGACTCACCCTCCGAGTAATCAATTGGAATGGTAACAAAATAAATGCAAATTGTCAAGCATATTTGGGGCAGATATACTGAAGAAATACAACATGAACTCGAAAAACATACCGGTAAAATCCAATTTTGAACTAAGCAATCGGCTTTTGTCAGAAAGTCTTCTATCCTGCTTATATATTTCACCGTATCTCATAAACAATCGTCGGAAGCGCCAGCGATGCCAATCTTTCGAGACATTGAATGTCTCATAATTACTCCCTGTTATCCTTTAAACTCTCGATCATATCAACCTTTTTCACCTTGCGGCGCAGCAGCCACANCGATCCAAAGTAACAACAGGCTGTCAGAAGAATCGAAACAAGATAACTTTCCGGTTCAATATAAGTGTNGATCAACATCACGCCATAGTCTACCATNAGTAAAAAAAATGCGTTTGCCGCCGCATAAACGCANGGCACTGACAAAAGGATTCCAATGGGAAGCAGGACATGGTGAACTCCAAGTACGATTTTGTTGATCTGNCTGTCCCGATAACCNAGCACNTTCAGCATAGANATATTGCTNCGGCTTTCCGTAACCAGCATATTAACTGCCACATATACTGCGGCAATGCAGATGATAACGCCCAGCCCGATAATCATCTGCAGCAGAAAATCCATCTGCTTTGTCATGGTNTTCGCCTGGTCGGTAATATCGCTCCTTTTGCTCTCCTGCGCAATTTTAGCTTCGGGAATAGAAAGGGCATGGTCGCTCACAATGCAGTTAAAGCTGCCTTCATCCAGCCCCGTGAGCTCTGCAGCAAGCGCTTTGGAGGTAATGATACTCTTCTGCACATTATTCTGGATGATTCCTGCAATCCTGATTTCTTTCTTTTCCAGCGACAGCGGATTATACACCGTCACTCTATCTCCCGCCTGCCAGCCAAAGGTAAGCTGTGTGAGGCTTGTAATATAATAGCCGTCTTCCATGGATATGGCATTTCCATCTTTGCCGACTAAATTAAGATACGGATTGCTGTCCGCCGTACCGATCACAGACAGCCTGCTGCCGTCAGCATCTTCCATGGCTGATACCAGCATGGCTTCTCCGCCATAGGGATTTTCTGTCAGCATTTCATTCAGGACATACTGATGCTCATAACTGCCCATCTCTTCCGCCGCCGTATTTCCCATATGGTCTATGGAATCAAAAAATGCCTGCCCCAGCAGCATAATAAAACAGCCTAAGAACACGCCCAGAAGAACCACAAAGCTGCGCATGGGACTGCCAAGCAGGGAGCGCAGGGCAAACTTTGTACGGAAGGAAATCTTCCTTGCGNCCAGCATCCGCTTTCCTTTCTTTTTCCCGCCGTCCGCATTGCCGTTTAGCAGCAAAACCGTATCCTTCTTCAGCAGCTTACGGACCGACAAAAGGGCGGCAATGACATACAAAATGGTAGGAATCACTACGCCCAGCACAGCATCAAGCGGGTTCAAATGCCCTGTTACACGCATGGGCTCATAATCCTGCAAACCCATTTCACTCATGGGCTGTGCCGCTGCAACGGAAATTACTGCTGTTAAAACACCGCCCACAAGTCCTGGAATTGCCGCAAACCCTGCATAATGAAGCATAAGCCGTCCTTTTTTATAGCCGAGCGCCGAGAGAGTTCCGATCATCCGCTGTTCCGACTTTACCTTACGGCTGATAATAATGCTGATCAGAACCACCGCTACCAGAGGCAGGATACACAAAAGGACATAAGCCATAACAATAAACATCTGTGCCTGCTGCTCCACCATGGTAATGCGGGGATTTTCTTTCACCGCAGAATAGGAGCGCATATAATACCGCTCGTGCACAGCCTTCCGAAATCCCATGACATCTGAATCCTGATGATACCTTACAAGATACTGGCAGCCTGTATCGCCCAGGGATTCAAACTCCCTGTCCGTCATATAACAGAGATAAAAGGTGGATATATTCTTGTAGGAATCGTCTTCACTCTCCAGCATATACAGATAATCCGGCCGCTGCATAAAACCGGCAACCGTATATTCTTTACCGGCAATTTTCATACTGTCGCCGATCTTTATGCTGTTTTCCACGGCATACCCCTCGGACAGGACGATCTCGTCATCATCCGCCACATCTTTCCCCTGTGTGATCTCATATAAATCGACAGTCTGGGTCCTGTCAAATATGCGTGCGGTAACACCGTTTGTTTCAATATTGATATAACGTTGTTCTTCCAGTGTTACACCGTATACATCCGCAAGTTCCGAGAGTTCCTCTTCAGGAATTTTCATATATGTACTGAAATGTGCATCTTCAATTTTATTCCGCTCATAAAAATCCACACTGAATATAAGGATTGCATTTCCTGCAATGTTAAACAAAAAATATAAAAGCAGTGTCACAACAGTGAGTACTGTCGAAGAAAGATAAAAAGACCTGTTTTCCTTAATACTGCGTATATAACGTCTGTTCAGCTTCATCCGAAAACCTCCTTACAGCACAAGCTCTGCCGCAGGAATTTTCCGTTCATTCCTCCGGTTCTCGCAAATCTTTCCATCCTTTAAACGGACAATCCGGTCCGCCATGCCTGCAATCGCTTCGTTATGCGTGATGATTACCACTGTCGTACCAAACTGACCGTTCATTTTTTCTACGAATTTCAAGACTTGTTTGGATGATTTTGTGTCCAGCGCCCCAGTCAATTCGTCGCAGAGCAGGAGCTTTGGATTTTTGATCATCGCACGGGCGATCGCCACCCTCTGCTGCTGCCCGCCTGACAGCTCCTTCGGAAAACGGCTGCGGTATTTTTCTATATCCAGCGCATTCAGCACTTCATCCATGGCAAGCGGTTTTTCGGAGATATCCGCCACCACCTCGATATTTTCTTCCACTGTCAGGTCCGGAATCAGATTGTAAAATTGAAAAACAAAGCCCACGTCTTCTTTTCGGTAATCAGTGCGCTGCTCCTGGGAGAGTCCCGTTACCTTTCTGCCATCCACCGTAAGCTCCCCCTCATCCAGAGTATCCAGTCCTCCCAGCATATTTAAGAGCGTGCTTTTCCCNGAACCGGACGGGCCTANGATCACGCATATTTCTCNCTCATCAAGCGTAAGTTCGGCATGATCCAGCGCATAAACTAACGCTTCTCCACTGCCGTATTTTTTTACTGCATTTTTTAGACTGATAAGCATCCCAATTCTCCTTTTTCCATGAAAATTTTCATTTATCNCAACACCACNTCAAATGACATCATGACCNAAAAACCTGTGTCCGCATGGTTTCATCCCCTGAACGCAGAGAACANTCCCTTCTTCTCGTAANGCTCACTGCTTACCGATACAGCATCATAACCGGCTTTCGCAACCANATTTTTCAGCTCCTGTTCTGGGATGTCTTTCTCCGCAATGATGATCGTCTGCTTCTTTGTATGTGAGCTTGTTACCTTTTTCACCTGAAANGCGTTCCTCACCGCCTCGTTGATATGCGCCTCGCACATTCCACAGGCCATNCCTTCTATTCCTACCGTAATCTTAACCATAAAATGTCCTCCAATTATCATCCCAANATTGATTAGAATNAACTAACTCAATTCNGACAAACACTTTGCACAAGCAGGCGCTTCCGAATGATTTCCTCAATTCCAATGCCCCTAAATGAAAGCTGAACCACAGCATCCCGTGCCTTTTCAAATTTGTGGAACAGCAGCATTTTTTCAGGAAGATCCTTGTAAACCTTCCAGTAGCCGGCATACAGACAATTTCTCCCACGATTGAATATAAATCCCTCCACATCCTCCACCGGATATCCCAAAAGCAGGCCCATCTCATGTGGAAATTCCTGTTTCTGCATCAAATAACNTTCATAGCGCAGACGGAAAACAAGAAGGATCTTTCCCAGTGCAAAGTCCTGATATCCCATATCCCGAAATATCTGCCGGACTTTTCCCTCCTGTAAATAGCCCTCCAGCCGATATCTGTCAAATACTAAAACCGCCGCTCTACCGTCCATTACGGCTACCACAAAATAAGAAATACCGACCTGTTTTAAAATATCCTTTAACTCATCCAATTCATCACGCCGGAAAATCAGCAGATTGGATATCTTAAGTCCTGCAATGAATGGAGCACACTGAAAAGCTATCCGCATCTCTATACTTTCCCAATCTGTTTTCTGTACGATTTCAAGCGTTTCCTTACTCATTTCTTTCCCCTCCTGTTAGTTAGTATNAACTAACCAAAATCAATAATAGCTAACTTCAAACATTTTGTCAACCCGCTTTATTGCTAATTTTACAAGTTATTGCAATATTAACGCATTANGTTATAATAANTAATATGGAAGCATAGCTCAGCTGGGATGAGCGCTCGCCTGACTAGCGGGAGGTCAAGGGTTCGAGCCCCTTTGCTTCCATTTTATATTGCCTTCATTTATATTTCTCCCTTTTCCGGTTATACTAATTGTATTAAGATTTAGGAGGTCATCATGAAGGCAACTGATAAAGATAAACGCATCCGCACAGCCCCAAAAGGAGCTTGGGAAAGCGGCGTAATCAATGAGAAGGAAAATCATTCCAAGAAGCAGCATCTCAACAATATTACCACCGACATCCAAGGAAATGGATACCCCTTATCTCAGAAACATCGGGACGATTGAACCGTCCCGAAAAGGGCGTACTGCAATTCACATCTACTGTGAAATGCAGCACGCCTTTCCATATGTATCATATTTCCTTTACTTTTTTCCTGTGCTTTCCGCCAGAATCGCCTCCACGCTTTCTCTCCGTTCAAACAACACGCATCCGCCGCTGTGTTCTTCCATCAGGACATCCTGTTCACGCAAAGCGGCAAACAATGGCGAGCGCATTGCCTGACGGAGGGATGTATCTTTTACATTGATGTCTGAATACGGCGAGAACGGACACGGCTCTGCCCCGCCATGGGAATTGATATGAAAGAACCCACGCCCTGCCGCCAGACATCCGCCAGAACTTTTCTCGTCACCNGGGAAAGANATGAACACCATATCGGGATATTCCTCACGAACCGCTGACAAACGGTCCTTCATGTNCTCTCTCTCTGCATCGCCCGGAGCCAGGTCTTTACTCTCCTCCGTGACCGGGACAAATTCCACATAAATAACCGCTTTGCATCCTTCCTCCTGCAGCTCATCCAGAAACTCCCTGCCGGTTATCTCCCGCAGGTTTGCAGTCGTAGCCGTAACGGATGCGCCAAAGATCAATTGATTTTTCCGGATACGTTCCATGGCTGTCTTCACACTCATATAAACACCCGTACCCCGCCTCGCATCTGTCTTTTCCAGCCGTCCCTCAATGCTTAGGATGGGAATCAGGTTACGTTTTTTATCAAACAGCCTGATGTACTCATCATTCAACAATGTCCCATTTGTAAAAACGGGAAACAATATGTCAGGATAGTTCCCTGCAGCTTCAATCACATCCCGCCGGAGCAGCGGTTCCCCTCCGGCAAGCAAAATAAAGCTGATGCCAAGCTCCCCTGCCTCAGAAAAGATATCCTCCCATTCCTGTGCAGTAAGCTGATCCACCGGCTTGGCATCCGTACAGGCGTGGTTCTGACGGGAATAGCACCCCGCACAGTGGAGATTACAGCTGCTGGTGATACTGGCAATCAGAAACGGCGGGATGTTTTCACCGTCCGCTTCCGCTTTTGCCCGCCTGCGGGATGCCTCACGGCTTGACAAGGCGAACCGCGCCATAAACATACTTTCCCTTGGATCAGTGAGGGTCGCCCTGACTGCCCCTTTCACAATCCTCTCGACGCCGCCAGTCAGGTATTCGCCGAGATTAAATTCCTTATTTTCCATAAATACCNCCTTTCCGAAATGCTGCCATTTNATCNCTTATCGAATCATAATCTTTCGTGCAGCGTGGATNCCGATTTTATAAGGCAGGGGTCTAAGGTCGCGGTCAGCTTCCTTTAGTTTCTCACGGATATTGATATGCTGCGGGCAATGCTTTTCGCACTTGCCGCAGCCAACGCACTGCGATGCAAAGCCGGGTTCCTTGCGCAGCCCCATATTCTGGGCAAACTCAAAGCGGGCAGAGGATTTTTTCTCCATATACATCAGATTGTAATAATAGAAATTGCCCGGAATATCCACTCCCTTTGGACAAGGCATACAATACCTGCAGCCCGTACATCCTACCTTTTCCCGTTCTCGGATGATCTGCTTGATCTGCTCAACGGTGTCCATATCTTCTTCTGTCAAATGTCCCGGCTCGGCCTCTGATGCGATACGGATGTTCTCATTCACCATATCCTCAGAATTCATGCCGGAAAGCACACAGGTNACTTCCGGCTGGTTCCACAGCCAGCGCAGNCCCAGTTCCGCAGGCGTATAGCCCTTGCTGTCAGAGGCAAGTATCTCCTTCGCCTTCTCCGGCAGATTGACCAGCTTGCCGCCGCGGAGAGGCTCCATAATAATNACCGGAATGCCTTTCCCTGCNGCNGCCTCAAGCCCCCTTCTTCCNGCCTGGGTATGCTCATCNAGATANTTATACTGAATCTGGCAGAAGTCCCAGTCATAAGCATCCAAAATTCTCAGNAACATTTCCGTNTCACCATGGTANGAAAAACCGATGTTACGNATNCGGCCTTCTGCTTTCTGCCGNTCAATCCANNCCTCAATACCCANAGCCTTCAGATGCTCCCATTCCGCATANTCCGTAAACATATGCATCAGGTAGTAGTCAATNNGNTCTGTNCGGAGNCGGGAAAGCTCCTCGTTAAAGNTTTTATCGATTGCNGCAGNGGAACGCATGATATACTGNGGNAGCTTGGTNGCAATATAGACCCTGTCACGGCANTTNTTTTCATCCANNATCCGNCCGAGNCATTCCTCNCTGCCNGGNTAAATNTANGCGGTATCAAANTAATTGACACCCTTTTCNATGGCAAGGAGGACTTCCTTCTCCGCCTTTTCGTAGTCTATGCCATTTCCTTTTCTGCTGAATCTCATGCAGCCATAACCCAACTGGGAAATCTGACTGCCATATCGGTCAAATCTGTATCTCATACCGGTCCTCCTTCATAATCCACACGCTGTCCAGCCCCCGATCAGGAATTTTGTGAAATTCCACTTGATGCTTTATTACCAGACCACGTGGTTTATATTTCTTTTCAGTATCAGGACAGTCCGTCAAGCAGTTTATACAGAAGCTGGTATAACTGCTGCGCCTCCTGCGGTTCCACATTAACACAGGCGCTTAGGCTCGCCGGTATCTGGACTGCCTGTTTCTTCAAGTCCTCCCCCTCCTGTGTAATAGAAACAATCAGATTCCGTTCATCTTCTTTTGAACGCTTTCGTACCACATACTTTTTTTCTTCCAGTTTCTTTAGCAGGGGGGTGAGTGTGCCGGAATCTAAGTAAAGGCATTCCCCAAGCGCCTTGACCGTTACCTCTTTTTTCTCCCACATTACCATCATTGCGATATACTGGGTGTATGTCAAATCCAGTTTATCCAGATACGGTTTATATCTCCTGATAACTTCTTTGGAACAGGCATAGAGAGGAAAACACAACTGATTTTCCAATTTCAGGCAGTCATATTCATTATTTGGCATGTTAAACACTCCCCTTCATTTTATTGCGTCTTTTCGTTTTGTTCCGCATATGCCGCCTTGCAGGCTTGAACAAGCTGGTCCGCGCAAGAAGTCGGTCTGCGTCCGCAAGTCACACCTGCGAGCTTTTCCTCGATTGCTTCCACTGTCCAGCCATCTACCAAACGCGGGATTGCCTTTAAATTTCCATTACATCCCCCCGTAAAGGAGATATTTGTCACTACGTTTCCATCAATATTCAGTTTTATTTCACTTGAACAGGTATTCTGTGTCTTATATGTGTATTCCATAATATCCCTCCATTTATATTTAATCTACAGATTTAACTCTGAACGGTTACAGTAATTTTGCAACTTTTTCTTCCACTTCCGCCATATCGGCAGTCGGTTCAAAACGCTCTACCACATTTCCGTCCCTATCAATCAGAAATTTCGTGAAATTCCATTTAATATCGCTGGTTCCTT
>JAAUZB010000047.1 GCA_014804775.1 Roseburia sp. | reverse complement strand
GAACCCCACCGCATATATTCGCAAAAACATCCAGCAAAGCTGTCTGTCGCTTCTTCGAAGCTTACCTTTTGCTCATATATGGGGTGGTGGCTCTATTCGAGCCGCCTCGAAAATCGGATAAACAGCTTCTTACATGTAAACATGACGAATCAGTTTATCCAATTTTCGGGGGTTCTGAATAGTTACTTTGTATAAATAATAGAGAAGAGGATAAAACAGTATGATAAGAGCGATTATGAACGGATGTAACGGAAAAATGGGACAGGTTATCACCGGAATCTGTAAGGAAGATCCCGGGATTGAGATTGTGGCAGGTATAGATCTCTATCAGGGGATTCAAAATGACTATCCGGTATTTCCGAACATTTCTGTATGCGACGTGAAGGCGGATGTCATCATTGACTTTTCTAACGCGAAGGCGGTGGATGATCTGCTGATCTATGCGGCTGACAAGCATCTTCCTATCGTACTTTGTACGACAGGGCTTTCGGAGGAGCAGTTAAAAAATGTGAAAAAGGTATCGGAAGAGACAGCAGTGCTTAAGTCCGCGAATATGTCGCTCGGTATCAATACATTGATGGAGCTGCTCAAACAGGCTGCCGCGGTTTTAGCTCCCGCAGGGTTTGATATGGAGATTGTGGAAAAGCATCACAACCAGAAGCTGGATGCNCCGAGCGGNACTGCGTTGGCACTGGCGGATTCCATGAATCAGGCATTGGACGGTGCGTACGATTATCAGTATGACAGAAGCAAAGAGCGCAAAAAGAGAGAGAAATACGAGATNGGTATTTCGGCGGTCAGAGGCGGAAATATCGTAGGAGAGCATGATGTGATCTTTGCAGGACTTGACGAGGTCATCACATTTCGCCATACCGCATATTCCAGAAGTGTTTTCGGAAAAGGGGCGGTGGAGGCTGCCAAGTTTCTTGCAGGAAAGCCGGCAGGCCTCTATGATATGAAAGATGTGATCNAGGCAATTCTGTAGAGTGGGATCACCGTGACAGTGTAGACAGAAAGGAAAAACATAATNTGTTCATAGGGAATCATCTTTCNACATCTAANGGATATGCNGCGATGGGAAAAGANGCNGTGAAGCTNGGGGCAAANACNTTTGCATTTTTNACCAGAAATCCGAGNGGCGGAAGTGCGAAAGCGATCGNNCCGTCTGACGTGGAGAAANTNCTNCAGCTGATGGAGGAGCAGNAGTTTGGAAAACTNGTCGCACATGCGCCCTANACCATGAATTTATGTGCGGCNAAGGAGGATGTCCGCCGCTTNTCGAGGGAAATGATNGAGGACGANCTAAAGCGGATGGAATATACNCCGGGAAATTATTATAACTTTCATCCGGGTTCTCACGTAGGACAGGGAGCAGAGGCTGGGATCGCATTGATCGCAGAAGCGCTGAATGAAGTACTGACACCGGAGCAAAGCACGACCGTGCTGTTGGAGACCATGGCGGGAAAAGGAAGCGAGGTCGGACGCAGCTTTGAAGAGCTGAGGGAGATTTTGGACCGGGTCACGCTGCAGGAAAAGATGGGCGTCTGCTTTGATACCTGTCACGTATGGGACGGCGGGTATGATATTGTAAACCGTCTGGATGAGGTGCTGGAGGAATTTGACCGTGTCATCGGCCTGGANCGNCTCTATGCAGTGCATTTTAATGACAGCATGAATGAATGCGGTACACACAAGGACCGGCATGCACGGATCGGAGAGGGCTGNATCGGAATGGAGGGACTGCGGCGCGTTGCGACACATCCGCTGCTGGCAGGAAAGCCGTTTATTCTGGAAACACCGAATGATGATGAGGGTTATAAAAAGGAAATTGCACTTGTGCGTGAGTGGACCGAAAAGTGAATAACATCAAAAAAGAGAGACGGCAGATGTTCTGTCGTCTCTCTTTTGGGGTAACAAATATTTTAATCTAAGTCTATGTGGTTCGACGGATAATCATCGTAGTGTTCTGTAGACTGATTGGCGTTTGCTTTGATGTATTCTTCGCGAAGAATGAACTTGGCAACAAGATTTTTGAGGATCGTTGCCTGATCGGAAAGCTCATGACTTGCATTTGCAGATTCTACTGCGGTAGCAGAGTTGGTCTGTACCACGTTTGAAATCTGATCTACACCCAATGTAACCTGTTCGATCGCGCTAGCCTGTTTCTCCGCCGCATCTGCAATGACATCAACTTTGGAAGATGCNGTACGNACTTCTTCTACAACTTTCGAAAGGGATTCNGCTGTAGAATCTGCAATCTGTGTNCCGCGGGCAACTGCCTTGATGGAGCTTTCAATCAGTTCGGCAGTATCCTTAGATGCTACGGAGCTCTTGCTGGCGAGTGTACGNACCTCGTCTGCTACTACCGCAAATCCCTTGCCGGCAGCACCTGCACGTGATGCCTCAACAGCAGCATTGAGCGCCAATATATTTGTCTGGAAAGANATNTCCTCGATCGTTTTGATGATCTGTCCGATTTTGTTTGAGGTGAGGGTGATCTCCTCCATGGCAGTCATCATATCTTTCATCTGTCCGTTGCATTCCTCGACCTCATTGCCGGCCGTATTNGACTGATTTCTTGCCTCTATGGCATTTGCAGCGGTATCCTTAACCTCATTGGAGAGACTTGCGATCGTTGCGGCAAGCTGCTCAATAGCGGAAGCCTGCTCTGTTGCACCCTGTGAGAGTGCCTGAGCGCCGTGGGATACCTGATTGGAATCTGAAGCAACCAGATCGGCGCTCTGGTTGATCTGTCCAAGCGTGATACTCAGNTTGCGGTTTAGTTTGCGGATGGATGTAAGCAGAGCCTGNAAACTTCCGACATAGCGTTCTTCNGCTTGTGTACGGACATCNAAATTGCCGTCCGCCATCTCACCTAACACCATGGATGCATCGGANATCACGACATTAAGCATATCGGTCATATGCTGGAAGGTTTTAGCCAGATGACCAAGCTCATCTCTGGACTTATAGGTCACAGTAATATCAAAATCACCGTCTACGATCTGATTTGCGGATCTCTCCAGTTCACGGAGCGGGCGNGTAATGTTTCTTGTGAGATAGGTGGAAAGGANCAGTGTGATAACAAGTGCGATCCCAGCCATTCCAAGCTGCAGTTTGACCAGCATCTGCTGCATGGCAACGGTGCTCTGATAGTCTACTTCTGCATTGTGCTCTACGATAGAGCTGATCTCTATGAGCATGGAAGCNGCTTCATCTACCANCGGCTGATATTCGTCAAGCAGNATNTCCTGCGCTTTTTNATGNTCACCTGTATGNGCGATGGNGATGATCTCTTCCTGCATCGTCACTGCGTTTGTAATGTCCTCTGCAAAGGTATCCAGCAGTTCGGGATTATCCGTAAAGTTTGCAAACAGCCAGCTTGCATTTTCCTCAAGAGTTGACAGCTCTTTTTGCAGCTCAGCTTCATAAGAGTCGATCTTTTCCTCATCGTCCTCGATTGTGATATATGAAATATCTTTTACAATGCACTGCAGACCGCGGCGCATACTCATGACAGTGTCGGTGACACGGTATCCGACGGTATAAAATTCTGAATATCGTTCCGCATTCTGTTCCAATCCCATGATTGCGGTCGCGACCGTTCCGCAGAAGAGCAGGATGATAAGCATAAATGTGATCAGCAGCTTCGTCCCAATTTTTAAATTTTTCATGTTCGGCCTCCTCATACTTGCGATAGAAACAATTTGAAATTTTTACGCATATTTACAAGATATGGTAAAAATTTTATCGCTATACACTATATAGATTATAATAGATTATTGTCGAACTGTCTACTCTATTTATTAAGTATGTTATAATTTTATTGCTCAGCCATGTGTAGATTTGTCTGATTTTCGTTTACCACATCTTCTAATGTAATATGGTAGAAGAAATCGTACACCATTTTGTTAAATCTTTCCCAGATGGGAAGCGTAGTACAGATGTCCCTGCGTTCACAGGGGACGGCATCACTCTGAAGACAGGCGACAACCGAGAGCGTGCCCTCGGTCAATTCCAGAATCTCTCCGACAGTATAATCTGCGAGAGGTCTGGTCAGCTTATATCCGCCGCCCTTTCCGCGGAGACCCTTTACAAGACCGTGATGAACCAAGGTCTTTATGATGCTCTCAAGATACTTTTTCGAAAGTCCCTGCCTGACGGCAAGATCGTCAAGAGGAATAAAGTCAGTTGAATTTTGCTGCGCCAGATCGATCATAATCCGCAGTGCATATCTTCCTTTTGTTGAAATCATGGCATGCGCCCTCCTTATAAACCTATTATACTATGGGGTAAAAGGGTTGGCAACGGAAATATCAAATATAAACCTATTGACATGGTGGGTTTATTGGTGTATCATAAAAAAATCTTAGAAGGAAGGGAAGGTTACTTTATATGATATATGCAGATAATGCGGCAACGACAAAGATGAGCAGAACCGCCATAGATGCGATGCTGCCTTATATGGAAGAAATCTGGGGAAATCCCTCCAGTTTGTATGAAGCAGGTCAGAAGGCAGCGGAAGCCCTGTGGTCGGCGAGAGAGCGTATTGCCGCCTGTATCGGAGCGGCTCCTGGCGAAATTTATTTTACATCAGGAGGGAGCGAAGCGGACAATCAGGCAATTATTTCAGCCGCACGAAACGGAGCAAGAGAAGGAAAAAAGCATATTATCTCGACCGCTTTCGAACATCATGCCGTACTGCACACCTTGGACAAACTGAAAAAAGAGGGATTTGAGATCGAACTGCTGAGCGTTCACGGAAACGGTATGATCGATGCAAAGCAGGTCGCAGATGCGATCCGCGAGGACACCTGTCTGGTGACGGTCATGTATGCGAACAATGAGATCGGCTCCGTTCTTCCGGTTGCAAAAATCGGGGAAGTCTGCCGGCAGAAGGGTGTTCCCTTTCACACGGATGCAGTGCAGGCGGCAGGACATCTGCCCATTGATGTAGAGAGACAGAATATAGATCTGCTGTCGCTGTCTGCGCACAAATTCCACGGCCCGAAAGGAATCGGAGTGTTGTATGCGAAAAAAGGCATTCCGCTGGTAAATATCATTGAAGGCGGCGCTCAGGAGAGAGGAAAACGCGGCGGAACAGAAAATGTGCCCGCGATCATGGGCATGGCGGCAGCCTTAGAGGAAGCCTGCAGCCATATGGAGGAGCATACGCAAAAGTTGATCCGGCTGCGCACACGCCTGATCGACGGACTGTCAAAGATTCCGCATTCGGCGTTGAACGGGGATGAGGAAAGACGCCTGCCGGGAAATGTAAGCTTTTGCTTTGAAGGCATTGAAGGCGAGAGCCTGCTTTTGCTCCTGGATGACAAGGGGATCTGTGCATCCTCCGGTTCTGCCTGTACGTCAGGGTCACTTGACCCGAGTCATGTGCTGCTGGCGATCGGCCGTCCGCATGAGGTCGCACACGGTTCCCTCAGACTGTCGCTCTGTGCTGACAATACAGAAGAGGAAGTGGAGCAAATCCTCNGTGCTGTTCCAGAGGTGGTAGAATATCTGCGGAACATGTCGCCGCTGTGGAAAGATAAAATAAANGGAAAAAAGGCTTTCGTGCTGGAATAAAGGAGGAAAAAGGTTATGGCATTATACAGTGAAAAAGTAATGGATCACTTCCGCAATCCGCGAAATGTCGGTGTTATCGAAAATGCTGACGGAGTAGGTGAAGTGGGAAACGCAAAGTGCGGCGATATCATGAAAATCTATCTGAAGATTGACGACGGTATTGTCTCGGATGCAAAGTTTGAAACCTTTGGCTGCGGCTCTGCCATTGCTTCAAGCTCTATGGCGACAGAGCTGATCAAGGGAAAGCCTTTGGAGGAAGTGAAGCAGTTGACGAATAAGGCGGTCACGGAGGCATTGGACGGTTTGCCGGCTCACAAGCTGCATTGCTCTGTGCTGGCAGAGGAGGCGATTGCGGCTGCGATCAAGGATTACTACGAAAAAACAGGTAATTCGGGATCATGAAAAAATTTCCATAAACCTATTGACTTGATAGGGATATAAGCGTATAGTATTACCATCGCACTGAAAAATGATAATTATACAATGAAAAGAGGATAAAAATATGAGTGAGTACAAATTTGAAACCCTTCAGTTACATGTTGGACAGGAACAGCCTGATCCTGCAACCGATGCCAGAGCAGTACCGATTTACCAGACCACATCCTATGTGTTCCATGATTCGGCGCATGCTGCTGCGCGCTTTGGACTTGCGGATGCAGGCAACATTTACGGACGTTTGACNAATTCTACTCAGGATGTGCTGGAAAAGAGGCTGGCAGCGCTGGAAGGCGGTGTCGCAGCGTTAGCGCTGGCTTCCGGCGCGGCTGCTATTTCTTACACGATTCAGGCGCTGGCGCAGGACGGTGGACATATTGTTGCACAGAAAACGATCTATGGCGGCAGCTATAATCTGCTGGCGCATACGCTGCCACATTACGGAATCAGCACCACCTTTGTGGATGTACATAATCTGGAGGAAGTGAAGGCTGCCATCCAGCCGAATACCCGTGCAATCTATCTGGAGACACTTGGAAACCCCAACAGTGATATCCCGGATATTGACGCAGTTGCGGAGATCGCCCATGCTAACGGACTGCCGTTGGTGATCGACAATACATTTGGAACACCGTACCTGATCCGTCCGATCGAACACGGTGCGGATATCGTTGTTCATTCTGCGACTAAGTTTATCGGCGGACACGGAACGACGCTCGGAGGCATTATCGTGGATTCCGGCAAGTTTGACTGGAAAGTAAGCGGTAAGTATCCGGCTATCGCAGACGCGAACCCGAGCTATCACGGAATCTCATTCGTGGATGCAGTAGGTCCTGCGGCATTTGTGACTTATATCCGTGCCATTCTGCTCCGGGATACCGGCGCGACTCTTTCACCATTTCATGCATTTCTGCTGTTACAGGGAGTGGAGACTCTTTCGCTGCGTCTGGAACGCCATGCAGAAAATACAAAGAAAGTGGTAGAATATCTGTCCGCGCATCCGCAGGTGGAGCATGTGAGCCATCCGTCCCTGCCAAACCACCCGGATCATGCCCTGTATCAGAAATATTTCCCGAACGGCGGAGCTTCCATCTTTACGTTTGAGATCAAGGGAGGCCAGGAGGAGGCGCACAAATTTATTGACAACCTNAAAATCTTTTCCCTGTTGGCGAATGTAGCGGATGTAAAGAGCCTTGTCATCCATCCGGCGACGACGACCCATTCCCAGCTCTCNCCGGAGGAACTGTTAGATCAGGGAATTAAGCCGAACACGATACGGNTGTCCATCGGAACNGAGCATATTGATGATATTATCGCNGATCTTGAACTTGGATTTGCAGCAGTAAAGAACAGTTAAAAGAAATGGAAAGGGCTACGGTAAGCGGATTTACCGTAGCCCTTTTTACAACTTCCTAACATTTTTGCTGTATAATAAACCATTATACGGCAGAAAGGGTAGATATGGCGCATATTTTTATTATCGAAGACGAAGAAGCGATCAATCAACTGATCAAACAAAACCTCTCACTCGCAGGGCATACCTGTACCCAGATTTATAATGGGGCGGACGCGAAAAAAATCCTTACCTCCGGAGCGGCCTGTGATTTAATCATTATGGATGTCATGCTTCCGCATATCGACGGATTTTCACTGATGAAGTATACAGGGGAAATGCCGGTTATTTTTTTGACGGCAAAGACCGGAATTTCGGACAAGCTGACGGGTCTTACCTCCGGTGCATGGGATTATCTGACGAAGCCGTTTGAGATGTTGGAGCTGATTGCGCGCGTCAATCTGGTGCTTTCCAAAACAAAAAAATCCGGCAGTCAGGTTCGTATCGATAATACGGAAATTGATTTAGAAGCGCGGAAAGTATCGGTACAGGGAGAGGAAATCGAATTGACGAGACAGGAATTTGAACTGCTTGAGGTATTGCTGTTAAACAGGAATATTGCGCTTTCCAGAGAAAAATTGTTGGAACTAGCGTGGGGTTATGATTATATGGGAGATACGCGCACCGTGGATGTGCATATCACAAAACTACGGAAGAAACTTAAGTTGGAAAATCATATTAAAACCGTTTATAAGACGGGATACCGCTTGGAAATCGAAAGGAAGGGTGAAAGATGATGCGTGTCTGGCAAAAAATCTATTTTATGACATTATTGCTTTTTTTGGGTCTGCTGAACGCGGGGCTTTTTTTGGCGGCGAGATTTATCTTTTCCTATAATATGCAGCAGGAACAGAAACAGGGGGAGACGGACTGTTATTTTATTTGCCAGAATTTAGAACATGATTTTGCCATACTGGAACAAAGCGGACGGTACAAAGAACAAATCATAGCGCTTGTCATAGAAGGATATCAGGATTATTACAGTACAAAAAGCATCGAGATTTTTTTAGAAGAAACAGACGCGTATGAAGCCGTAGAAGTAAGCTCTAACGTGACGGATGGCGGCGGACAGATGGAAGTTTATGTTGCAAGAAATCTCACAGGAAATTATCAATCCTACCGCATCCATTATAAAAAAAGACTGGTAGATTTTGAAAAAATCTGGCAGTCCATACAACAGGTTTTCGCGCTGATCAGTCTTGTGACATCACTTTTGTTATGTCTGCTTTTATATATCCTGATGAAGAATCTGTTAAAACCATTAGACCGGCTGAATGAGAGCGTGGCGCAGATTGCGGCGGGAAATTACGGGCAGCAGGCATATGACGGGAAGCACAGGCGGACCAAAGACGAAATCGGAGAGCTTTCCGAAAACGTAAATAAGATGGCGAAAACGATACAGAACCAGATTAGCGCACTGGAAGAGGAAAATGCCAAAAAGCAGCAGTTGATGGACAATATGGCACATGAACTGCGGACGCCGCTCACTTCTATTTACGGTTTCGCGGAATATTTAAAATGTGCCAAAACCACAGAGGAAGAGGAATATGAGGGGCTGACATATATTATGAGTGAAAGCAACCGTTTGGCGAAGATGAGTGAGACGATGCTTTCCATGCGTTTTTTTGAAACGAAAGCGGCACAGGCAGAAGCAATAGAGATGCAGAGTCTTGCAAGCCATGTGGAAAAAATATTATCCGAAAAACTGAAAGAAAAACAATTGACGTTACGGAAAAATTTTAACATAGAAAAAATATATGGAGAAGAAGAGCTGCTCATTAACCTTTTCCGGAATCTTTTGGAAAATGCGATCCGTGCGAGCAGAACAGGGGAGGATATTATCTGGAATGCCATGCAGTCGGATGAAAAAATGGTATTTGAAATCATCGATTACGGAATCGGGATGGAGCAGGAAGAACTTTCCAAAATCACGGAGGCTTTTTATCGCGTGGACAAGGCACGGGCGAGGAAAGATGGCGGCGTGGGGTTAGGTTTATCCGTTGCGAGCCTTATCGTAAGAAAAATGGACGGGAGCATGACATTTTCTTCTATTCCGGGAGAAGGTACGACGGTGATTTTACAATTCCCTAACAAAATGATAAAAAGTCACTGATAAGTACGCGTTATATTATAGTTACCAACAAAAAAGAAAGGGTTGGAATAACATACGCGAAAAGCGGGAAAAGAGGTTTCGTATGAAGAAAAAAAGATTGTTGTTATTTGGTGCGACGACGGGAATCTGCATGGTCAGTGTCTTCCTGCTGCTGGGAAGTATGGGAATCTATGCGGAACAATCCGGTACCGGGGAGTGGATGCCGGATACGGAAACAGAAAGCGTATCTTCTCTCATGGATTTGAATGAGACGGAAGATGATGCTAATCTGTTGCCTGATGAAGAACTGCGTGATATTTGGGAAAAAATGTATGCGGAGTATCTCGCACAGTTAGAGCTGTCGGAAGAAGATCCCGGATACGATCCCGGAGTTTTTCGGGTAGAGTATGAGCCGGGGGATATAGAGGAGAAGTCATTACAGGCAGGAGATACCGGGTATTTGGACGGGGTAGAGGCAGGCGTTATCCTGCTGAAAGAAATCAACCGACTGTATCCGATGGAAGACTTAAAGAGTTTTAAAATTAACCGTTTTCAAATGAATGATTATGGTGTCAAGTGGGAAAACAGTATTCCTGACAGCAAATATGAGTGGGACGGGTATTTGTATNATGGGAATGAAATCACAGATCCGGAATATGTTGCCTATCAGTTCACAATCAATGCGCTCAGCGGAAAAATAATGGATATTTTCAGANGTTATCCATATCAGAAAGATGCGGATTATTGGGACACCGTATGGACAGAAGAAGAGGTTAAGGAGAGAGGCCGGCAGTTGATTGAAAAATATCACTTAGCAGAGGGGAAAGACCTTGATTGGGAGACTGTCAGTGTATCTACTTATGATGCAGAACAAATAGCGGAGGCACGGGAAGAATTGGAAGAGGACCCGGGATGTTCCATGGGACTTTGGAATGTNCTGATATTTTATAANGACGGNCAGCAGNTCTATTTNGGCATTGATTGGGCAACCGGAGAATTAGCCGGATATGATTGTTTTGATTGACAAAAAACCCAGTAAAATCAACGGTTCGTTGTTTTTACTGGGTTTTTTCGTTAATGCCGGCAGCGGGACTTGAACCCGCACGTGGTTGCCCACAACAGATTTTGAGTCTGCCTCGTCTGCCATTCCGACACGCCGGCAAAATGTAATAACTATACGACACAAAAATTATACTATCATAAACTTACATAAATTGCAACATATTTTTTAATCAATAAAAATCCTTGTAAGCATTTTTGCTTACAAGGCGTTTTCCTCTGTATTCTTTTCTGCTTCAAGAATGAAGTAATCTACCAAACGTAGAATTGTTTTCTGCTGTGCCTCAATGATTTTTCTGAAGTTGTCATTCTCTTTTGTTAAACGAGCTAATTCAGTTTCATTGTTCATAAACATTTTCCTTTTCTACAGTTTTCAGTTTAAGAAAATGGTATTTGATTTTTGCGGAAAAGTCAATTGAAATCTTCTGATTTAGAAAGAAACCGGGAATTATTTGCGGCCTATGTCAATATTTTCACAAAATTCGACAAAATGACATGAAAATATACAATATATAGTGGTAGGGAGAGNGTAAAAGTTTTTTGTAAATTACATTAGGAAAATAGAGAGAGGTGTGCTAAAATAGCATTGGCTAAATATTGATTCAGGTGTCAAAAGCCTTGTTTCNAAATGTCTGATGGCAAATTGCATAAAAAGAGTTGTGCATGCTCCATTGCACCGAACATTCCAATGAGCCTCTTAGATCGAAAATCGTGTTCAGCAAAGGCTTCCACGATTTTTGAGTCTCATTTCCATGGTGCAAAAGTCGCTTGCTCAATCTCCTTTTATGCAATTTGCCGACCAATATTTTTCTTTGGGGCTTTTGACAC
Organism: Roseburia sp.; assembly: GCA_014804775.1. Lineage (GTDB taxonomy): Bacteria > Bacillota > Clostridia > Lachnospirales > Lachnospiraceae > Roseburia. The sequence continues at coordinate 19,884 of JAAUZB010000047.1, read as the reverse complement.
CTGGATCAATTGAAAATAATAAAAGTAGGTTGAATGAGATGAAACAAAAACTTTTATCAATATCAGCAAAGGCACTTCGGATACTTGTGCCGGGATTGGCATCACTGGGGTTGCCGGTCGTCTTTTTTTATCTGATGGAATTTTATACACACAATCCCTTTGAGGAGGTGCGTTCTTATGCCCAGTTCTGCAATGTGGTGCTGTTTGAACTTGTGGCGTGGATTTTGATTTTTCTGACAGGGAGAGTGCGTACGGGATTGTGGGTAGAAGCGGCTGCAGCGATGCTGTTTGGGATTGCCAATGCCTATGTGGTGCGGTTTCGGACAAATCCGCTGGTGCCGTGGGACATCCTGTCATGGAGAACCGCAGCAGGGGTGGCAGGCAATTACGATTTTACGCCGGATAAGCGGATGGTGATCGTGACGCTTATTTTTCTAGCCCTGATCGCAGTGCTTGGATGGGTAAAAACAGGAATTTTAAAGTTTGCATTTTGGAAGCGGCTGATTCCGGCAGCGGCGGCAGGGATTGCATTGGTGTTCTTTGCAAGAACATTGCAGCAGGAGTCGTTTCAAAACAGTCATCGTCTCTATAATAAGCTGTTTACTCCGGTATATATGACGAATGTGGACGGAATTGCAGTCACCTTTGTCATGAATATGGCATATATGTCGATTGATAAACCGCAGCATTACAGTGCCGCAGAGGCAAGGGAGATTTTGAGTGAAAATGCAGGAGACGACGGAATGCAGCAGGAGATCGCATCGCTGCCCAATATTATCGTTGTGATGAACGAATCCTTTTCGGATCTGTCTGTTTTGGGAGATTTTGAGGTAAATAAAGACTATATGCCGTTTCTTCACCGTCTTTTTGAGGGGGAGGAAAACACAGTGACGGGTATGCTGAACGTTTCGGTATGTGGAGGGAATACCGCAAATACAGAGTTTGAGTTTTTGACAGGCAATACCATGGCGTTTCTGCCGCAGGGAAGTGTTCCTTACCAGCAATATATCAACGGAAGCCTGCCGTCGCTTGCACAGCATTTACGCAGTCTGGGATATCAGACAGCGGCGACGCACCCCTATAATGCCGACGGCTGGGACAGGGATGAAGTCTATCCGTGGATGGGATTTGACGACAGTTTATTTCTGGAGGACTATGATCGGGCGTACCGTGTTAGAAAATATGTCAGCGACGAAAGCTGCACGGATAAAATTATTGAAATTTACGAGAATAAGGAAGAGGGAAGTCCGCTCTTCGTGTTTCAGGTGACGATGCAGAACCACGGAGGATATCAGGATCTGTTTGAGAATTTTACGCCGGAAGTGAAGGTGAGCGGCGTAGAAAATGTTTCACTGGAGCAGTACCTGTCTTTGACAGAGCTTTCGGATCAGGCGCTTAAGCATTTGATCGATTATTTTTCCGAGGTAGACGAAAAAACGGTCATCATCTTTTTTGGCGATCATCAGCCAAATGACACAGTGGCGTCGCCGATCCTTTCTTTAAACGGCATGAAGTGGAATCATCTGAATGAAGAAGAACAAAAGCTCCGCTATCAGGTTCCGTACGTCGTCTGGGCGAATTATGATATTGAGGAAAAACAGAATGCAGACACCAGTTGTAATTATCTGGCTGCGGAGGCGCTGCGGTATGCGGGGGTTCCGACCAGTGCGTATCAGAATTTTCTGCTGGAGTTAAAGGAGCAGTATCCGATCATATCCGCGGTGCGCGTGAAAACGGCGGACGGAACAGAGAGGACGGCGTTGGAGGAGAACGGGGATATGGATATATACCGGAAATTACAATATTATCAGCTTTTTGACAGGGGGGAAATGCAGTGAATATGAAAAAAAAGATNCCGCTGCTGTTNGCATTTCTTATGCCGCTGTTTATTNCNCTTGNGATCTGNATTGANCACGGGGTATTTCCGTTTGGAAATCAGTGTATTCTGCATGTGGATATGTATCATCAGTACTGTCCTTTTTTCACAGAGCTGGCGGACAAGCTGAAAGAAGGCAAAAGTCTGCTCTATTCATGGAACATCGGATTGGGTGTGGATTTTATTTCGCTGTATGCNTATTATCTTGCAAGCCCGTTGAACTGGCTCTTGATTTTGTGTCCGGACGGGTTTGTCATCGAATTTATGACGNTTCTGGTGGTGCTCAAGATCGCGNTGTGCGGGNTTACCTTTGCCTATTATCTGAGAGAGCATTTTGGGATCAATCATTTTGCGATCAGCGTATTNGGAACGGCTTATGCGCTGTCNGCATTTATGGCCGCCTATGCNTGGAACATTATGTGGACGGACTGNCTTGTGTTGGCGCCGCTGGCGGTTCTGGGNNTGGAACGNCTCATCAGNNGGGGAGATCCGCGCTTATANTACANCGCATTGGCACTGTCCATTTTGAGTAACTACTATATTTCNATCATGGTATGCATATTCCTTGTGATCTGGTTTTTTATTTTCTGGATGGAACACAGGGAGACGGGATACCGTGCGTGGATCCGGTTTGCGGTTTATTCTCTGCTGGCAGGGGGGACGGGAGCGGTTCTNATTATCCCTACNGCGATCGTACTGGGNAGAAGCGGTGCACAGGGCATCTCGTTTCCGGAGAGCATGAAATGGTACTTTAATATTTTAGCGGAGCTGGCGCGTCACTCGGCACTGACGGATGCATATACCGGACAGAATCACTGGCCGGATATTTACTGTGGAGCATTTGTACTGGTGTTTGTGGTATTATATGTGCTCAACCGGAGGATCCCGTGGAAAAGAAAGGCTGCCTGCGGATTGTTTGTTGTGTTTTTTGTCGTTAGTTTTGCAAATAATTATCTGGATTTCGTATGGCACGGACTGCATTTTCCAACCTCACTGCCGGGAAGACAGAGTTTTTTGTATACGTTTCTTTTGCTGGTGATCTCCTATGAGGCATTTTTGAATCTGCGGGCCAACCGGCTGTGGCATGTGTTGGCAGCCGGTGTGTGTAACGGCATTTTTCTGTTTGCGGTGTACCGCTTTGTCATTGCAGGGGAGGCGGAGTATGAAGGCCCGGATGCGCTGGGATTAGGAGTGACAGTACTGCTTGTGGTCAGCTATCTGGTGCTGATTGTGGTCTGTTTATTGGGAAAGCGGAAGCTAAGGCGGTTCGCGCTCGCAATTGGATGTTTTGTTGTCATAGGCGAGTTGACACTGAATTTTGACATGACGGGGCTTGCTACCACAAGCCGCAGCGCTTATGTGAATAACTGGAAGGATTACGGTGTACTCCTTTCCGCAGCGGAAAACAGCGCACAGCAGGAGGGAGAGCTCTTTTACCGTACAGAGGAGCTGGAGAGGAAAACCAAAAATGATGCAGCGCTTTTTGGCTACCGTTCGGCGACCCAGTTTTCTTCGCTAATGAATCTGGAGGTCAGTCATTTCTATCAGGCGGTGGGAATGGAAGGCGGAAAAAATTTCTATTGCGCAAGCGGTGCGACGCCTCTGTTTTCCGCAATGTTTTCTATCCGCTATATACTCGCCGACAATCCGTGGGAGGAAAATTCCCTGCGAAGCTATGTAGCGCAGAGCGGAGATTACTATCTGTATGAAAACCGATATGTGCTGCCTCTCGGATTTATGATGAGCGAGGATGTGATCGAGGCATGGGATTATAAAGAGGCGGGCGACATAGAGGCACAAAACCGACTGGCAAGGCTGTTGGGAGCAGAGACGGATATGTTTTTGCCGGTGCCGTCGGTCTCGGCTCCCGGAGAGTCTGTCGTTGAGGTAGATGAGGATGGATTTTACTATGCGACATATCAGAAAATAAAGACAGACCGTCTCACAGAGGAGGTCAGCGACGGAAGGACGCGGTCATTTGCGAAGGCGTCCCACGGGTACACACTGGATTTTGGCTATTGCACGGCGGGTTCGACGATTTCACTGAAAAATGACCAGAATGAAACGGTAGCGTTGACGGTCTACCGGATGGATACGGAAGCGCTGCAGACAGCATTTGACACGCTGAACCGTCAGACCATGGAACTGACCTCTTTTACAGAGCGCATGATCGAGGGAACGGTACAGGTGGAGGAACCGGGAAGACTGATTTTTACGGTTGCGGATGAGGACGGCTGGACACTTCTGGTGGACGGAGAAGAGCAGGAACCGGAAAGTTTTGGGGGAGCATTTATAAGCGTGCATTTAGAGACAGGGGAGCACCGGATACAGCTGCGCTATGAGACGCCCGGNCTCCGNCTTGGCGCAGGTTTGACCGGCNCATGCATTGCCGTATTTGTACTGTTGCTGCTGATATACAGAAGACGGATGGAAAAAGACGGAGAGGAATATGTTCGGAACGGAGGTTAAAAATGGAGGAAAGAGAACAGAATATACCAAAGCTTGCGAAGAATGTATATGTGGCGCCCGGTGCGGTGATAAAAGGAAATGTGACGATCGGNGCAGGCAGCAGCATTTGGTATCATACGACGATCCGAACCGAGCATGATGAGATCGTCATAGGAGAGAANACNAATATACAGGACAACTGTGTCCTTCACGTCAATAAAGGGGAGCCGATGGAGATCGGAGACGGAGTGACCGTAGGGCATGGAGCGATCCTTCACGGCAAAANGGTGGGCGACAATACGCTNATTGGAATGGGANCGATCCTGCTGAACGGTTCGGTGATAGGGAAAAACTGTATCATCGGNGCCGGCACGCTTGTCACGCAGAANACAGTGATNCCTGACAATTCACTGGTGGTCGGACAGCCCGGCAGAGTAAAGCGGGAGGTAACNCAGGANGAAATTGAGGCAAACCGGAACAGTGCGGTTCATTATGTGGAAGACGGTGCCATGATGTCCGATTTATCGTACTGATATGATGNACATGTCCGAATGAATGGACAGATAGAAAGCTACACTTCTTGAAAACAGCAGGAAAACTTGCAGTGACAAGAGGAAAGGAGTGTAAGCTTTTATGAAGGGATANGTAGTNGATGCAGGTTATATGGGATATGTGGACGGCGGATATATGTTGTTTGCAAATGAGGAAGACTACCGGGAATATTTTGAAGACTGACATTGAAATAACATCCTTTGGGTGGTAAGATATCTGTAAGGTTCGGGCACGAAGCGGAATATCCTCTGACACCCGAACCCAGAAAGGTATGGTTAGTATTATGGCAGAAAAAGAAATCGAAATTTACGGAAGAGCAGCGGATGAGATCAAGATACGTCCGTATGAGCATCACGCAAAATATTATGAAACAGATCAGATGGGGATCATCCACCATTCCAATTATATCAAGTGGATGGAGGAAGCCAGAATGGACCTGATGGAGCAGATCGGTCTGTCCTACAAGCAGATGGAGACGATGGAGATCATCAGCCCGGTACTGTCCGTGTCCTGTGAATACCACAGCATGGTACACTTTGACGATGTGGTTGTGATCGAGACCACCATTGTCAAATATAACGGNATCAAGATGGAAGTGGAGTACCGCATGGTTGACAAGGAGACGGGGGAACTTAGAACAACAGGAAAGAGTTCGCACTGCTTTTTGAATCGGGCGGGCAGNCCGATTTCGCTGAAGCGCTCTTATCCGGAGATCGATACCAAATTTTTTGAATATACGGCATAGCAGATTGAAAAGAGGAAAAATATGATACAGACAAGACTGNATGCANTGAGANATGANATGAAAAAGAGNAACATTGACATATATGTNGTNCCCACNTCNGATTTCCANGAATCAGAATATGTTGGCGAATATTTCAAGGCGAGAAAATTCATCACGGGNTTTACCGGTTCGGCGGGAACNGCGGTCATTACGATGTCAGAGGCGGGACTGTGGACNGACGGACGCTATTTTGTACAGGCAGAAAAGCAGCTTGCCGGAAGCNGNGTCACGCTGTACCGTATGAGTGAAGAGGGTGTCCCCACGGTAGACGAATTTATAGAAGCCAGGCTTCCACAAGGGGGAGGTCTNGGATTTGACGGCAGNGTGGTTAACGGTAAATGGGGCAGCAGGCTCTCCGATTTGGTAAAAAAGAAAGACGGAACATTATCGGTCAAAGAAGATCTGATCGACCTGATCTGGCTGGACCGNCCGGCGTTGTCGAAAAAGCCGGTTTATCTGCTGGAAGAAAAGTATTCCGGAAGGAGTGCGGANGACAAGATCGCCGCGCTGCGCGAGGTGATGAGACAGAAGGGAGCGGANATCCACATTTTANGTTCTCTGTGTGACATTGCATGGCTGNTGAANATCCGCGGCAATGACATTGATCATGTGCCGGTNGTNCTGTCGTATCTGGCGCTGACGCAGCAGGAGTGCATCTGGTTCCTGCAGGAGGACGCACTCGACGNNAANATCANANNTTATATAGAAGAAAANCAGATCACGGTAAGNCCNTACGATGGNATATACGGATATATAGAAANTATTCCGGCGANCACCAGTGTGATGATGAANTGCGGTGCAGTAAATTACCGCATTTTTGACAGCTTAAGNCCTGAGNTAAAGGTGNTGGANNNNCCCAATCCGACCGAGCAGATGAANGCAGTCAAAAACAAGACAGAGATTGACAATACNATAGCNGCGCATATTAAGGATGGCGTGGCATTTACCAANTTTATGTACTGGCTNAAGACGAATATCGGNAAAATTCCGATGACAGAGNTGTCAGCTTCCGANTATCTTGAGGNNAGGAGAAGAGAGCAGGACGGATTTATCGATCTGAGCTTTGACACGATCTGNGCTTACGGTGCCAATGCGGCGATGATGCACTATGCCGCNACACCGGAAACGGATACGGAACTGAAAGCGGAGGGATTTNTGCTGGTAGATTCGGGAGGACATTATTTCGAGGGAACCACTGATATCACAAGAACCATGGCGTTAGGGCCGATCACGGATGAGATGCGGCTGCATTTTACCACNGTGTGCCGTTCCAANCTGAATCTGGCACATGCAAAATTTCTTTACGGATGCAGCGGNCTCAATCTCGATATCCTCTCACGNGGACCGCTCTGGGATATGGGGATCGANTATAAATGCGGGACCGGCCACGGTGTGGGATATGTTTTGAATGTGCATGAGGGACCGAACGGTTTCCGGTGGAAAACCGTGCCGGAGCGCAACGACGGCGCTGCGTTGGAGGAAGGTATGATCACGACGGATGANCCNGGAGTTTATCTGGAGGGAAAATACGGGATTCGAACGGAAAACGAGCTGGTCTGCCGCAAAGCGGAGAAGAATGAATACGGTCAGTTTATGGAGTTTGAAACAATCACATATGCCCCCATTGATCTGGATGCCATTGATCCGGAGGAAATGACGGGACGGGAGAAAAAGATGCTGAACGATTATCATGCANNGGTATACCGGACGCTCTCCCCATATATGACGGAAGAAGAGAATAAATGGCTGAAAAANTACACCAGAGAGATTTAAGNCAAAANTTTTTAAATAGTACCAAAAGGATAGGAGAAAGAGCATGAGCGAAAAGCTGGTACTGATTGACGGTCACAGTATTCTCAATCGGGCATTTTTTGGAATTCCGGATCTGACCAATTCGGAAGGACTTCACACCAATGCAGTATANGGATTCTTAAACATTATGTTCAAGATACTGGAAGAAGAACAACCCGATTATCTGACGGTAGCCTTTGATGTGTCACAGCCTACATTCCGCCATAAGATGTATGAGGCGTACAAGGGAACCAGAAAGCCTATGGCAGAGGAACTGCGGCAGCAGGTTCCTGTGATGAAGGAAATGCTAAAAGCGATGGGGATTGCCGTGGTCGAAAAGGGAGGCTATGAGGCCGATGACCTGCTGGGAACCATTGCAAAGAGGAGCGAGGANAAAGGTCTGACGGTGTCNGTCGTCTCCGGNGACAGGGANCTGCTCCANNTGGCGACNGACCNTATCAAGATNNGGATTCCGAAGACGAAGCGCACCGGAACGGAAATTGAGGATTACAACGCCAAAGAGGTGAAAGAGAAATATCAGGTGACACCGACCGANTTTATAGATGTCAAGGCTTTGATGGGAGATACGTCTGACAACATTCCCGGTGTACCCGGCATCGGAGAGAAAACGGCAACGGCGATCATATCACAGTANGGCAGCATTGAGAATGCCTATGCACATGTGGATGAGCTTAAGCCGCCGAGAGCCGCGGCTAATCTCAGAGAGCATTACGACATGGCACAGATGAGCAAGACGCTCGCTACGATTGATACGAATGCCGAAATTGAATATCAACTGGANCATGCAAGACTACATCAGGTTTCCGATTTATACACNGAGGAAGCCTATTTGNTGTGTAAGAGACTGGAATTTAAAAATATGCTCAGCCGNTTTGAGGTGGAGACNCCNAANAATNTNGCGGAGGAGCACTTTCANACGNTACGGGANANAAAGGATGCNNAGGAGATGTTTTCGCGCGTGCAGGGNAAAACATGTGCNTTTTANGTGGTNCCGTTTGAAGAGNCCTNCGATAAGCCNGAGGAGGCGGATGGCGCCAGACCTTTTTTGGGTATGTCCGTTGCGTTTGGCGAGAAGGAGATTTATTATTTGGAGATCAATGACGGGTTAGACTGTGATACCGTCCGTGGCCTTTTTTNGGNCAGCAATGCCGCCTGCTATGCGACGCTGGATATGAAAGCGCAGCTGGAGTATCTCGGCATGCTCGAGAAAAAGGAGTATGGCTCTTTTNCAAGGGAAAATGCGTTTGATAATGTGATCGCGGCATATCTGCTGAACCCGCTTAAGAGTGAATATCCCTACGAGGACATTGCAAAAGATTATGCAAACCTTATGATCCCGTCCAGAAGGGATTTATTGGAAAAACTGACGTTTGAGCGTGCGGTCAAAGAGCGGCCGGAAAAATTTCTGACATGCGTCTGCTACATGGCTTATGNGNCGTTTGCATCTCAAAAGACCCTGGAGGATGCACTTGAATCGGCACAGATGAAGGAGCTTTTTGACACGGTGGAGATGCCGTTAGTGTTNGTCCTTGCCGATATGGAGCATGAAGGAATTATCGCGTCAGATACAGCGCTGAAGGAGTACGGTGACAAGCTNGCAGTGCGTATNACCGAACTTGAAAACAAGATCTGGGATGAAGCCGGAGAAAAGTTTAATATCAATTCGCCAAAGCAGCTTGGNGTGATCCTGTTTGAAAAGCTGCAGCTTCCAAACGGGAAGAAGACAAAGACAGGCTATTCCACTGCTGCGGATGTGCTTGAGAGGCTGGCGCCGGACCATCCGATCGTTGCAGACATTCTGGAATACAGGCAGCTGGCAAAGCTGAAATCGACTTATGCGGACGGACTGGTGAATTTTATCGCGGAGGACGGAAGAATACACACCTCATTTAACCAGACGATCACCGCTACCGGCAGACTCAGCAGTACCGATCCGAATCTGCAGAATATTCCGATGCGGATCGAATTGGGAAGGCAGATACGCAAGGCGTTTCTTCCGAAGGAAGGGTATGTGTTTATGGATGCGGATTACTCGCAGATAGAGCTTCGGGTACTTGCGCATTTGTCCGGTGATGAGAAGCTGATCGACGCATACAGGCAGGCGCAGGATATTCACCGCATCACCGCCTCGCAGGTATTTCACATTCCGTTTGAGGAGGTCACTGATTTACAGAGGCGCAATGCAAAAGCCGTCAATTTCGGAATTGTCTACGGCATCAGCTCCTTTGGTCTGAGTCAGGATTTGAGCATCAGCAAAAAGGAAGCGGCAGATTATATTGAGCGTTACTTTGAGACCTATCCGAAGATTAAGACTTATCTGGACAATCTGGTGGAAGAGGCAAAGGAGAAGACATATATCACGACGATGTTTGGAAGGAGACGCCCTGTGCCGGAACTCTCCAGCAGCAATTTCATGCAGCGTTCTTTTGGAGAGCGGATCGCCATGAATTCCCCGATTCAGGGAACGGCGGCGGACATCATCAAGATTGCAATGATCCGTGTGCACGACAGGATTTTGGAGGAAAATCTAAAATCCAGACTGATTCTGACCGTACACGATGAACTTTTGGTCGAGACGGCGGCGGACGAACAGGACGCGGTAAGGCAGATCCTTGAGGAGGAAATGCATGGCGCGGCAGATTTGAAAGTGACGCTGGAGATTGACACTCATGTCGGAAGCGACTGGTATGAGGCAAAATAAAGGAATACCAATATGCAGATGAAATTTATCGGAATTACCGGCGGCGTGGGAGCAGGAAAATCTGAGATCCTCTCGTATCTGGCAAAAATGCCGGATACCCGCGTTATGCTGGCGGATGAGATCGCCCATGAGCTGATGAAGCCGGGTACAGAATGCTATGCAAAAATCAGAACTGCTTTCGAAGCGGATGCTGTTTTTCTGGAGGACGGAACAGTAGACCGCAGGGGAATGGCATCCGTAATCTTTGGCGATGCAGAAAAACGGGAAAAAATGAATGCAATTGTTCATCCCGCTGTCCGCAGTTATGTGGAAGAGATNCTGGAAGAAGAACGCCGGAGGGGAATGCTGAAGCTTTTGGTGCTTGAGGCGGCATTGCTGATTGAAGAACATTATGATGAAATTTGTGACGAACTCTGGTATATTGATACCAGAGAGGAAATAAGAGCACAGCGCCTGATGGAAAGCAGAGGCTATTCATCGGAAAAGGTGCGTCAGATTTTTGCCAGTCAATTGGCAGAGGAGGAATACAAAAGTCATTGTGTGGTCGTCATCGACAACAACGGAACGGTGGGAGAGACACACCGTCAGATCGACCAGGCAGTGAAAGGTGCCGCAAAGAAAGTGCTTTGAGCACNGTTATTAATATGAGTAGGAGAGATCGCAGATGAATGATACGAGTACAATGGAACAGTCTCTGGTATTCGGCCTGGATATCGGTACCAGAAATGTGGTGGGAACCGTAGGGTATAAGATTGAGAATGAATTTATTGTCGTCGCACAGTGCGCTATGGAACATGAGACGAGAGCCATGCTGGACGGACAGATTCACGATATCAGCCGTGTGGGGCGGATCGTGAACAAAGTAAAAATGCAGCTGGAGGAGCAGAGCGGGGTGCAGCTCACAGAAGTATGTATTGCTGCCGCAGGTCGTGTGTTAAAGACAGTGACGACCACTATCACCCATGAGTATCCCGAGGAGACAGTGGTGACCGGTGAGGATATTCACACGCTGGATCTGATGGGAATTGAAAAGGCGCAGCAGATTTTAAAGGAGAAGAATGACACTAAATATAAGTTTTACTGCGTGGGATACTCTGTTGTGAAATATTATCTCAACGATGAGATTTTTTCAAATCTGGAATCACACAAAGCAGAAAAAATCGCGGAGGATATCATTGTCACGTTTCTGCCGGAGGACGTCGTGGACGGTCTGTATGCCGCAGTGGGACAAGCCGGACTGTCGGTGGCGAATATGACATTGGAGCCTATTGCGGCGATCAATGTTGCGATTCCGGAGCATTTTCGTCTGCTCAATATCGCATTGGTGGATATCGGAGCAGGAACCTCGGATATTTCCGTGACCAGAGACGGNAGCATCATAGCTTACGGCATGATCCCGCTTGCAGGNGATGAGATCACGGAGCTGATCGTACAGAANTATCTTGTGGATTTTAANACCGCAGAGTACATTAAGNTGAGCAGCGGAGAAATGGACGAGGTNACTTACCGCGATATCATGCTGATCGAGCATACGNTNCCNNCAAAGGAAATCTGGGATCTGGCAANTCCNGTCGTGGACAGGATGACGACGGAGGTGGCTGCCAAGATNCGGGAGCTGAACGGCGATAAGACAGTCAGTGCAGCGTTTATTGTCGGNGGCGGCGGAAAAATTCACGGNTATACACAGATGCTTGCGGAGAAGCTTGANCTTCCGATNGAGCGNGTAGCNCTTCGCGGTGAAGAGGTATTAAGAGANGTNACATTNGAGCAGACTGAGATCAAAAAAGANCCGNTGCTNGTGACNCCGATCGGAATCTGCCTGAANTATTATGANCAGAGAAATAANTTTATNATGGTGCGNTTCAACGGGGAGCGNCTGAAACTGTATGACAATAACAGNCTCACGATTGTGGATGCCGCATTACAGGCNGGATTTCCGAATGANGATCTTTTNCCNAAGAGNGGAANNGCGCTTGCGTTTACGGTGAACGGNGTGAGCAGGATNGCNCGNGGAGAGCAGGGAGAATCNGCAACAGTCTATATGAATGACCGTGTTGTCAATCTCAACACACCGTTGGAACCGAACTGTGAGATTATGATAGAACCGTCCACGGAAGGGGCGGATGCATCTCTGATGCTTGAGCAGTTAGANGAGGCGNCCACTGCATCCGTGACATTTGTGGTGAACGGNAGACTGGTNCGCTGTCCNAAATANCTTGAGGTCAACGGAAGTCTGGAGCTGCCCTCCTACCTGATTCAGGAGGGAGATGCGGTGGAAACACGCAATTTTTACACGGTGGGTCAGCTTGTGCAGTTCATGGATGTAGAACTGGATATGGACCGTGAAATTTTAGTCAACAACCGCACGGCAACACTTGAAACNNTGATCTATGAAAANTTNACCATNGACTGNACNGTGCTTTCNTTTGGNGCTGCNCATGTGANCTGGGAGNANCCGGCAGCNGAANCCNNTGGAAATACTTCCGATACACCGGCGGAAGCAAAGACACCAGTGGAAGAAGTGTCTTCCACGGAAGAAGTGTCTTCAGCGAAAGAAGTGTCTTTCGTGGAAAAAGAGGAGCAGAAAGAGGCACCTGAGGAGACAGCTGAGCCAGTGAAAGAAGAGACACCAGCGGAAGAAGAGACTTCCGCGGAGGAAGAAATTTCAGTGGAAGAAGAGACTTCAGTGGAAGAAGTGTCTTCCACTGAAGAAGAGGAGGATCTTACCGTTGCGGTGGAAGGAGAGGCGCACAGCTATATAGGTATGCCGGAGGTCGTGATTCCCGGAATGAGGACTCTCGCGGGTACGGTGGAACAGCCGAAGGAGAAACCGGCGGAGATTTCTGTTGTGGTCTATATCAACGGTCAGCCGGTACATCTAACCGGAAAAGACAGATATGTATTTGTAGATATTTTTGACTTTTATGAGTTTGATCTGACTGATTCAAGAGGAAGAGCGATCATTACAAATCTAAACGGGAAGAACGCCCAGTTTAGCGCCGAGCTTAAGACCGGCGACCAGATAGAACTTCAATGGAAAGAGAACTAGAACGATGGAATTATGCAGTATTGCAAGCGGGAGCAGCGGAAATTGTATTTGTGTGGGGTCAGACAGCTGTCATTTGCTCATTGACGCGGGAATCAGCGGAAAACGGATTGAGACGGGGCTCAATTCCATTGAGCTTAAGACAGCGGAGATGCAGGGGATTCTGATCACCCATGAGCATATAGATCATATTGCGGGGCTGGGGGTGCTTGCGAGGCGTTACGGAATCCCGATCTATGCCACGGCAGGGACGATTAACGCCATTTTACATACCAGATCAGTCGGAAAGATTGACGGGGAGTTGTTTCACGAGATTACGCCGGAAGTCAGCTTTACCATAGGGGATCTGACGGTTGAGCCGATTTCCGTTTCCCATGATGCGGCAGAACCGGTGGCATACAAGATCAGGCAGCAGGAAAAAAGCCTTGCGGTGATGACCGATCTCGGAACATATGATGATACGATCGTGGAAAAGATGAGAGGACTGGACATTCTGCTTCTGGAAGCAAACCATGACGTGCATATGCTGCAGGTAGGAAGCTATCCCTACCCGTTGAAACAGCGTATTCTTGGGGACAGGGGGCACTTGTCCAATGAGCGCTCCGGTCAGCTGCTCGGCAAAGTGCTCCACGACAATTTCAAAACCGTCATTCTGGGGCATCTGAGCAAAGAGAACAATTATCCGCAGCTGGCGTATGAGACGGTCAGACTGGAGGTCACTATGAGTGCAAGCCCCTATAAAGGGGACGATTTTCCAATGTACGTGGCAAATCGGGATATGCCGTCTGAAATGGTGAGGGTTTAGCGTGTGAAGATTATCTTTGCACAATTGGAAGCACAGTTTAATCGGAGGATGTATTGCCGAATGAGGCAACAGGATTTCTGCAAAGGAAGGTGCTGTAATGAGTGAAAAAATGAACGAGGACTTTCTTCAGAGCGTTGCCGATGTGCTGGAAGCAGCACGGAAAAATGCAAAAGCAGCTATTGACCTGTCGATGGTTTACGCATATTTTGAAACGGGACGGTTGATTGTGGAAGAAGAACAGAATGGTTTACAGAGAGCTGCTTATGGAAAGTACTTGATTCCGGAACTTTCAAAGTATCTGACAAAACGTATGGGACGGGGATTTTCTGTTACCAATTTAAAACAAATGCGTAAATTTTATCAAGTTTATGCAGCAGATCAAATTGGTCAGATGCTTTCTGACCAATTGAGTGATTTACCCACAGTGTCAACTGGGAGGAAATTTCCTTTGAGCTGGTCGCATTATTTAAAGTTAATGCGTATTGATAATGTGGATGAGCGACATTTTTACGAAATAGAAGCCACACAGAATCATTGGGGTGTTGAAGAATTGAAAAGGCAGTTCGACAGTGCGTTATATGAGCGGCTTGCCCTCAGCCGCAACAGGGATAAGACAATGGAACTGGCTGAAAAAGGCCAGATTATTGAAAAACCGCAGGATATGCTGAAAGATCCGTATATTCTTGAATTTACCGGTTTGCAGGAACGGGCGGAATATTCAGAAACAGAGTTGGAGAGCAGGCTTCTGGATCATTTGCAGGAGTTTTTACTGGAATTGGGAAAGGGATTTGCTTTTATTGGCAGACAAGTTCGGTTTACTTTTGATGAACGGCATTTTCGTGTGGATTTGGTATTTTATAACCGTTTGTTGCAATGCTTTGTGCTTTTCGATTTGAAACTTGGTGATTTGACACATCAGGATTTGGGGCAGATGCAGATGTATGTCAATTATTATGACCGATATGAAAAGACGGCAGAGGAAAACCCTACGGTAGGAGTTTTACTTTGTCAGGAGAAAAGTGATGCTCTTGTCGAACTGACATTGCCGGAGGATTCTAATATTTATGCATCGAAATATGAATTGTATTTGCCGGACAAGAAATTATTGCAGAATAAGCTGAAGCAGTGGACACAGGAGGAAAGCGGTAATGAGGTCACAGAAAAGATGTTACGGCAGAACAGTTAATGGATAAGTGAGGAAAGGTAGGGGGTTTTAGGATGAATGCAGATATCAAATGGCTGGATCATCCGGAGGTATTCCGGGTAAATCAGCTCCCTGCACACAGTGACCATAAATTTTATAACAGCAGGGAAGAATGGGAAAAAAGAAAAAACAGCCTTTGTCAGTCTCTCAACGGAGAATGGCTGTTTTTTTATTCGCGCAATGCAAAGAGCAGACCGGTCAAGTTTTATGAGACAGCGTATGACCGGAGCATGTTCGATGCTATTTCCGTGCCGGGACATATTGAGCTTGCGGGGTATGATAAGATACACTATATCAATACCATGTATCCGTGGGAAGGACATATTTACCGGAGACCGGCGCATTGCGCAGACAATTTCACGGACTGGGGGAATTCGTTCAGTGAAGCGGAGTATAACCCGGTGGGTTCTTATGTGAAAGAATTTGATCTGGAAGAAGGATTGTGTGAAAAGCGTGTGACGGTCTGCTTTGAGGGTGTGGAGCAGGCGATGTATGTGTGGCTGAACGGGCACTTCATCGGATACGCGGAGGACAGTTTTACTCCTTCCGAATTTGACTTAAGCCCGTATATTCAAAAAAGGGGAAATATACTTGCGGTGGAGGTGCATAAAAGAAGCACGGCTGCCTATTTAGAGGATCAGGATTTCTTCCGGTTTTTCGGAATTTTCCGCAATGTGACATTGTATGCAAAACCATGTGTACATGTGGAGGATATCTGGGTAAAGCCGGAGCTGAAGGAAGATTACAGGACCGGAACTTTTGGTCTGAGTATGAGAATGTCTGCAGAGACAGCCGATCTCTGGCATGGCGGGCAGGTGCATATCGTCCTGAAGGATGCGGCGGGAAAGATATGTATGGAGGAGAAAATGGAAGCGGCAGAGACAGTCGAGCTTTTGCCGGTGGATATAGGTGAGGTAAGCTGCTGGGATAATCACAATCCCTATCTGTACCGGCTGACGGTAAGTATTCTGGACGAGCGCGGATGCGAGACAGAATTTATCCCTCTTTCTGTGGGATTCCGCAGGATTGAGATCAAAGACAAGGTGATACATCTGAATGGGAAACGGCTGATATTAAACGGGGTAAACCGCCACGAGTGGAATGCAAAAAGCGGCAGATGCATTACGGAACAGGATATGGAATTTGATATCGGAGTGTTCTGCCGAAATCATATCAATGCGGTGAGAACCTGTCATTATCCTGATCAGATCGCATGGTATGATCTGTGTGACGAAAACGGTATCTACGTCATGTCTGAGACGAATCTGGAGAGCCATGGCTCATGGCAGAAGCTTGGAGGCATAGATGCGGCATGGAATGTGCCGGGAAGTATCCCCGAGTGGAAGGATACAGTTCTGGATCGGGCAAAAACAAATTTTGAGACGTTCAAAAATCACCCGTCCGTTCTGTTCTGGTCGTTGGGCAACGAGTCGTACGCAGGGGATGACATTGCGGCAATGAACCGTTATTTCAAAGAGACGGACCCGACAAGGCTTGTTCATTATGAGAGTGTTGTTCATACTCCCGAGTACAAAGACCGTATTTCAGATGTGGAGAGCAGAATGTATGCAAGACCGTGGGAGATTGCCGAATATCTGAAAAACAATCCCCAAAAACCGTTTCTTTTGTGTGAATATATGCATGATATGGGGAATTCGCTGGGCGGCATGGATTCCTATATGAATCTTTTGGAACAGTATGAAATGTATCAGGGAGGTTTTATCTGGGATTATATCGATCAGGCGCTGGAAGTTACTGACGAGGTGACGGGGGAAACCGTGCTGCGTTATGGCGGAGATTTTGATGATCGGCCGTCCGATTATGAATTTTCCGGCAACGGGATCGTGTTTGCCGACAGAACAGAGAAACCGGCACTGCAGGAGGTAAGATACTATTATGGACTTTACCGATAAGAAGATGAGCGAAAAGCTTTACATTGTATATGGAGATGTGACGCTGGGGGTGCACGGAAAGGGATTTGACTATATCTTTTCCTATCAGTGCGGCGGACTGGAATCTTTGGTGAGGGACGGAAGGGAGTGGCTGTACCGTGCGCCGAAACCTACATTCTGGCGGGCACTGACAGACAATGACAGGGGAAACAGGTTCCACATCCGTTCGGGCATGTGGCTTTCCGCAGATATGTTCCTCGACTGCATTGACAGGAAGGTATGGATCGACGATGGCGAAATCAGTCTTCCGACCGCACCGGAAAACAACCGTTATTCAGATCGGGAATATGCCAAAAAGGTGAAGGTCGAGTTCCGGTATGAAACGATCACGGTACCGTCTGCACAGGTGACGGTGGCGTATGAAGTGGAAGCAGACGGTGCGATCAATGTCAGGGTGCACTATTACGGGAAAAAGGGGCTTCCGGAGCTTCCTCTGTTTGGCATGCGGTTTGTGATGCCGACAAAGGCGGTTTCCTACTGTTACAAGGGACTTTCCGGCGAGACATACCCGGATCGGATGGCAGGCGGCGAACACGGTGTTTATGAGGTCTCCGGTCTGCCGGTCACAAAATATCTGGTGCCGCAGGACTGCGGGATGCATATGGAAACCGAGTGGCTGAAGGTATACCGAAATACAACCTTGAATAATGTGAAGCATAAGAGCGGAGCGGATGAAGGGGAAGTATTTGGATTGAAGTTTGAGATGGAAGGGAAGCCTTTTGCATTTTCCTGCCTTCCCTATACGGCAGAGGAACTGGAAAATGCAACGCATCATGAGGAACTTCCGCCGGCGAGGCGTACGGTAGTTTCCATCCTCGGTGCAGTGCGCGGAGTAGGTGGAATAGACAGCTGGGGAGCCGATGTTGAACCGGCATACCATGTCAGTGCAGAGGAGGACATAAGCTATGCATTTCGGATCGTGCCGGTGTGAAAATCAAAACAACACGTTCTACAGTCAGATTTTTAAGCTTGTGCTGCCAATTGTTATTCAGAATCTGCTGAGTGCGGCAGTGAGTTCGGCGGATGTACTGATGCTCAATTATGTAGGACAGGCGTCGATATCGGCAGTATCGCTGGCATCTCAGTATGCCAGCGTACTTTTTATGGTTTTTTACGGGCTGGGTACCGGAGCTACTATGCTGTGTGCACAGTATTACGGAAAGGGAGATATGCAGGCAATTCGGGTTATCGAGGGTATTGCAATGCGTTTTTCGCTGGCGATTGCGATACTTTTTGCGGGAGCTGCTCTGATTTTTCCGGAAGGGATGATGCAGATTTTCACAAATGACAGGGAGCTGATCGAAATCGGAGCGTCGTATCTCCGCTTTATGAGCGTCAGCTATCTCTGTTGGGGAATTACGGAGGTTTATCTGGCGATTCTTCGGAGCATTGGCAGGGTGACCATAAGCACAGCGATGAATGTGCTTGCGTTTTCGCTGAATATCCTTTTGAATGCCGTGTTTATTTTTGGACTGTTCGGCTTGCCGAAGCTGGGAGCTATGGGGGTGGCGATCGCGACATCGCTGTCGAGACTGATCGAGCTTGCAGCCTGTTTTGTGGTCTCCTATTTCAGTAAAGATATCAAGCTGGAATTCCGTTATCTGTTTGTAAAAAATAAAATACTGTTCTCCGATTTCGTAAGGCTTTCTTTGCCCGCGCTCGGCAATGACGTCAGTTGGGGTGTGGCATTTTCCATGTATTCCGTTATTCTGGGGCATATGGGTACCGATGCGGTCGCAGCGAATTCCTTTGTGGTCGTAGTGCGCAATTTTGGAACGATCCTATGCTTTGGAATGGCAAGTGCAGGAACTATTCTGGTGGGCAAGACGATCGGGGAGAACCGTCTGGAAGAGGCACGGGAAGATGCAAAGCGGATAGTCAGACTTACAGTGATCACGGGTGCTATCGGGGGATTGATCGTGCTTGCAGTCATGCCGTTTGCACTCAAATATGCGGCACTGACAGAACAGGCAATGGAATACCTCAAATATATGCTGCTGATCAATGTCTACTACGTGATGGGTACGGCGATAAACACTACGCTGATCGCCGGTGTTTTCCGGGCGGGTGGAGACAGCCGGTTCGGATTCATCTGTGACACCGTGGATATGTGGTGTTATGCCGTACCGTTGGGATTTTTCGCGGCGTTTGTACTTAAGCTGCCGGTGATGTGGGTGTATTTTCTGCTGTGTACGGACGAATTTGTAAAGTGGCCGTGGGTGATCCGGCATTACAGGAGCGGGAAATGGCTGAACAATATTACGAGGGATAATCTGTTTTCGGACGAGTGAAAGCGCATATGCGCCTGCAGATGGACCGTAGGGCAATCGCTTGATAAAATTTGATTCGGGTGTCAAAAGCCTTGTTTCAAAGCGATTGACTGCAAATTGCACAAAAAGAGTTGTGCGCACTCCATTGCACCAAACATTCCAATGAGTCTCTTAGAACGAAAATCGTGTTCAGCAAAGGCTTCCACGATTTTTGAGTCTCATTTCCATGGTGCAAGAGTCGTTTGCCCAATCTCCTTTTGTGCAATTTGCCGACCAATATTTTCTTTAAGGCTTTTGACACTCGAATCAAAGCTACTTTTCACAGGTTAGCCGATATACAGCGAATCAAATCAGAAAATATCTCTAAGCAGACAATTCAGGGGCGTTTTTTATGAAGATAAAATCCACTGCTTACGGAATCTTAGGCACAAAGG
>JAAUZB010000046.1 GCA_014804775.1 Roseburia sp. | reverse complement strand
TTGACATGTGCTCCTGTTTCTGTTAAAAGTATAAGCAAGGGACAAACGGCTGATAATACCGTTCATCCCTATCAATTATCATAGAAGATCAAAATTTACAGACTTTTCTTCATAGGCTCTCTTATTTGCGACATTGCCATATCCGGCCGTTTATCATGGTCACTCATCCCGTTCAGTTCTATTATTTTTGCATGGATGATCTGTTTCCCAAGTACCATATTGGGCAAAAAAGGGATTGTCGGAAGTTTAATATCGCTAAGCACTTTTATCATTCCCTATTTGTATCTATTGAGCCGTTTGATAAAAGTTTACACAATATTTTCAATCGGTGCCAGAATGGCGATAATTTCAGTCATATTCCTGTGGCTTATATTTGCAATCTTTATTCGGATTGGAAAAACAAGAAAGCTAACCGCCTTAGGAATATCTTTTTTATCAGCCATTCCATTTGTGCTCATTATCAATGTGGTGTTGTCAAAACTAATAGGAGAGCCTATTGTTGATGTGTGGGATATTATGACTATGTTTACATTATTGATATTAGCGTTTATTTCTTTTATTTGTGATTACGCTAAGAAGAAAGGATTCATAAAATGACCTATAAATTTATGTATTCTCCTTGTCTAACACTAATTTCATAGGTATATATACGATTCCTTTATAGGATGACTCTGCACCCGTATCATGAAATCCCATTGCATGATAGAAAGGAACTGCATAAGGAGATGCATTGAGTTTAATTTCTGCCGCATCTGTTTCCTTCAATTCTTTTATTACGATGTCAAATAACTTCCTGCCGATTCCCATACGGTGATACTTACCTTTCACGAATACGCAGGACACAGTATTCAGATCTGATATAGACAATACGCCTGCCAATTCACCATCAACATAAGCTCCGTACATCACTTCTGTGCCATCTGCAAATTTTTTTCTGAATTTTTCGCCCTTGATAAATTCAGAATAAAAACAGTCTATGCCGTCTTGTGTATAGTCAGGCGCAACAAATTCCTGAAAAACCTCCCAAATCACTTCAAGTCCTTCTTCTATGTTTTCAGGCGTTACTCTTATAATATACATGGCCGTGCAACTATCCTTTCACATCTTACCAGCGGTTTAGATTTTTTTTGAATTTTTCAGTATACGCTTGTTTTAGCTCATCAGCAGATATATCATAGCACAACAATACATCATTATAATACATGAGAACATCCGCTAATTCTTCAATCAGATGCTCCCTGATTTCATCATTTTCCGAAGCCTTAGTTCCACCATTTTTCTTAACAATATCAATCACTTCCCCAATTTCTCCAATCATCCAGAGCAGCTTATTCTTTCCTGCTTCGGGAGAAATCGTCTCCCACTTATCTTTATATGTATCCTGAAGTACTCTTTGCATTTCTAACATTTCATTTATACCAAAATCGCTCATGATAAATCTCCAATCTTTTGCGTATTTCCTTGTACAAATCATTCCTTTTTTACATATATAAGATGTTTGGGGCAAAAGCCTTGCAGAAAAAAAATGATCGGCAAATTGCACAAAAGGAGATTGAGCAAACGACTTTTGCACCATGGAAATGAGACTCAAAAATCGTGGAAGCCCTTACTGAACACGATTTTCGCTTTAAGAGGCTCATTGGAATGCCCGGTGCAATGGAGTGCGCACAACTCTTTTTGTGTAATTTGCCGTCAATCACTCTCTTAAAGCAAGGATTTTGACCCCGATATCATATATAATTTGCCATAGAAAAACTGCTCTTGAAATGAGATGTCTCCTAAAATTTTTTCTTCNGNGATATCCTTTCCNTCCAANGANACNATCCATTTGTCCTCCACATCATCAAAGCGGTGCCATACTGCAATNACCTTACCTTCAAANTTCTTCAGAGGTTTATCNGTNCCAANCAAATAGNCATCCTGNTCCNCTCCGTCGNCAGCAAANACNCCGTCAANATATCCGTAATTGATNGGATANACCATCTCCGGGTCNNTGGGATGGNANGTTCCTAACGGTCTGTCNACTGTNCCTCTTACCGTTTTTCCGATNATNTGACTGTAATCCGGCNCATCTGCTTCCATCNCACAGAAAAAATAATCCAATGTCTGTACCAGTTTTTTGTCCTCATATAACTGCCGGATTTCAGAAACAGTCATCCACTTACAAGCNGCAACCTCATCCGTCGTCGCAGCTTCCAGATGTACTTCTCCGTCATAGTCAAAAAGCCACACATCCAAGATATCGTTGAACACCTTACACTCATATTTGTCATCCCTGCCACGTATTTTAGAAAAAAGCAGTTTCCCGCTGTCCTGTTCCAGATCCAGTCCCACTTCTTCCTTCACTTCCCTAAGCGCTCCGTCTATACTGCTTTCGCCCTTTAGTACAGAACCTCCGACACACTCCCACATTAGCGGGAATGTCGGTCTGCTGGCAGAACGCTGAGCNATCAGATACTCTCCCTTGCGGTTTCGTATCCACACATGTACCACCAAATGNTAGAANCCNTCCGGAATCTTNTCTCCTCTGATATGTTCTTTCCCGGTCTTTTCTCTGTATTTTGTATATAAGTCCCATTTTTCCATNAACANACCATCTNCACNTTTCAAANGNTGNCANTGCNNATTTATATTTTTTTATCAAATATAGATGCCATNTCATTGTCCGCCATATTCATAAACGTGTCTTTATCATTATGCGGAAATAACAATTCCATATATAGATTTCCGAGCAAACTCTTTACCTTGTCAGTATCAACATCTGNAACNGGAAAATCATTAATTTCCATGCGTTTTAAATTCTCCAGAATTTTCTCTATGTTCTGCTGGTCAGAAAGTTCCTTCTCCGGTTCANCATTTGAAGNTTCTGAGGNGATCGGCTCCATAATGGATTTTGTTTCGGGAATGTTATANACAACATTTTTACATGTTTTCGCAAAGCATTCCGGATCGTACTCTGCCAGATACCGCAATTCGCTCATGGTCAGTATTTTTTTACTATGTATTTTAAGATAAATATTAACAAGACGAGTATCTTTTCTCATAGCTCCCCCCATTCGTGCCCNACAACCTTATTATACACAGTCCTCCGGTAAATTACAATAAGCATAGAATCCGTTTTCAGACACCGGACCCNTGATTCATAAACATTTTTTCAAACAACAGCACCACATCATCCTCCTCAAGCAGTGTAGACCCCTGCGGACAGATATTTTCATCCCCGCGCTTTATCATCACAACAAAAACCCTGCGTGAAATATCTAACTCCTTTATCCTGCAGCCGATCCAACTGTTGCCTNCTTCCAGNCNCACNTCCTCAATGCGGCACTCAAACCGTTCCGTGCTGACAGTGCCAAGCAGCAGACTGTCTCCCTCCTCCAGCACGAGACTCCCATAGGGCGTATACACNTCATCNCCCCGAAGCACCACTGCNGTATAGAGTCCCTTGAGGAAGNNCAAGATCTTTCAACTGCCGCCCCGCGTAGGGATGTCCGCNATTAATATTCAANGTGATAAAGTCTGCGTCATGCTCAGAGTAACTTCCCACTTTGATTTTCGTGTANTACTCCACAAAACCTGCNGAAATGATACCCGTTGGAATGGCGACCATNCCNACACCCANAAAGGCNATGANNATNGTCATGATNCTNCCGCCTATGGTGACCGGNTAAATATCTCCATACCCCACCGTCAAAAGNGTTGACATTGACCACCAGATACCCGAAAAAGCATTGGAAAAATTCTCCGGCTGCGCCTCATGCTCCAGACCGTACATGCACAGGGAGGATGCCAGCATNAATACCAGTANCANAAAAATGGATGACACCAGAGCGTTCCTCTTNTCCCTNANTACNTCCGTGATAACATTGNAAGCATCATACNNGGAATTTATCCGGAACAGATGCAGGATACGCACCACCCGAAGCATACGGAAAACCACGACTCCGNTNGGNATNAAGAANGGNCAAAAGTAAGGAAGGATCGTCAGCAGATCAACNACACCGTAAAATGATATGGCAAACCGAAACACTGCCACCGGATACGGCTTCTNNGGATANAGACAATCCGCCGTCCATATCCTTAAGNCATACTCCACCAGAAAAATCGNCATGGTNATAAANTCNACCGTTTCTATCGCTCCTGCATATCCCGCCGCCTCCTCAAAAGTCTCAAGAAAGGTNACGGAAATATTGACCAGAATGACAAAGACAATGAAAATNTCAAANCACATACTGGGGATATCCGTTNTATTCCCAATCTGTATAATCTTAAAAAGGCGCTTCTTGACCGAAGCCGCCTTCTCTGCAATTATGNCNGTTCCTTTCNGNTCCATATCTGAAACTCCTTTTTGAGATTATCGTATCGGTTCTGTAACAACAGCCCCAACCGTTATTGGCCGGGGCTGCTCTTTAAATTTCAAACGCACTATTCTTTCATAGAATCTATAATAGCATCAGCCAGTGCATCCAGTTCAATATCCTTATCGGCACCCATGGAAGAAGCGATACTCAGTCTTTCATTTAAGAGCGTCATATTCTTCAATTCCTCGTCAATGAACTTCTGCATCAGATCTCCTGATTTACATGCCCATGAACCGTTTTCGANCAAGGCAAATGTACGATTCTGCAGATTCAATGCCTTCATATCCATCAGGAAATTATGCATTACCGGATAAATTCCCAGATTATAAGTTACNGATGCAAGTACGATATGGCTGTATTTGAATGCATCTGAAATCAAATAGGAAACATGGGTATTGGAAACATCATATACCTTAACATTTGTGCAGCCTTTTTCACAGAGTCTGCCGGCAAGCGCCTGAGCAGCACACTCAGTATTGCCATACATGGAAGCATAGGCGATCATAACACCTTTTTCTTCCGGCTCATATCTGCTCCATTTATCATACTTATCAATCAAATATCCGAAATTCTCGCGCCATACAGGACCGTGAAGCGGACAGATATATTTAATCTGGTCAACAATNCCGCCGGCTTTCTTTAACAAATGCTGAATATGCGGNCCNTATTTNCCNACGATATTNGTCAGATAGCGACGCGCTTCATCAAGCCAATCCCTGTCAAAATCCACTTCATCGGCAAAAAGCTTGCCATCCAATGCAATAAAAGAGCCAAACGCATCGGCCGAAAAAAGTACCCCATTGGTAACATCAAATGTGACCATTGCTTCCGGCCAGTGAACCATGGGAGCAGCGATAAATGTTACCGTATGACTTCCGAAACAATGGGTATCTCCTTCCGCTACCGTGACACACTCATGGGTGTCCGGATGAAAGCCAAACTGGCGCATAAGCATGAAAGCTTTTTCTGTTGAAATAATCTTCACATTCGGATAGCGTAAAAGAATCTGTTCTACGGAAGCTCCATGATCCGGCTCCATATGATTGACAACAAGCCAGTCAAGCGGACGGCCGTCAAGCAGATGATCCATATTCTCCAGCAACTGACGGCATGCCGACCAGTCAACCGTATCAAAAAGAACCGTTTCCTGATCCAAAAGCAGATAAGCGTTATAGCTTACACCGTATGGAATCGGATGAATATTTTCAAACAGATGGAGCCTATGGTCGTTTGCACCAACCCAGTACAAATCTTCTGTTATATTACGTACACAGTACATACTCTTTCCTCCTTTTTCCACTATGCTTCAATAAACTGGTCTTTACCCTCTGCACATTCCGGGCAAACCCAGTCATCAGGCAGTTTTTCAAACAATGTNCCGGGAGCAATTTCTGCATCCTCGTCNCCNACTTCCGGGATATATTCATATCCGCATCCGCCGCACACATACCGTTTACCGATAGGCGCTGGCTTCGGAACCGGCGGACGTTTCATTTTCACCATAGGAGGCGCNGGCTNNTTTTCNCCGGTATCNANNGCTTCNNNNAGCAGNGGAAGAATNTCCTCCACCTTCCCAACAATACCATAATCACAGTTTTTAAAGATAGGCGCATTGCCGTTTTTATTGATTGCCACAATCGTGGAAGCATCTTTAATTCCCTTCAAATGCTGTGTGGCTCCTGATATACCGCAGGCAATATAAAGGTTGCCTGTAAATTTCTGACCGGACATTCCGACATAACGATTCAACGGCACATATTTGAGTGTCTCTGCAACCGGACGCGAAGAACCAATAGCCGCACCTGCAGCTTTCGCAAGTTCTTCAATCATCTTCATGTTTTCTTTCTTTCCAATTCCTTTGCCCGCAGAAACGACACGTTCCGCCTTGGCAATCGGCATATCAGCAGGGATGCCAACCGTAAAATCATGTCCGTCCTTTTTCAGTGCTTCTACCAGAGCATCTACATTTTCTTTTGCGCTGCCTTCTTTGAAAATATGACTTTTACGCACTCCAGTGATTGGCGCCGGTTTCTTCACTGCGGAACGGCTGCCACCGCCATCAGACTGCTTCGGCATCCTTCCGATCAGGTTTGAAGCAATTACCACACGCTGGATCTCATTGGTACCTTCATAGATTGTGGTAATCTTTGCATCACGATACATTCTCTCAACATCCATACCTTTTAAGAAGCCTGTACCACCAAAAATCTGCAAAGCACTGTTCGTAACTTCAAGGGCAATATCAGACGCATACATTTTTGCCATAGCAGCTTCCATCGCATAGGGTTCATGCGCTTCCTTTAATTCTGCGGCAGAGTACACCAGAAAACGGGCACAGCGCAGTTTCGTTGCCATATCGGCCAGCTTGAAAGAAATGCCCTGCTGGGCAGCAATCGGCTTGCCAAACTGAACACGTTCTTTGGAGTAATCCAATGCCTGCTCAAAAGCTCCTTGCGCAATTCCCAATGCCTGCGCAGCGATACCGATACGTCCACCGTCTAAGGTAGCCATCGCAATCTTGAACCCTTCCCCTTCCTTACCCAAAAGATTCTCTTTCGGAACTTTGACATCGTTAAATATAAGCTCTGCAGTAGTGGAAGAACGTATTCCCATCTTATCATAATGGTCACCGAATTCAAATCCTTCCCACCCTTTCTCGACAATAAAAGCTGAGATTCCGCGAGTTCCGATATCCGGTGTGGTTACCGCAAATACAACATAAGTATCCGCTTTCGGTGCATTTGTAATAAATATTTTTCCACCGTTAAGAAGGTAATAGCTTCCCTTATCCAAAGCCGTTGTCTCTGTGCCGCCGGCATCAGAGCCGGCATTCGGTTCTGTCAAACCAAAGGCTGCAATCTTCTCTCCCTTTGCAAGAGGCGTCAAATATTTCTGCTTCTGCTCCTCGGTGCCAAATGCAAAGATTGGCCATGAACCCAGAGAAACATGTGCGGAAAGTATTACACCTGAACCGCCGTCAACCCGTGAAAGCTCTTCTACAGCTATTGCATAGCTCACAATATCAAGCCCTGCTCCGCCGTACTCCCTGGGGTAGGGAATTCCCATCAGCCCCATCTCGCCGAGCTTCTTCACCGCCTCATCAGGAAAACGGTTTTCCTGATCCAGAGAAAATGCTATGGGTTTAATCTCCTCTTCAGCAAAGGAACGAATCTTTGCCCGTAACTGTTCATGTTCTGTTGTGGTCTGGAATAACATAACATTACCTCCTTTTCTATGATAATTTCTCTCACAAACGGCCAGAACGCCGCATGTAATATTTCACCAATTTATCTATATTAAATTGGTTGTTTTTTGTAAATTATGACACATATTAGCATGTGCGTCAAGTATCCATTGGTGATTAATCATTCTTCCACGCTATATTTTTTTCACTTTTTGGTTATATCAGACAAATTTTGTCAAAACCGCTTCTTTTATAACAAAATTTTACATTGTTCAAATATACCTCCGTCAAAATAAATATTTTCACCCTTTTCGTCTTTATAGAAAGACACCTTTTCTTCCCCTATTTTTCTAAATCCAAGAGAAGTCAACAATTTAACCGAGGGCAGATTGTTCAAAGCTGTTCCCGCCACAAATCGTTTGCTGCTGTCTCTTGATAACCATTCCATCAACATTTGCATACTTTCTTTTGCGTAGCCCATACCATGAAATTTACTATGAAAGCAATATCCGCACTCATAACCATCATCGTTCTTATGAAAGTCGATGTACCCGATCATCTCTTTTTGATTACACACAGCAAAAAACATATGCTCCTTATGGGGCGATACTTGCGCCCAGCGTTTTGTTTTTTCCTGCACTTCCGTTTCATCTAATGAATGCGGAACATCATACTTTGAGAACTCGGATTGATTAAAATCTTTCCATATCTC
>JAAUZB010000045.1 GCA_014804775.1 Roseburia sp. | reverse complement strand
GTATGGTACTCAAACTGTAATGGTTGGTATTCCAAAGGTATACTAGTTTGAGAATGATGTAAATATGGTAAACGCCTCATAGTAAGTACATAGAATGTAAGCATAATCTTTGAGAAAATAGACTCAACAACTTATACAAGTCAAAAAAGTATAGTCTTAAAAGTTAAGACTATACTTTTGAAGCCACAATAGGAGGAAGTCTATGAAAACTCAAACTACTGCAGCAGCTCGCCAACAACGCTTAAATTCCTGGGCTCAAATGGTTCACGAATGTCAGAATCGTTCAATCGGTATGACCGTTGATGAATGGTGTGCTGCCAATTCGATCACAAAAGCTAATTACTATTACCGAATGACTGAGGTTCGCAAAGCATGTTTGAAAGCAATGCCGCCTGAGGCCGTGGAACAAGCAATTGTTCCGGTTTCATCTGAGCTGATGACCATGGATATACAGATTTCATCTGATTCTTCACATGAGGACAACTCATCATTGGAGCTGAACTTAAACGGAGTGGTTATCCGTGTTACAGAACAGATATCCACCGAACTTCTTTCAAAAGTTCTCGGGGTGATTGCCCATGTTAAATGACGCCACTTGCTTCAAACGGATTTACATTGTTTGCGGATACACAGATCTCCGGTCCGGGATCGATACGTTGGTGTCCATCGTCGATCAGAAGACGGATAACAGTCCCTATGTTCCGAAGACCCTGTACCTTTTCTGTGGTCGCAAATCCGACCGCATCAAAGGTTTGATTTGGGAAAAGGATGGTTTTCCTCTCCTCTACAAAAGACTTGAACAGGGGAAGTTCATCTGACCTCGTAACGAAGCAGAAGTCAGGGCGCTGACGCCACAGCAATTCCGATGGCTGATGGAAGGTCTTACCACAGAACCAAAGAAGTCTGTCCAACCGATTGAACCTCCGGAATGCATGGCATGATATTTGTGCAAAAGGTAGAAATTTTCGGATGTTTTTATGTTTCCGAAGATCACGCATCTGCATCATCGGTAAGACCCGTACACTACAACCAGGTAAACGCCTCATAGCGGGTACACTCAAACTGCCAAGGCAAAGCAGAAGCAACTAAAAAAGTTTGAGAATGAAGTAAATATGTATGGTACTTAAACAAAAAAGAGAGCGTGTTGAGGAGATCACAAGTTTGAGAATGAAGTAAATATGTATGGCCCTTAAACATTAACCGTTTTTTAGGCGAAAACTTGCAACCTAATACTGTAGTTAAATTTCGTAATCTCATAATTAGAGATTTGAAATCAGAACAGGAGAAAACAGAAATGAAGAATGACAGCACATATGTTTATACAAAAATACGCCCCAATATTTGGCACATTGAAGAAGATTTAGGAGTTTATTGCACTTTAATTATTGGAAAAAGCATGGCGATACTGGTGGACACCGGATTTGGGAATAGAAATTTGCGTTCATTTGTTGAAGAAAATATTTCTACGCCTTATTTGGTGGTTAACAGTCACGGACATCCCGACCATATCGGCGGCAATCATTGGTTTGACACGGTTTATGCTTTAAAAGAGGAGTGGGATGTGATCCAACATTTTGAAAAAGAAAGAACTTATCAGTTGGAAGAAGTCCGGGCAGGACAGCAGATTGATCTGGGGGATCTGCATGCAGATATAGTCCCTTTGCCAGGTCATACCCAGGGTTCTATAGGATTACTGGTGCAGGAAGAAAAAATTTTAATTGCCGGGGATGCATTGAATGAAAGTCTTTGGCTGTTTAACTACGGTTCTTTGTCGATGAGGGAATTGTATGAGACATTGCAAAGAACAGTACATATGGGATTTTCTACATATTTATGCGGACATAGTGATCAGGAATATCAAAGAGAAAAAATATTTGCGCATATCCATAATATGGAGCATTTGAAAGTGGATGAGAGCACGATACAGAATACAATAGGATTTGAAACATACTGCAGCAGCTACACCGATCAATACGGAGATTCGAATATTGTGTTTACTGAGGATAAAGTACCGACAGAGAAGCCGGGGAGGTAAAGTTTTTGATATAGTATGAAAAATAGGGCAATTTCTGTTAAGACAGACTGTCATATGGAATGGTATGATAAGTAAAAACAGGAAGGAGATGTCCGATGAGTGGCATAGTAATGACTAAAAAAATGCTTTCATACATTGAGGAGAATTTAGAAAAAGACCTGACATTGGAGAGTCTGGCAGAATATATGAATTATTCCAAATTTTACATGGAACGGGTATTCAAAGAGAATACCGGGGTTACGCTTTGTAAATATATACAAGGCAGACGTCTGGAGGCAGCAGCCAGAAAATTAGCAGAAACAAAACAGCCGGTTGTCGAGATTGCTTTTGAAGCGGGGTATGGTTCCCAGCAGGCATTTACAAGGGCATTCCGGTATGAATACAGATGTACACCGCAGGAATACAGAAGGATTGGAATATTTGTTCCGAAACATGAGAGGATTTTCATGTGCATGGGAAGACGGAGCTCAAAGCTTCTATTTGGTTACAGAGGAGGCAGGGCTGCGGCATGAGTTATGTACCTTATGTGATTGAACAGACAGCACGGGGAGAAAGAAGCTATGACATTTATTCCAGACTTCTTTCGGACCGGATTGTATTTTTGGGAGAAGAAGTCAATGATAATACTGCCGGAACGATCATTGCCCAGATGCTTTTTCTGGAATCAGAAGACCCTGGCAAAGATATTGAGTTTTATATAAACAGTCCGGGAGGCTCTGTGTCTGCGGGCTTTGCAATCTATGATACCATGCAATATATTAAATGTGATGTGTCAACCATATGTATCGGGTTGGCGGCGAGTTTTGGCGCATTTCTTTTGGCGGGCGGGGCAAAGGGAAAGCGAATGGCACTTCCGAATGCGGAAATCATGATACATCAGCCCGCCATTTATGGAAATGGGATACAAGGGCAGGTATCAGACATTAAAATCATATCTGACCATCTCCTGCGAAACAGAAAGCGGCTGAACCGGATACTGGCTGAAAACACAGGGAAGACAGAAGAAGAGATTTTACATGCCACGGAGCGGGACAATTATTTGTCTGCCGAAGATGCACTGGAATTTGGACTGATCGATCAGGTTATTACAGGACGGTATCTTTAATATTCCTGAGAAGGAAAGTCTTTCACTGCCTCCGAAACATCGGTCCCCTCGCCAATCTTGGCCAGCAGCTGCCACCATGCGGTACGTGCCTTAGCCCATTCGGGAGAAATCTGATAATAGTCTCCCATGTATGGCGTAAAAATGCTGTACTCCGTCATAAGCATATCATTTTCATATATATTGCCCATATCCCGCACTGGCCAATAGGAAGCAGCCCTTACTGCTCTTGTGTACGGAACATCATTTTCTGTCATATAGCGGATAAAAGTTTTTGCCGCCGTAATCTGTTCTTCGTCGCCATTGTCAAAAATACCAAATCCCCAGATACCACCCTGAAGCTTCGGTGTACCCTCATTGGTTGGAAAAGCCATCGGAAAAACTTCAAAATCCAAATCAGGGTGGTTGATGGTCTGCTGCACTTCCATGGACACATTCCAGCAGAAACACATAGCGGATTCTTTTTTGCAGAACAGATCGATCGCATCCGCAGAGGTAAGAGAAGGTTCATAGGTGATACCCTCCAAATCATAAAGAAGCTGCAGGGCTTTCTTGTTTTCCTCACTGTCAACTGTATAAGATGTGTGTGCGGCATCGGTAAAAGTACCGCCGTACAAATTATTTACCAAGGCGCGTGTCCCTTGATCGCCGCTTTGATTTTTACAGTATAAGATACCCACATTTCCAATCTGCCCCTGAGCAGCGTCATAAGCGTTCAAAGCCTGAACCGCTTTGACAAAATTATCCGTTGTCCATGTGTGTGTTTCTTCATCAATGTATTGAAGAGCATCGGCCTCCCGAAAGATATCGTAATTAATTGCCATACAGTGTGCAGACATACAGATCGGAAATACATAATACTCTCCGTTTCTGTGCTGACAGGCTGTTCTTATATTATCATATATTGCACCTGCCGTATCGGTTTCCCACAGCTCGGATAGATCGACCATCCATCCTTTCTCACCCCAGTTTGCCACAAGACGCTCCGGCCCTTCAAGGATCAGATCCGGCATACATCCGTCTGAAAATGCCTGATTGATCTTTTCATCTCCGTTATCGTAATTTAAATATTCNACAGANACATGNATGTCAGGATNTGCCTTATGAAAATCGGTCAACATACTTGCCACCGATGTAGGGTTTCCCCAGTTGCCTACCGGAAAAGTCCATAAGACCAATTCCGTAGTTTCTCCGCTGCCGCCGTTGTCCTCCAATTCGATATTCGGGGTTTTGCCGCTGCAGGAGGACAAAAAAACAGCACACAACAGAACGCTTATCAAAGCATATATTTTTTTCATAGCAAAATTTCCCTTTCCGTTAAATTTGACTTAGTGAAGATACTGTCCCAACAGGGAGAGGATTTTTTGCGGTTCTATGGGCTTTGCCGTATGCGCATTCATACCGCAGTCAAGACATTTTTGGATATCATCTGCAAATGCATCTGCACTGACTGCAATAATGGGAATAGTCTGTGCATCTTCCCGTTCCAGTTTTCGTATTGCCGCCGCCGCTTCAAAACCTGTCATAACAGGCATTCGCAGATCCATTAGTATGGCGTCGTACCATCCAAAAGCGGACCTGTTAAACAGTTCCACACAAATCTGCCCGTTTTCTGCCCAGTCCACTTCCGATCCGAATTCGCACAGCATTGCATTTGCAATTTCCCAGTTCAATTCATTATCTTCTGCTATAAGGATACGTCTGCCCTTTAATCCGATGTCAGATTCTTCTTTCTGCTCCTGTTGCGGAGTTTCCTCCGTAAACCGACGCAGACCATAAAAAAGAGCTGAGCGAAACAGAGGCTTGGAAATAAAACCGCCGATNTTGGCTTTTTCTGTTTTTATCTCCAGTTCATCCCATTCNCCATCAGTGATAATTACGATAGGCAGATCCTGTCCTAAATGATCGGACAGCTCTTCTGCAGCATTGATCCANTCCTGCTCCTGTATATCCCAATCTAAGAGNANTATNTGATAATTCTCATTTTTGCCGCGACGNTCNTCTATCATCNGGAAAGCCTGCTGCATATCNGCCGCNGTNTCCGCCTTAAGNCCGATGGATTCCAATGAGGAAACAGCGAGNTTTCCTGCTGTTTGATCATCATCGATAACCAGGACAGTCCGATTTGGCAGCTGCAGTATCTTCTCCTGGTGCGCTGTTTTTTCCATATCGATAGCAATATGAAAATGACTTCCTTTTCCCTGCTCACTTTCCACAGTGATGGTACCGCCCATTGCATCCACAATATGCTTGGTAATAGTCAGCCCCATTCCGGCTCCGGCCGTTTTGTCCACGCGGGCGTTATCCTCTCTGGCAAAGGCATCAAATATCTTATCCTGAAATTCGCGCGACATGCCTATGCCGTTATCTCTGATGTGNAAATGGGAACGGATATATNCATTTCCCATCGGAGAAGCCTCTTCATACAGGTCAGCCTCAATGTTGCCGCCTTCCGGAGTGAACTTAACCGCATTTCCAAGAATATTTAAAAGNATCTGACTTAGACGGANTCTGTCTGAGCACACATTTTCATGATAGATGTCATGTAAATAAATATTGAAATGCTGTTTNTTCTCCTGAACCAGCGGCTGAATGATNGTTTCAATGTTTTGCATAATATCACGAANACAAAGCGGTTCCATATTTAATGTAAGATTCCCGGTCTCNATTTTGGACATATCGAGCATATCATTGATCAATCCCAAAAGATGNCGGCTGGATATATGTATCTTTTTCAAGCAGGAACGNACCCTGGNCGGATTATCCAGACTGCTGATGGCAACCGATGTCATTCCCATAATGCCGTTCATTGGAGTACGGATNTCATGGCTCATATTGGAGAGAAATTCGCTTTTTNCTCTGTTAGAGCGCTCTGCCGACTGCATTGCCTGTTCGGCGGTTTTTCTGGCTTCCTCCAATGCCAGCATATGTATTTTGTTCAGACGGTANTATCCCAAAAAGACAAAAAGCAGNGCACAGATGATCAGAGAGCCTCCGCCAATGGAAACATAGGTCCATTTTTTCTGAAGGAGNTTTATCGTTTCATTCAGCGTATTATGAGAAATTTTNAAAAGCAGATACCACTCTGAATTCGGAAGNCNGGTGCANTAGACATTCCATGATTCGCCCGAAATCATAACTTCGCTGGTATAATCCCTGCCGGCTTCCAACGCATCGCGAAGCTCCTCTGCATACTGGGCCGGTTCTTTTCCGTTGCAGGTTTCATAAAGTCTTTCAACCCGCTCAAAATAATTATTTTCTTCTACGGCATGGTTATTCAAAACATAGCTGCCGTCCTTGCGAATGATCGAATATTCCATGATGCTGCCCTGAATATTGGTTTCCAATCTATCACTGAGGTACTGGCTGGGCATTCCCGCAACC
Source organism: Roseburia sp. (assembly GCA_014804775.1). Lineage (GTDB taxonomy): Bacteria > Bacillota > Clostridia > Lachnospirales > Lachnospiraceae > Roseburia. The sequence goes on along the minus strand of JAAUZB010000045.1, from coordinate 18,879 downwards.
AGAGCAATACTTGTATTTCCGTCACCTACGGGATAAACGGCCGGTACACCCATTAAAACAACAGGAGTTCCTGATGCATCCTTTCCTGCGCAAACATTATATTTGCCTCCCTGAACAGAGCGGTGCAGATCCTCCGGGACATCCGCCGTTACCTGAGAACCGTAGAGCATATGAAAATTTCCGTCCTCCGTATAAAGGGCCAGATATTCAAAACCTACAGAGCGTGCATTATAATTCAGCGTTATCCGCATGGCGCTTTCTCCCGTAACACGTCCGGGCGGAACGGAATCTACAAGCGATTCCACCTGAGACAGACGAAGCTCAATGGTTGTTCCGAAATGAGAGGATACCTGCTCGCTGATTCCCGACATGTAAAAGATACCCAGATCCCGAATAGCATTTTCTCCCATAAGGTTTACGCAGATCGCTTGGATGATAAATATAAATATACAGAAAAACGATACCAGAACAAGGCTGACATTCAGAAAACGTGTTGTTCTTTTTTCCATGAATCCTATCTCCCAAAAGTAATCTTTAAATTGTCTGCCGATATTCCGACCCATTCAGACAATTTAATATGTACTGATTATAGTACATCGAAAAAATACTTTCAAGGAATCGTGAACAATTGGTTGTCGGTTTCCCAGGGCAGATTTAATATCATTCCTTCATAAATGAGAGACGGATCGTCGCCGATGGTAGCCTGATTCCACTCATAAATTTCTGTCCATTTTCTTCCGTCCCCATAATATTCTACGGCAAGATTCCACAGGCAGTCGCCCTGTTCTACCGTTACCAGAATAAAGGTGGAATTTGCCTCGGGCACATCTTCCCCGTTTGAAGCTGTTTGGCCTTTTCCCTGCACCAGTTCGTTCTTTTCTCTGTCCCATGTCCAATAAGCTCTGTGGTCAACATCTATTTCATCGTCTCCTGACCAATGGGTCGGATAGACAATATTCATCTCCAAATATCCGTCCCCATCTATATCTTCGAAGCTTATCGTGTCTGTTCTTTCAATACACAGATTCACATCAGTGGTTTGGATCAAACTGTTGTCTTCCACATTCCGTATTTCCATTTGATAGGTTTCATCCATGCTGGAACCGTTGAACAGATAGGTTTCATAACCTTCCTCTGGTATCTCTTCTGCAAACTGAAAAGAAATCATCATCTCTGGCATATCAGGAGCCAGCTTGATCTGATATTCTGCCTTACGCAAAAGACCGAAGTATCCCATGAGTCTGTCTGGATTGTCGATATCTGTTGCCCTTTCCTCTGTAAAAATGCGCTGTGGATTTTCAAGCTCGGTGACTCTTTGCATATGGTCGGACCAGTATAATGCATCCTCATCCATAATTGTTCCTGTACGGTAATATCCGTCGTGGTACTGTGTTTCAAAACGTGCAAGCTCGCTGTCAATTTCTTCTATATTTTCTTCGTCGGCTCCCTTACATGCAAGCAGATACATATAACCGTCACAAATGACGGCTTCCATATTTGCCCAGATCGAGTATTCTTCTTCCCAGGCAGTGAGACTTGTATGAAAGATGACATATAACCTCCCACTGTCCAGTGTACATGCCTCATACTTATAGCCTTCCTCTGACAGATTCTGCTGCATATATTCATAGATATCTGATCCGTAAATCCCGTCATCCATACGCAGCTTCACAAAATACCAAGGGATGCTCCCGTCGTCTTTCGGATTCATATCCATGCCAGACTTCTTTTCAGAAAAATCTGTGACAAACGACTCCCGGTCATCATAGAATCCCCACGAAAAGTCTGCCTTGTGATCTCCGACATATATGAGAGCAAATGCGTAAGGCACGTCCTCTGCTGCTGTGGAAACCAAATAGTCTGTCCACCATTGCCATTCCTCTGTGTTTCCATTTTTCTCTGTGTTACTATATGATATCGTTTCTTCCCGAAAAACTGCATCAGATGTTCCTTGCGCTGTTTGGTTCTGTTTGCATCCTGCTAACAGGCACAAAAACAGCAGTAGTGAGGCTGCGATAACACAGGCAGTTTTAAATGATTTTTTTGTCTTTTGCATTTTATATCATCCTTTTTCTTTTTTGGCATAAAAGTGATCGTCTGGCGTCTGATTTGATAATATCATATCAAACATCTTATCTGACGCTATCGAATGTATATCGCTGCTTCGGACTATGCAAATGTGCCGTGACGGAAGCGAAGTGCTTACTTTAATTTCTCTGACTTTACCAGAAGCTATTGCCTCCTTTGCGAAATCAGCAACAACACAGCCAATGCCCATATTTCTTTCGGTAAACCCGACTATCTGCGGACTGGTAGCAAGCTCAAATTTTGGTAAGGCTAAAAAGCCCTGTTTTCTGAATTCACCGTCAAGGAATTGTCTTGTGCTTGTATTGCTCTCAAGCATTATCAATTCGTCTTTTATGTCAGCAATATCTATGTTGTCCTGTATTTTGCTTTTTGCATTGCAAATAAAAATATCTCTTATTTCACGAACCCTAAATATTTCAAAACCCGGAATATTGACCGGCTCGCTCACTGCGGCAAAGTCAATTTTATTTTGTTTCAGCAATTCCAGCGTTTGCGGCGTGGAGTTGTTTGTGATGGCAATTTTAACATTAGGATATTTTTCGTGAAACAATTCAAGGAACGGCAAAAGACAAAATTCCAATGTCATATCGCTTGCGCCTATTCTGATCTCGCCTGCGTCAAGCCGCAGCATTGCCGTAAGTCTGCGTTCTCCCTCAGAAAAAGCGGCTACACCTTCCGATACATATCTATACAGAAGTTCACCCTCTGCGGTAAGCTTCACACCTTTAGCTGTACGCAAAAACAATGTGCATCTAAGCGTTTCTTCAAGCTGCTTTATCGTCTGACTGACGGCGGGCTGCGAAATGAACAGCTTTTCAGCAGCAACAGTAATGCTTTTGCATTCGGCAGCACAGCAAAAAATCTTATACCAATCATAGCTTATGTTCATTACAATTCCTCATAAATAAAAATTATATTAATTGCATTATATCATAAGTTATAATTATTTGTAATCGGTATTTCTATAAATAATCTGATCACGCTTCGGTCCGTTTGAAATCATTGTTATAGGTACACCGATACGTTTTTCAATAAATTCAATATAGCTCTTAGCTGCTTCGGGCAAATCGTCATAACTGCAAATATCCGAAATGTCGCATTTCCAGCCGTCAAGATATTCATATACAGGTTCTGCATCATCAAGCAGATATGTTTCTGGAAACTTCTCTGTTATCTCACCGTTTATTCTGTATGCAACACAGACAGGGATTTTATCAAGATATCCGAGAACATCAAGCATTGTCAGAGCTACCTCCGTTGCGCCTTGAACCATACAGCCGTATCGCGCAGAAACGCAGTCAAACCAGGCTATTCTGCGGGGTCTGCCTGTCTTTGCACCATATTCTCCCGAATCGCCGCCTCTTTTCCTCAGTTCATTGGCAGCCTCATCAAATAATTCTCCCACAAAAGCTCCCGCACCGACACAGGTGGAATATGCTTTGATAACAGAAATTATTGATTTGATTTCATATGGCGGAATGGCTGCACTTACGCTTCCAAACCCTGCGAGGGGCGATGACGACGTTACAAATGGATATATTCCATTATCTACGTCACGAAGCGCTCCAAGCTGACCTTCAAGCAGAATATGTCTATCCGACTTTATTGCATCGCTCATATAGTATGGACAATCAAACAGATAGGGCGTCAGTTTATCTCTCAAATCCATAAGATAATCAGTTAGATCGTTGACGTATAAGGCATTTGGAACACCATAAAATGCGTTAAAAAATTTATTTTTATCCTCGCAAAAGCATCTGATCTTATCTTTTATATTAGAGGAGTACAGTTCCGATATCTGGAAGTTACGTTTTGCATATTTATCGGAATAGAACGGAGCGATACCCGATTTGGTTGAGCCAAAACTGTTTTTGCCAAGCCGTTGTTCCTCCAGCTTATCCTGCTCCTTATGTATCGGGAGAAGCAGCTGTGTCCGTGACGACACCCTGACCATAGGTTCAGGAATACCGTTTTCTTTCAGCATTTTAAGTTCGTTGAAAAAGTCATCAGGGTCAAAGGCAGCGCTGCTTGCTATAATATTTTCCGTATGCCTGTGAAAAACACCAGAGGGGAGCATATGCAAAGTAAATTTGCCGTAATCATTGATTATCGTGTGTCCAGCATTTGCACCGCCCTGAAAACGCACAACAATATCAGCTTTTGCCGCAAGCAGATCAGTCATTTTACCTTTACCCTCGTCACCAAAGTTTCCACCTGTGATTGCTGTTACCATTTTAATACCTCCAAAATTCAAATTGTACTTGGTACAGTTTCAGCATAACAGATAAGAGCAAAGGTTTTAAATACATTGTACTTATGAACGACATAAGGCTTTGTTATTATGATTAAATTGACATATATTGTATTTGTTGACATAATACAATGGCCGAGTGCATAACTACCCTACAAAGAGAATTTTGGTTGACATCATAAAACTGTGAGTTTATGCTTGAAAAAGTAGGCAATACTATTGAGAATATGAGCAATGCTCTCCGAAAAGCAGGCAATGCAAGTGAAAAAGTGAGCAATGGTAACCAGAAGGTAAGCAATGCATTTGAGAAGTACAATGTTCTAAGTCGAAAGCAACAAATGTCATGAATGCGATGAAAGAAGCAAAAATTATCAAAAAAGTAAAAGGTTTTTGACCGGGTAAGTATCAATTTTTAAAGATATGCAGCAATTGATACGAATGTATTGATATCAGCGGCATAGGACCTACTTGACAGGAATCGTAAAAATTCCGATATCAGGCGGATAGCAGGTAAAGACAAAGAAGCATACTGCAATAACTAATACGGATAATTTTAATATGAATGTGTAAGCAGCCAATTTGCAGGATATTGTAAGTTTATAAACTGCAGCAAAGGATAGAAGCACACTTGCTATGAAAGTGGCTACGTCAAGCGGCGGCAGATTCTGTCCCAGGATACCGGAGTAGGTGTAAAAAAACACCGGGATGGAAAATGTGCCGAGTAAAATGCCGAAGAGCAGGGATGAGGTAATGCAGGGAAAATCGTGTTTTATCTTGGCATTCATATAAAGTGAGTAGAGCAGCATAGGAAAAAAGCATAATTTCATATGCTCCCATGTAGATTCGTTGACCGGAGAGAAGAGACCGAGGATAAAGTTGTGACCGGACCACTCATATACAAAGTGAGAGAGAGTACCGATGACCAGCACAAAAATAATTCCTATGATGGTATAACGTCTTAATTTCTTCATGAGATATATTATACGTAGGAAAAGAAGGAAATATGCAGAAGGAGAGTATGTACATGACAAACAGAGAGCGTAGAGATATGGAACTGCCATATATTTCGGATGAAGAAGTTTTTGAGGAACAGAAAAGGGCAAGAAGGCTGACGCAGGCATTAAACACGGCAGACCGGTCAGATTTTAAAGCAATAGGCGAGATTGTAAAAGAGCTGCTTGGAAAATCTGAGGGGGCATTTATCAATCCTCCGTTTTACTGTGATTACGGTACTCATATTGAAGTGGGAAAGAACTTTTTCGCAAACTATAATTGCACAATTTTGGATGTGGCAAAGGTGATAATCGGTGATAACTGCCAGATGGCACCGAATGTAGCGATTTATACGGCCGGTCATCCGGTGCACCCGGATACACGCAATACGGCTTACGAATATGGAATTGAAGTGACGGTCGGGGATAATGTCTGGATTGGCGGCAATACGGTGATCTGTCCGGGAGTACATATTGGAAGCAATGTGGTGATCGGCGCCGGAAGCGTGGTGACAAAAGATATTCCGGACTGGGTGATCGCGGCAGGAAATCCGTGCAGGGTAATACGCAAAATCACAGAGGATGACCGGAAACTGTATTTTCGGAACCGTGAGTTTGACAAAGAGGCATGGGAAGACGTGCAAAGGATAGTTGAGGAGAAGTTAGAGAATGATATGTGAAGTGAAAGGGACAAAGGAAATAGCACAGCTGTTTAACGGATGGCAGGAGACAATGATCACATCCTGCCTTCAGGGCATGATGGGGCGTCTCTATGCGGACTCGAAGCAGCATCCGAAATCTGTGATGGCAATGCTCGGTGATTTCTGCTTTTATGCCGGAGCGCCAAACCGTGAGCTTGTGGCATATAAGCCAAATGGGTGCGAGCGCGAGTTTATGATCATGACAGCTCTTTTACCGGAATGGTTTGAACTGATTGAGAGTGTATACCGGGAGAGGGCAAAGAAGGTCAGCCGCTATGCATTCAAAAAAGAGCCGGATATATTTGACAGAGATAAGCTGTCGGCTTTGACGGCGGCAATCGGTGCAGATTACCGTTTGAAGATGATAGACCGGGAGTTGTTTGAATGCTGCGGAAAGCAGGAGTGGAGCCGGGATCTTGTGGCGCAGTACACGGATTTTGAGCAATATCAGAGGATCGGTCTCGGAGTTGTTGCGCTCAAGGACGGACAGCCGGTTGCGGGAGCGTCTTCGTACAGCAGTTATCGGGGCGGCATAGAGATTGAAATTGATACAAAGGCAGAATACAGAAGGCAGGGGCTTGCAGCTGCGTGTGGCGCGAAGTTGATCCTGGAATGCAAAAAGCGCGGTCTGTATCCGAGCTGGGATGCACAGAATCTGTGGTCGGTTGCGCTTGCCAAGAAGCTGGGATACCGTTTTGACCACGAGTATACGGCGTACGAGATCAGCGGGTATTAGGTTTTTCAATCGGAAAGCTGATCTCGATATCTTCTTTACAGTTTACCTGAAAAACAATTCTCCACTGAACCTCTGTGACCGGCTCAAAGTGCAGAGAAGAGCATGCCGTCCGTCTGTTCGGAACAGGATTTTTTCCCGCCATAAAAATTGCAGTGGCGCCGTGGGAACGACTGCTTTTTTCAGGATCATCTGCCCTTCGGGGGGAATCACTCTCGGCGCAGTCCCGGATATCGAAAAGACCTTGTTCGATTTCGGGCGTTACACTGTAGGAGAGTATTTGACAGTATTTCGGGTAGATTACACCTTCTGCTCCGATTTTGTCAAAGCTGTTTTTGTTCTGCTCACATCCGTGCAGAGTCAGAGTATACTCCTGTCCGGTCTCCGGGTGGGCAGTTTTTATTTTTGTTTCGTTGCAGGAAATGTTTGTAGTAAAATGTGCTGTGGTGACGGAGAGCGGGTGAGCCGCAAAAAGCAGGGAAATTTTCTGCGGAGTTAATACTTTATCCCCGTTCCAGTCGTAAACCAGCCGCATGAAATGCCAACAGCAGCTCCTGTCACAGCCGTAGGCTGTCATCAGGTTTTCAGTTTCCATAGGGTTTGACCATTGTTTTTCCGAAGCTTCCATTTGGATGATATCCGACGGAAACCATCTTAGACTGCTGCCCATGCGGCATGCCAACGCTCTGCCGTTCAGATGCATGTTTACCGTGAATTCTCTGCTGGCAGGATTATCGAACTCGATCTGCTCATATTCTTCCTGAGTATGCAGTGCGAGACGCCTCTTTTGGTCCCATTTTTTCAGAAAGGCGATCATATCTTCCAACGGAATTTTCGTGCATATATCAAGAACTGCGCCTGCATTTCCTACATAGACTGCGGGAACAGTGACTTCCTGTGCGCCCCACAGGAAGGTCTGACCGATCGGAAATTCAGTCAGCTTATTTTTATGGATATGGCGACCCCAGATATCCCCGTTTCCGTTATGGTATACATTCATGTTTTTCCCTCATTTCTGCACTGCTATTGTCCATAGTTTTGGGTAAATTATATCACGTAAGGGTCAACAATTCTATCCGATTTGCATGCAGAGCAATCTTTTTTCCTTTTCATAGAAAATCAAGAAAGAAACTTTTCAACAGTGGTTGGAAAGTATATAATAGACAAAGAATTTGTATATCTTCCAGCTGGAGAGGAGTGTCGGAGAGAATGAACCAATATCTTAAGAATCTTAACAGAATAGAATTTTTTATTACTCTTGCGTGTACCGGACGCTGTAAACACTGCTCGGAGGGAGAACACATAAATTGCAGTGAATTCATTGACGGCGATGTTGCTGCTGATATTGTACGCAAAGTATGCGGGAAATTTGAGATAGAATCTCTGATGACATTTGGAGGAGAACCGTTACTATATCCGGATGTCGTATATAAAATACATACTGCTGCAAAAGAAATGAATATTCCCAAGAGACAGCTGATCACCAATGGCTATTTTTCAAAGGATATGGATAAAATCAGGCATATTGTAGCAAAAATTGCCGAGAGTGGAGTAAACAATATTTTGTTGTCTGTTGATGCGTTTCATCAGGAAACGATTCCAATAGAACCGGTAAAAATTTTTGCGGAATCAGTGAAATCCGAAGGAGTTATGCTGCGCACGCATCCGGCATGGCTTGTAAGCAGGGAAGACGAAAATCCGTACAATATGAAAACCATACAGATTTTAAAAGAATTTGAACAGCTAGGTATTGCAAGTTCTTCTGGAAATGTGATTTTTCCAAGTGGGAACGCACTTAAATACCTAAGCGATTATTTTAATAGCGGTCAGCCTGTGAATAGTCCTTATGAGGAGAACCCTGAGGATTTGCGCGCAATCAGTATTTCTCCAAATGGAGACATATTGAAAGAGAATGTGTATCAAACGGATATTCTTGATATTCTTGAGAATTATGTTCCTTAATGGAATGAGTCAAAGGGTGTGATATGATTTTGGCGGGTATATAAAAGAGATAGTAGTCAAAAATACGTGCTTAATAGCGTTGAAATCTATGACGAAAGAGGAGCATTTTAGGTAACGAATAAGGAGAAAAAATGGGATACGATAATCATAACAATAATTTGATAAACACTGAACTTCGCCAAGGCTTCGAAACTGCCTTTATCAATGCGGCATTTCCATCCAATCTTGCCTACAAACCCCAATTTGTGTCAAACAACTACAAGGAAGGTCACAAGGTGCTGTCCTCCATTGAGGAGGAGCTGCTTTCCTGTCAGGAATTCTCCATAAGTGTAGCCTTTATTACAATGAGTGGAATCACACCTCTGTTACAGACATTAAGGGAGTTGGAACAGAGAAATATTCCGGGTCGAATCATGACAACTGACTATCTGATGTTCAGCGAACCAAAGGCGTTGGACAAGCTCGCTGAACTTAAAAATATAAGCCTGCGAATGTATCAATCTGCCGAAGCAGGAGAAGGCTGGCTCCATGGAAGATGAAGACCTTGCCAGGGTATTCAATGCAGTAATAGACATAAAGATAGTTAGTGTTGAAATCTCTAAGGAAACGAAGCAGAAATATTTTTCGCAGATAAAAGCGAATGAATGGTCAGAAGTTGTGGAAATGACTTTGAATGCATGGTTTGCAGGAAAGGAGGCTACCTATGTTTAATTTAGAAGATTTTAAGTGTCTAGATACAAAGTATTTCAATATTGTCACTCTCAATGAGTATGATGTGGAGATATTGAGTCGGAATACAGGGCATTACTGGTATTTGCATAATTCGGAGTATGAAGAGAAGAGTACAGTGATAATTTTTCATAAACATAAAGCTGGTCACCCATATCACTTGCATGGAAGGGCGAATACCCTGTGCCAGGCAGTGTGGAGTATTCGGCGGCACGATAATTATCAGCTAACAGTCGGGGGGCTTAAATAAACAAATAAATAAACATCAAAACTTACTTGCAAAAATGAAACAAAAACGCTATAATTATGCCATGAAAATGCAAGGAGGATGACAATGGACTTTTCGATTGTAGTGAGGGAAATTCGACAGGAATGCTATTTGAGTCAGCAGGCATTCGCTGATGAATTGGGGGTTTCTTTTTCGACCGTTAATAGATGGGAAAAGTCAAAAGCTATTCCCAATTATCAAACAATGAAGAGACTCGTTGCATACTGTAAGAGACTCAATGTTGATAGTAGGAATTTGGAAGAAGTTTGGAGGGAAATCAAAAATGGCGCTGACACACATTGATTGTTTTAGTGGACCAGGAGGAATTTGCACTGGACTTCATGCAGCAGGATTTGAGACAAAAGTCGCAATAGAATATATAAAAAGTTGTGTGGAAACATATTCATATAATCACCCGGAGGTACATGTAATTCATTCAGATATTAGAGATGTCACAGCAGAACAGATTCTGCCATTTGTTCCCGAAGGAGGGATAGATTTGCTTACATCTGGTATGCCTTGTGAAACTTTCTCGACCGCCGGAAACTCTTCGCGTGCGGCATATGATGATAGGCAGTTCCTGTTTAGGGAAGGAATTCGCATTGCGAAAATATGTAATGCTAAGATGATTCTGTTTGAGAATGTTCCTATGATTACGACAAAGAGAGTGGCGAAGGAATCTAAGGAGCTTATAATAAATGTGCTGAAAAGTGAACTTGAAGAATCGGGTTATAAGAACTATAAGGAATTTGTTTTAAATGCCAGTAAGTATGGGGTCCCTCAGCGACGGAATAGGTTTTTTATCCTTGCAGCAAAGGATGAAAAATATCAGATTGTTGCACCAGAAGAAACCTGTAAAAATGAGGTGACTGTCAGGGAGGCTTTTATTGATATACCGGAAGTTGTTGCAAATACGTGGACAGAAAATCCGATCTATACTGGTGAAGAATCTAAGTATTCTCTTATAATGAAGGATGACAAATTCTGGAGAAGAACAACAAAAGAGAAGGTGTTATTGAACCATCTTCCGATGAATCATAGGAAACATATTATTGAAAGGTTTGGAATTCTGCAACAGGGCGAAGGGTTAAAGGGATTGTTTGCACGTCTGTCGCCGGAAGAACTAGAAGAGTATCAACAGAGGAAAGTAATACCGAAAACCATTTATGTAAAAAGGAATTATCGTCTGCGATGGGAGGAGGCATCACCAACGGTCACAAGTCATTGCTTAGATGAGTTCGTTCATCCTGAGCAAAACCGTGCGTTGACTGTCAGAGAATGTGCAAGATTGCAAAGTTTTCCAGATTCATATGATTTTGTTGGGGGTCCATATTTAGTGGCACATGATGACAGAAGTCAACAGGACAAGTACGAACAGATTGGGGATGCAGTGCCGCCATTGTTAGCATATGCGTGGGGAAAGAAAATTTCAGAGATACTTGGCATGAAATAAAATGAAAGAGCTGGGGAAGACCGCCAGCTCTATTGGTATTTCTATTTGATAAGATTGTCAGATTCATGAAAAAACTCGCCGAATTCTTTGACATGTATTCGAGGAAATCTGTGGTTTAGCTCATTATATTTTTCGGGAATATCAAGGTAATATGCTCGTTTAATCTGGGAGATGAATAATTGATAGTTGATCCACTGATTTGGAACACAGGTTAATGCCACGGACATATCCTTACTATAAAAGTTGGTCTCGCCAATACAAGTCAGCAGGCATAAAAAGCGACCTACTCCAAAAGCTCCGTCTAATACTCTTTGTTGAGCCCACACTTCTACTACTCGTTCCCGCGTGGATGTTTTAGCGGGGATATGGAATTTGGGTTTTCCCATACCGAGATCAAAAATGAAATCAGTTGGCAATGAAATAGACTCGCCATCCAATTCCACTGCATTCATTTGGTTAGTTGGTGCTACATTGAGGTGCATTGAGTACAGATGTCCAACTAATTTTTCAAAATAGTCACCAGAATTACTTTTTACGCCGGTAACAAGATCTGCACAACAACAGTAATTCATGCAGATGGCATAAAGAGCGGCTGTAATATCATGGGCATTCTGTGACTGAATGGAATGTGAGCGAACATTATTCCAAAATTCGCTTATGATATGTACACCAGAGGAATTCGTAGTGCGACCAGCATTGTAGAGATCAATATTGACTGGGCGTGAATATTTACCAGTAACATTGGAGAAAACAATATAGTTTTTCCCGATAGCAGTTGATCGGCTGATAATGGGATTTTTGGTTAAAGTATTTATTTCTGATTGACATAAATTATTGATTTCTTCAAATTTATCAGTTATTTCTGTGCTTAATGGATTCACGCTGAATAAATTCTTCACTTCATCATATCTGCTTGCAAGAGGATGTGCAGGCATATCATCACACTCCTTTATCGTAAAAGTCGCATTTATTTTGGATTTTTCTTGAAGACATAAAATCCAATATGAGTATAGCAGAAAAAGCAGGGGATTGCTATAGATAGTTTGCAATAATTTCGGATTTGACTTTTTTGCTGATTTATGATATATATATGATGTCTATAGGGCGATATTGCTCTATTAGATATCCAGTATCTTCTAAATAGATGTGGACGCGTAGCTATTTTAAATATCTATGTTTATATTCTACGTTCCTATTCTGGCTAGGAGTGTAGATTTTTTTATGTTGAAAGGAGTATTTGAAATGGCAGAATTGGTATTTAAAGCAGAACAATTTAAAAAAATGACAGATCCTGTAAATGCAAGTGGCAAACATATAAAATATGTATGTTACGCGCAAGCAAAATCTATTCCTCAAGAAATTGAAGATTGGATGGAAACAAATCCACGCGAGCAGAAAATGACCACTAATGTTGCTAAAACTATAAATGATAGTTTATTAGAGAACTTAAATTTTCATGAGTTAAATCGCGGAATTTTACTTTCTGCTGAAAGTATTGATTATGATAACCAAAAGAAAATAGTAACTATTGTTTTATCTGACTCAACAAAACATGGAAATATTGACGGCGGTCATACATTAAGAGCAATTCTTGAAGCGCAAAAATCAGGTTTGCTTTCAGCTGATCGCTATGTATTTATGGAAATTTTTACTGGATTAGAAACCCCTGTTGAATTAGCGGCTGCGCGAAATACCTCTGTTCAAGTAGATTTAAAATCTATTGAGGAATTAAAAGACAGTTTTGAAGTAATAAAAAAAGCATTTAGTAAGCTATCTTTTTCAAATAGAATCGCATATAAAATGAATGAGCATTATAACGACCCCGATATTATTCCTATTGATGTTCGTGAAGTTATTACTGTTCTGAATATGTTTAACCAAGCTATTTATCCAATGAGAAATAATGATGGACGGTTGTCAGAGCTGCAACCAGTACAATGCTATACAGGAAAGGAAGCAAGCCTAAAACGTTTTTTAAATTTGGGTAAGGATAAACGGGAACATATTATTTCCAATATGACGCCCATTATTTCTGATGTTTTTATGTTGTGGGATGATATTGAATGTAATTTTAATGTTATGGCTAGCCGAGCAGGGAAAAGATATGGCACTCGTAAGTATGCAAAATATGCTGATGGTGAAATTGTTGGAAAATCAATTTACTCGCAAAGTGATCTACAGTACCTTGTTCCAAAAGGATTAATTTATCCATTATTAGGAGCTTTCCGTGCTTTAGTAGAGATAAAAGAAAATAAGTATTCATGGGTTGAAACTCCAAAGATAGTTTGGGAGGCATTAGGGCCTCAATTAGTTTCAATTGTTTTAGAGGAAAAAGCGGAAACACCAGACGCAATTGCAAAAAATAGCAATCTGTGGAGTAATTTATTTAAAGAAGTTTTTATTTACGGTCATAAAATGTAATTAACAAAAAGAGATTTATCTTTATAAGTTAAGCAGATGCGAATTTGACTGCATCTGCTTATTTGCTCCCTGTTTGTCAGCGTTGATGATCGGTTTTTAAACTTCCTTATCACTGTAAACCCAAAATCGTATTTATCTGTTTGTTCGAAAAAATAAGGACGACAAAGAGGCTAAGGAATTTTATTTTCTCGGCGAGATGTTTGCAGTGGGCGAACCGAAACCGATTCACATGGAGACGACCAATGATGATGCATTTGAGATTACCTATCGGCTGGATGTGCCGGTGCGGGAGGACATTTATCACTATATTATAGGAGATTAAAACAGAAAGCTGAATATCAGGTCAATTCCACGATTATAGAATTATACTGGGCTATAGGTGAGTATGTTTCAAAACAAATTGAAATAAATGGCTGGGGAAAATCTACGGTCAAAGCTTTGTCTGAGTATATTTTAAGCAGAGAGCCTGGTATCAGAGGTTATTCATCACAGAATATATGGAGAATGAAACAGTTTTATGAAACTTATAAGGACAGACCAGAACTCTCAACGCTGTTGAGAGAGAATACATGGTCTAATAACATGCATATTATTTCCAAAACAAAGAGTTACGAAGAAAAGGAATTCTATCTTATATATGCTGGAGTTTCTTGACCTTCCGGAGATATATAAAGAATATGACCTGAAAAAAGCTATTCTGAAAAATATGAAAAAATTCCTTCTTGAATTTGGAAGAGATTTTCTTTTTATCGACGAAGAGTATCATGTTCAGGTTGGGAATAATGATTATTATGTGGATCTGCTCTTTTATCATAGAGAATTGCAATGTTTGGTTGCAATTGACTTAAAAATTGATGATTTTAAACCAGAATATATGGGAAAGATGGATTTTTATCTGGAAGCATTAGACAGAGATGTAAAGAAACCGCAAGAGAATCCAAGCGTTGGAATGATTCTTTGCAAAAATGCTGACACGGATGTTGTAGAATATTCTCTGAGTAGAAGCCTGTCTCAGACGATGATTGCTGAGTATAAGACAAAACTGATTGATAAGAGCATCCTACAGAGAAAACTGGCTGAGTTGTATGATATGGCCGAGGAAGAAGTGAAAAAATCTCAACAGGATTGAGAGTTTTGAAAAGGAGGATACAGGAGAAATGGAAAAAGTGTCCCGAAAGAGGATAGAGGTTGTAGCGGCAATCATACAGGACGGTGAGAGGATATTTGCCACACAGCGGGGATACGGAGAATTTAAAGATGGCTGGGAATTTCCTGGTGGAAAAATAGAAGAAGGCGAAACACCGGAGCAGGCATTGATTCGTGAAATCAGGGAAGAGCTGGATACGGAGATTGAGGTCGGAGAACTGATAGATACGGTGGAGTACGATTACCCGAATTTTCATTTGACAATGCATTGCTTTTTGTGCACGGTAAGGTCCGGGAATTTGGTGCTGAAAGAGCATGAGGCTGCAAGATGGCTGACAAAAGACAATCTGGATAGTGTGGATTGGCTTCCGGCGGACACCGGAGTGATCGAGAAGCTGAAAAAGAGATACAAAATGGCTGACGATATGGGGGACGATGACTCGTCAGAGAAAGGTACATCAATGATCCAATACAGAGATTTACAGGAACACGAAATATGCCAAGAGTTATTTAAGGACTTTATCCGTCACCAGAATGTGACGAAATGCTGGCGAAGAGAACATGACGAATGGATTATCAAAGACGATCCGTTTGTTGACGATTGGACAGAGGCAGACTACCGTACATTGGTTTCCTGCTTAAGGAATACGGTTTCTACCGGCGGTTTTGTGCATGCCGTTTTTTATAATGGAAAGCTGAAAGGATTTGTTTCGGTTGAGCAGGGTCTGTTTGGCGGGGAACAAAAATACCTTGATTTATCCAGTATTCATGTGTCGGAGGACATGCGGAATCAGGGAATAGGCGCAGTGCTGTTTTGCGCGGCCAAAGAGTGGGCAAAAGAAAACGGTGCAGACAAATTGTATATATCTGCCCACTCGGCTGTCGAAAGTCAGGCGTTCTATAAAAAAATGGGATGTGTCGAGGCAGAGGTATATCACCAAAGGCATGCTACGGAAGCACCTTATGACTGCCAGCTGGAATGCAGATTAAATCAGATTTGATCAGTGCGGCAGCAGCCGCAAAGAAACCTTACAGCAGCTGTAAGTGGTATTCAAAACCTTCCGCTACTATAATGAGATCAGAAAGAGGGAGGGAACTTTTATGAATACTAAAAAAAGAATATTACAGGTTGAAAATCTAGCAAAGACATACGGAACAGGCGCCGGGAAAACGGAAGCCCTAAAAAGCATCACCTTTGACGTATTGGAAGGAGAGTTTTTAGGGATTATGGGTGCCAGTGGCTCCGGCAAGACCACACTGCTGAACTGTATTGCCACGATGCTAAAACCGACATCGGGAAGAATCATTTTGCGTGGAAAAGATATTTCGGGCTTTCGCGGCGGCAAGCTGGCAGATTACCGAGGCAAGGAGATCGGATATCTTTTTCAGGAGTTTGAGCTGTTAGATAACCTTACGGCGAGGGAGAATATCATGCTTCCCCTGTCGCTGCACGGCGTCACGGCAAAAACAGCGGAGCCGGATATCCAATCGATGGCCGCCATGCTGGATATCACAAATGTGCTGGATAAATTCCCGGCACAGATGTCAGGCGGGCAAAAACAGCGTGTGGCGGCGGCAAGAGCGCTGATCTCAGACCCGGGCATCGTGCTTGCCGACGAGCCGACCGGAGCGCTCGACAGCAGGAACTCCAAAACGTTGATGGACAAACTGGCGGAGATCAACCGGGATCAGAATAAAACCATTATGATGGTCACACACGATGCCAACGCTGCAAGCTATTGCTCAAGGATTATCTTTATTCAGGATGGCTGTCTGTTTCATGAGCTTCGCCGGAATACGGCGTCAGAATCGACCGCTGCCTTCTACGACCGGATTGTAACTGTTATGGCGCAATTGGGAGGAGGTAGTGCAAATGTTCTTTAAACAGGTATGGCGGAATTCTGCCAAAAACAGAAAAGGAAACGGATTGTTTTTCGGCTCTCTTGTCATCGCTATCATAGCCTTTTATACACTGCTTTCTCTCGGTGAGCAGGATGTGATGCGGTATCTTTCTAAGGTTGAGAGTGACGCGGTCGGAAAGCTGATGATGATGCTTCCCGTTGTCTATATGGTGTCACTTTTCTTCGTATTTTTTCTTGTGTATTTTGCCTGCCGGTATCAGGCGGACAGCCGCAGACGTGAATTCGGCATGTATCTGATGCTCGGAATGAAGCGAAGCCGGATGTTTTTCATGCAGTTTTGTGAAATATTTTGGAACAGCATGATATCGCTGTTGATCGGTATCCCTGTGGCTCTGTTTTTGACGGAGGTGATCAGCCTTGCCACGGCAAAGGTTGTAGGGCTCGGGATCATCGGGCATCATTTTTCATTTTCTGTTCGTGGCGTCCTCTGGACAGTCTGCGGATTTGTCATTGTACAGATGCTGTCGATGCTGATCATCTGTATACAGCTTGGCAGAATGGAACCGGCAGATTTTCTTCGGTCCGATGCGGCAAAAAAGCAGGTGCCGATGTCAACAGCGAAAAGTACAGTGTTTTTTGCTGCAGGTATCATTTTACTGTTTGCGGCCTACTATCTGGGAATATTTCGGATGCGGACGCTGGAGCTCGCTGTTGCGGCTGCGGTTTTTGTCTGCGGAATTTTCGGAACATTTTTCTTCTATCGGGGCCTGGGAGGTTTTCTTGGCAGACTGATCCGGAAGAAAAACCGAAACGCTGTGGGACTGGAAACTTTTACGGCAAGGCAGGTGCAGGAGAGTGTGATCTCACAGCATAAGTCATTGGCAGTATCATCGCTTCTTCTGCTGATGGCGTTTGCCTGTACCTCTTACGGCATGTCCGTAGGAATTACACGTGCGACCAGCGGCCGCACGGCAGATTTTTCACTTTTTGGAGAAGAGGCGGATATTGACCGTGTGATGGAGAATGAGGATATCCGCGAAATGGTGAAGGATTCCTATCCCATGTATCTTTCTATCATCAAGGATGAATACTGGGACGACGGGGAGAAACCGATAGATTTGTCAAATCTGGAGAAAGCGATCGGTACGGTGGAGGGTTCGGAGAATATGCTGGAAAATCTTCACATCAACTACGTGATCGCAGAGAGTTCCTATAACCGTATGCAAAAAGCGATGGGAAAAGATGAGATCGGGTTAAATGACAGTGAGATCGCAATTTACAGCGCATTTGGGAATGAGGGTGATTTCGGAAGGATATTGACGGAGGCGATCGGTCAAAATGTCTCTGTTGGTATTAACGGAACTGCTTATGAGGTCGTTCCCACGCCTTATTATGATAATATCGTTGCAGACCGGGCGATTACAATTTATATGGCATTTATTGTGCCGGATGAACTGTTCGGAGAGCTTGCAAAGGAGAGCGGACCGTATTGCAGAAATGTACACCTGACAGATGAGGTGACAGAAGAAATGGGACTGATGCAGGCGGTACAGAAGCTGGACGGTAAACTGGCTGTCACGGGAATCGAATATGACAGCTTTCTCGCGGGTATCGGAAGAAACCTGTTCTATACGGTATCTGCAAGCTATCTGACCGTTTATCTGGGAATTCTGTTCCTGATCATTTCAAATACTGTGATCGGACTTAAATTTCTCATTCATCAGCGGCAGACAAAGCACCGGTATGTGACGCTTGCCATGCTCGGAGCAGATACCGAAGCAATGTGCCGTTCGGTTGGAAAGCAGATACAGACATTCTTTTTGCTTGTGCTGGGTGTTTCCGTCGTAAGCAGCGCTGCCGCCATATGCACGATGTTTACAAGCTTTACAAGGCTTCCTGTTGGCACATCAGTGGAGACGCTGACGGTATATGTAACTGTGGCGCTGACGGTTTTCGTGCTGGCAGAGCTGATCTATATCGGTATCGTGAAACGGACGGCAAGCCGTGAGATACGCTTACTGAAAACGGAAGACAGGGGGTAATTGTCTGTGACAAAGATCGCTATTGTGGAAGACGATATTTATTTGCGGGAGGAGCTGGTGCAGACTTTTGGCAAAGCAGGATATTGCGCCGACGGGATATCATCGTTTGAAAATGTGGAAAATGACCTGGCGGAAATGAAGCCGGACCTCGTCGTGCTGGATGTAAATCTTCCGGGAAAATCAGGGTATGAACTGTGCAAGGGGCTTAAGACAAAGGTCTCGTTTCCGATC
>JAAUZB010000044.1 GCA_014804775.1 Roseburia sp. | reverse complement strand
TTATGTTCAAAAGAGAAATCAAAATTATTGTCCATACAATATTGGATTCCACTCAGTTGAATAAGGCTTTGAACTGTTTTTTCCCGTTTTGTAGAGGGAGCTGACAAGATCAAATCCCATCCCTTGTTATATTCTACCCAAGATTTAAATATATCCAATACCTTTAATGACACATCCAAGCTTCCTATCCCGGAGCGGTCTGAGTGTTCTAAAAAATTAAATACACCGCTCTGTTTCATTTGCTTAAATACCACTGCTATATAGTATTCAATATCCGATGTTGGTGAGTATCTATCTATTTCTTCTTCTCTATATCCACTAATTACATGCGAACACCGCTCTACATCTTTAAATATATGCTCTTTTAAATAGAACTTTTTTTCAGTAGCAGCAAGGTTTCTCCATTCTGTTCCAATTGTTTCATTTATTTCTTCTCTTATCACTTTGTTTTCTGCAATAACTCTATCTATATCATTCCAACAGCGTGCAATTGGCAACTCATGTAAAATTTCTTCTGGCAGATACAAAAGTTCACATTTTTTATATGGGTTAATTGCTATTTCATTGCAGAACTCAATATCTGGATAATTTTGGGGGTTAATTCCAAGTTCTAAATTAATTCGTTTTGTGTATGCCAAAATATCTGGGAGAATGATTGTAGCAATCATATCGCTAAGTCTGTCTGCACCAACATTTTCCTCAAATAAACCAACTAGCTGGAAGATCTCTGGTTGGTTTGAACCTGTTTTAACAATATCGTAAGCATCACTTATTACTTGCTTTGACAATACTTTTCCAAATCCTGCACCGACTCCAGACTCTGAAAATCCTAAATTTATTCCATTTACTTCTGAAAAATGAAATTTCTCCAATGCACTTCTATATAATTTATCCTCTTTTTGTTTTGAATTTTGTAATAACAACATGATGCTTCCAAAAAAATCATTAATTCTTTTATACGATCCTGCAAATTCTGCTGTCTGCGCCTTTTTCAGTCGCAATATGTTGATAAAAAAATGACTGTCTCGATTGATAATCGCATCAAACATTCCTATTTTACTTAATTCATTATCTAATTTCAAAAAATCTGATAAAAATATCGCATTCATTTCTCTATCCTCCCGCATTTCTTAATATTCATTTCAACCGTACTTTATATTAAGTCACTGTCACCATCTCATTAAAAGGCTATTGTTAATCTTTTCAACAATTATAGCAGAAGGATTCTTTCTTTACAATTATCTCTTACTAACAGCAGAAATAAATACTAGCTTCCAAAATCATATTTCTACAAGCTAGCTACCACAACACCATATACAATTTTCACTATTTTGTGTATATTGTTCATATTTCCTCCATTTTTCAAATATTGTATACATAATTAAAGCCTTGCTCTATATTATATTTGCAAAATGTATCTCACTGCCTCTTCTCTACTAAAAACTCCCGCACTTCATTCACTCTTCCGCTCATCCGATCCTTCCCCATTACAACCATCATTTCAACCAGTTCCATACATATCCTCCTTATTTTTCTCTATCATTTTCTTGGTAATCTCTCACCTTTTTCTTTCATTATAAAAAGCCTGCAAACTTCGCTCCCCGAAAGTTGGTAAAAGATTTTACCAATTCTCGTACCAGTTTTTTACCAACTTTTCCGTAAAAATCCCTAATTTCTCTCATCTGGAAATGACACCCCTAAAACGCAAAAAACGCTGGAACCATGCGGGTTTCCAGCGTTTTGCTTAATCTTATGAAATTGGAATTACATTCCCATCTGTGCTGCAACTTCAGCTGCAAAATCTTCCTGCTTTTTCTCAAGACCTTCGCCTGTCTCAAAACGGACAAATCTCTTTACTTTCACAGTGCATCCGGCAGCCTTAGAAACTTCTTCAAGATACTTGCCAACTGTCTGTTTGCCGTCCTCTGCTTTCACATATACCTGATCCACCAGACAGATTTCCTTTAATTCCTTGCTGACACGTCCCTCGATCATACCGTTGATCACCTTCTCCGGCTTCTGGGACTCCTTCGGATCATTCATGATCTGAGCCAACAGGATTTCTTTCTCATGAGCAATATAATCTGCGCTCACTTCATCCCTTGATACATATTTCGGATTCAATGCGGCAATCTGCATTGCAATGTTCACCATAGCTTCTTTCACTGCATCATTTACCACGTCAGAATCTGCGTCTACAATAACACCGATTCTTCCGCCGCCGTGTACGTAAGTCGCTACACATCCATGCTCTGCAACAACCTTTTCGAATCTGCGGATCTTTAAATTCTCGCCGATCACTGCAACTTTCTCTACCAAGGCATCCTTAACTGTCTTGCCGGCATCCTCACTCCATGCCTCATCCATGAACGCATCCATGTCTGCCGCGTCAGAGTTTACCGCCTGCCCTGCAACTAATTTTACAAAGTCCTGGAATGTCTCGTTCTTTGCCACAAAGTCTGTCTCAGAGTTTACCTCTACAACGGCTGCTGTCTGATCGTCCTTCAGCGCGATCGCGCAAAGACCTTCCGCTGCGATTCTGCTCGCTTTCTTCTCTGCCTTCGCCTGTCCGTTCTTTCTCAGGAACTCAACAGCCTCATCCATATTTCCGTCTGTCTCATTCAAAGCTTTCTTACAATCCATCATCCCTGCGCCGGTTAATTCACGCAGTTCCTTTACCATAGCTGCTGTAATAGCCATTTTTCTATCCTCCAAAATAAATAATATAATTACGCTTCCTCTGCCGCTGTCTCTTCCACATCTGCCTCTGCAGACTCCGCTTCCTCTGCAGTCATTTCTGCGCCCTGATTTGCTTCGATCACGGCATCAGCCATTTTGGATACGATTAATTTGACAGCTCTGATCGCATCGTCATTTCCCGGGATCACATAATCCAACTCTTCCGGATCACAGTTGGTATCTGCTATACCGATCAGAGTAATTCCCAGAGAATGAGCCTCCTGAATACAGATCTTCTCTTTCTTCGGATCAACAACAAAAATTGCATCCGGAATTCTCTTCATTTCCTTGATACCGCCAAGGTTTCTCTCTAACTTCTCCCACTCTTTCTTGAGTGCGATCACTTCTTTCTTCGGCAGCACCTCAAATGTTCCGTCAGTCGCCATCGTTTCGATCTCTTTCAATCTTGTAATACGGCTCTGGATCGTCTTAAAGTTGGTCAGCATACCACCTAACCATCTCTCATTTACATAAAACATTCCGCAGCGCTCTGCCTCTGTCTTGATCGCATCCTGCGCCTGTTTCTTTGTTCCCACGAAAAGAATCGTGCCGCCCTCTGCTGCAATATCAGACACTGCTTTATAAGCCTCATCTACTTTTCCTACCGATTTCTGCAGATCAATGATATAGATACCATTTCTCTCGGTGTAGATGTATGGAGCCATTTTAGGATTCCATCTTCTGGTCTGATGTCCAAAGTGAACACCCGCTTCAAGTAACTGTTTCATTGAAATAACACTCATTTTTCTACCTCCATGGTTGTGTTCTTCCATATGCTTCATCCCTCCGGTACGACCGTACGGCACCTGTCCGGCAGTCAGCATATGTGTTTATTGTTATTCTCGGTTTCCTTACATGAAACCTTGTAGATTATAGCACAATAACTGGAAACAGGCAAGCATTTTCTTGCTAAAAACCTTTTATCATCTCGTCGATTTCCGATCTGTCCAACACCTCGCAGTTCTTGTTTCGTATCGCATAGACCCGGTTGCAGGCATTTAAGACGGTCGGACGGTGTGTTGTCACAATACAGGTACGCGGATATTTATCCTGCATGATATTTTTCAGAACTTTCCGTTCCATTGCAACATCCAATGCAGATGTCGCCTCATCAAGCAGAAGGATTGGCGATCTGCGCAGCAATGCCCTCGCGATAGACAACCGCTGAGCCTGTCCTTCGGAAAATCCCCCGCCCCGTTCCTTGATCTCACTGTTGATTCCGTCAGGAAGCTTCTCCACAAACTCCCACGCACAGGCAAGCTTCAGCACCTCCCTGATGTCTTCATCCGTGGCATCCGGCTTGACATTCCGCATATTCTCCGCTATGGTTCCCGAAAACATGGTATTTCCCTGAGGCACATAGGAAAACAGTTTTCTGGCAGAAGGCGATAACTTCAGCTTTTCCCCGGTATCATCCGAACTTTCTGCGCTGCCGCCACAAAGTACCGCGCTGCCGCCCTGTATCGGCATCAGAGACAAAATCAAGCGCAGCATTGTCGTTTTACCCTCACCGGACGGTCCCACAATAGCAACGATCTCATGCGGGCGTGCACAAAAGGACGCCGCCTCAAAAACCTGCGTGCCCGTGCGGTACGCATACTTGATTTCCTCCATGCACAAACTGATGCCATCGCTCTCATGCCGCTCTTTGAATTTCTCCACTTCCCCGTCACTGCTGTAATCCTCTCTCGGCATCTCCACAATATCCATCAGACGCCCCGCAGACGTTGTCAGGGAAATGGCTGCCGGCACCAGAGATGTCAGATTATGCAGAGTACCTGTCAACGTGCCGGACAGTCCTAAGAACATCGTCATGGTTCCGTAACTGATCGCACCACTCCACACCCTGTAAATCCCCCATCCGTAGGAGGCATAGGAAACGATCAGCGCCACCGTAGACAACAGCAGTGAGGTCCCTATGGACATTTTCTGAAAATCCAGCTTCATGGAAATATATTCCTGCTGCAGCTGCTTTAACCTTGCAACATAAAGCCTTACCAGATCAAATGCCTTGATCGTCTGAATATTGGAAAATGTCTCCTGATTAAACCCGGACATTTTTGCCCCCAGAGCTGCGCTGCGCTTATTATTATTGACCATACGCTTCAGCAATGTCTTTGACAAGATCAGACTCACCGGCATTCCCAGAAAAGCAAATACGGCAAATGTCCAGTCATGGTACACAACCATAGCAAATGCACTCACAAACCGGAAAAGATAAATGATAAGATTAGGAATAAAGTTCAGCACACCTGCAGAAATATTGGATGCATCAGAACTCCAACGCGTCAAAAGATCGCCTGTATGGTAATTAGTCAGGGATTCCCAGTCAGTGACAAGAATCTTGTCAAAAATATCTGCTTTAATTTCCGCATCCACCTTCATACTGATATAACTGGAAGCATAGTCGGAGATCAGACTCAGCAGCGTTGCACCCACGTTTAATGCAATCATAAAGCAGAAGGTCCTGATCACCTCCCCTGTCTGATGCCCTGTGATGATATCGACCAGATCTCTCGATACCAGACTGGTCAACAGAGCCACTACAGTGCTCACCATACCCAATGCTGTATAAAATATCATGGGAAGCCAGTAATGTCTGGCATAACGGTAGATCCACATCGTCTGCTGCAATCGCTCTTTCACTGCTCCCGCTTTGATACGGCTGATATAAAATGCCAACTTATTTTTCATACTTTGTCATCTTTCTGTTTTCATACAACGATAACAGCACCGCCCAAAACAGGCGGTGCTGTCACTTAAATCATTTTTTGTTTTGCATATCTTTTACTTAATTACCGTCTCCACCCTTGCCTTGAACATTGACTGTCTTTGTACAGGAAATCGTCGCGCCAGTACAGCTGACCGCCTGCGTAGTCGCCTCATCCGCAGCCTTAACCCATACTTTGTAGGTCATATTGTCGCCGGACTGATAAGCATCCCCAAGCAATTCACGTGTAATCGTGACCGTATTTCCACTGAAAGAAGACGGGTACTCAGAATAAGCATCCGTAAGCGTATTGCTGAATGTGAGCTGAACCGTAGTTCCAGCCGAAATATGCTCCACGCTGTTATCGTGCACACAGTGAATCTCAAACACTTTGTGCGAACCGCTCCAATCCTGTACGGGCGTTGCACTTACGGTCCAGCAATCTGCACCGCCGTCACCGCTTGCCGTATAAATACCCTCAAACATCTCATCATTCGCCAAAATCATTGGCTTAACATAATTCTTCATTGTTCGTACTCCCCCTTTTGAATCCCGACACATGAAAGGTATTTCTTTCAACACTACTAACTACTTTAAGCATACCACCGCTCACTCTATTCGTCAAAATGTTTTTTTAAAAAAATACATTTTTTCCCAACTGATAGCAACCGCCGCCTTTTATTCAATCGGTCCCTCCTGCAGGACTTTCGCAACATCCTCCATACTCAGTCCGTACGGTACATCATAGTCTCCCGTAGACAGATTGGATGCATATCCGATCTCAAACAAATATTTGCGCAAAGCCTCCGCGTCCTCAATCACACCGTTTTCCGCCAGTGTCTCGCAGACGGTACGGCACACATCCCCTCTTTTTATGGTCAATCGAAAACTGCCGTCCTGACCGTCTGTCGATCCCGTTCCGTTCTCAGGCTCCTGTGTGTCTTCTCCCTGATTGTTTCCGGCTGCTTGGCCTTCCTGTTCCCCCTGAGAGACATCCTCACCATCCGGCAGCTGTGTATCTTTGAGCTGTGTATCCGTCGCTCCCGCACTGTTCTCCTGCTCCTCCGGCATTATCATCCCCAACTGTTTTGCACGCGCAATGATCTCATCGTCGGAGAGCGTATTTTTATTTCGCGCAAAGCCAATCATCAGTATGATCGTGGTAACCATAATACCGATTGCCAATCCCCGCAAATAATATTTTAACTTCACGAATTTTCCTCTCCTTTATATAGTCCAATCATCAGTCTGACTTCACCAATTCCCATTTTCAGTCGCTTAGCAATCTCTATCTCGTTAAGTCCC
This sequence comes from Roseburia sp., assembly GCA_014804775.1. Classification (GTDB taxonomy): domain Bacteria; phylum Bacillota; class Clostridia; order Lachnospirales; family Lachnospiraceae; genus Roseburia. Next base: position 46,592 of record JAAUZB010000044.1, on the reverse strand, counting down.
TGCTTGTGAAGCGCAAGGATTTCTCTTTTATGATTAGGATCACTGCCGCTCTCCTGACTGGCTGCAGCCACTTTCGGCGCAGCATTTACAGACGCTGCCGACGGTATTGATGCCGCAGAAACTTTGGATCCCGCAGAAGTCGTGGCTGCGGCTGTCGCTGTGGCTGCACCTGCCGCCGTTGTTGCACCCGCCACCGTGGTTGCAGCTGCCGTCCGGTGCTCTGCCCTTGTCCTCGCCTGCTCCGGTCTGGTTGCAGTCCGGCTTCTATCCACCGTAGGCTGCGGTCTGACCGGCACTCTCTGGTTCGCCATACTTTCCTGCATGTTTCTGACATCGGCTGACAGCCGCTGCAGATCGGAAACCATCCCGGTAAGCTCTGCATGCTTATCGTTTAACATGCTGTAAAGGAACATTATTTCGTTATGTGCCTTATTGATCGCCTCCAACACGGTGTCCGAGTACTCACTGATCGCCATGATTTTTTCATTGGTTTCCTTCTCCAGCTCACGGTCCACATTTTCCATAGAATTCTCAAGACGTTCCCCGATAGAATCGTCAATCCTGCCAACAGCATTTGTCATNCCACGGTCAATGATCTTTCCCAGCTCTTCTTCACTCAGTTCCGCAACTTTNCTCAGNTCCGAAGGTGACAGCTTCTCTGTGACAAAAAAGCTCCCTATCATAAAAACACATCCTATCAGAAGCAATATGATTTCTACTCCAGTCATACCTCTCTCCTTATATCTTCATATCAAAGCTTCCGTTCCGGCTTTTTACAGTGACTTTTCCGTCCTCCGNAAGCTCTTTTTTCTGATTTTTTTTCTTTTTTCCGCTGCCTTCATAGCTGTTGCTGCCTTTTTCCTTNGCATCATAGCGGAATCCTTTATTCTCTTTCTCCTGGGAATGCTGAACCTGACGTGCCAGCTGTTCCTCCTGCTTCTGGTGCCTGATCTCTATCGTGTGCTGCTGAATCTGCGGTTTGCTGTCCTCCTGCTGTTTCAGGTTTCCNACATCCTGCGTCCGCTGAATCATACCATTCATATCTACCGGTCTGACTGACATTGCAATACACCTCTCTTATCAGAATTATATATCCGTCAAAATTCCCATATAATTTCCCATTTTCTTCCGCATCTTAAGCAGCGCCTTGGTATGCAGCTGAGACACCCTCGATTCCGATACCTCCAATATGCTGCTGATTTCCTTTAATGTGAGCTCCTCGTAATAATAAAACAGTATTACTTTTCGCTCCTTTTCCGTCAAAAGATCCATTGTCTCTCTTAAGACCTTTTTCAGTTCATCCTCNTGAATAGAATCTTCCGGCTGCACAAAATGAGAATTGTTGCGCGCATCCATGACNGGCTCTCCGCCCTGCTCCACAAATTCATTTAATGAAACAACATTGGTAACCTTCAGCTGTGACTGCCAGTCATTCAGCTCTGTCGCCGCAATTCCCAATTCGTTGGCAATCTCCTCATCGGACGGATTTTTTCCTGTTCTGGTCTCAATCGTCTTAATGGCTTCCTCAATCTTTTTCTGNTTCTGTCTCACNGTNCTCGGGATCCAGTCCATTTTCCGAATCTGATCCAGGATCGATCCTCTGATCCTTAAGCTCGCATATGTTTCAAATTTTACGTCTTTTCCCAGATCAAATTTATCAATCGCATCAATCAATCCGAAAATGCCGTAACTGACCAAATCCTCATATTCCACATTGTAACCCAGATACATGCTCAGACGCCCGGCCACCACCTTGACTAACGGAGCATATTCCATAATAAGCTTCTCACGCAGTTCCGGGGACGGCTTCCTATGNTATTCCCCCCACAACTTTTCTCTCTCANCTGTCTTCATACGGAACCCCCACGTTTTCAGTTACTATTTATTTTCAACCTNTTCNTTCTGCTGCTCCTCANCGGATTTCTCCNCNGANTCTTCCTCCGTGGATCCTTCCTCTGTGGATTCTTCCCCCTCCGTGGTTTCTTCCTTCATCTCCTGAAAATTCTTATCCAATATTATTTTTACGATACATCCNAAAAAATAGAACACGATCAGGACAACGAAAAGCATTTTCATAAACTGTTCCGTTTCCATATACCCTGTTATACCGACAATACAGGCGATACAGCCCGCTGTCAGCATAATAATTGCAGGTATTGACTTTGTTTTCATCNCAGAACCATGCCTTTCTCAAATAATCTTTATCGGTTTTCCGACAGATTTGATATAAAAATCTCCGGTGTCACAATGAAGCTCTACTGTTCTACCGTAATTCAAGCCGGTATCTTCTGCAACCAGACGGATTCCGAGCTGTTTTAATTTCATCTTTGCTGCCTCCGCATTTCTCGCACCTATATTACCGACATCTGAAAGTCCGCTNACTTCAAACATCTTTGCTCCACCTGCAATCTTGGAAATCATCCGCGCCCGATTGGCTCCCGCAGCGATCACCCTTCTATAAAGTTCATCAATGCCCGTATCCGCAAATTTAGCAATATTACCNTTATTGCGCACCTGCGTACTGTCCGGAAGCATGTAGTGAACCATTCCTCCTACCTTGGAAATCGGATCGTAAAATACAAGTCCAATACAGGAGCCCAGTCCTAAAGTCGTAATAATATTCGGTGCCTTACATATATTNAAATCGGCCATTCCAACTTTAATAACTTCACTCATGTCTCTTCACCCCTTATAATGAGATTCCAAGTGACGTTAAAATCTTCTCGTAAGATCCCTGTTCCGGCATCAAAATAAAGTATCCGTTAATCGCCACGTCTGCACAAATTTCTGTCTGAATCAACAATGCCCTGTCCCCAAACTGCCCAAACTGAATCGCCGGCACACTTAAAATGGATGCCGCCATATCCACGGCTATGTATGGGATTGACGGAACGATCACCATATTTGTCAGAGATGACAACGCAGAAAGATAGGAGCCTGCAATGATATTTCCTATTTCCTTTAACGCGGAAAGTTCCATCTCTCCAAAAGGCTGATCCGCAGGAGCGTCTGTCATCATCAGCTTGTTCACCAGATACCGTGCAGACGGAATATCAAGCAGGAACATCATGCTTCCTTCTATGTCGTTCTCCACTTCAAGGAATATCCCGACAATCGTCTCATCCTCTGCGCCGACTGCCAGTCCAAGCTTGGATACCTCCATCAGTCTGACATTCGGCACGTTCATATCTATCTTCATGCCAAGCATATTTGCTATGGCGGACGTCGCGTTCCCTGCACCGATATTGCCGATTTCCCGCAACACATCCAAGTACATATCATTTACCTGTTCCAGTGTTATTTTACTCATGGGTCTTCCTATCTCTCCTCTCGTATGTCTACTCTGTTCTCCCGTATGTATTTATACACTCTCCTCAACAATTGCATTGATCTCAAGCAGAGAAATCAGTTCATCTCCGTGCTGTCCTACACCGTTTATAAATTTCCCCTTATTGGACGTACGCTCAATCTCTTCTTCTCCCAGATTTACAACTTCCTTGACCTCATCTACAATGATCCCAAGCAAGCCTTTTTCCTCCAGTTTTAGAATGATGATCCTGCTGGCATTGTTGATGACATCGTCATCGAGATCCATTTTCCTGCGGATACTCATCACAGGCACGATTTCACCGCGCAGATTGATGACACCTTTAAAATAATGCTGGGATTTTGGTACCCTTGTAATTTTCTGCATACGCACGATATTGTCGATAAAGCTGATATCAATACCATACTGTTCATTGCCTACCATGACAACGATATACTGTTTTGATTCTCTTTCCAGTGTTTCCAGTCTGTTATTCTCCATGATGGCACCCCCATTACATTAATGTATTGACATCTAAGATTAATGCAACTTCGCCATCACCGAGGATGGTAGCACCGCTGATAATCTTATTATTATTGTTAATGTATTTTCCAAGAGACTTGATAACGATCTCCTGCTGTCCCATTAGATTGTCAACAACAAGTCCGGCAAGATTGTCACCTTTCTTGACAATGATCACGGTCAGGCTGTCAGGTTCCTCCTCCTTCGGAGCAATGTCAAGAATCTTGTCCATGCGGATCAACGGAATAACCTTACCGCGAAGATGGATCACTTCCTGTGCCTCCACGTATTTGATATCCTTTACCGGAATATCCTCAATATTGGAAATAGATCCAAGAGCGATCGCGTACTTCTCATCTCTTACTTCCACCATCAATGCCTGAATGATCGCAAGTGTCAGCGGAAGCCGTACTGTAAAGGTTGTTCCCAGACCAAGCTCTGTCTTGACCTCAACATCACCGCCTAAAGCTTCGATATTGGATTTTACAACATCAAGTCCAACTCCACGTCCCGAGATATCGGTAATCTTCTTCGCCATGGAGAAACTCGGAAGGAACAGCATATTGACAATGTCTTTCTGGCTCATGCTCTCAGCCTGTTCCTCTGTAATGACTCCGCGCTCGATAGCCTTGGTGCGCACCGCCTCGACATCAATACCGTTGCCGTCGTCTCCGACCTGAATGATGACATTATTTCCCTCCTGAAATGCATTCAGGAAAATACTTCCAACTTCCGGTTTTCCCTTTGCAACACGAACAGAGTTTTCCTCAAGTCCATGATCGGCGGAATTGCGGAGAAGATGCTGCAACGGGTCACCGATCTGATCGACTACCGTACGGTCAAGCTCGGTGTCTTCACCTGTCATATACAGTTCCATCTTTTTATCCAGTTTTCTGGAAAGATCACGTATCATACGTGGGAATTTATTGACCACGCTCTCAATCGGAACCATTCGAACTTTCATGACAGACTCATGCAAACCTGTTGTAATACGTTCGAGATATTCAATCTGGTCGTGGAAGCTCTGACTCTGAACGTCCCCGGCTTCTGCCGAATTGATGGAAACCAGACTGTTCTTTGCAATGATCAGCTCGGAAACCTGATTCATAAGTGCATCCAGTTTTTCGATATCCACACGCACCGTACGGTTTGTCACCGGTTTTGCCGTTGTCGTTTTCTTGGCATTGGCAGTCTGTGCCTTGGCTGCCGGCTTTGCCGCTGCCGGGGTACTTTCCGCCGGTGCTGCCGGAGCTTCCTGAACCGCAGGAGCTGCACTCGAAGTCTCTGCCGCCTTGGCTGCCGCCTCTGCTGCCTCCGCTTTTTCCTGCTTATCGGCAAGTGCCTTATAGCTTACCTCTTCTCCTACTACCTGCTCGATCTCGGAAACATTCATTGCCGCTGCCTGAATCTTATCGTATGCCTCCTCGGAAGCGATAAAAAAGCTGAAATCCGTGTCAAATCTCTCATCTTCGATATCCTGTGAACTCGGATTATATACATGGATCTGTCCAAGCTCCTCCACAGCTTTGAACACAAGAAATGCTCTTGCCGCCTTGAGCAGACAGTCCTTTTGGATATATACTGTGACACCGTAAATATGTAAACCTGCTTCCTCCGCAGTCTTTAACTTGTCCCTCTCAGAATCGTTTAATTCAAATTCCAGAAATTTCTTTCCGAATTGCGTCTCAGAACTCTCGTCCTTTGCCTCGGCCTCTTTCTTGCTCGGCTCTTCCTTCTCCGGCTCTTGTCCGTTTGCCGCTGCAATAAAATCGTTGAGTTCCTTGATGATAAACTCATTCTCCTCCGTTCCTTCGTCGGAGCTTTCTTTGATATTGGTAAGATATCCCTCAATCGCATCCAGACATTTGAACAACAGATCGATCATGGAACTGTTGACTTTTATTTTGTCGCTCCTGACTTCCTGAAACACATTTTCCATGTCATGCGTCAGATGCTGCATTCTTTTGAATCCCATGGTACCTGCCATACCTTTTAAGGAATGGGCTGCACGGAAAATCTCATTGATGGTATCCATGTTCTCCGGCTCTTTTTCCAGCTCCATAATGCAGTCGCTCAAGGTCTGAATATGCTCTCCTGTTTCGTCAATAAAAATTTCGAGATATTGGCTTACATCCATTCTACTGTACCCCCACATTTTTTGTGATTGTTTGTGCTACTTCCGTAAGAGGAACCACTTCATCGACCAGACCTGTCTCAGCAATCGCTTTCGGCATTCCGTACACGACGCAGGTCTGCGCATTCTGTGAAATCACGTAAACAGGCTTACTCTTTGCCAACGCCTTGATTCCGCTTGTTCCGTCAGCTCCCATTCCGGTCAGCACGACGCAGACAATCTGATCATATCCACTGTCCCTCAGCGACTCGTAAGTAACATTGGCACATGGCCGCAATCCTCCGATGGGCGGCATCTCATTCAGCCTGATCTTATGGCTTCCGTCCGCACACTTCTTCACTTCCATGTGCTTGCCACCCGGCGCGATATACACTCTGCCTTTTTCGAGAACATCTCCGTCCTCTGCTTCCTTCACCCGAATTTTACTGAACTCGTCAAGTCTGTCAGCCATTGTTTTGGTAAAACCTGCCGGCATGTGCTGCACAAGCACCACCGGAGCATTCAGATTGGCAGGGAGCAACGGGATTACGCTCTGTAAAGCCTTAGGACCGCCGGTAGAGGATGCGATCGCAACAATTTTACGGCCGCCTACTGACTTTGCTGTTCCGGTACGGCACTTTGGCTTCATCTGAGTACGCCGCTCCGTATTCGTGACTGCCGCCAAGATATTTAGCAAACATGTCTTGAACTCCTGCCCTTTCGCCTCAATGGCATTGGTCGGTTTCGTCACAAAATCAATCGCTCCACGCTCCATGGCGAGGAGTGTAACTTCTGCATCTCGGGTTGTCAGGCGGCTCACCATGATCACAGTCGCCTTGATCCGATCTTTCTGCAGTTTTTCCAATAGTTCCAGACCGTCCATACGCGGCATATTCACGTCAAGAAGTACCGCATCGTACTTCTGGCTTTTCAGTTTTTCATATGCTTCTAAACCGTCCCTGCATATATCTGTCACCTGAAATGATTCTTCCTGATTGATTATATCACACAGAACCCTTCTCATGAGTGCAGAGTCATCAACAATCAAAATGTTTTTCTTCATTTTCCATCAATCCTTCTGACGCAATCTACGCTCTTCTTCAAAAATATAACGAATGATCTCTTCTCTGACTTTATCATCCTGAATCAAAAACTTGACACGAACCTCATAGAATCTGCCGTTCCCTTTCTCGCTTCTACCACAGGCAACTACTCTTCCCAAGATGTAATACTGTTTGTCAATCCTCTCACTTTTCAAGTACATTCTCAACAGAAGGAGTTGATCGGCTTCAACCTTCTCCGCTGTCCGAAATTTGATCCCTCCGCCGCTGAGATCCAGGATCTGACCTGCATATTCCTTTCCCTTCTCCTCTTCCTGACGAAGCTTGACATAAATATTTTCCGCTGTCTCATACTGCAGATCTTCTTCCGCAAGCAGATAATAGTCAATATCAAGCACACAAGGGAAACGGTAGTACTCTCTCCTCTGAAATTTCTCCAGCTGGCTTTTCAGTTCCAATACCAGCATATAGACATTATCCTGCTTATACCTCTCTCTTACCTGTCCGATTGCCCGATACAAGCCTCCCTTAGAATAGAAATTCAATTCCAGTCGGGCGCCGAGCGCAAGCAGCACAAGCTGTCCGTTCTCGATCGGCATCGAAATGACAATATTACCGTTTTCCGTCAGATCAAGCACCTGACTTTTATGGAGACTGTTGTCAGGCTGACCCGTTTCTCCTTTTTGTGCCTGCTGCAAATTCTTAATTTCAACTTTATCTCCCGGCTTAATTATCTCTGTTATCATACCGTTAACCTCACACTTCTTTGCTAGGATTTCTGACCCAGAAAATTGGAAAACAATTCCGAAATTCCTTTTCTCACCGGTGCCTGATTCTGCTCATGATTCAGTATATTCGATGCTACCACACTAAATGCCTTGGCAGATTTTGACGACGGCGCATACAGTGAAACCGGTTTCTGCTGCCTTACCGCTTTTTCCAGCATGGAATCCTGAGGAATTGCTCCGATATAATTTAAATTCTCCTGCAAAAACTGTGAAACAACAGAATTCAGCTTATCGTAAACTCTTTTTCCCTCCTCTGTAGAAGAGACTTTATTTGAGAGCACGCCAATTAATGTTTGATCCTTCACAAATCCCGGACTCCGGTACAACGCCTTTATCAGGGAATAAGAGTCCGTAAGAGAACTCGGATCCGGTGTTGTGACAATCACTGCCTCTGGACTGTTGATCACAAATTCCAGTACGCGGTCCGAAATTCCCGCACCGGTATCAATCAGTACAATGTCCGCCAGTCCGTCTAACTCTTCCATGCATTTTACAAGATAATGCACTTGACTGGAGGCCAGATTATTCACTCCCGCAATTCCGGACCCGCCGGAGATGAAGCTCACCCCCTCCGGTCCCTGTGTCATAATATCACCTAATCGCTTTCCACGGTAAAGCAAATCACCTAAATTATACTGTGGGATGGCACCGAACATTACCTCCACATTGGCAAGTCCAAAATCAGCGTCAAATATGACAACCTTTTGCCCCAGTTTATGCAGCTGTACCGCAAGGTTGACTGTCACATTGGATTTCCCGACTCCGCCCTTTCCGCTGGTAACCGTAATGACTCTGGCCTTCTGTTTACTGTTTTGATTTTTTAACTTTATTACATTACGTAGGTTTTGTGCCTGATCCATAGGCTACCTGCCCCCCAACAGCTTCTTCACAATCTTTTGTGTATCAAATTCTTCAATATCGTCGGGTACATTCTGTCCAGTCGTCATATACGACAGCAACGCCCCCGAATGCAGCTTTACATTCAAAATATTTCCGTAGGTCGATGTCTCATCCAGTTTCGTAAAGATCAACTTATAGTCTGCAATCTCCCGGTATACATCTGTAATCTGTACGAGATCACTGTATTTCGTTGTTGCACTTAATACCAGATATGTCTCTTTATCATAGCTTCCATCCAGTCCTGCAAGCAATCTCCTCATATCCTCACACTGTGCTTCGTTCTTGTGAGAAAATCCTGCCGTATCAACAAAAATAAGCTCATAGTCACCCAAGCGCTGTATTGCAGCGTTCATTTCCTCTACTGTATAGATCACGCTCATCGGTGCATCCAGAATATTGGCATAGACACGGAGCTGCTCTGTCGCTGCGATACGGTAAGTGTCCGCGGTCAGAAAAGCAACCTTCATCCCTTCCTCAACTTTATATCTCGATGCAATTTTGGCGATGGTCGTCGTTTTTCCCACGCCTGTAGGTCCAATAAAGAAAATAATCTTCGGTTTTTTTCCTGCCAGATTAATACTGTCAGGCTGTCCGAATTTCAAGATCATTTTCTGATACACGTTTGACAAAATAGAATCTACACTGCTTCCGCTGTGCAGAATTTTCTCTGCCTCATCCATGATCTGATTGACATATTTTTCATTCACGTCATTTTCCAGAAGAGTACGGTACAGCATCTTCACAAACTTGAATCCCTCCGGATTCGCAGTCTGGGATTCCAGTCTCTCATCCTTACGTTTTCCTTCTACGGAAAGCTGTTTTTCAAGAATATTGGAAAGGTTTTCCAAACGCTTTTCCAAACCTTCATTACCGTTTTCACTCTTTCTCTCTTTCATCGGACTAACCTTTCCCTGCTCCGGCTTTTGCGCACCATAGAGCGTATTTCCCTGCGTATTTCCCGAACGGTCCGCCGTCTCCTGCAGCTTTGAAATATCGATCTTCTCATCCGCCGTAAGATGGATCCCTTCCGGTTTTTTCAGGGGCGAAGCTGTATTCGAAAGAGAATTCTCAAACTTTTCTCTTTCCTCCACCGCCGCCGTCACCTCATAGGTAGTGTCCTTAAACATGCGGAACATTCCTTTCGGTTTGATCTCTTTGATGTTCAACACCACAGCATTGGCTCCCAGCTCCTGCTTTGCCTTTTCAATTGCCTCTTCTTTTGTTTTTCCCTGATACTTGTTAATGGTCATTTTATGCTGTCACCATCCCTACCGACTGTAATTCCACATTAGACTCCACTTCATTGTAGGATACAACGATCAAGTCCTTAAAATAGTCCTCTGTCAATTTCTTAAAATACATCCTCACGATCGGAGATGTAATCACGATCGCACTCTTGCCCATATTCTCAAGCTTTGATGTCTCTGTATCCACAGAAGCCATAATTGCCTTTGTCTTCTCCGGATCGAGCGTCAGATACGCCCCCTGCTCCGTCTGCTTAACAGAAGACATGATCTCCTGTTCAATCTTCGGATCCAACGTGATCACACTTGTTGTCTCATTGGAAGGGAAATATTTGTTGGAGATTGCGCGCTTTAAGCTCTGTCTCACATACTCGGTCAAAACATCCGTGTCCCTCGTAGTCGGCGCATGATCCGCCAATGTCTCAAAAATGGATAGAAGATCCCGAATTGAGATACCCTCACGCAGCAGATTCTGCAGTACCTTCTGAACCTCGCCAAGCCCCAGAATTTTCGGAACCAGCTCGTCCACAAGCACTGGGTTGCTCTCCTTTAAGTTGTTGACAAGATTCTGTACGTCCTGTCTGGTAAGCAGTTCCGCAATATGTGACCGAATAACTTCCGTCAGATGTGTTGCAATGATAGACGGTGGGTCAACAACGGTATACCCCATGCTCTCCGCCCGCTCCCGCTGGCTCTCGGTAATCCAGATGGCAGGCAGGTGGAACGACGGCTCAAACGTCGGAATACCGGTAATCTCTTCCTCAACATACCCGGGATTCATCGCCATATAGTGGTCAAACAGGATCTCACCTTCTGTGATCTGAATTCCTTTGATCTTTATAATATACTGATTCGGATTCAGCTGGATATTATCACGCAGCCGGATGATCGGAACGACCGTACCAAGCTCCAATGCAATCTGTCTTCGGATCATGACAACACGGTCCAGAAGATCTCCGCCCTGATTGACATCTGCCAGCGGAATGATACCGTATCCAAACTCCAGCTCGATCGGATCTACCTGCAGCAGAGAAACCACATTTTCGGGTTTTCGGATCTCCTCTGCCTCAGTTTCAGCCTCGCTTACTTCCTCTTCAATACTCTCAATTCCAATATTCTTCTCTACCTGCTTGCCGACAACAATAAACGCCGCACCGAACGGCACAAACAAAAACCACTCCAAAGGCGTTACGATTCCAAGGAAAGCCACCGTTCCCCCGACCAGATAAAGTACCTTCGGGATTCCGAACAGCTGGCTGACGAGCACATCTGAAAAATCTGCTTCCTTGGAAGCTTTCGTCACCAAAATACCCGTTGCCAGAGAAATCAGCAGGGAAGGTATCTGGGATACAAGTCCGTCACCCATCGTAAGGAGTCCGTAATACTGAATGGCATCCGAAAATTCCATGCCGCCGCGCATCATTCCCATGACCGTACCGCCAATCAGATTGACGAAAGTGATGATCAGACCCGCCGATGCATCTCCCTTTACATACTTGGTAGCACCGTCCATGGAACCGAAGAAGCTTGCCTCCATCTGTATCTTATTCCGACGTTCTCCCGCTTCTTTTTCAGTGATAGTTCCAGTATTTAAGTCGGCATCAATTGCCATCTGCTTACCCGGCATAGCATCCAAAGTAAAACGTGCCGTTACCTCCGATACACGCTCAGAACCTTTGTTGATTACCACAAACTGAATAATGATCAGAATAATGAACACAACCGCACCTACGATCATGTCTCCACCGCCAACGAATGATCCGAAGGTCTCTACGACATTTCCCGGAGAACCTGTGGTGAGGATCAGACGCGTAGACGATACGTTCAGTGAAATACGAAAGATCGTCGTAAACAGCAAGAGTGTCGGGAAAAACGACATGTCCAGTACTTCTCTCACAAAAAGCGTATTAAACAAAACAATCAATGCGATTGAAATATTCAGTGCCAGCATCAAATCGAGCAGAATAGAGGGAATCGGTACAATAAAAAAGATAACTGCAGCGAGTAAATAAAGTGCAACACCAATGTCAGCTTTCTTCATGCCCATCCTCCTTTAGTTTTGTGTATTGTATACCATTGCCAGAATCTCTGCAACCGCCTGATACAGTTCAGGCGGAATTTCCTGTCCAATTTCCACATTGACATAAAGCATTCGTGCCAACGGTTTATTCTCTACAATCTGTATATTATTTTCCTTTGCCGCCTCGCGGATCTTCTGTGCCAGATAATCCTCTCCTTTGGCAAGCACGACCGGCGCCCTGCTCACTTCCGGCTCATATTTGAGTGCGACTGCAAGATGTGTCGGGTTGGTGATGACCACATCCGCCTTTGGAACATCCTGCATCATACGGCGTCTTGAAGCCTCACGCATGCGCTGTCTCTGCCGTCCTTTGATCTCCGGATTTCCCTCTGTGTTTTTGTACTCGTCCTTCACTTCCTGCTTTGTCATCTTCATGTCTTCGTTAAACCGGTGCTTCTGATAAATGAAATCGGCAATACCGACCACAATATAAAAGAGACTGATTTTTAAGCCCGTATTGATGATCACGTCGCCACAAAGCGCAATCGCCTGATTTAAAGGCATATCGTACAAAAGAAATATAGTGTTCGCATGGTCCTTGATGGACGTATAAGCGATATACAAAATAATAAAAATCTTTAAAATAGATTTCAGCAATTCAAACAGCGAGTCTTTGGAAAATATACGTTTGAATCCATTCAGCGGATTAAACCGATCCAGCTTAGGCTTCATCGGCTTGGTCGTCACCTTCCAGCCTACCTGAAGCACATTGACGAGAAGCGTCACAGCAAATCCAAGTATAAAAAAAGGAATTACCATGAGCAGCATTCGCAAAAAAATGGCGGCAAAAAAACCGCTCACCGCCTGCGGCGAAAAATCTTTAGCATTGATGGACAAAAAGTCCGGGATCAATTTATATACATAATTGAAAACATTCAGAAAGTTGCCCCCGATACTGGAGACAAAAATCTTCAAGACAAGAAACAGTACAATAAGGTCAAATGCCGAAGTCAGCTCCTTGCTTTTGCAGACCTGACCTTCTGCTCTTGCCTCTCTTAACTTCTTTGCCGTAGCAGGCTCAGTCTTCTCTCCTCCCGGTCCGTCTTTCGCAAACCACTGAAGGTTATATTCAAGAATCTGTCTTTTTTCCCATTCCAAGTTAATACATTACCTCGCTAATACATTCCCTCTATGATTGAAACCACCATCCGCCTCATTTCGGTAAAAATCATATCCGCAATGTTCGGAAGCAGTGTGATTGTCACAAGTAAAACCAAAAAACCAACGAGAATCTTCATCTGCATGCCGACCGCAAACATATTCATCTGAGGCGCAACCTTCGCCATAATACCGAGAATACAGTTCAAAATCATAATACATGCAAAAATCGGCAAAAAAATACGGAACGCAATGATAAACATATCTGTCATGAACTGCGTCATAGTTCCCAGCATACTGTTCCAGTCAAACACCTGTCCGCCTACCGGTATGACCTGATAGGAATCCGCCAGTGCCCGAAGGATGTAATGATGCATATTCGTTACTATCAGCAGCATCAGTATAAAGTACTGATACAGAGTACCCGTGATCGTTGCCTGTGTATTGTTGATCGGGTCAAACTCCGTTGCCATGGAAAGACCGATATCCATGTCTATGATATTGCCCGCAAATAAAATAATGGAATTACAAATATTTGCAACAAACCCCATCAGCAACCCTGTAATTCCTTCTTTCAAAACTATAACTGCATATCCAAAAAGTCCGGTATATCCAATTCCTTCCTGATCCACGAAACCGTAGATCAGTAATGATATAAACACAGACATACCAACCTTTACTCTATTTGGAACATTTCTCGTTCCAAAAAACGGTGCAACTGACACAAAACAGGAAATTCGAACCAGTATTAACAGTAATATTTCTATTTCCGTCAACGAAAAAGTATAGTTAACCATACATGATCCTATCCCAGATAAATACTGAAGTCAGACCAGAGTCTCTCGATAAACTCCATCAGAGTCGTCAATATCCAAGACCCTAGCAGCATCAGTCCTGTAAAAACAGCTAAAATTTTGGGAACAAACGTCAGCGTCTGCTCCTGAATAGAAGTCACCGTCTGAAACACACTGATGACCAGACCCACAACCAATGAGATCAGCAACAGCGGAGCTCCACAGATGATAATCGTATAAATCGCATCCCTTGCAATATCCAGAACCTGTCCCTGTGACATGGACATCACCTCACCTTTCTATTCCAACTATGCTGTCAATACCGACACGCTTTGCCATGTCAGTAGAATGTCCTTACCAGACTCCCAATCACCAGATTCCATCCGTCCGCCAGAATAAAAAGCAAAATCTTAAATGGCAGTGAGATCGTAGTCGGCGGAAGCATCATCATACCCATGGACATCAGCACGGATGAAACAACCATATCAATGACAATAAACGGTATATAGATCACAAATCCCATAATAAATGCCTGGCGCAGCTCACTTAAGATAAACGCCGGGACAAGCATGGTCATAGGGATTTCATAGATCGCGCCCTCCTCGGTTATATCATAATACTCACCCGACATATCCATAAATATTGCCAAATCCTTCTGCTGTGTCTGGCCTCCCATAAACTCCCGCATCGGGATCGCAGCCTCCTCAAAGGCCTCCTCCATTGTAATCTCCCCGTTATCGAGCGGCTGAATCGCATTCTCATTGATCTGCTGGAACGTAGGCCACATGATAAAAAATGTCAGGAACAATGCCAGACCTGTCATCACCTGATTCGGAGGTGTCGTCTGCGTACCCATCGCAGTACGGATAAAGTGAAGCACAATGACGATTCTTGTGAAAGAGGTCAACATCATCAGAAGGGACGGCGCAACAGCTATCACTGTGAGAACAAGCAGCGCCCTTACCGGTGTAGAAATAGACCCCGTATCATTGTTATAATTAATGGATAATCCGTTTGTACTGTCGCTCCTCGCATCTAAAAGCCCGTCATCTCCACCAAGATCCGGATCATCAAGATCCAAATCGGAATTGTCGGCATCGAACTGGGATGCCGGATCATTGGATGCCGCATGCACAGTGACTCCTGCCGTCGGAACCAACATGACGAGCAAAAAAACGGCAACCGCAAATAGGAACGAGACAGTACAATATAATTTCTTTCCTTTTGTCATAATCTAATCCTGCTTTTTGGAAAAATGTCCCTTGAACTTCTCCAGAATCTCCGAAAAACTCTCAAGGGAGCCGGAACCGTACTGTACATCTTCAGCTGTCTGCAATTCATCGGTCGCACTCTCATACTGCTCCTGCGTCAACTGCGCAAGCATGGTTACAGTGTCTTTCCCCACCGCAACCACAAGATAAACCTCTCCTGCCTTGATCACCTGGACATACTTATTTCCGACAAGTCTTGCCGTCTCAATCACCTGAAGCTTCTTTCCCACCATCTGCGCCTTCTGATATCCACCCATCCACTTCGTCGTCAAGTACGTGATTAACAGGACGAAAAGAAAGATGATCAACACGCCTATCAGCTGCAAAAAGCTACTCAAAGAAGAACTCAGCAAAATCATATTAACCCACTACTTTTTTCACGGCTTCCAATACACGTTCTGCCTGAAACGGCTTTACAATGAAGTCTTTCGCACCAGACTGAATAGCCTCGATAACCATCGCCTGCTGTCCCATTGCAGAGCACATGATCACGTTTGCAGCAGGATCAGCCTGTTTGATTTTCTTGAGTGCCTGAATTCCGTCCATATCCGGCATGGTAATATCCATCAGCACCAGATCCGGCTTTGCTTCCGGATATTTCTCTACTGCCACTGCACCGTTTTCTGCTTCTGCAGCAATCTCATAGCCATTCTTTGTCAGAATGTCCTTAATCATCATCCGCATAAATGCTGCATCGTCGCAAATCATAATCCTCGCCATAATATTCTCTCCTATCTGTTGCTTTCTTTATTTTTATTTAATTATTTCCGTGATCCTGATACCGTAGCTCTCCTCAATGATAACTACCTCACCCTTGGCCACGTATTTGCCGTTTACCAGAACATCAATTGGCTCTCCGGCGATACGATTTAATTCTATAATAGTTCCGGGGGCAAAATCAAGGATTTCTTTTATGGATTTTGATGTTCTGCCTAATTCGACAGTAACCTCCAAGGGAACATCCATGATCAAGTCGATATTCTCCGGACCGTAATTCATTGGTACGTTTCCGGTAAATGCCTGGAACTGTGCCGGTTGCACATTCACCTGCTGCTGTGCGTACATCTGTGACATATCCATTCCCATCATCGGCTGTCCCATCATTGGTTGACCCATCATCGGCTGTCCCATCATTGGCGCAGCCTGCTGAGGTGCTGCCTGTGGCGCCGGCTGTGGCTGAGGTGCTGCCTGTGGCGCCGGCTGTGGCTGAGGTGCCGTATTCTGTGCGCCTTTATCTGCTGCTGTGGCGGTAGAGTCTGCATCAGCTTTCATGTTCTTGGTAATGCTCTCACACATTTCTTTTGCAAACGAAACCGGATAAAGCTGCATCAGCTCACTGTCTACAATATCTCCGATCTCCATGCGGAATGCGATACGAACAAATCTGCCTGAAAGGAATTCATCGATCGTACTCTCATCAATATCCTGCTGCAGATCGATCAGATCAGCAGTTGGCGGACTGATGTCAATCATTGAATTAATCATAGAAGATAAAGATGTCGCAGCCGATCCCATCATCTGGTTCATCGCCTCACTGATAGCGCTCAGATGCAGTTCACCCACTTCTCCATCCGTATTGCTGCCATCACCGCCCATCATGAGGTCCGTGATGACCTTTACGTCATGTTCCTTCAGCACAAGAATATTGCTGCCGTCCAGCCCCACCGTATATGCAATACGGATCAGCACACAGGGCCGTTCATACTGCTCACAGATATCCGACCATGTAGCAAATGTAACCACCGGTGTTGAGATATCTACTTTGTGGTTGACCAGAGAGAAAAGCGTCGTTGCCGCCGTTCCCATACTGATATTGGCAATCTCTCCTATTGTGTCCTTTTCTTCCTCAGTCAGAAGCGGTTCATCACCCCCTCCGATGTTTTCAGGATTGTTCAGTAATGCATTTATTTCTTCTTGAGACATACTATCCATCTTACTGTTCCTCCCTAATTACTGATGTGATTCTCACTGCATAGCTATCACCGGAAGCACCCGGCAGTGCAGTAAATTTTTTTATATTTCCAACGTAGACATCCATTGGTTCATCCACCTTCGCATTCATCCGGATGATATCTCCACGCTGTAATCCAAGAAAATCATTTACAGAAATTGCACTGGTACCGAGCACTGCTTTAATCGGCATCTGCGCCCGTGAAATCAAAGCTTCTATCGTATCAGAATATTCCTGTTCGTCTTTCTCCTGCAAGCTGGAATACCAGTACTTCGTATTCAGCTTGTCCATGACATCCTCCAGAGTAATATACGGAAGACAAATATTGATCAACCCTTCCACCTCTCCGATCTTAATGCTCAGAGTGATCAACGCAATCATCTCTGTCGGAGAGATGATCTGAGCGTACTGAGAGTTTGTCTCAATCCTTTCAAGACGAGGTGCCAGCTCTGTCACATTACTCCACGGTTCTACAAGCAGATTTACACAAACATTATATATTCTCTCAATGATCAAAAGCTCAATTTCAGAGAAATCTCTCACCTTTTCCAAAGGCATTCCCAAACCGCCAAGCATACGATCGACAACCGAATACCCGACATTCTCTGCGATCTCTATAATGATATTCCCATTTAGAGGAGCAAAATTCACGATTCCAAGCAAAACCGGATTGGAAAGCGCATTTGAAAATTCAGAATACGTCACTGCCTCCGATGACATCACCTCTACCTGCACGTTTTTCCTTAAATAGACCGGCAGATTTGTCGACAAAAGCCTTCCGTAATGCTCAAAAATAATCTCCAGCGTACGCAAATGTTCTTTTGAAAACTTTGCAGGACGGGCAAAATCATAATTTTTGACCACTTTTTCGTCTTTATCTTTTATTTCATCTACGTCAAGTTCGCCGCTGCTTAGTGCCTTGAGCAAACTATCTATCTCATTCTGAGATAAGACTTCACTCATTTCCCCTCACCACCTATGCTCTATTGTGTTGTTACACTGGAGAAGTTGACCCCAATAATAAAATCCGTGTCACCGTACATTCTCTGTATTGCCTGCAGAATATCATTCTTTATGTCCTGGTAACCGTTTGCATTGAATTCCTCAACCGAATAATTGCTTACAATCGCATTGATCTCGCTTCGGATAATGGATTCCTTCTCTGTAAGACCTTCGGCTCCTTTATAACTCTTATAGCCGTCACTCTTCGTGTTCATAGATAAGCTGACTGAAAATATAGCATAATGACTCACTGTTTTCCCATCTGCATCTATGCTGCTTTTTAAGTTCGCCCTGAATTCGTCTGTGATGGCATAAGTTTCAATGTCTTCAATCGGAACCGTTAGGGCACTGCTCCCCAGTCCCGCCTCCAGATCCAGATTGATCGCTGCGCACACCTTATCGATCAGTGCGTTGGATTTCTTGGTCTGCGGAATAATGGTGAATGTGAGAACTGCCGTCAAAATCAGGTCCGCAAAGACCAGTGCCAAGATAATTACTGAGATCAGATTCTTTTTCATACGTCTACCTTCCTACTTTAATCAATATCTGAATTATATGAATTATATACCTTTATCTCCACCCGGCGGTTTCTCGCTCTGCCTTCCGGCGTCGCGTTGTCCGCAACCGGTGCGTACTCTCCTCTCCCCGAGGACTTGATATGTGCCGGATCTATCGTGCTGTTGTCGCGCAGATAATCTGCCACATTATATGCACGGAACATGGATAGTACATTGTTATCCGCATATTTAGCAGAATGGATCGGCACATTATCCGTGTGACCCTCGACATCTATCATATTGTCCCTGTAAGGCTCCAACACCTTTCCTATCTTATCAAGCAAGGGATACGCTTCTGCCATGAGTTCGGCTTTCCCCGAGTCAAAAAGGAAAGTGCCGTTCATGCTGAGCAATACATAGTCCGCATTGAACGTAACCTCAACCTGATCCTGGATCCCATACTGTGCCACCATCTCTTCAATCGTTTCCGCCATCTCCTCAGATTCGGCAAGAGACTGCTCTTCATACGCCTCTACAACATCTTTTTCCTGCTGCTCTTTCTCTTGTGCATCAGCCTCCGCCTGCTGGCTGTAATAGACATCATAGAGATCTATCATGCTGATACCTGAAGTGATCAACTGCCCTTCCTCTATCGAAGCGCCTCCGCTCGGCATAAAACTGATCGTATTCTGAAAAGAAGCGATGATCTGCTGGAACTTCTCAGCATCTACAGTAGACATCGAAAAAAGCAATACGAAAAAGCAGAGCAGCAGATTCATCAAATCTGAAAAAGTAGCCATCCATGCCGGAGCTCCCTGCGGCACATCCTCCTGTTTCTTTCTCGCCACTGCTATTCACCTCCACCTTCCTCATCCGCCGGATTATTACGTGCAGAAGGAGCAAGGAATGATTTCAGTTTTTCTTCTATCACTCGCGGATTCTCTCCTGCTTGAATAGACAGGATACCCTCCACTGTAATTTCCTTCATCATCATCTCTACATCGTTGTTGATCTTCAACTTAGATGCGATCGGATTACACAGCCAGTTCGCAATCAAAGAACCGTACAGCGTTGTAACCAGCGCGACAGACATGGACGGGCCGATAGAAGACGGGTCATCCATGTTGTTCAACATAAGGATCAATCCGATCAGGGTACCGATCATACCCCAGGCAGGACCAAGTTCTGCCCACTTTTCCCATACTGCAATACTCTTCTTATGTCTCGCCTCAATACAGCTCAAATCTGTCTCCATAATGCCGCGTACAAGTTCCGGGTCCGTGCCGTCGACAACGAGCATGATTCCTTTTTTCAGGAAATCATCGTCAATTCCGTTCGCCGCTTCCTCCAACGCAAGAAGTCCTTCCTTTCTCGCCGTATTGGACAAATCTATGATATGCTGGATCACAGCCGCCGGATCCTGCACCTCATCCTTGAAAGCCAGCCCGGCGCTCTTTATACCTCCGATAAAGTCAGCAAGCTTGTTGGATGCAAGGGTACCCGAAATCGAACCTCCGATTGTAATAATGACCGAAGCTGTATCCCACATGTTTCTCAGTCCGCCAAATCCGCCATTCGAGTAAACTCCCACAACAAACATCGCAGCGCCAATTAAAAGTCCCAATAAAGAAGCTATATCCAATTCTTCCACCTACCATCCCTGTGTTATTTGTATTATTGCAAAATCATGCATCGTCTCGGAAACCTTCCATTGTCTCCGACCGTCGTATTACCCCTTTTATGATTTTACTAAACTTTTTTTCGATTGTCTACTTTCTTTTACAATATTTTCGCATTCATTCACGAAATAACCGTGCAGCCCGACCTCCCTTTCTTGTAGAAATTTCGAAAGCTACACGGTTATTATACCATATCTAGTATCTGATGTGAATAGATTTTACAAGATATTTTATTTTTTCATACAAAAATTACCAGACAATCAGTAATTACCGCTTCAGATTGACAAGCTCTTCCAACAAAGAGTCAGAGGTTGTGATCACACGGGAGTTTGCCTGGAATCCACGCTGCGTCACGATCATCTGTGTAAATTCAGTGGAAAGATCCACGTTTGACATCTCCAACTCTCCGGAAACCATTGAGCTTCCGTCTGCAGTAATATCCACACCGATACCGTCAAACTCTCCGGAGTTTAAGGTCGTGGTGTAGCAGTTGTCTCCGACTTTTTCAAGGCCGGAAGCATTCGCGAACTGTGCCACTGCGATCTGCCCGAGCAGTACTGTGTTTCCGTTATCGTAGGTACCACTGATCTGTCCCTGCTGGTCAACGGAAAGTCCGATCAGATTTCCAAGTTTTTTTCCTTTGCCTGTCGTACCGTCAGTATCGCCGGATCCCATGGTAGCCGTGGTCTTTCCTCCGTTAGCGCTGTTCTGTGTTCCGGTAAAGTCGATCTCGATATCCTCAAAATTGTCACCGAATTGTGTCATATTCAAAGTAACAAAATCCGCTCCGTCAATATTGTCAAATATACCGTCAGCCGTACTGAAATTCAGCTTATAGTCAACCGACGCATACTCAACGGAAAGCACACCGTTCGTGATCGAAGCCGTTCCGGTTCCGTCCGCCAGTTTCTGGATCATCTCATTAGACAGACCGTATACATCCTTTAAGTTCTTCGTAATGGCATTTCCTTCCGAATCCGTTCCAGAGATCGTTGCCGGACTCGCATCCGTGTCGATCGTATCCGCATCAAAGGTGCAGCCGCTGTAATCGGAAGTCACACTGTAGGATTTCGTGATCGTGTCATTTTTTCCGAAGATATCCGTCAATGCCGGAGCAGTCGTTGTCGTCGTATCTTCTGCATCATAGATCATCTTTCCTTCGCTGTCAAAAATAGATGCCAGTGATACNGAAAATTCTCCGCTGTTTCCAGTCGATTTTATAACAAATCTCGCGGTGTAAGCATATCCGAGTTTATCATAGAAGCTGAGGTTCTTGACAAGACCGGCGTCGCTTACCACATCGGGGTCATTCCTGTCGATAATGCCGGCACAGGTTCCCTTTGTGGTCGGCTCAGGCATGGAAGTCAGATTCTCTGTCTTCATAATACGCAGCGGCGAAACAGTNTCTTTCCGGATATTTCCGGTGGTTGGGTCAACCTGCCATCCCATTACGGTATAACCGGTGGAAGTCATACACAGATTGCCTGCCCCGTCCACATAAAAAGAACCGGATCTGGTGAATACATTTTCGGAACCGTTATTTACAATAAAGAAGTTCGTGGTAGACTGGTCCGTCAGGCGGATATCAAATCCCCGTCCCGTCGTCTCGGCAGCTCCCGCTCCCGTAATATTGATGTTAGTCGCTGCCATGTTAACACCGAGACCGATCTGCTTTGCATTGATACCGCCGGCGCCGGTCAGGTTGTTAGCTCCGGATGCTCCGGATGTGTTCTGATATAAAAGATCCTGGAATGTAACTGAGGATGCTTTAAATGCTACTGTGTTGACGTTGGCAATATTGTTACCGATCACGTCCATCTTGGTCTGATGTGTCTTAAGTCCGGACACAGCAGAGTACATTGATCTCATCATAGTGAAATGACCTCCTAAATGTTATGCATTTTTGCATGTGATACATGAAGTGCCGTGTTCTCCCATCTGTCAGTCAGGGAGTTTTGCTTCCTTAAAAGGTCCAGCTACATAATCACAGCACCGTCAATATTGGTGTATATGTTGTCTGCCGATTCATTCCTGTCCATGGCAGTCACCACGGTTCGATTCGGTACATTCACGATAAATGCAAGTGAATCGACAATTACAAGTGATTCGTGAATTCCCTTTTCCCCCGCTTTCATCACACCGGATTCCAGCCGCTCACTCTGCTCCTTGGAAAGATTGATGTTCCTGTCTGCAAGGCGCATCGTCGCGTGTTTGGAAAATCGGAGTTCTGAATTTTCGGTAACCTCCTGTTTCTGTTTCAGTACCTCCTCAAAAGAAATACCAGAAGACTTTACAGCATCCGTGCCTTTTTGTTTCAGATACTGGTCAGTTACCTGCTCTATGGAAGTAAACCGGTTACTGATCTTGTTCATAAAACCATCTCCTGTTCATTTATTCTCCNTCGGGATCAGTTACTTCTCCGTTGGGATCAGATACATTTCCCTTCAGNNTTTCCATCTCAGCCANAAGTTCNTTAAATTTGTTCATGGTATCGGCATCAATATAGGATTGCTGATAAGAATTNANGCTGNTNTATACAGCAGANAGCATNTCTANNTCTTCCTGATATGCCAGTGTCANNTCATCCTTTGACGGCAGTTTATCNACAGANTTNTTAAATGTCTCCGCCAAAGTCACAGCTTCCATATACTCCGGATCTGCCACCTGATATACATCNTCCAATGAATAACGGTTGCCGTTAATATAAAGATACTGNTTATCGTTCTCATACTGAACATAATCCACAAATCCNGCCGTAGCAGATGCACCGTCTNNGTTGGATTTNACGATCACATACTGACCTACNAATGAATTNGCANTCTGANTCAGCAANGTATTCTGCATGTTNAGNGTTGCCTCCATCTGTGAGAATGTTGCAAGCTGTGCNACATACTCNGTGTTGCTGGTAGGCTCAAGCGGNTCCTGATACTGCATCTCAGCACATAACANCTGTAAAAACTGATCATAACCNAGGCTGTTATTTTTTTCTGNGGAATCNGATTTTGNAGCTTCCGGAATTTTTCCGTCCACAACNGGTGTAACAATTGCCATATTTCGTTTCTCCTTTCTTTATGCTGTAAAATCTACGGAATTCCCCTGATCTGCCATCATCTGTGCCACCAGGCTTTCCTCTTCCGTCATCANCNTGNCAAGCTCATCNAGNNTGTTTAAATTGATACGTCTGGTCTGTTTGGCTGATCTCGCCTGTTCTTCGGCCTGCTGTTCCTCCCGGCGGGCATTCTGCTCTAAGTTTCTCTCAAACTCATGGCTTCCNACCGTTACTTCCACAGCGTCAACTTTGACACCGGCCTGNTTCATATTCTGTCTCAGCTCTATGATCTGTGTCTCGATCGCTTCCTTTACCGCCTCATTCTGCACGGTAATATGTGCNGAAACATTNCCTGCTTTCGAAGTNATCTCAAGNTAAAGCTTTCCGAGATTCTCCGGNTTCAGCTGCATCTCCANAGTAGTTGCCGAATTGCTTACGGCCACCTGNGTGTACTCTACAATCTGTCTTATAATGTTCTGCACATCTAACTGTTCNGTGAAAGCAGANGNNATCTCTGCACCTTGAACCGGTACCGTTTCGGGAGCATGCTGTGCNGCAATAAATGTTTCTCCGGCAGNTTCCTGATTTCCNNCGTGTTTCGACGCGTTTTCTTCAAAACCGGAAGACTGTCTGTCTTTTGCCACTGCATTTACTGTCTCCNGCAGATTTTCNCCGGCATCCGAAGTCTCCTCCTGGGATTCNCCTGACACCTCTTGTCTGACCGTCTCTCCCTCAACTGCTTTGACAGTCTGTGCATCAGCCTTGACATCCTCTGNNGCTTCCTCCACNGGAGNCTCAGTCCNAANTTCNGGTTTCTGANCGGTTTCNGCCTTCTGCTGNTCTGCACCAACAAGGATCTGCTCCTGCTCTTCTGCCGCACCGGCAATCACAGGNTCCTCCGCTGTCTGCAGCCCGTCGGATGCTTCTTTTGCGATATCCGGCGACGCCTCCGTTATCTGCAGNACTGCTTCAAGCTCTTCTGCCGAAATNCCAAGTGATTCAAGCAATTCCTCTCTGAGTCCGATCACTTCCTGCAACACTGCCATAAACTCNTTGTTGCAAAGCAGCTCACCCGGATTCTCGCAACCTGTCAGGTTTGTCACCAGCTCTGCAAGCCTGTTCGGATTCATCAGATCAACGCCTGTCAATCCGAGCGTCTCCATCGCAGATTCAATCTGTTCATCGGTCACACCGAGCTCATCCTTCAGGACGCGTTTCACTTCATTCTCATAGGCAGTCAGCTTTTCTCTGACACTGTTTCTGTCAGCATATTCCGGTGCCTGATCGCGCTGTTTGATTCCACTGTCCCGGTAGCGGCATCTGTCAAATTCGTTTGGCAGGCTTTCATTCTTTGGAGTCTGCTGCTTCGCCATCATATTCTTGCTGTCAGACGAAAAAAGCTCTGTCCCGGGGGCCGCCAGTTTGCCGAGAAAATCTGCAAACAGGATCTCTCTCTCTTCTTTGCCGGCATCCTGATTCACTGCAGTATTTGCTCCCTGCGGAATCACTTTTCCAACATTAGATATTGTTACTCTGTCCAAATGTTATCCTCCTTTCTCCTGTTTTTATTGTGTGGAGGGCAATGCCTCCCATATATATTCTTAAGGCTGCATGATTTCCGTCACCTTTGCTGCGGTTTCGGAATCCATTTTGCCTAGAATATCGGCTCTGGACTGTGCATCCATGTTCTCAAGTATTTTGGCTACAAGCTTTAAGTTATCTGTCATCGTATTGAAAATATCAGCTGCAGCCTGAGGCTTCATGGAAGAATATGTCTTGATGTAATCCTCCATCTCATCGTCCTCTATCGTCTGCTCTGCCACCTGCCGGTAGATCATCTCCGCATTGGCAGGATCGATGCTCTCATAAAATTTCTTATATTCTTCTATATCGGGAGCTTCTGCGCCAAAAACAACCTCTTCATAAAATTTTTCTTTTTCAGCTTCAAATTGCGCTTCTTCCTGCTTATACTGTGCAAGCTCCAATGCCTGCGCCTCCAGCTGCGCAATGTAATCTGCATCCGCAGACGACGCATTCTGGGCCTCGGCAAGCTGGATCTCCAACTCTTTGATCTTTGCCACTGCATCGTCGAGGGAATCGTAAGCATATGCACTTTGTTCCGTGGACTCCTCCACGAGAGCGCTTTCNGGCAGAATCCGGTTGACATACGGTACATTTTTCAAGACCGGTCCAAGCACTGTCGAGCCGAAGCCTCCCACATCCCATTTCACCAACAGAATAATGATTGCCAGCCAGATGATAATAATGATCAAAGTGACGAAAAATACTGCTATTTTGCCACCCAGAGTCTCCTCCTCCATCTCAAGATCATCGCCCGCAGCCTTTTTTTCTTTCTTCGCCGCTTTCTTACTCTCTTTTTCTGCCTTCCTTGCCGCCTTCTTGTCTAAAACTTCCTCTTCCGCCATATNNAACCTCCATTTTGTCCTTGCTCAGTGCTCAGTGTCAGCTGCCATGATGATTGTAGCTCACCAATTCGTCAATTTCCTTGCTCTCTGCCTGTGCAATTTCCTGTTTAAACTGTTCAAACGCCTTATCCCGCAGCTTTTCGTGAGTNTTTCTCTCCACCATGACCTGATTTAAGCGTGCCCGCGCAATNTCNACATTTTTCTCNGCAGCGTGCACATTCATTGTCTGCATCCGCTGATANNNTTTCATCGTATCNATTGCCCTTCTGCACTCTCTGATCTCCTGTATACTCAGCTGTCCNTTGACCAGTTCCCGTGCTCTTTTCTCATATCCGGCCCTGCGCATCAGAATCGCCTGAAGCTTTTCCTGCTCTTCCCGCAGCTTTGCATTTGCCATCCCGTATGCGATTTTCTCCTGATTTTCCATTTTTACTTTGATGTCCAGAATNTTCTGCATCCGATATGCAAATTTTGCCATGGCATANGCCTTTCNNTCACATGCTAAGCCTCAAACANCTTTCTTAAGCATGTCNATCTCCTCATCAAACTGAAATTTTTCATCNGTTCTCTGCATCAANAATTCNTTGACCGCATTGATTTTCTGTACAGCGTAATCNATTTCACGGTTTGATCCGCTCTTGTATGCNCCGATATTGATCAAGTCTTCCGCTTCGTTATATGTAGCAAGCACATTTTTTAATTTNCCGGCAAGCTGCTTATGNTCACTTGTGGCAATCGCACTCATAACACGGGAAATNCTCTGCAGAATNTCGATCGCCGGATAGTGATTTTTATGCCCNAGNTTTCTNGAGAGCATAATATGTCCATCCAGAATACTTCTCGCNGTGTCCGTGATCGGTTCGTTGAAATCATCACCGTCCACCAAAACCGTGTACAGTCCGGTGATAGATCCNGTACTCGAGGTTCCCGCCCGCTCGAGAAGCTTTGGCATCTCAGAATACACGCTTGGCGGATATCCTCTGGTCACCGGCGGCTCTCCTGACGCGAGACCGATCTCTCTCTGTGCCATAGAAAAACGGGTCAGAGAATCCATCATAAGCAAGACATCTTTCCCTTGATCTCTGAAATATTCCGCAATTGCNGTCGCGGTCTTTGCCGCCTTATTTCGAATGAGCGCCGGTTTGTCTGATGTGGCNACCACCACGACTGACCGCTTCATTCCCTCTTCTCCGAGNTCACNCTCAATAAATTCCCTCACCTCACGCCCNCGCTCGCCGATCAGTGCAATAACGTTGATATCTGCTTTCGTATTGCGGGCAAACATACCGAGCANCGTACTCTTGCCGACTCCGGAACCGGCAAATATCCCGATTCTCTGTCCNTTTCCGACCGTGATCAGACCATCCACCGCCTTCACTCCNAGNGGCAGAACCTCNTCTATGATCTTTCGGCTCATCGGATCGGGCGGCTGTGCTTCCACCTGATANTCCAGTTGNTCGNTCTTTCGANCTGCAGTCAGCTCTTCTCCGTCGGTCGGTCTTCCGATGCCGTCCAGNGAATGTCCAAGCANCTCCTCCCCGACAACAACAGATAAAGGATGCCCCGTGTTCTCCACGATACATCCAACTCCAATTCCTTCCACATTATCATAAGGCATCAAAAGNAGACGTTTGTCACGAAAGCCCACAACTTCCGCAAGAGCAGACGTCCCTTTTTCCCTATCAATGATAATACGGCACAAATCATTTAATTTTGCATCCGGTCCNACCGATTCAATGGTAAGTCCGACAATCTTAACCACCTTGCCCAGACGGTTGAAATATGTCTTCTCCGCCAACTGACGGTATCTGTCAAATGCATGCGTCATATTATTTCTTCCTTACGAACATAATGATCTGATATCTTTGATCAGATTTTCAAGCTGAGTACCCAGACTACAGTCAAATACACCGGAATCTGTTTCGATAATGCANCCNTTCCCCTCCATNGTGGAATCNGGCAATATCTCAAGTGTAATATCGTGTCCCACACGGTCGAGGATCTCATCCTTATGGCTTTCCAGAAATTCCGTGTTATCCTCCGCCACTTTGATCCGAAATTTCTTCTCTCCCTCGATATTCAATATAGCATGATCGATCAGATGAATCAGAATTTCTTTTTTATTGTCAAACTGTATATGAAAGACTTTGTTGAACACTTCGATTATGACCTCTACGAGATCTTTCTCCATATTCTCCCGCTTTTCATTATATTCTCTGTCTAAGTCCTGTGACTTCTTCTGATAGCGNTGTTCCAGCTCATCCCGCAGTTCTTCCATATTCCGCTGCAGTTCTTCCTGTCCATCCCGCAGTCCTTCCTGCCTTGCAGTCTCACGGATCCCGTCTGTCTCGCCCTTCGCCTGTTCTATCATGCCATCTGCCTGCTTTCTGGCATCTGCAAGGATAAGCTCCGCCTCGTCCTTCGCCTGCTGAACATAGTCAATCTCTGGCTCCGCTTTCAAAACATTACTCGCATCTTCCGCCACAAGCCCAGCCGAAAAGCCGTCNTCATCCACCTCAGCAGCATGTACCGGCGCTGCTTTTTCTAATAAATCGTTTAAAATAAGATTAGAATCGATGACCCGCGTTTTTTGGGGCTCATGGTGCACTACCCACGGTTTATAAAGATTAGACAACGATCTCATCACCTCCGCCTCTGGAGATAATAATCTCACCTGCATCCTCCAGCTTACGAATCACACTGACAATCTTCTGCTGTGCCTCCTCAACATCCTTCATTCGCACCGGACCCATGAATTCCATATCTTCCTTGATCATGGCAGCCAGACGCTTGGAAAGGTTCTTGAAGATGACATTCTGTACTTCTTCATTTGCCGATTTCAGTGCAACGCCAAGGTCACTGTTATCCACGTCACGCAGCACACGCTGGATCGCTCTGTCGTCAAGCAACAAGATATCCTCAAATACGAACATCTTCTTACGGATCTCATCTGCAAGCTCCGGCTCTTCAATCTCAAGAGATTCCATAATATGCTTCTCTGTGGAACGGTCCACCGTATTCAAAATATTGACAATGGCATCCACACCACCGACAATCGTNTAATCCTGATTGACCAGAGATGCAAGTTTCTTCTCCAANACCCGCTCCACCTCTTTGATCACATCCGGNGANGTACGGTCCATCATNGCAATACGCTTCGCAACATCCGCCTGCTTCTCCGGNGGNAACGCNCCCATAACCATGGCAGCCTGCGCCGAGGTCANATAGGATAAGATCATGGCAATTGTCTGCGGATGTTCATCCTGTATAAAGTTCAAAAGCTGACTNGGNTCCGTCTTGCGCACAAACTCAAACGGNCGCACCTGAAGAGATGCCGTGAGTTTAGTGATAACCTCCTGCGCNTTCTCCTGTCCAAGTGCCTTATCCAGCAGTTCCTTCGCATAGCCGATACCGCCCTCCGCAATATACTGCTGTGCCAGACAGATCTGATAAAATTCATCAAGAACATCTTCTTTTACCTGAGGAGAAATGCTTCGTGTATTTGCAATCTCAAGTGTCAGTTCCTCAATTTCATCCTCTTTCAAATGCTTGAAAATATCAGCAGAGCGTTCCGGTCCCAATGTAATCAGCAAAATCGCCGCTTTTTGAGTTCCATTCATATCCTCATGTGATGCCATAAACTACTCCCACTCCTCGTTGAGCCAGTTCCGCAGTAACGATGCAACTGCCTCCGGATTCTCTTCCACAAATTTTTCAATCAAAATACGTGTCTCAGATTTTTCGTTATATCCGATATCCTCAAGCTTATCCTGGCTCTCTTTCGTAGATTCCAACAAGCTTTCCACAGAAAGCTCCTCTTCCAGTTCTTCGGTTTTGTCTTTTCTCGTACTGCGGAATACTACATAACCAAGCAGTGCAAAAATAAGTACCGCAAGTGCGATCTGGAAGTAATCGGAAATACTTCTTCCGCCAGCGGAGCGCTGGAAGATCGGTTCCTCATATGCGATGATAGAAATACTCTCTACCGGAAAGCCNGTCGCATTNGCCACCATCGTGTAGTAATCNGGNTCCACATCCACCCGCACCGGTTCACTGTTCTGCGCAATATACTCCTCAAACGTNATATCTTCCAGTGCCCCGGATGCCCGCAGAGTATCCTCGTCGTATTTGACGTAACGTTTTGCCANAACGGCAATCGAAGAATTTTCATAATTGATCGTTCCGGCGCCGGATTCTGTTCTTGTGCGCCTCTGATTATTCTGATATCTCGTTGTCGTATCNGTTATCGATGAAGAAGTATANTCATTNTCGTCAAANACATANGTNGTGTCATCACCGTTNGTATCGGTTCCCGGCACNCCGGAGATTCCNCCCTGCGTGATCTCCTCATAACTGCTCTGCTCNCNGATCATACCGTTNGTCTGCCCGTCCGGTGCATAGTACTCCAACTCATCAACGCTTTTTGTTCCAAACTCCATNTCCAGCTTCGGAGACACCTCTACATGNTCNAANAGAGATGANCCCANCATAACATNTCTGACCTTNGANNTGATCNNNTTCTCNTTTTTAGCCAGAAGACTCANCTGACTGTTCGCCATTCCGACANCCGTGGANGACTCNCCTCCGGAAAAAAGCATATTGCAGTCCGAATCCATAATCGTAACATGATCCGTCGTGTCATTGCCAAGCTGTGTCGCTATGTACTGCGCANGACTTGCCGCCTGCTCNTCTGTCATNCCGGCTCCGGTCAGACCAAGCATAACTCCNGCNTGATGCNTCCTGCTGCTGCGACAGGATCGTNCCGTCATTCTCCGGGANATCCANNNTGACGGTCGCCCANTCNACATTNGACAANGCNGCCAGNTTCTCACCTATAATAGTCCTGCATGTATGNCTTGTATCTCTTNTCCTTATCCGCCTCTGTCGCGCTGAANCCTCCCGAGAAAACGGACTCNATATCATANCCNGACGAAGGGATTCCGCCTGTNCCCAAAAGGATGGAAGCNACCGCATAATTNTTCTCNTNCACNTAGAANGTAAGACCGTCCGNCGACATCTCATACTNAATACTGNTGTCNCCGTCCAAAAGNTTCTTGACCTGCCCTGCNTCTTTCGTGTCCTGNCAGATCACCANCGGNACCATCGTAGGTTTGCTGACTACCGCCGCCAATATAACCAGCGCCAATATAATGACAGCTGTGACGCTGAGCAACAATGCTTTCTGCTTTGTGTTGAATTTCTTCCACCATTCCAATATCCGGTTCAATATATTTTGCAATTGTTCTGGCATTCTATCCGACTCCATTCACTAAATCTGCATATTCATGATTTCTTTATATGCTTCCAACATTTTATCCCTNATCGCAACTGTGTAATTGATCGCAGTCAATGCTTTCTGTGCTGCGATCTGCATGTCATGCGGATTCTCCGCTTCCCCAAGCGCAAACTGAATTTTNGCAGACTCCGCATCATTNTGCAGATCATTCGTCTCAGTCAGCATGTTCATCGCCGCCGAAAGAACAGAATCAAANCTGCTCTCCGNTTCTGNGCTGCGCACTCCCCATGACTGTGTATTCAGATAATCNCTCTGNCCAATCCCCGTCAGTGAAGAAATATCCATAACAACCTCCATTTCATCTTATATCACTATGTACCGTCTTACTTTCCAATCTGCANNGCAGCCTGAACCATGCTCTTGCTCGCATTGAANGCCGTCGTNTTNGCCTGATATGCTCTGGACGCATCGATCAGGTTCGTCATCTCCGTCACGGTATTGACATTGGGATACAGCACATATCCGTTCTCATCCGCATCCGGATTNGACGGTTCGTACACCATTCTGTAATCCGTCTTCATATCCTCNCTCACCTTNACCACCTTTACACCGTTTCCTACGGCTCTTGCCCGATAGGACTGGTAATAATGGCTAAACGGCGTCAGTTTTTTTTCCGCAAATGTAACGATCTTTCTTCGGTACGCATTCCCGTCCTCTGTCCGGGTCGTATTCACATTCGCAATATTCTGTGCAATGGTATCCATGCGGAACCGTTCCGCCGTCATGCCGCTTGCACTGATGTCAAATGACTGAAATAATCCCATAGTACGCCTCCTTTTACTTTATCGCTGCCTGTATACGTTTAAATTCTTCTGAAACCGACTCTGTGATCAATTCATACCGAAGCTGCTCCGAAGCCAGTTCTACCGGTTCCGTATCAGGATCTACGTTATTCCCATCCAGACGGTAGGAAAAATGCGAATGATCCGTGTAGGGGGATACTGTAAGACCGCTCAGATCCGTGTTCAGCCTCCGTATCCTCTGATCTANCGGCGCATATTNAGTCCTGCCAAGCTCTCTATCCAATGCGCTCTGAAAGTCCAGATCCTGTCTCTTGTATCCCGGCGTATCCATATTTGACACATTGTTCGTGAGCAGCGTCTCACGCTTCCAGCTGGCATCCGCAGCTTTATCCATTACATTGATGTAGTCAAATGCATTCGTGCTTATCATCCAAAGTCCCCTTTCGAAAAAAGATACAGATTTCTACAAATACCTTTCTATATTATAGAATATATTTGAAAAAAAACAAGTCCTTTTTGTCACTTTTTCTTCAAAAAATCACATGATATTGTGTTTACCCCCCTGTCTTCACCCCAATTAGTAGTTTTTTCCATAAGAAAAGGATTTACAGTCCGTGACTATAAATCCTTTTATAGTATTTATCTTTTCTGATTTTGTTTTTTGAGACTGTCAAGCTCGTCAAAGACCACATCGTTGAGGACCTTAATGTAAGTACCCTTCATACCTGACGAGCGGGATTCGATCACTCCTGCACTTTCAAATTTGCGCAGCGCATTAACGATGACAGAGCGGGTAATGCCGACACGGTCAGCAATCTTGCTCGCCACAAGAATACCTTCCGTTCCGTCAAGCTCATCAAAAATATGGGTAATTGCTTCCAGTTCCGAAAAGGACAGCGTGCTGATGGCCGATTTGACGATCTGGACCTTCCTGCTCTCCTCCGCACTCTCCTCATTGACAGAGCGCATCATCTCTAATCCCACGACCGTAGTCCCGTATTCACTCAAAATAATATCGTCGATATCGTACTGCCTGTCCTCNCGGTACACGAACAGCGTCCCCAGACGCTCGCCCGCAATATCGATNGGNGTAATGATCGCNGTGTATTTCCTNACATCGTCCATAAATCCCAGNGTCTCAAGATTCACATTCTCTTTGGTAGAAAGGATTCCAAGCATTCTCTCATTCAGCATCGGATCAATAAAACCGCCCACTTCATCCACGATCAGCTCACGGATCTCATCCACTCCCCTGCTCACTCCGGCTCCCAGTACTTTGCCCTTCTTGCTGATGACAAGGATATTGGAATCCAGAATNTCNCGCAGCACGTCGCAGATNTCATTGAACACAACCTTGGATGAATTGTTGTTGTGAAGCAATTTATTGATTTTTCTTGTCTTATCCAGCAACTGAACGCTCATGNAAATGCCTCCTGCCATCACGAATTAAATTTTCACGACGATTCATATTTTAGCACATTAATTCTGAAAATTCAATGTACTGTCGTAATTTTACAAAAAATTCATTATTTTTATTCCGATTCATTTTTGTCCAAAAGTTTCTTATCTGTCACATAGCCGCACTGCTCATCCGCACACACAACCTTGCTGCCCTTGATGACCATGTACCCGCCGCATTTCGGGCATTTCTCTGCCACTGGTCTTGCCCAGCTCATGAAATCGCATTCCGGATTGTCCTCACACCCAAAGTACTTTCTGCCCTTCTTGGTCTTGCGCAGAACTACTTCTTTTCCGCATTTCGGACATGCCACACCTATTTTTTCCAGATAGGGCTTCGTGTTTCTGCAATCGGGGAACCCGGGACAGGCAAGGAATTTGCCATGCGGTCCGTATTTGACTACCATATTCCGTCCGCACTGCTCACATATAACATCTGAAACCTCATCTTCGATCTCAATCTTCTCCAAATCCTTTTCTGCGATCTCCACCGCGCTCTCAAGATCCGGATAAAAATTGCGCACTACGGTCTTCCAATTGACTTTTCCCTCTTCCACACCGTCAAGCAGCGACTCCATATTTGCAGTAAAATGTTCGTCCACGATAGTCGGGAAGGATTCCTTCATGATCTGATTCACCACTTCGCCAAGCTCTGTCACGTAGAGATTCTTTGCCTCTTTTACGATATAACGCCTGCCGAGAAGCGTCGTGATGGTCGGCGAATAGGTACTCGGCCGTCCGATCCCCAGTTCCTCTAGTGCCCGGACTAAAGATGCCTCCGTATAATGTGCCGGCGGCTGGGTAAAATGCTGTTTCTTATCAATCTCCTCCACGGAAAGCTCCGTATCCCTGTCAATGCTTTTTATCAGAACATTGTTGTCCTCTTTCTCATCCTCATCACTTGTGTATACGGACATAAAGCCGTCAAAGGCTATTTTGGACGCAGCCACGCCAAACCGGTACTTTCCCGCACCGATCTTCACATTCGTCGTCTCATATACCGCCGGTGCCATCCGGCTGGCTGCAAACCGTTTCCAGATCAGCTGATACAGGCGGAACTGATCTCTGGAAAGTGAATCCTTTACAAGTACCGGCGTCCGGCTGATGTCAGACGGACGGATTGCCTCGTGGGCATCCTGAATTTTATTCCCGTTCTGCTTTACCGCGGTCTGAGTTGCCACATAACGCTCCCCATATGCCTGCCCGATATATTCTCTCGCCTGTCGGTCCGCCTCTTCGGAGATACGGACGGAGTCTGTTCTCAAATAGGTGATCAGACCGACTGTTCCCTGCCCTTTGATATCCACACCTTCATATAACTGCTGGGCAATCCTCATCGTCTTTGATATAGGAAAGTTCAGCGCTTTGGAAGCCTCCTGCTGCAGGGTACTCGTTGTAAAGGGAAGCGGCGCCTTCTTGACGCGCTCTCCCTTTTTTACCTCCAGAACCTGGAACGGTTCCTTTAGAACCGCCTGTGCGATCTGCTCCGCCTCTTCTCCCGATGAAATTGCAAGTTTTCCGTTCTCATCTCCATGAAATTTCGCAAGCAGCGGCTTCTTCTCCCCTGAGATCGCAAGCCTTGCATCCAGCGACCAGTACTCCTCCGGTATAAATGCGTTGATCTCCTCTTCCCTGTCGCAGACAATGCGGAGCGCAACCGACTGCACGCGTCCTGCACTCAAACCTCTCTTCACCTTTGCCCACAGCAGCGGACTGATCTTATAGCCCACCATACGGTCTACGATCCTTCTGGTCTGCTGCGCATCCACCAGATTCATATCGATATTTCTCGGCTGCTTGAGCGATGTCTTGACCGCGCTCTGAGTGATTTCGTTAAAGCTGATGCGCTGCATTCTTTTGTCTTCCAGCTTCAATGCCTGGCTAAGATGCCATGATATCGCTTCTCCCTCACGGTCAGGGTCTGTTGCGAGATATATTTTATCTGCCTTTTTTACTTCTTTTCTCAGCTTTGCAAGAATATCTCCCTTCCCGCGGATCGTAATATATTTCGGCTCAAAGTCATGATCGATATCAATCCCCATCTGGCTTTTGGGCAGATCTCTGACATGTCCGTTAGAGGCAACCACTTCATAATTTTTGCCAAGAAATTTTTTTATCGTTTTTACTTTTGCCGGTGATTCCACAATAACAAGATACTTAGCCATTCTTCTTCTCCTTATATACTGATTTCCTTTACATTTTCCTGATATAGCAATTTTTANACGTCTCCTCGACAAATCCTTTCTGCGTCAGTTTTGCCAGAATTTCTGACAGTCTGGGCACGGAAAGCTCTGTCNTNCGTAAAAGCTCCTCAATATTTTTCGGTCGTAAATCTACACAACTATACACCAAGAGTTCTTCTTTTTCAAGTAATAATTTCTTAAAATTTTGTTGCTCTGCCCCATCCGTTTCACACAGTCCGAGGTCCTTTAGGAATTCTCCAACACTCGAAATAATTCCCGCCCCCTGATGGATCAGCGTATTNGTCCCCATGCTCAATGCATCCCCGATGCGGCCCGGGACGGCATAGACATCNCTCCCCTGATCGAGCGCACAGTCCGCTGTGATCAGGGAGCCGCTTTTCTCTTTTGCCTCCACTACCGCGAGCACATCACACAGTCCGGAGATAATACGGTTTCTTGCCGGGAAATGTCCCGCCGCAGGTATTGCTCCCGGCGGATATTCCGAGATCACNCAGCCGNTTTTTACGATATCNNNGTAAAGCNCNCGGTTGGCGGCGGGATAGCAGACATCGNCACCGCACCCGAGCACTGCNGCCGTCTCCCCTCCTCCCGCCAGCGCTCCTCTGTGCCCTGCCGCGTCAATCCCTCTCGCCATCCCGCTCACAACGCANGCTCCGTGNAANGCAAGCTGTCTTGCCAGCTCATGTGCCATGGCGCGTCCGTACTCGGAACACATCCTCGCTCCCACAATGGCGACGGTTNTCTTCGTCTCATCCGGCAGGCTCCCTTTGATGTATAAGCCGTACGGCGCATCCCAGAGCGCGGCGAGCCGCTTCGGATACTCCTCATCCTCCATGGAGAGAAATCGAATGCCCATCGCGCACACCTTATCGTATTCTCTCTCCCACTCCCACCGCCGGCTCACAAGAAAGCTCTGCAGCTCTTTTTCGCCCAATATTTTCATCGCCCGCAGATGATGCTCCGGCATGGCATACAGTTCTCCGGCGCTTCCTGCCTTNAAAAGCAGCTTTCGTATCGTCACGTTTCCGATCCCCGGAATCGATGCAAGCCAATATGCATAATTCATATGAATCCCCCATTCTTAAGCCTTCTCCCAGAATTTCTTATCCATGCTCCGNTANCAGANNGCCTCATTCAGATGACGGTCCTGTATCTGNTCCTCTGCGTCCATATCCGCAAGAGTTCTCGCCACCTTTAAGATTTTGTGGTAGGAACGCGCNGTCAGATTCATGCTCTTATAGATCTGTTCCATGTACTGCTCCTGCCTTCTGTTTANCGCNCAAAACGTCCGTATCTGTACCGCCGGAATCTGGCTGTTGAANTGAAAATCCATATTACGGTACCGNTCGCGCTGAATACGCTGTGCNCAGATCACCCNCTCCCTGATCGACTCAGAGGATTCCTCCTCGCCCGTTCCCGTCAGTTCCCCNAACTNNAGNCTTGGCGCTTCCACACACATGTCAATGCGGTCGATCAGCGGCTGGCTGATCCNNCCGAGNTAACGCTCNATCGCATTTTGTGTACAGCGGCATTTCTGCATGTCCGGATAATATCCGCAGCGGCATGGATTCATGGCCGCCACGAGCATAAAATCCGCCGGATACCGAAATGTTCCATGGTTTCTGACCAGACGGACCGCCTTTTCCTCCATCGGCTGNCTTAAGATTTCCAGTGTTGCGCTCTGGAATTCCGGCAGCTCGTCCAAAAACAGGACTCCTTTGTGNGCCAGAGAAACTTCCCCCGGTTTTGGTATCACACCGCCTCCCGCAAGCCCCTGCGGAGTGATCGTGTGATGCGGCGCCCGGAACGGTCTTTCNTTCATCAANCCTTCCCGTTCNCCAAACAAGCCGCTGACACTGTATATCTTCGACANTTCCATCTGCTCCGATGGNCCTAGCGGCGGCAGAATAGACGGAATCCGCATTGCCAGCATAGTCTTGCCNGCCCCCGGNGGTCCGATCATCAAAAAATTGTGCATNCCGCTGACTGCNGTCTCNCAGGCTCGCCGNAGCAGCTTCTGNCCNTTGANATCNGAAAAATCCGGCTGTTTTTTTGCCTGCTGCCTTTTCACNTGCTGTTTTTTTGTCTGNACCTCCCTGCCGGTCCCTGTTACCTCCTCATGTTTTAAAACNCGGATNGCCTCCGCAATATCAGCNACACCGCAGCACTCCATATCCGTNACCAGCGCCGCCTCGCTCAAATTTGCATCCGGTATCATGCAGCGCCTTATTCCGTGTTCCTTTGCCCCTGCAACCATCGGGAGCACGCCGTGGACCGGCTGAACATTTCCGTTNANNCCTATCTCNCCGATCACAAACAGCCCCNGCAGNTCTTCTGCTCGGCACTATGCCNAGCGCTGAGAGCACTGCAATTGCAACCGGCAGATCGAAGCCTGCACCGGATTTNCGGATATCNGCCGGNGTAAAATTGACTGTGATCCGCTTGGGCGGCAGAGTATAACCCAGATTCCGCAGGGCTGCCCTGACNCGCTCTTTTGCCTCTTTTACCTCCGATGCCAGAAATCCAACCATCTCAAATACAGGCATACCGTCGCTGACATCCGCCTCCACCGAGACAGGAANGCCTGCNATNCCCTGTATCATCGCAGTTGATACAATACTATACATCGCACTTCTCCTTTTTATTCTATGAAATTGTAGAAAACAGGATTTGCTGCAGCGGACCCACTGCACGATCGATCATCTCATGATATGACAATNCACATTCTGATAAATAGCAGATATTTCGCCCAAACGGGGCGGCG
Organism: Roseburia sp.; assembly: GCA_014804775.1. GTDB lineage: Bacteria > Bacillota > Clostridia > Lachnospirales > Lachnospiraceae > Roseburia. The sequence goes on along the minus strand of JAAUZB010000044.1, from coordinate 8,345 downwards.
ACAATTGTCTGCCGCCATTTATTATATCATTCGTTCTTGCAAAAAGAAAGTACTATNTGAATTCTTTTCTTAATTTTTCCAGTGCCTTTTTCTCAATACGGGACACATAGGACCGGGANATGCCAAGCTCCTCCGCAATTTCACGCTGNGTCATCGGCTGTTCACCGAACAGACCGTACCTTTTGACAATAATNTTCATTTCTCTGTCACCCAGCANNTCNGGAACCAGNTTTACNACTTTTCTGGACTGACGCTCCACCTCCATCCNCTCGACGATNTCCGGCTCCTCGGTCTCCATGATGTCCAGCAGATGNATCTGATTTCCCTCTTTGTCCGTTCCNATCGGCTCATAGAGCGATACCTCTCTGGATGCCTTTTTTCTTGCNCGAAAATACATCAGCAGTTCATTATCAATACACCGTGCCGCATAGGTCGCNAGACGACTTCCGTAGTCTTCCTTGTATGTGGAGATTGCTTTGATCAGACCGATCGTCCCGATAGATATCAGGTCCTCCATATCCTCATCCGAATTCTGGTATTTTTTAGCTACATGCGCCACCAGACGCATATTGTGAAGCGTCAGCATATTTTTTGCCTCAAGGTCGCCTTTCTTCATTTTCTTCAGGCAGGCATTTTCCTGTTCAGGGGTTAATGGAGATAAAAAGGTTTTCACAACGCACCCCAAAAGCTTCATTGATACATTCTATGTCTGGGTCATGTTTCTCGTGCTTTTCCCCCTTTTTTTCGTTTATATTCCTGAATAAAAGCAGGCNAACAAACTGCTCACCTGCTTTNAAAAACATTATCTGATGCGCTCGGTCAGTCCCACTTTCTTCTGTACCTTGCGCAGTGTTTTGTTGGCAAAATACTGTGCCTTCTCATCGTTCTCTTTGATNCGNGAATCGATGTATGACTTATCCTCAATCANGCGCGCANAGCGCTCCTGNAGCGGTTTCANCTCCGCTGCCACCGTCTCGCCGACAGCNAGCTTAAAGTCTCCNTANCCTTTTCCCTCAAATTCTTTTTCTACCTCGGCNCTGCTCTTAGCGGTCACTGTCCCNTAAATATCAATGAGATTGCTGATNCCNGGCTTCTTTTCGGCATCNTANCGNATCTCNGTCTCCGAATCCGTCACNGCTCTCTTAAATTTGCGGATGATCGTATCCTCATCATCCAGAAGAAGAACCGTTGCATTTGCATTNTCATCGGATTTGGACATCTTTCGCTCCGGATTCTGCAGACTCATGATCTTTGCTCCTGCNGTTCCGATATATGCCTCCGGTATGGTAAANACATCTCCGTATATACTGTTGAACCGCCCTGCTATGTCACGGCAGATCTCCAAATGCTGTTTCTGGTCTACGCCAACCGGCACCACATCCGCCTGATAAAGCAGGATGTCAGCCGCCATCAGAACCGGGTAAGTATAAAGCCCTGCGTTGATGTTGTCCGCATGCTTTGCCGATTTGTCCTTGAACTGTGTCATACGGTTCAGCTCTCCCATATAGGTAAAACAGTCTAAGATCCATCCCAACTCGGCATGCGCAGACACATGGGACTGAAAATATACACAGTTTTTCTCCGGGTCCANACCNGCTGCCACATACAATGCATACAGGCTTCTCGCATTTTTGCGAAAAGCCGCCGGCTCCTGTCTGAGTGTCAGTGAGTGAAGATCCATAACGCCATAAAAACACTCATATTCATCGGAAAGATTCACCCAGTTTTTCAGNGCTCCCAGATAATTTCCCAATGTCAGCGTACCGGTCGCCTGCATACCGCTGTATAATACTTTCTTATCTCCCATCATCGTCTTGCTTCCCTTTCCCTGATTCGTTCCTGCATTCGGTAAAGAACAGATGCCTNATAAGGCACTTTTCCCCTTAACAGCTTCGTTCTTATAAATCGGTTGACCGCCTTCTCACCTCTTACCGAAAGCATATACAATAATAATTCCAGCAGCGCTCTGGTGTCCTCATGGATGACATGAACCTGTCTGCCGTTCAGATAATACTGCCATGCGCTCTGATCGGTATAGCGGTCTCCCTGATAGTTTTTCGATGCGGACACACGGTCCACGTACATCTCTACCACATAGCGGAGCGGCATTTTCATGCCGCAGATCCCCTTTTTATTCTTTCCGTCCACACCTTCCGGTGTTCCGTAATCGATCCAATATTCCATATGGTGCTTATTTCTGCCCTTGTGATGCAGCCACGCCGAGGAATATCCTTTCACCTCACGCTCAGCATTGTTCGGACTTCTGTTTCCCTGATAATACCTACAGCCTACCAGAAATTCTGTCGGCAGATATTTAGACAGATCGTGAAGCAGTCCCTGCCGGTACAAACCGACGCGAAAGCACCCTGCCATCACCAGATGTCTGTGATGTGTAATTGTGCGAAAATGTTCCCAAGCTTTCATATCTCATNCCTTNTATTTNCCGACGAGNACANCAACAGACTGCCGGCTCATGGAAAGCCGCCGTCCGCTTACCGCTTCCTCCTCCGCCAAAAAAGCCTCTTTTCCTCTTGCGGTGTCCAATACCAGATACCACATTTTCTCATCAGGCAGTTTCGGAAGGGCAAGCTCCACCGATCCGTTGTGAAAATTATAGCCTACATAGACAAAATCGTCTTCACTGCCGTCTTCTTTCGTTGCATAGCTGCCGCAATACATGGTCCCAAGCTTCTGCTCTTCTCTGGAAAAGAACGACATCCACGCATTTTCCCCGTGATAGGACAAATCCGGAACCCCTTTACGCAGATAATCGCTCAGCCGCATCGGCGCCTCATGCGCTAGGATCGGATGGCTTTTCCTAAGAGCGATCATGTCTCTGGTATAATCCTGCAGCCATATATATTTCTCCGCCTTTTTCCAGTTCACCCATCCGATGCGGTTGTCCTGACAGTAGGCGTTATTGTTGCCCTCCTGAGAATTTCCTGCTTCGTCGCCGGCAAGCAGCAAGGGAACTCCTTGTCCCAGCATCAGGATCGCAATGGCATTCCGAAGCTGACGCTCTCTCTGCTCTCTTACATAGCGCCTCGACGTTTTTCCCTCAACACCGCAGTTGCTGCTGTAATTCCATACGTTGCCGTCGCGGTTATCCTCTCCGTTGTCTTTATTGTGCTTTTCCTGATAGCTGAACACATCCGCCAGCGTAAATCCGTTATTGCCCGCAATATAATTGACAAACCCCTGCACCGGATGCTGTTTTCTCTGCTGGCATGCAAATTCTTCCAGATTTCCATCCATATGGTTGAGCATCTTCCTCACCGGATAGAGATATTCGTCCGTGTACAGGAAAAGATGCGGATATGCCCTTTTCTGCTCCAGAAGCATCGGCGCAAAGCCGGCACAGAAAATCTTGGTACGGCTTAGCAGGGCATCCTGTGCCACCGCTGTAACCGGCAGAGAATCTCCAATCAGATGAAATCCGTCCACATGATATTCTTTGACCCAGAACCGCAGGGCATCCAGTATCTCATTATGATTTACCCTTGTATCAAAGAACATCTCCATCACGCATTCCATGCCGTTCTCATGCAGCGCGCGGATCAGCTCCTTCCACTCGCCCGCAGCGCTCGTTGTACTGCCATAAGAAGCTTTCACTGCAAAATAGCTGCCCCGGATATAACCCCAGCAGTTCACCCTTTCCGGCTTGCCCGCACTCTCGGGCTTGATCGTATCTTCCTCCTTAGGCTGCCAGCGCAGATACTCCGGCATCTTCGGCTCCTCCGGAATCACGATTTCCTCAAATTCATAGACCGGCATAAATTCAACCGTTGTGATCCCAAGTGATTTCAGGTAAGGAATCTGCTCCTTCACTGCCACGAAGGTTCCTCTTTTCCGCCCTCGGATACCTGCATCCATGGAAAATCCGCGGACATGCAGCTTGTACATGACCATCTGATTTCTCGGCACCTCAGGCTGCCTGTCTCCCTGCCAGTCAAACGACATGTCTTCATAGCCGCAGCTTACCTCATAATTATATTCCTCTCTGGCGGCGTCATTCCATTTTTCTCTCCCGATCACCCGCGTCGCATAGGGATCTGACACCACTTTGCCGTCAATCTCATAATTATAGTTTAAATTTTTCGGTGAAAGACCGTGTATACAGACAGAACGCACCGATCCCATGCAATATTCCCTGGGAACTTCTATCCGCTCCGTTTTCGACCTGTTTTTTTCATATAGTAAAACAGCGCAGTTTTCTTCCTTCTCCCCCGCAAAGGAAAAAGTCACCGCATCGCCGGATGCCTGTACGCCCAGCTTCTCATAGTTCCCCTCTGTTACCGTATATCCCATGCTGTCTACCACCTTCTGCTTTTATCTGCCATTTTAACGTTACATTTAATTATTATAACCGCTTCCGTCTTATTTGTATAGGTTTGATTTTTAAACTCGCATTTTTTCGCATTTTTTTCTATTCATTCTGCGTCCTTTATGTTATGATCATAAAAAATACTATCAAAAGGGAGGTATGCATATGGCAGATCAGAATCAGAACGGGGAAGATACGGATATCTTAGTCACCTTGGAACTCGACGACGGCACACAGACAGAATGCGAGATCCTCACAATATTTACTGTGGGAGAAAGAGACTACATTGCACTGCTCCCGCAAGACGAGCGCGGAGAGGAAGGCGAGGTCTATATTTACCGCTATGCGGAGGATGAGGACGGCAATCCGTCTTTGGATAATATCTTAGACGACGAGGAATACGAAGCCGTTTCCGACCGGTTTGACGAGTTATTGGACGAAGCTGAATTCAATGAGATGGAGGACTGATCTTCTCCTTTGATTCCGCAATAAACCTGGATTTATCTGCATCTTTACGGTTCATCTGTCTGACTGAGTAAAGATGCAGTTCTTTTTTTGCCCTTGTCATCCCAACATAAAACATTCTGCGCTCCTCCTCTATGTCCTGTTCGAGTACGGCCTTTTTGTATGGCATCACGCCCTCATTCACATCAATGATGTACACATTCTCATATTCCAGGCCTTTGACGCTGTGCAGCGTTGCAAGTGCGACACAATCCTTTTGACTGCTCTGTACGCGGTATACCTCTTCCAGCTCCCTGGTATATGCCTCGATATGGTCAAACCAGCTCTCGTAGTCCTTATGCCCCTTTGCACTCTCCTGCAGCTCGTCTAAAAGATCCGACAGATCTTCTGCATTGATCCGGCGGTAATCCGCATATTCCTCACAGAATTCGTCATATCCGATCCCTTTTCGGATATAGTTGACCGCGGCATAGGGATTCAGCTTTTTCAGTCTCTTGACATCCTTCTCCAGCTTCTCGATCCGCTGCGCAACCCATGGCTGCTCCTCATAGAAATATTCCCACACATCAAACGCCACCATATCGTCGTCGAGGGATTCCCTGCTTATGTACCGTTTGGGGCGGTTCATGATCCGCAAAAAATCGCTCCGCGCCCTGCTTCCCTGCGCAATTCGGATATATGCAAAGATATCCTTCGCGATCCAGTGTTCATAGAGGTTCGGAATCTTATCTCTGGTGATAAAAGGAATATTGTATGCAAGCAGCTGCTCCATCAGCAGTCTCGGCTGGGTATTGGTCCGAAAGAGAATGGCAAAGTCCGCATAGCTTCCTCCCTTTCCCACTGCCTCCTGCATATCCCGGATAATTTTGAGATTTTCCTCACTCTGATCTTTAAACTCTGCGTACTCAATCTCTTTTCCGCGCTTCCGCGATGCCCGTATCTGTTTGTCAAAACGCTCTCTGTTATGTCCGATCAGGCGCAGAGCACCCTCCACGATAGCCGCATCGGAACGGTAATTCGTGTCGAGCAGTACCATCCGCGTTCCCGGAAAATCCTTCTCAAAACGCAGCATGATCTCCGGCTTTGCTCCCCGAAACCGGTAGATCGACTGATCGTCGTCTCCGACTGCGAACAGATTTTTCTCTTCTCCCGCCAAAAGCTTCATCACTTCAAACTGAATCCGATTGATGTCCTGAAATTCGTCGATCAGAATATACCGGTACTTTTTCTGCCACGCTGCGAGAATATCGCTTCGCTCTTGAAAAAGCTCCCATGTATATACCAGCATATCCTCAAAGTCAATCAGTCTGTGGCTGTACAGATATTCGTGATACTCGCTGTAGATCCGGCGGAAAATCTCCTCCGCGCAGTTTTTTGAGTAATAATTTGCGATGGCGATGCCGGTGTTTTTGACCAGACCGATCTCCCCGAGCACAGACGTGATAAATTCGTTTTCGTCCTCGTATTCCAGATGATGCTTTGCGATGATCTCCCGCATGCACCGGAATTTCTGTTCGTCTTTTATGATATTTTCTGCGCGGTAATGATAGGCATGTTTTAAAATGGTAAAGAAAACAGCGTGAAAGGTCCCAAAGGTGACAGGATAGGCTTCCCCGCCCATCAGCCGCAGGAACCGTTCTTTCATTTCGGCAGCTGCAGCCTTTGTGAACGTGATCACAAGGATATTGGCGGGTGAAATACCGTACTCTTTTATCAGCGTCCTGGTACGTTCCGTAATGACAAGTGTTTTGCCGGAACCGGGACCGGCAAGAACGAGCATGGGACCATCCTTATGCCGGATGGCCTCTGCCTGAGATGGGTTAAAACTCATAGACTACCTCGATAACAGTTCAATTCCTCTCTTGATCCGTGCAACGGATTCCTCTTTTCCGAGCACTTCCATCAACTCCGTAGCTCCGCCCGGCGTCATCTGCTTGCCGGAAACCGCGGTGCGGACCGGCCACATCACATATCCGTTCTTCACGCCCTTCTTGGCCACATAATCTGACAAAAGCGCATAGAGTGCATCGTTGCAAAAATCGTCCTGTGCCTCAAGCATCGGCAGGACATCTCGCAAAACCTCAAGGGAGGACTCTTCCGTAGTTTTCATTTTTTTGTGTGTATACATAGACACGTCATATTCCGGCAGCGTCTCAAAGAAGTCGATGTGCTCCTCGATATCCGGGAATACTTCGATCCTGCTCTTCACCATTGCAGCAATTTTCCTTAAGTCCAGATCTTTCGTGACAACCTTGCGCAGATATGGCTCTGCAAGTTCATAAAAGCGGTCAAATTCCATTGCCTTTATATATTCGCCGTTCATCCATTTCAGTTTGGTATAGTCGAATACCGCCGGTGACTTGCTGATCCTGCGATAATCAAACTCTGCGATCAGCTCGTCTAACGTAAATATCTCGCGATTGTCCTCCGGACTCCAGCCAAGCAGCGCAATATAGTTGACTACCGCCTCGCTCAAAAATCCCTGTTCGATCAAGTCTTCAAACGAAGAGTGACCGCTTCTCTTGGAAAGCTTTTTGTGATTCTCATCGGTGATCAGCGGCAGATGGATATACACCGGAGATTCCCAGCCGAAAGCATCATATAATCTCTGATATTTTGGGGCAGAAGAAAGGTATTCATTTCCCCTGACCACATGGGTAATATTCATGGTATGGTCATCTACGACATTCGCAAAGTTGTAGGTCGGGTAGCCGTCGGACTTGATCAGGATCATATCGTCCAGCTCTGCATTCTCCACCGTGATATCTCCGTAAAGTTCGTCGTGGAATGTTGTGGTTCCTTCTTTAGGGATATTCTGGCGGATGACAAAAGGTTTTCCAGCTGCCAGATTCGCCTCGATTTCTTCCTTGCTAAGGTGCAGACAGTGCTTATCGTAGAGCATGATCTCCTTGCCCTCGACCACTTCCGTCTTCAGGGAATTCAGACGCTCTTTATCGCAGAAACAGTAATATGCCTCTCCCTTGTCGATCAGCTCTTTGGCATACTTCATATAGATTCCGGTACTCATGCGCTCGCTCTGCACATAAGGACCGTAACCGCCGTCTTTATCGGGTCCTTCGTCGTGCACCAGCCCTGCCTCCTGAAGTGTCCTGTATATGATATCGACCGCGCCCTCCACCAGACGTTCCTGATCTGTATCTTCAATGCGAAGCACAAAGTCTCCTTTTGCATGCTTTGCAATCAAAAATTCATACAACGCGGAGCGCAGGTTTCCCACATGCATTCTTCCTGTGGGGCTCGGCGCAAATCTTGTTCTAACTCTATCCATATCGATTCTCCTTCTTCTGCCAGTCATAGACGTTTATTATATAACATTTTCCAATTCATGACAAGATATCCCCGCTATTTTTTAGGACAATCGCTTAATAAAAACTGCTTTTCATACATTTGACAATTCACGCGAGTCAAATCAGAAAATATCTCGCGCAGACGGGGCAATATTCCGATAAACTAACTGCTAACGGAATCTAAGACACGCAGGAGAACCTTTGTGCCTAAGATTCCGTAAGCAGTGGATTTTATCTTCATAAAAAAC
>JAAUZB010000043.1 GCA_014804775.1 Roseburia sp. | reverse complement strand
TGTGCGCACTCCATTGCACCGGACATTCCAATGAGCCTCTTAGAGCAAAAATCGTGTTCAGCAAAGGCTTCCACGATTTTTGAGTCTCATTTCCATGGTGCAAAAGTCGTTTGCCCAATCTCCCTTTTGTGCAATTTGTTGACCAATATTTTCCCTTAAGGCTTTTGGCACCTGAATCAAAGTTACTTTTCACAGATTCGCGTAATATGTCAAATGTATGAAAAGTAACTTTTTAGCAAGCGATTGCCCTAGATATTCAAAAAAACTCTTGACATGGGAAAACGTATATCTTATAATTTCATCGTATGTTTACATTGAACTGTCCGTGTCCGGCTTTAATGTAACAATCAGAACAATTACCATAGTGAAATTGGAGGTGTACGGGTTGGCTAACATTAAATCTGCTAAGAAAAGAATTTTAGTAACAGAGATAAAGACTGCCAGAAACAAATCAATCAGAAGCGAAGTTAAGACAGCGATCAAGAAAGTTGAGGCTGCTGTTGCCGCTAACGATAAGGAGGCTGCAAAGACTGCATTGACTGCGGCAATTTCCACCATCGAGAGCGCCGCTTCCAAAGGCATTTATCACAAGAACAATTCTGCCAGAAAAGTTTCCCGCTTGACAAAGCTCGTAAACACAATGGCTTAAAACGTGTGCTAAGCATACGCGCAAAAACANCAGTACCGTCATGCTGGTGTTTTTTTATGTAAAAAATCCCCGCATTGCGGGGATTTTATTATTTTGCACTGTATTCTGAGAGATTATGTCACTTTTTCTCCCTTATTTTTTATCTTTCTCCGAATGCAGCCAGTTGTAATACGCTTCCACATTCTGCACCATATCNCCTGTATCGNGAATTCCGNCACANTTCATAAGCAGATCATATTTCTCCTCNTANGTTACAAGGTTCTCCTGTGTACTGTAATGTACCGGAAAGGTTGTGGTATCCAACAGCAGNTATGCATCTGCAAGATAGCTGTTTGCCTTTTCCGCAAATGCNATCAATTCCTCACTNGAAAAAGATACTGTAACNCCCTCCTCATTTGTTGCTGTAAAANGTATTTCGTCNGCATCACACTCNGNCTCACTCCCGTCTTCCCCNANGAAAAATAGACGGTATGCATAATCGCCCATACAGCTTACGATATCCGGTCGATAATACAAAAGATAATATTCTTCCTCCTGATANACCAGATAGTAACCTCCTGTTTCCACAGCTGTTTGCATCCGCTCCTCGTTCCAGAGCAGTTCTCCCAAGGCATTATATACATTGATCTGATACAGACCACCGGGATACTCTTTAGATTTCGGATAGACNATCACCGCANCGNTTTCATTTACCCCGTTATGNGTCAGGTCTGCNANAGTCTGATAAACACAATTCTCTTCTACNGCGATATCAGCCTGTTGTTCCGTCTCTTGGTCTATTCCNCTGTTNCCGCATGCTTCAAGTGCACCTGNTATAACNGTGNTACACAGTATANAAACTATCAANCCNGTTTTTTTCATGCNATGCCTTTCTNNNTTATTTTGCACTGTATTTCATGATAAACAGNTCCACTGCCATCCGATCGTCCATCCGTCCTGTTTTTACNGCTTCCTCCANTTCNACGCCGTCTCTTAACGCCTGCTTTAACTGCGCTGCGGTAAACCCTTTCGCCTGCGTCACATTTCTTGACACCGCAAAAGGCGGGATTCCNGCNTTCTGTGCCATCGTCCGGTTGTCAAGTCCCTTCCCCGACATATCACGGATATTCAGCAGGATCTGAAACTGTCTGGAAATCAGGTACATAATGCGCATGGGAGGTTCCTTCAGCGTCAGAAGGTCATAATATAGATCAAGAGCTTTCTGCTGCCTGTGCTCTGCAATAGCATTCACCATATCAAAAATCTTATTGCTGGTCTGTTCTGTCGTCACGGCCTCCACATCCTCTGCCGTGATCACATCACGTCCCATGCTGTAACAGAGCAGCTTCTCAAGCTCACTGTTGATATTTCCCATATCACTGCCCGTCTTGCTCAGAAAAAGCTGCATGACAGATCCCGTGATATTTTTCCCCTCCTTTTTCAGCCTCGACAAAATCCATTTTGTCAGAAGCTCCTCGCTCTGCATCGCAAACTCTACAATCTTCCCGTTATTTTTTACGGCTTTGTACATTTTAGAGCGTTTATCTACTTCCTCCTCCACAAAAATAAAGTATGCGGACGGCGCGGCCTGCGGCAGATAGTTCGCCAAATCCTCACAGGCATTTTTAAAAAAGCCGCTGTTCTCAATCAGTATCACCCTGCGTTCTGCAAAAAACGGAAGTGTCTCTGCCAGATCAATGATTTCCTTCGGGTTTATGTCTTTTCCCTCAAAAGCAGTAAAGTTCATCGTGTCATCCGGCGCAGCCATCGCTGCCGCGAGCTTGTTGCGGTACTGTTTTTTCAAGTAGCCCTCTATGCCGTAGAAAAGGTATATCTGTTTGAAATTTTCTGTTTTGATATCTTCATCGACTGTTTTCATGAAGTCATTCTAACACAAAAGACGGCGCCGCTTCAAGTCCGCGTCTCACAAATATATACTTTCCCCGGCTCTCTGTATTTTTGCACGGCAATCTGTCCGCGTCTGACCGTCAGCCTGATCTGCCCCGCCTCCATCGTATAGAAAATCCGGCTTCCCGACTGTTCTATATGTTTTACCGCTTCTTCTCCCGGATGCCCATAGCTGTTTTTCAGTCCACAGGATATCGCAGACACTGCTGGGGAAAGTGTCTGTAAAAACGGTTCCGAATTGGAATAATTAGAGCCGTGATGTGCCGCCTTATAAAAATCAATTCCGCCCATGTTAAGTCCTTCGAGCAGCTTTTGTTCCGACGCAGCGTCAATGTCGCCTGTAAAAATACCGGAAAAGTCTCCTTCCTCATAGAGAAACACCATGGATGCCGAATTCCTGTCCTCATAGAGTTCGCCGTCCATCGGCGAAAGGATACGGATCGCCGCCGTCCCAAGATGAAGCACATCCCCCTGCCGCACATACAGGATCTCTGTTCCCGCTTCACGAGCTGATTCTGCAAGCTTCCTTGTCTCCTCGTCTTCTTTTGCTGCATACTCCGTAAGGACCAGACAGCGGACCGGATATCCGGTCATTAATATTTCCGTCAAACCTGATATATGATCACTGTCCGCATGGGATACGAACCAATAGTCAATCCTGCGCACTCCCCTTGCTTTCAAAAATGGAAGGATCCGGTATTCTCCCACCTTTCCGACATTTGAACTTCCCCCGTCCACAAAAAGATGATGACCGCCGTCTGTCTGTATATAACTTCCGTCCCCCTGTCCGACATCGAGAATGTCAAGCTCAAATCCTCCCTGCGGTCTGATAACCAATAATAACAGAAGGCACACCGCAATCATCCGGCAGCGCGCTGTTTTCCGCTTCTCCTTCTGTCTTTTATGGATCAGGTACACAACCCAAAACAAAAGTATGTAATACAAAATCGCAGTCCACAACGCCGGTCTTCCGGTGATCAGCATTGCTCCGGGCCAATCGGCGATCTGTCCGCACAGCAGGTCGATCCCTGCCAGCAGCACACGGCACGGAAATAGCAATACCACGGCCAACCGAGNAGANAAAAGACCTGCCAGACCGCCGGCAAGTCCAAATGCCAGAAGACATCCCATCATGGGAAGNACCAGNATATTGACCGGTATGGCATAGATCGGTATCTCAAAATAATACCATGCCGCCANCGGCAGNGTCGCAAGCTGGATCGCGATNTTCCCCCACAGCTTTGANGNNANTCCGCCGGACTGCTGCANGCGNCCTCCGACCCACGNAATCCCGATCACNGCGGCAAAAGAAAANTGAAANCCNGCATCTGCGANNATTCCNGGATTCTGCCACAGTATCCACAGCGCTGCCGCNCCNAGCGCATTTAACGTATCNTANCTGCGCCCCACCGTCTGCGCAATGAGCATGAGCGCAAACATGAANGCNGCTCTNNTGACAGAAGTTCCCATNCCNGTCATNGTNCCGTATGCATATATNAGAACNCCCGACAAAAGNCCNGCTCCTGTCNTTCCNAGTTTNANNCGCATGAGNAGGCGGTACAAAGACATTCCGATCACCGANATGTGAAGNCCCGAAATCGCCAGAATATGAGANATCCCGCACATCTGATAAAGCTGTTTGATCCCGTCATCCAGCGCNCTCTTATCCCCAAGTGCCATGGTGCTGATCACGCCGCCNNCCTGTTCNCCCATNNCATCGGAATAAATATGNTCCATNCGGATGCGCAGTCCGTANANCGCTTCTTTCCACCGGTCTNCCTTTCCGTAAACGGCNTTCAGCTGTATATCTTTTAGCCGGGCACACATTCCCCTCGCCTCATAGAATGTTTTTTCGTCAAAATTNCCCTCATTGACNGCNCTTTTCCATAATTCNACTGTTCCATCCAGTACAAGAATTTCGCCNANAGATGCAATATCGGCATCAGAATAAACAAGAATTGAATGACATGANATCCCCTGTCCGATCAGACAGGACGATAAATAATAGATATATTGACCGTTTTTCTGCTCTTTCTTTTCCAACTGCCCCTGTACCGAAAGNCTCGCCCCCTCTTCCAAAAACGGACGGTATGACTCCCGAAACATTTCCTCCCNCAGNCANCGATGCCAGCCGAGCAGCANCGCCANCNCCGTNAGCANNCANCCNANNNNGCATCTGATNCGGNNTGTGACCNTNCTTTCGGCANAGCACCCACTGNCCTGCNGTCANGNTCANNANNNCNGCAGCAAGCATCNCANNTCTGACATACNNNGCATATGCNGCATTTGCNGNATNTGCCNTCAGANCGATGCCNAGGAGAAAGGCAGACGCCATTTGACAAAATGGCCTNCTTTGCATATAGTTCCTCCCTATACATTTTCTTCTATTCTTCCGTACTATGCACCGTCACCGCTTTGTTCTGTACGGCCACAACATAGTCCAGATTTCTCTCATACAGATCGATCAGCGCAAAACTGTCCCGATACACACCGCTGGTATCTCCATTGACAGAAATCTGCACTTTATTGATCGTCGGAAGCTCTGTCAGCGAATTGATGATAGAATACATGACAATCGATTCACTGACCTTATAATCCTGATTTCGAAAGTTCTCGTCTAAGCTGACATAGCAGACGCCGTCCACCACAGAGACAGTGACAAGTCTCGTTCCCTCCGGTATCGCAGATTTTGCTCCCGAAATCTGCGGTCCCTCCAAAAGCTGCTCCATAATGAGTTTTTCCAGCGAGACATTGCTGCTGTAGTAGACATCCTGCCGCTCCTCTTTTACCAGCCCGTCGCCGCTCTCATTTGCAAAATACAGCGTTACAGAAGTGCTTTGGATGGAGTTGATCTGCGCTCCCGGATTTTCAATAAAGCTGTCCGGATTCATGCTTCCGACAATATTTCCCTTAATGTCCGTAAGCGGCATATCATCCACGAAAAATGTCACACAGTCCACACCTTCAATCTGTGTCATGGTGCGCACCACGGCCGCACGGCAGAGAACCTCCTCCACTGCAGTCATATTGTGATAGTCTGCATTAAAATATAACGTAAGCATTACCCCATCCAGCGAATAGCTGACCACGTTCACGCCGCTCGGAATCGGTTTGCGATAAGCCACATCATCCGGGTCGGAACTCAGCGCAGTCAAAAACTCCGCGATCAGTCCTGCCGTGTCCGTTGCCTCCGGCTCATATTCCGTTTTCAGAATACGTGTCTTTTCCTTATTGACATATTCGACATGATACTCTGCACTTTCCGACTTTTTCCCGCAGCCTGAAGCCAGCGGAAGAATCAGCAGAAGGCACACGAATGGCAAAATTTTTGCCAGCAGAAATCTTACCCAGACGGCAACGCTTTTGCCGGCAAATCCTTTGCCGTTATCTCCTATGATATATCTCATCTGTCCCGGAATCTCCTTTCGCCAAAAAACAGATTCTCTTATACTATATATTTAAGTGGAATCCGAACATTAAATATCGTGCCCTCTCCCTCTGTACTGAATGCTTTGATCGCTCCGCGGTGCATCAGCACGGCATTCCTTGTAATCGCAAGTCCGAGTCCGCTTCCGCCGATCTCCTTCGAGTGTGACTTATCAACACGGTAAAATCTCTCATAAATGTGTTCTAATGCCTCCTCCGGGATACCTATACCGGAGTCCTCCAGCTTCAGATAAAAGTACTGGTGATCCGCATTAAGGGACACATGAACCCATCCATCCTCTCTGTTGTACTTGATCCCGTTTTCAATCAGGTTCGTAATTGCAAGGGTGATCTTGACTTCATCCACCTCCGCCGTAACAGGACGGAAGCTTTCAAGCACCAGCTCCACTTTCTGCCGGTCTGCAATCGGCTGCAGCCGTTTCATGATCTGTGCTAAGAGCTCATTGATATTAACNTTGGAGATGTTAAGATCGCCTGCCGACTTGTCCATTTTTACAAGCGAGAGCAGATCGTTGACAATTTTNGTCTCGCGATCCACCTCATTTCCGATATCCGCCATAAACTCCTGATAAAGCTCNATCGGNGCATTCTCCATACTNTTGATGGAATCTGCCAACACCTTCATCGAAGTAAGCGGCGTTTTCAGCTCATGGGACACNTTGGACACAAANTCCTGACGCGATTCATCGAGCAACTTCATACGNCCCAGCATTTTATTAAACTTCTCACAGATCANAACCGTCTCCGTGTAATCGTCAATATTGAGTTCATCCTCACCGTATCCNGTCTGAATCTCCTCAATAGATGCCGAAATTTTNTGGAAAGGTTTNACCAGNTGTACGGCTGCTGTCACACTGACAAAGGCAATTGCCATCACCGCGATCAGCTCCATTGCCAGCGTATTCTGTGCCAGATATTCCCGATTCAAACTGATGCTGTCCGTGGACACGCTTACCATCATCACCCCGATGATCTGCTGCATTCCTGCCCGCTGCTCCACGCGGATCAGCGGAGATGTCATCTCAATATACTGGTGCTCGGAATCATACTTTGAAATTTCATCCCCCCGAAAGCTTTGAATGACTTCCTCCGAGATGATCGTTTTTCCCTCATCCAATCCATAGCTGTCTTTGACAATGTGAAAACTGTCATCAATGATCATCACGCGTCCGTCGTAGATTGTGGACAGCTGCTCGAGCTGTGCATCAATCCTTACGGTATCCGGGTTATTAAAATAATCACTGGAAATAATCTGATTGGTGATAACCTTCACCTGACTTAATATTTCACTGGTTCGAATTGATACCGCGCGATGCTCATAGGTCCTCAACATTCCAACGCGGAGCAGCGCGCCCGGTATAATCCCGATGAGAAGAAACAGAATCGTCAATCTGAATCTGAGACTTTTTAAGAAATCAAATAATTTTTTGAATTTAGACATTACTTACACCTATCAGCTCTGAGCATAGTAGTACCCTACACCCCATTTTGTATGCACATATTTCGGTTCGCTGGGATTACTCTCAATCTTCTCGCGCAGACGGCGCACATGTACATCCACCGTCCTCACATCTCCCGGATACTCATATCCCCATACCAGATTTAAAAGATTCTCTCTGCCGTATACCTTGTTCGGATTATTGACAAGGAGCTCTAACAGATCAAACTCCTTGGCAGTCAAATTCACCTCTTTGCCAAGAATAAACAGTCTCCGGCTCTCACAGTCCAGTCTCAGATCTCCTGATTCGATCACCCTGCCCGTATCCTTCTTCGGCTGTTTCGCAGAGGTTCTCCGCATGATCGCCTTGATCCTTGCCTTGACCTCCAGAATATTAAAAGGCTTTGTGATATAATCGTCTGCTCCGTACTCCAGCCCGAGGATCTTATCCATATCGTCACCTTTTGCCGTCAGCATGACGATCGGCATGTTGGAAAACTCGCGAATATGCTGGCACACTTCAAAGCCGTCCATTTTGGGCAGCATAATGTCCAGCAGAATCATATCATAAACGTTTTCTTTCGCCATTTTAAGCGCTTCCTCACCNTCNTATGCACAATCCACTTCCATTCCATCCTGCTCCAGGCTGAACCGAATTCCTTTTACGATCAATTTTTCGTCATCTACAACAAGAACCCTTTTTGCCATTCTCAATTCACCTTTATACTGTCCTTCAAACGATTATATGTGCCTTCTTTGATTCCTTCCACTTTCATCAAATCCTCGACCGAAGCAAATGCCCCGTGTTCTTCGCGGTATCGAATAATGCTCCCCGCCTTGGATTCTCCAATTCCCGGAAGTGTCATAAGCTGCTCTGCCGTCGCCGTATTGAGATCAATTCGCCCGTCCGCCGTTTCCGCAGTCCCGTCTACAAAAAAACCTGTTCCCTCCGCAATGCCGGACTCTGCCTCCTCCTCAGACGGAATATANACCATCTGTCCATCNGAAACCNTCCCNGCCTGATTGACCGCCTCTTTTCGGGCATCCTCGCGAAACCCGCCCGCCATATCGACCGCCTCATAAATACGGCTGTTCTCTGTCAGCGCATAAACACCCGGGCGCTCTACCGCCCCGCAGACATAGACATAGCACAGCGAATCCGTCACGCTCTGTGTCTCCCCTGCGCTCTGCGTCTCGCATTCCGTTTCCGTCTGCTCCCTGACGCTCTCTAAATATACTGTGTCCTCCCTGCCGCACCCTGTTAAAACCGTGCATAGGGCATACACACCTATCACTGTTGATCTGATCAATTTCATCTGCACTCTCCTATTCTAAACAGAATTCTGTTTACGGATAGGAGCTCTCAATGCCCGATATTTTTATTGTATCTAAATTTAAAATTTATGCAAGACCATTTGAAAAATATTTCGAAATTGTTTCTTCCAATTTAACCCAAAAATCTTTGGCATCCGACGAATCCGGCACGGGTACTGCCTTTTCATATGCCTGACATGCCACAGTCTCCGCAGCATCCGGGTGTTCGGACGGGATCACGGAATAATGTCCTGACAGCTCATACAGTTTTCCTGACATCTTCACAGTCACAAATTCGGCAAAGTCTGCCGCCTGTGCGCTTTTCTCCGAAAAATCGTTGACTACCAGAATATCCGTAACGGCACAGGAATTAGCGCCAAGCTCGTCATTCAGCTTCGGAAAGACGATGGCGGAATAATCATACCCCTCCAACCGATAAAGAGAGTTCGTGTCAAGAACCGCGCAAAGCGTCTTCCCCGCCAGAAAATGATCCGCAATATTTTGTTCCGATACCGTAGAGGCATCCACCGAGAAAGACTCCAGAATTGCCTCAAAAAATTCCAGGTCTTTTTNATACATCTCCTCGTCGTAAAGGACATCCATGCTCTCCGCCTGCGTCTTATCAAAAGAAACGCTGTTAGAGACAAACGGGAAATCATAAAACGCATCGTTGACATCCCACTCCAACAGATATTCCACATCTTCCGGAGGCTCATTTTCATTCGAATACTCAATGATCGCCTGGATAGACTCCGGCGCCGTCTCAAAATAACCGTTCTGATAGATAAACAGGCAGGTATCATAACTCAAAGGATATCCCAAAAGCTTTCCTCCATAAGATGCCGCCTCTGCCGCCGGNGCAAGCATCCCCGTGCTTTCCGTATCGCTTTCGTTCACTGCAGCAAGCCCATAGAGATATAATTCCTCGAGGTTGTCACCCGAACTTATAAAAACATCCGGGAAACCGTCATCCTGCATCGTTCTGTCATAGATATCCGCAACATAATCGGTCGTCTCCTGCCGTTTGGCCAAAACCTTGATGCCTGTCTGCCCATAATATTCTGCCGCAGCCTGCTCTAAAAAGGCTGCATATGTCTCATCCTCATACCAGAGCAGCAAATCTGCCGCAGCACTCTGATATGCCACATTTTCTTCTTCACTGATACCGCCTGACTGCAGCGTATCTGCTGTTTGCTGCCCTTCTTTTTGGGCATGATTTATGCTGATCACGGCAGCCCCCGCAATCAGCATAACACATACCAGTATCGCTGAAATGATTTTCTTGTGCATTCCTCTCATTTTATCCCATCCTGTTCAAAACACGGTCCAATTTATCTGCCATCTCATCCACATGCTGTTTTTCAATGATGAGCGGCGGCACCAGACGAATGACATCAGAGCCTGCCGTAATGACGATCAGTCCCTCGTCCAAGGCATCCGCTGCGATCTGCGCAACAGGCTTTGTGCTCACGATCCCCTGCATCAGTCCCATACCTCTGCGCGCCGTCAGAAAGTCATAGGCATCGGTCAGTTCATCCAGACGTTTTTCCAGATAAGGAGCGATCTCATTTACATGATCTGTGATACGGTCGCGCTCCATCATTTCAAGAACCTTAGCGACTGCAGCGCCGACAAACGGATTTCCTCCATAGGTCGTGCCGTGATCCCCCGGCGCAAGCGAGCGTTTCGCCACCTGCTCCGTCATCACAAATGCCCCTACCGGCACTCCGCATCCCAATGCCTTAGCGCAAGTCATAATGTCAGGCTTGACTCCGTAATGCTGCCACGCAAACATCTTTCCGGTCCTTCCCATACCGCACTGGATCTCATCTAAGATCAACAGAATATCATGTTCGCTGCAAAGTTTCCTCACTCCGCCAAGAAATTCATCCGTTGCAGGATAAATTCCGCCTTCTCCCTGCACCGTCTCCAAAATTATGGCACAGGTCTTTTCATTTACCAATGCCTTTACACTTCCAAGATCATTAAAATCAGCAAACTTCACACCCGGCACTAACGGCCCAAACGGTTCCCTGTAATGGGAATTTCCAGTGACAGACAATGCCCCCATACTTCTTCCGTGAAACGAGTGATTCATTGCGATGATCTCATGTCCCGCGTGTCCGTCTCTTGTGTATGCGTATTTCTTTGCCGCCTTGATCGCACCCTCGATTGCCTCCGTGCCGCTGTTTGTAAAAAAAACACGGTCCATTCCGCTTGCCGCAAGCAGCCGCTTAGAAGCGTCAATGATCGGCACATTATAGTAGAGATTTGAAGTGTGGAGCAGCTTCTCCGCCTGCGCTTTCAGCGCGTCCGTATATTCTCTGTTGTGATATCCGAACGCCTGTACCGCTATCCCCGCCGCAAAATCAAGATATTCCTTTCCATCGGTATCGTACAGATAAACTCCCTCACCGTGGTCTAAGACCAGCGGGAAGCGATTATATGTGTGAAGCAGGGATTCCTCCGCCCCCTGCATATAGCTTTCTTTATTCATGATAAAATCTCATCTCCTTGTCGCCGAAAATCGCGGTTCCGATTCCCTTATTGGTAAAGATCTCCAAGAGCAGACAGTGAGAAATCCTGCCGTCTAAGATATGTACTCTTGAAACACCGTTCTCAATTGCCTCAATGCAGCTGTTGAGCTTCGGCAGCATGCCTCCCTCAATGAATCCCTCTCCTATCAATTCTCTTGCCTCCGAAACCGTGAGTTCAGAGATGAGAGTGCTCTTGTCACTCGGGTCTTTATATACCCCTTCAATATCAGTCAGAAAAGCAAGCTTTTCCGCATTTACAGCCTTTGCGATCGCGCATGCCGCATCGTCCGCATTGATATTATAGCTGTCATATGACGCATCCATCCCGACAGGGCAGACAATCGGAAGGAAATCCTTTTCCAACAGATCATAGAGCAATTTAGGATTGACCTGCGTGATCTCGCCCACATAGCCGATATCTTTGCCGTCTGCATATTTTTTCTCCACGGTGAGCAGACCGCCGTCTTTTCCGCTGATGCCAACTGCCTTTACCCCGAGCTCCTGCACCAGCTTTACCAGAGACTTGTTTACTTTGCCGAGCACCATCTCCACGATCTCCATCGTGTCCTCATCGGTTTTGCGAAAACCGTTTACAAACACGGGTTCCATTCCGACCTTGCCGACCCACCGGCTGATCTCCTTTCCTCCTCCGTGTACGATGATCGGTTTAAAACCTACCAGCTTCAGCAGAGTCACATCCTGAATGACCTGCTTTTTAAGTTCCTCATCCACCATGGCGCTGCCGCCGTACTTTACCACAATGATCTTGCGGTTAAAACGCTGAATATACGGCAATGCTTCAATCAGCACCTCCGCTTTCTGCATTACTTCCTTCATATAATTTTCTTCTGTCATTTTAATCCTCTCCCCATTTATGAACGGTAATCCGCATTGATTTTCACATAATCGTAAGTCAGGTCACATCCCCATGCCGTCGCGCTCTCCTGCCCCATCTTAAGATCGGCGATCGCCGTGACAGCCGGTTCTGAAAGAATCTTTGCCGCTTCCTCCTCGCTGTAATCCAGTGCAACACCGTCACAGAATACCTGTATCTTTCCCGCCTCGCTCTCAAAGAAAAGATCCACCTGTTCCGGATCGAACTGTGCGCCAGAATATCCCATGGCACAGAGAATCCTGCCACAGTTGGCATCATGTCCGTAAATCATTGCTTTCACCAGACTGGAGCTTACCACTGATCTGCTCAAAAGCTTTGCCTGTTCCTTTGACTCTGCTCCGACGATCTTTACCTCAAAAAGCGCCGTCGCGCCTTCTCCGTCCCCTGCCATCTGTTTTGCGAGCGTCTCATTGACGAAATGCAGCGCTTTGCAGAACGCTTCATAATCTTCATTCTTCTCCGCGATCATCGGGTTATGCGCCATACCGTTTGCGAGGAGCAGACAGGTGTCATTCGTCGAGGTGTCCCCGTCCACCGAGATCATGTTGTAGGTGTCCTCCACATCCGCGCCAAGCGCCTCCTGCAGCAGCTCCTGTGAAATCGCCGCATCTGTCGTCACAAAGCTCAACATTGTACACATATCGGGATGGATCATTCCTGATCCCTTGCTCATGCCCCCTATCGTTACTGTAGTTCCGCCAAGCTCCACTTCAACCGCCACCTCTTTCTCATGGGTGTCTGTGGTCATGATCGCACATGCAGCGGCATGTCCGCTCTCGATCTCTCCGCTCAGCGTTGGAGCCATCGCTTCCACGCCGGCGCAGATGCGATCAGTCGGAATCTGCATACCGATCACACCCGTAGATGCCACGAGAACATGCTCCTTCGGTATGGAGAGCAGTTCACCCGCCTTCTCCGCCGTCAGCTCACAGCAGCGCATTCCTTCCTCTCCGGTGCATGCATTGGCAATTCCCGCATTGATCACCACCGCCTGTGCCATTTTCTCATCGTAAACAATCTTTTGATCCCATTTGACCGGCGCCGCCTTTACGATATTGCTGGTAAAGGTTCCCGCTGTATAAAACGGAACCTCGCTGTAGATCATCGCCATGTCTTTTCTGTCTTTATATTTGATCCCCGCTGCCGTATCTGCAGCCAGAAACCCCTTTGCTGCGGTAACTCCGCCTTTGATCTGTTTCATCTTACTAACCATTCCTTTCCTCATACTGATCTATGGGTTATATCTCGTCACATTCTCNGCGTTTACCACATATTCATAATAGTTGACATCGTCGCGGAAGGTCCACCCCATTCCCTGCCAAAAACGGTTCCCAACCTCATTTTTGCGAAATGCGATCAGGTTGATTTTGTTGATGTTTTCCTCTTTCAGTGCCGCNANGCAGGCTTTCACCATTTTCTGCCCNATNCCNCTGTTCCGGTACTCTTCCTTCACNCAGACATGATACAGGCATCCNCTTCTGCCGTCATGCCCGCAAAGGATCGCCCCTATGACTGTCCCNTCCGTCACGGCAACCATGCTGGTCGCAGGGTTACGCCTGATAAATCGCTCCACGCCCTCTCTGGAATCGTCAATACTTCTTATCCCAAATCCACTGATACTCATCCAGAGCGCAGATACCTGTTCAAAATCATCCATTGTCATCACACGGATGACCAATTTATCGTCTGCCATTTTCCACATCATCCTTTTTCAACTAATACATGAAAAGTTCTTCTCGCGCNTGTGTTACGGGAATACCGGCACCAAATCAAGTCCCTCTGCCTCGTCGAAGCCAAAGAGCANATTCATATTCTGTACCGCCTGTCCTGCCGCACCCTTTACCAGATTGTCAAGCGCTCCCATCATAATGATCCTTCCGGTGCGCACATCCATCTGGAATCCGATATCCACATAATTGCTGCACTCCACCCATTTTGTCTCCGGGCAGACACCTGCCGGAAGGACACGGACAAATTTTTCCGCACCGTAATACTTATCATAAACCGCTTTGATCTCCTCACAGGAAGGCAGACTCCCATCCTGCTTTCTTGTCAGTGAAGCGTATTCTGTCACAAGAATGCCCCGGTTCATCGGCACCAGATGCGGTGTAAAGTTGACCGTTACCGGCTTTTTCGCCGCATATCCCAGCTGTTCCTCTATTTCTGGCGTATGACGGTGACTCGCAACACCGTACGCCTTGATATTTTCATTGACCTCGCAGAACAGATTCGGCAGCTTTGCACCGCGTCCTGCCCCGGAAGTCCCGGATTTTGCGTCGATGATGAGAGTGTCTGTGTCGATTAGCCCTTCTTTTACCAGAGGATATGCTGTCAGAATGGAACACGTCGTATAGCACCCCGGATTTGCAACCAATCTGCATCCCTTTACCTGTTCGCGGTTCACCTCGCAGAGCCCGTAAACTGCCTCCGGGATAAACTGCGGGCTCTTGTGCGTGATTCCGTACCACTCTTCATATACACCGACATCCTTGATGCGGAAATCCGCGCTCAGGTCGATGATCCTGGTCTTCTCCAGAATGCTCTCCGTCAGAACGCCCGCCAGAAATCCCTGCGGTGTTGCGGTAAAGATCACATCCACCCGCTCTGCCAGTTCCTCCATATTGTCATCCTTGCAGATATCTTCTACAATTTCAAACATATTCCGATATACATCTGCATACTTCTGATCTATGTAACTTCTGGAGCCGTACCACTCGATTTTTACTTCTTTATGCCCCGTCAAAAGCCGGACCAGCTCATTTCCCGCATATCCGGTAGCTCCGATAATTCCTGCCTTTATCATTGTTTTCCTCCATATTCATAACCGTATCTTCACAGTTACACATATTCCTATATTAGTACACCTCAGAACCCGAGTAAAGAGTTTTTTCCTTAAGAATATCGGCTATTATGCCNCGGAATCTACTGCCTAGCAACTGTATTGCATAATTATACATTCCGCAATAATATTATGCAATACTTTTTTTCCTTTACCTCAATATTTATTCCTAAAATATAATAATTTGTATTATTACACTTCAAAAAAATTCTGCATATTTTTTCACTTGCGTTTATACATGATTTGTTGTATATTGTTTCTAGCGCAAATTCAAACCATACAAAAAGAAAGGACGAATTCCATGAAAGAAAAAGTAATTTTAGCTTATTCCGGCGGACTTGATACGACCGCCATTATTCCCTGGTTAAAAGAAAACTATGATTATGAAGTAATCTGCTGCTGCATCGACTGCGGTCAGGAGGAAGAATTGGACGGGTTGGAGGAAAGAGCCCTCTCCTGCGGTGCTTCCAAATTATACATCGTAGATATCACCGACGAATTCTGTGACGAGTATATTATGCCATGTGTACAGGCGAACGCCGTGTATGAGAACAAGTACCTGCTCGGCACCTCTATGGCGCGCCCTCTGATCGGCAAAAAGCTGGTGGAAATTGCGAGAAAAGAAGGCGCAACCGCCATCTGCCACGGTGCAACCGGCAAAGGCAACGACCAGATCCGTTTCGAGCTTGCCATCAAAGCGCTTGCACCGGACCTTAAGATCATCGCAGCATGGAGAGAAGATAAATGGACCATGCAGTCCCGTCAGGACGAGATCGACTACTGCGAGGCTCACGGAATCCATCTTCCGTTCTCCGCAGATTCCAGCTACAGCCGTGACCGCAATATCTGGCATATCAGCCACGAAGGTCTTGAGCTTGAAGATCCTGCAAATGAACCGAATTACGATCACTTGCTGGTTCTTGGCGTTTCTCCTGAAAAAGCTCCGGAGGAAGGCGAGTATGTTACGATAACGTTTGAAAAAGGTACTCCGAAATCCGTAAACGGAAAAGAAATGAAGGTTTCCGATATCATCCGTGAGCTGAACCGCCTCGGCGGCAAACACGGCATCGGCATCATCGACATCGTAGAAAACCGCGTTGTCGGTATGAAATCACGCGGCGTCTATGAAACTCCCGGCGGAACGATCCTGATGGAGGCTCATCAGCAGCTCGAGGAACTGGTGCTTGACCGTGCCACCATGGATGTCAAGAAAGATATGGGCAATAAGCTTGCTCAGATCGTCTATGAAGGAAAATGGTACACACCGCTCTGTGATGCAGTGAAGGCATTTGTCTCATCAACACAGGAATATGTGACCGGAGAAGTAAAATTCAAGCTGTACAAAGGCAACATTATTAAAGCCGGCACGACATCCCCGTACTCTCTGTACAGTGAATCTCTTGCCAGCTTCACCACAGGCGAGCTTTACGATCATCACGATGCTGCAGGATTCATCACACTGTTTGGACTGCCGCTTAAAGTCCGTGCAATGAAAATGCAGGAGATCGGCGAAAAGAATAAATACGAATAAACATTACAAATCCGATTCGGCCGCTGGTTATCCCAATGTCACNTCNAGGATCATCATCAGCAAAAANCCGGCTGCAAACCCCAGCGTGCCGATATCGGAATGTTCTCCTTCGGATGCTTCCGGCAGCAGTCCTTCCACCACTACATAGATCATTGCCCCCGCGGCAAAGGAAAGCAGATATGGCAGCAATGGCAGAATGATCCCTGTCAGNAGGACNGTGAGCACCGCNGCGNCNGGTTCCAC
Source organism: Roseburia sp. (assembly GCA_014804775.1). Taxonomy (GTDB): domain Bacteria; phylum Bacillota; class Clostridia; order Lachnospirales; family Lachnospiraceae; genus Roseburia. Next base: position 11,201 of record JAAUZB010000043.1, on the reverse strand, counting down.
TGCCCCGGATGCCATTCCGCAAAGAAACGCCTGTTTTTTGCATTTTCCTTCACTCTTCAGTGGCAGCGAAATGATCGCACCCTCCGGAAAATTCTGAATCGCAATTCCGACTGCCAGAGCNAATGCCGCCGCCATGGCGATCCCGCCCTGTCCTGACAGCACTCCGGCAAATACGACTCCGACCGCCATTCCCTCCGGTATATTGTGCAGCGTGACTGCCAGCACGAGCATCGCCGTCTTTTTTAAGCCGCTCGGCGGTCCCTCCGGCTTTTCTTCATTGGGGTGCAGATGCGGGATCATTTTATCCATCATAAGGAGAAATAAGATTCCAACTGTAAATCCCACTGCCGCAGGCACAAAAGAAAACTTTCCCAGATTCTCTTCTGCCATCTCAATAGCAGGAATCAAAAGCGACCAGACAGACGCCGCTATCATGACTCCTGATGCAAATCCAAGCAATCCCTTTTGCACCAATCGGTTCAATTCATTTTTCATAAAAAATACACAGGCCGCTCCAAGTGTTGTGCCTACAAAAGGTACCAGTAACCCAATTGCCACGTACATATTTTCCCCTTTTTTGACACAGATATATAATATAAACTATGCAGCAGCCCTGTCACAGGATACACATCCCCCGCCGCTCACCGTGCAGCACGTATCAGATCTGTCTGATGATATCCCGTGCCACGCTCTCTTCCACCGGCGTCGCAAAAACACCGTCCTCAAATTCCACGATTGCTCCGATCCCTCTCTGTATCACAAAACGCAGTTTCCCGTTTTTGACTTTCTTGTCCGTATACAATTTTCTGACCAACTCTTCTCTGTCAATATAGTCCGGGATCGCAACCGGAAGACCTGCCTGTCCCAACAGCGCAATGACTTCCTCACCTTCCTCCTGCGTCATATAACCCATCCGGTGTGCAAGCTTTACCTCCGCAACCATTCCGATTGAAAGCGCCTCCCCGTGAAGCAGACGGTATCCGCTGACTGTCTCGATCGCGCGTCCTACCGTATGCCCCAGGTTCAGACATTCTCTCAGTCCGCTCTCACGCTCATCTTTCATCACTACCTCATATTTTATCTGGCAGTTTTTCTCCGCAATATATTCGCACGCATTCCTGTCCATGGCAAGGATATCCTGCATATGCTCCTTTAGGAAACAGAACATCTCATGATCTGCAAGACAGGCGTGTTTGATGGTCTCTGCAAGACCGCTGGACACCTGTCTCTCTGGCAGCGTCTTCCATGCCGCGATATCGATATAGACCTTCTTCGGCTGATTGAACAGACCAATCAGATTCGTTGCAAGGGGTGTATCCACCGCAGTCTTTCCACCGACGGAAGCGTCTGCCGCCGCCAACAGTGTGGTCGCGTAATTGATAAACGGTATGCCCCTGCCGAAAGTCCCTGCGACAAATCCCGCGAGATCCGTCACAACACCTCCGCCAACCGCTATGATACAGCAGTCTCTGCGATANCCNNTTTCCAGCATCGCNTCNTCTATCTTCTCTTTCGTCTCGCGCGTCTTGCTCGTCTCACCCGCTTCAAACACGAAAAGATCNGTCTGATAGCCTGCCTCCNGCAGCAGCCGNCATATCCCCTCTGCATACAGATCTTTTACNTTNCTGTCCGTGATCACNGCAAATTTATGAATNCNGCCGACAAGTCCGTCCCTAAGATCNCAGAGCAGCTGNTCTCCCAGTTCATATCCGATCTCAATATCGTAACTGTCGTCCACGACTTTTTTTAATTCCAAATGAAGCTTGCTCATTTTTTATCCTCCACCCGATTTTGCTTATTTCCTTATTTCCATAGCTCCAGAAAACAATTATACAGCGGGTGACTGCAAGCTTCAAGGTGAACATATATAAAATANGTACACCTCATCCAGATTTACTGNCTTTTCCGGTTCAGCGTTTTCNGGCGGTTCTTCACTTATCACCTTCACNGACAATCCNNTTTCACTTTTTCTGATATTGCTGATCATATATTTTGCCTGCATATCCGGCAAATCCGCTTCCGCAACCTCTACNTTCCACACATACCTNTGTACTTTNGCGATCAANCTGCCCGGCGTATCGGTTTCTACCATATTTCCTGATTTTAAGATAATAATCTCTTTGGCAATTGCTTCAATGTCGGAGACGATATGCGTCGCCAATAACACAATGCGGTTTGTTGCAATCTGGCTGATATAATTNCGGATATTGATTCTTTCCTGCGGATCNACNCCCGCCGTCGGCTCATCTAAGATCAGAAGCTTGGGATCATTGAGAAGCGCCTGTGCCAACANNAANCGCTGNTTCATTCCACCNGAAAANCCNCCGATNCTTTTNTTTCGCGCCGNTTCCAGATGNAANANCCNAAGGAGCTCTTCCNNCCTNCTTTTTGCCGTTCTTCTGTCAAGTCCCTTAAGATGNGACATNTACATCAAAAAAGAACCCGCCGTNAAATCCTCATAATACCCNTGCTGCTGCGGCATATATCCCAGGATTTTTCTATACTCTTTATTTCCCTTGAGAATGTCTTTACCATTCCAAAAGATCTGACCCTCTTCTCTTGCAATATTATTCGTGATCAAATTAATGAGNGTACTCTTCCCCGCTCCGTTCGGTCCGAGAATNCCNTANATTCCNGGAGTGAACGTGAAGTTGATATGATTTAAAGCCTTAACATCGCCAAAACGTTTGGACAAATTTTCTATTTTTAATTCCATTGATCAATCCCTTTTTACATAAAACGATTTCTATCCCCTTACATACACTAAAACATANCACTAAAAGAANTGCATATTTTACCGCATATCTGNCAAGGAAATACTGCCAGATGGTACAGTTGACCCGGATATCAGACAATGCCAATATACTTTGCACCGGTGCACGAATTCCTTTTACTCCATAGACTGCTGCAACGGAAATGATCTGATAGAGAAGGACCGTGAAATATATCAGAGAGGTCAANCGCATCGCAATATGAATCTTGGTTTTATATAAAAAGCTTTGTCTATGGCTGCTATTGATCATACATACCATTCCGCTTCCGTTTTCCCCGATGTACATTCCTNGGCAAAACCACAGTATCACGAACAGAAGTCCCAGATTCAGCATGACATCGTCATTCCGCAATAAATGATCATAGCTGTATAAGTTTACATACCAGACANCAATGCCGGATTCCTGCCGTATGTATTCCAGACTTTCCGTCTGCTCCTGAATCTGTTTGAGAAACAAACGCTCTTCCGAAAAAGAGTCATACCACATCGCAAGCGAAATTCTTGCATCCGCCCCCACTGTTTCGTCCATCAACTGCCGGGTTAAATCCCGGTCTACCTGTTCCAGTTTATCGGCTAGCTGCGCAATTTCCCTGCGGGAATCCTCTCCCGGTTCGCCCAGATAACGGTCCGTAAACTGGTAGTAAAGTTCCTCCTGTGTAGAACGCTGAACCTGTGTAAAATCCGCTTTATAATACAGCAGCACTCCCAACAGTAAAACCGCAATCAAACCTTTTTGGATAACCAGAATCTTATAGCTCTCCATTCCTGCCAGAGAAAGCTTTTCCAGAAACGCTCCTCTAATTTTCTCAACCCTTATTATAATAGCAGTTATCGCTTTCTCAAGCCGGCTCACCCTGGAACTGCAGGGATAACGCCTGNAGCATATCGCTATCCCGATTCCGGAAGCGATCAGACCGGTAATCGCCAGAGCAATTATCATCGCCATGTTCCTGTTGACCGCATATCCAAAAATATTCAGATTCCTATATCTTGTGAAATAACTGCACTCTGCCGTCTGGTACCATATATTACAGTACTTCAGCAGCTTCCATACGCTGTTATCGTCTATTTTGGCATATAAAAAATACTCTGCCGCGGTAAATACGCCGCAGATTCCCACCGCCAATACCGTATGATCAAAAACNACGGCGACAGACCATNTCANAACCATAATCACATACAAAATCACCNNTCTGTACAGCAGATAAAGAAGCATGACCTGCCACATTGTAAGCTGTAATGAAAAAGATGCGAAACAGACAAACGTCTGTGCCGGACAGCGCAAAATCTGCATTGGATTCTCGTGAAACAGCAAAATTCCTGCCAGCAGAATTCCTGCCTGAAACAGAAACGTAATCACAAAAGCCCAAAGAAAAAGCGCCTCTGCTTTTTCCAGTGCAAGGCGCAATTTTCCGTATTCTGTCGGAAAGGTGATGCTGCGCACTCTTTTTTTTCTTACTTCGCTCAGTTCAAACGCGATTGCCAATCCACACAAAAATGCGCACAGACTTCCAAACCGAAACGAAAAGAATTCTGTTACCGTTCGCCCTTTCACATAGGTCAGTTCCAGATTCAGCAACGGCTCAAACGTATCCTTCGTCAATGCGAGATTTCGTTTCGAGAAACTGTCATCTAAAGCAAAAATACTGATTCCGTTCAACGCATCCGCCTGATCCATAATATCATTCACGCGGCTATCATATGTGTCAATATACTGCTGCTGTTCCTCTTCCAGATAAGCCTCATAGGTCTGACCGTGTTTTTCCATCCACAAGCTGTCATTCTGCCGGCAGTTTTCCCAAAAGACTGCCATCTCAACTGCAAACAATATAAGGATCATACCTAAAAGCTTTCTGTTCACCAGAATTTTCTTCCATTCCATATCTAAGTCCTAATAAACTCCGCTTAATCCCTCTGAAAATCTTCCCACTGTAATTCATCAAGCGGCTTTTTCAAGTCCATAAAACACAGTCTTGTCACATTATCGTTTGTGCATTCAGCAAACAACATATCCGAGTTTCCCCCAAGATATAAAAGCGGTCGCAATGCGCCGGAAACCGTGGCAACTTCCTTTCCTTCATAGTCATAGAAACTCAGTGTTCCATCTCCCTTAATATCGCAGAGAACAATATAATCCTCCGTAAGCGTAACAGTCGGGTAATCTAGAGGCTGTTCCACCACTGTTTTTTCGTTTTGTTCCTGAATGGAATAGCAGAACAGTCCGTTCTCATCTACATAATATACCAGATCATTCCGCACGGAATATGAACCGTAAATCCCCTCCTTGACGAGACTACACTGTCCGTCTGCCGTATCATACCGATATAATGCAGCCTCATGAAGCTCATATTTTCCCTCCGGAAAGGTGACAACCTGAAAATACACAGATCCGTTCCTGTATTTCACCCGGTGAACCTGAACCTCCGCTCCACTGTCATCTTCATAGATGACCTCCGCCTTCGTTCCGCCAATCGGCATCCGTGTGAGTGTCATACTTTTTTGTTTGTAGTCTATAAAATACACATATCCATCCGCCACCAGTACCTCCGGTACACGCCAATGACCTGTGGACGAATAATCCGTTCTGTACAGCTTCGTGCTCTCTTCCCACTCAGAACCGTCCGCTTCAATGCGGAAAAGTGAGACATAATCGTCCTCACCAAGACCGATTGCATAGATGCTGTCCTCATAGTACTGAATATAGTGTTTATCCATTCCTTCATTTGAAAATGAATGTATATCAGAATAATATGCATTACATTCCTCGCTATCATGCATACAATCTGGTTTATTGCACAGGGGCACTACTTGTTGGGATTCGATATCCATAAATACCAACAACGCAAGATCGGAGGGTTCTCTTATATATTCCACGCGTTCCCAACTATAATATCCATGTTCCGATTCCGCCACAAAACCGTATTCATAATCAGATTCAACTTCTTCGATTTCCCCCATCAAATCAGTTCTTTCCACGCTTCCCTGTTCTGCTTTCTGACACGCTGACAGCAGAAATAATCCTGCTGTCAGCACGCAAAAAAGCCTTTTAAGGCATTTTATTTTCAATTCTTTCTGCATTATTCTACTATTGCCTCTGGCGATACAGCCACCGTTTTTCTATCTATCAATCCTGCCGCCCGCCCTCTTGTATATCGATATCCATCCGGGCTGTTTCTTGATGCCACCACGGTCGTGATATTGCCAAACTGGGAATTGCTGATAGAGTCTATTGTTGTTTTTCCATCCGGTCCCACCTCACTATAATAAACTTCCACAGTAAGCTGATGTCCCGTTTCGCTACACATAAACCTTCCATATGCTCTGTTGGCAGTAATTTCTGCCTTTATCTCACCTGTTGCGGCAAGACACGATACTATGCTGCTTCCAATCACACATGCCCCCAAGACAATTCCCGTCATCATTTTTTTGATTTTGTACATAATAATAACTCCTTTCCTATTAAACAATTTACAAGTGACACTTGTCAGTTTAAGTATATCAAATTATAGTTATAGTTGTCAATCGTAAATTCTACAATCGAAATGCAACTATGCATGCCAATCAAAATTGGCATGCCAATCAAAATTGGCATGCACGCCAACCAACTATATGGTACAATGAAAAAAGATAAATCTGCACCGCAGTATCGCATAAACGCTCTGAAATGGGGGATTCAAATGGATCAAAAGAAAAATTCCTATGAAAAAATATATGACATTGTAAAACAGATTCCCAGAGGAAATGTCGCAACCTACGGTCAGGTCGCGGCACTGGCAGGCAACAGACGTTGGGCAAGAGTGGTCGGATATGCACTGCACGTCAATCCTGACCCTGAGCATATTCCCTGCCATCGGGTCGTAAACCGGGAAGGCAGGCTCTCAGATGCATTCGCTTTCGGCGGCGTAAACCGACAGAAGCTACTGTTGGAAGCGGAGGGTGTCACCGTTGTTGGAAATTTTGTGGACTTAGAAATCTATCAGTGGAAGAAAACCGTCTTATGACTCAAAACAGAATATTTTATTGGAACATAGTAGAAAATGTCATGCCATAAACATCATCTATTTCGTTCACTAAGGCAGGCGTTGTGTCATCAAATTCTGCTTCGTTAAATTCGATTTCCGCACACATATATATGTCGCCATAACCGCGTACGTCGCTATATAAAAAGGTACTGACAGCTTCATCCTTTTCATTTTGATAAATGCAAAGACCAAGCGCCAACGTATCATTATCAAAGGACTGTGCATCATAAAATTCTGCATCAATTCCATGCTCTTCTAACTGTTCTTTATAAATGCGGGTACATTCTGCATTGGCATCCGTGGCATTATTTGCTTTTACCATATATAACCGTATACTGATGCCATGTGCGCTGCTTTTAAGATACTCTGTGCTTTCCTGTATATAATCCTCATCAAACGGAACATAACCGTCCCATACTGCGGTCGGATCATCGGAATCCCGATAATATCCCACTGCCATATATTCATACTCTTGCGCCTTAGCATACAACTGTTGTAACGCATTTTCATCCGGCACAGCCCCGATTTCTGTATCATCTGAAACATTCTGTTCAACTATGTCATCCTGCTCATTCACATCATTTGGCTTAGTGCCGTCTGAAATTTCGTCTTCTGCGGTAATGCTTTTCGTTTCACCGACCCGCGTTTCCGTCTTTGCATTGCCACAGGCAGATGCCATAATCATTGCCATAAAAAGTATTAAAACTGTTTGTTTTTTCATTTATCTCTCCTTCATGTATTCGTTCGTTATCAAATCTTTGTATCTCGCATTATCTGCTCAATTGTATACCATAAAGATCCGCCGATGTCAATTTATACCCTATGAGACTTATGCAATTTCTTCTGAATTACGTTTTATATCTGCTACCACTTCCATAATACGTTTGGCAGTTCCCATATCATCCTTAAACAGTACTGTGATACTTCCAACAGATCGGAACGGCTCTTCCATAAGGACTTTGTTGTCATCAATATTACCGTTCGCAACAATATAATCAACAATCAACTGCACAAACCGTATCTGGTTGATATTCAGCTTTTCTTCTGTTAGGAATTCACTAAATGCCTCATTGACAGCCTCCCTATCTACTCCCACTATTCTTCGAACTAAACGTCCTATCGGTGTGTCACCATACTCTTTTACATAGTCCTTCTTAGAACCAAGTTCATGCCATAAAATATGCTCCAACTCATTTATATCCGCCTTAGATAACTGTCTGTTATTTCTGAGTTTGTAAACAGCCATCTTATCGCTGTGTTCTTTCAGATAAAACTCAACTTTTTTGCGATAATTCTTCAAATCATTACTGTCGTAGATAGGTTCTCCTTTATTCACATCAATGATTGTATCCGTAAAATCAGTGTAATAAATCTTTCTCCTGATCTTATCCAAATATTGAAGCAAACCGCGCATTGCAACTCGTACGCCATCTAACTCCAGAACTGTAGCACTGTCCCAAAAATCGGCAGTCTGAGCTTTTTCAATTGTGTCCTTTTGAGCTACCACCTGCGGAATCGTATATTTTCCAGATAACTGTTCTGCCGTCTTAATTACAATCTTTGCGGGAGTCTGGACACTTTTGCTCTGCAACAATCCCAAATCAATGCTGTAAATCAGATAATCAAATCTTCTCGCAAGCTCATCTTCATTCCCTGGCTTAATAAGCGGAGAGATATGCTCCCTAATATCAGATATCTCCACAGTTTCTAAATTATTCCACTTTGACAGATTGCGGTACATTTCGACATAGCGCAGATGCCTTTTAACCATAAAACTGTTATCATTCAGCTCTATCACTGCATGATGCAGCCCATCTACCAACTTGGCTCTGTATGAAGCATATGTATCATCCAAAGCAAATGCAGGAGCTTGTAGCTCCCGACATATCTGAGCTTTTATATTGTAAATTTTCTCACAGAGCGTCTCTTGAATACCGTCCTCGCTGCCATTTTTATTAACTCTAAAGTATTCAAAGTTATTGCAGAAATCAAAGATTAAAAATCTCTCTTTATCTATTCCTTCTCCTAGCAAATCCGGACAGAGTCTTGTACCTCTCCCAATCATCTGCCAAAATTTTGCATAACTTCTAACTTTTTTAAAAAATACTAAGTTCAGAATTTCCGGAATATCAATACCTGTGTCAAGCATATCAACAGATACCGCAATTTGCGGCAGCTTATCCTTTGTGCTAAAGTCATCAATCAAAGAATCACAGTATTTGATACTGTAATCAATCTTCTTAATAAAATCTCCGCCATACTCCGGAAATAAAACATGAAATCTTTCCACAATAGCCTGTGCATGCAAACTGTTCTTTGCAAATACGATTGTCTTCCCAAGCTTATCGCCACCTTCGATTTTAAGTCCTTTCTCTATCAGTTCTTTTAGCACCTTATCTATTGTATCGCCGTTAAAGAGCCATGTATTAATAGCACTGCTTGCAATCTCATCTCCAACTGCATCATCATCTTGAAATGTTTCCTCGTATTCCTCTTTCTCATCATCAGACAAATCATCGTAGTGAATGCCTTCCTCCATGATTTTCGTCCTGTATTCCAGTGTAGAGTAATTTACAAGATATCCCTCACCAACTGCCTTCTCAAGTTCATATGCAAAAGTAGGTACCCCCCTCTCAAGATCAAAAATACCATATGTATTTTTATCAATTTCATTTTTAGGCGTTGCAGTCATGCCTAAAAGCATCGCATCAAAATATTCGAAGATTTCCCGATATTTTCTATAAATAGAGCGGTGCACCTCATCACATATGATTAAATCAAAATGTGCCGGAGAAAAAAGCCTTTCACCAAACTGATTCTTCTTCTCATCTATAGCATTCATCATTGTAGGATAGGTCGAAAAAATCATTCTTGAGCTTTCCGGATCATCCTTACCGTCCAATAAATTACAGCATGATAAATCTTTAAGCAGATTTGTATAGTTGTTCTTCGCCTGCTTTACCAACGCTGTTCTATCTGCCAAGAAGAGAATATTTTTCACATAATTATGACGCCTTAAAACATCAACAATACTAATACTTACTCTGGTCTTGCCTGAACCGGTCGCCTGAACAATCAGCATCTTTCTATGTTTCTTAGAAATAGCATCGCACACTGCTGTCACAGCCTCTTTCTGATATGGACGGTTTGTAATTCTGTCACTAATCTCTATATTCTCTAACGATTTCCGCTGTTTTCTTCTATCAATCTCAAGCTGCAATTCCTCTTGAGAAAAAAAACCTGACACCTCTCTCCGTGGAAATCCGCATACATCATTTGTATAAAAAGTTTCGAATCCATTTGTAGTAAAGATAAGCGGACGTCTACCATACTGGCTCTGTAAACAATCAGCATAAAGTTTTGCCTGCTGACTTCCAACCATAGCATCAACAGATGTCTTTTTTGCCTCAACTACTGCAAGAGGAAGGTTATCTTTTCCCCACAACACATAATCGACAGCACCCGTTCCTGTCATATTTGGCATTCCGACAACCGGCTCTTCGATCGTACAATTTCTGCCAATCATCCATCCTGCCTCTTGCAGCGCCACATCGATATATTTCTTTCTGGTTTCAGCTTCAGTGAATGTATCAACATGAAATTCTCTCGTCTGATTATGTTGCCTTCGCTCCTCAGCCATCTGTTTACGGAGTTCCTGCTTTTCTTTTTGAGCTTCCGCAAGTTTCTTGTCTTTACTTCTCAGGCTATCATAAAGTGCCTTTAATTCATCCGCCTTTATGCGTTTTTCATCTCCGGATGGCAGAATTGTTTCATCAAAGGTTCTCTCCTTGTACTCTCTGGAGTACGAATAATCAATCCAATCACAAAATTCAAACAGGTCTCTCAATGCAATAACAGCTTCATCCCTTTTAATATTGCTATTTGTATGCACGGCAACATTTCCGAGATGTATTGTATATTTGAGCATCGGAAACAGTCTCGGCTCTATAATGTCACGGAATGTTCTCTCATGTATCAAACTGGAAACATTGTCCTGATACGGAAGAGCTAAATCTGCATCGTAAGAGAACACAAATCTGACTGCCAGTTCTAGTGCCCGTCTAGACAATATTGCACAGGTAGCCGGAGAGATGGCAAGGCTTTTCTCAGCTTCTACTGCCTGAACCGCAAAGTCCGCGTATTCCTTTTTTTCTAGCAAGTAGTCAAAATTAGTCTCCATGACAGTGTCTCCTTTGTATGTATACTTAAAAATTTAGTTACATGCAGCTCTACTGCGTGACAAAAAGACAGATTGAGTGAATCGCTGGCTTAAATTTATTATGAAAAATTTCAATTTGTTGACTTTTTCTAAGAACATAACAAAGTTTCTCTGACGAACCATATCCGGTACAACAATCTCTAATTTCTTCAGCTTTACACCTGGTAGATGCGCAATCGTAGCTTTA